>NZ_JBIASZ010000008.1:0-368731 GCF_042891345.1 Streptomyces sp. NPDC001903
CCCCGCCCCCCGCCGCCCGCCCCCCCCCCCCCGCCCCCCCCCCCCCCCCCCCCCCCCCCCGCGGGGCCCCCCCCCGCCCCGGGGGGGGGGGGGGCCCCCCCCCCCCCCCGCGGCCGCGGACCCGAGCGGGGTCCGCGGCAGCCGTTCCCGGGAAGCGCCCGAGGTTTCTCCGAGGGCGTTCCCGGGGGCGGTGACTCGTGCCACTGCTTGGCTGGAACGGTTTGGGCGAATCGTTTCCGCACCTCCTGAGCAACACGCAACCCCCTCCACCCACCACAACTCCATACCGGCTCGACTCGCACAGCTTTCGCACCACCTCCAAGACACCCACGTCCATGCCGACGTGTTACCCGACCGGAGGAAGCCGTGGCCCACACGCCCAGGTTTCGCAAAGATGCAGTCGCAGTACCGGAGGAGAAGCACCCGGTCGACGAGACCCTGCCTCCTCTGAAGATGTTCACGAGCGGCCTCCAGCACGTGGCCGCCATGTACGCGGGTGTCGTCGCCCCGCCCATGATCGTCGGCCCCGCCGTCGGACTCTCCGCCACCGAGACGGCGTTCCTGATGGGCGCCTCGCTCTTCACCGCCGGCCTCGCCACCCTCCTCCAGACCCTCGGCTTCTGGAAGATCGGCGCCAAACTCCCCTTCGTCAACGGCGTTTCGTTCGCCGGTGTGACCCCGATGATCGCCATAGGCAAGGGGGAGGGCGCGGACGCCATCCCCGTCATCTTCGGCGCGATCATCGTCGCGGGGATCGTCGGCTTCTTCGCCGCCCCGTACTTCGGGAAGCTCGTCCGCTTCTTCCCGCCGGTCGTCACCGGTACGGTCATCACCCTGATCGGCGTCTCCCTGCTGCCGGTGGCCTTCAACTGGTCCCAGGGCGGCAACCGCACCGCCACCGACTACGGCTCGATGAAGAACATCGGCATGGCGGCCGTCACCCTCGTCATCGTGCTGCTGATGCGCAAGTTCCTGCGCGGCTTCCTGCAGCAGATCTCGATCCTGCTCGGCCTGGTGGCCGGCACGCTGATCGCGCTCCCGCTGGGGATGACCAGCTTCGACGCCGTCAAGAACGCCTCCCTGGTGGGCTTCCCCACCCCGTTCCACTTCGGCGCCCCGCAGTTCCAGGTCGCCGCCATCGTCTCCATGTGCATCGTGATGCTGGTGTGCATGACCGAGTCCACCGCCGACATCCTGGCGCTGGGCAAGATCGTCGGCCGGCCGGCCGACGCGAGGACCATCGAGGGCGGACTGCGCGCGGACACGCTCGGCAGCGCGCTCAGCCCGCTGTTCAACGGCTTCATGTGCAGCGCCTTCGCGCAGAACATCGGGCTCGTGGCGATGACCAAGGTGCGCAGCCGGTTCGTCGTCGCCGCGGGCGGCGGCATCCTGATCCTGCTGGGCCTGTGCCCGATGGCCGCCTCCGTCATCGGAGTGGTCCCGCTGCCGGTGCTCGGCGGCGCCGGGATCGTCCTGTTCGGCTCGGTCGCCGCCAGCGGCATCCAGACCCTGGCGGGCGCGGCCATGGAGAAGGGCGAGAACGCCCTGATCGTCGCCGCCTCGGTCGGCATCGGCCTGATCCCGATCGCGGCGCCGGATTTCTACCACGCGTTCCCGAAGGACCTGCTGGTCGTCCTGGACTCCGGCATCAGCACCGGCTGCGTGGTGGCCATCGTGCTCAACCTGGCCTTCAACCACTTCGGTGTCCGGCGGTCCGCCGCCGCCGTACCGGAACCGGTCCCGGCACACTGACCCGGCCCCCGGGGCCGCCCTCGGCCGGTGCGTACGCCACCCACTGCGGGTGTGGCGTACGCACCGGCCGTTCTCCCGTCAGCGGGCGGGATCTCCCGTCAGCCGGCGGGGCCGTCGGTGGACGGAGGGGTCCAGAGCATGAGGTTGCTCATCAGCTCCGCCTGCTCGATGGCGTCGTCCAGTGCGTGGTGGGTGTGCCTGCGGGCGGAGAGCAGTTCGCGCGGCATGCGGCCCTTGACCGCCGCCCGCAGCGGGACCCGCGCCTTGGTCGCGTACAGGGTCTTCATGTCCAGGCAGCCGGAGTGCCCGAAGGGGCTGTCGCCGCCGAAGGTCATCAAGTACCAGTACAGGAAGGTCCAGTCGAAGGAGGCCGGGTAGCCGCACATCACGGGCTGCGCCCCGGCCTCGGCGGAGACCTCCCGTACCCACGCGCGGAACTCCGCCATGGCCGCCGCCGGTTCGGCGCCCTCCCGGAGCAGCCGGTCCCGGTCGAGCCCGCTGACGGCGAGCGCCTCGGGTACGTACTGCTCGCTGATCGGCCGGAGTTCCCGGTAGAAGGTGTCCCGTTCGGGGTCCGCGGCCGTATACGAAGCGCCGTCCTGCCGTCCCGCGACGGCGGCCCCGAAGCTGATCATCGAGTACGGGCCGGGGATCGGGCCGTCGGCTTCGATGTCGACGGAGATGTAGAGGCTGGGGCGTGCGGTACGGGCCGGCATGAGCGCGATCATGCCAGCCCGCGCCGCCGCGCTCATCCGGTTTTGCCGGCGGACGGCACCGCTACGCGGCGGCCTTCGGCCGCGCGGGGGTCCGGGGCGAGGACATCCGGTCCACCACGCGCACGACCATGCGGCGGCTCGCGAACCGCCCGCTCAGGGTCATGATCCGGTTCATGGCCCCGGAGACCACGCTCGGCGGCGGGTTCCTCCGGTCCAGCGCCTTCAGCGCGGTGCGCACGACCTGTTCGGAGGTCTGCATCTTGGTGCCGCCGGCGGCGTTCTCCGTGCCGACCACGTCGAAGAACTCCGTCCTCGTCGCGCCGGGCGACAGCGCCATGACGCGCAGGCCGGTGCCCCGGGACTCCTGCCAGAGGGCCTCGGTGAAGCTGAGGACGAAGGCCTTGGTGGCGCCGTAGACGGCCATGTTCGGGACGGGCTGGTAGGCGGCCGCGCTGGCGAGGTTGACCAGGACGCCCTCGCCGCGGCTGCGCAGCGGGCCGATGAAGGCCCGGCTGATGTCGACGACGGCCATCACGTCGAGGGCCACCTCCTGGCGGACCCGCTGCGGATCCTCCTCGTGGAAGCGCCCGTACGTGCCGAAGCCGGCGTTGTTGACGACGCTGGAGACCGTGATCCCGCGCCGCTCGACCTCGGCGGCCAGCAGCTCACCGCACCCGTCGACGGCCAGGTCCATGGCGAGCGGCTCCACCCTGACGCCGTGCGCCGCGGACAGCTGCGCGGCGAGCGCCTTCAGGCGGTCCTCCCGGCGGGCGACGAGCACGAGGTCGGATCCCCGCGCGGCGAGCTGGCGTGCGAACTCGGCGCCCAGGCCCGAGCTCGCGCCGGTGATCAGGGTGGTCCTGCCTCGGTAGTCGACCGCGTTCACAGTGGCTCCTGCCCATGGATGACAACGTCTGTCTTCACTGTATGCCCGCTTGGCAGTGACTGCCAAGCGGGCAGTAGAGGCCAGCCTGGCGGTCCGCCTATATGCTGGCCCGATGGGGACAACCGCAACGCAGTCGAGCCTGTGGGACCGCTCCCGGCAGGCCGTGGTCGCGAGCATCTTCGACACGGCCATGCGGCTCTTCGCCGAGCAGGGGTACGAGGCCACGACCATCGCGCAGATAGCCAAGGAGGCGGGCATCTCGCAGCGGTCGCTGTTCCGGTACTTCGGTACCAAGGAGGACATCGTCTGCGGCGAGCAGGAGGAGCTCGGCGAGCTGCTGCGTGCGACGGTGGAGGCCCAGCCGGCGGCCGCCACTCCGTGGGAGGCCCTGCGCGCCGGTTTCGAGGTGCTCATGGAGGCGCACGGCGACCCCGGCCGGCTGCTGGAGATCACGACGCTGATCTTCGACACCCCGCCGCTGCGCGCCCGCTACACGCAGAAGCGGCTGCGCTGGCAGGAGTTGGTGCAGCCCGCGGTCACGGCCCGGATGGCCGCCGGGCAGGGCCCGGTGCCGCAGGTGCGCGCCGCGGCGGTGACCGCGACCGTCTTCGCCTGCGTGGACGCGGCCACCGAGGTCTGGGTCCGCAGCGGCGGCAGCGCCGACCTGACCGTCCTCTACGACGAGGCGCTGGCCGCCGTACGGGGCTGACGGCGGCCGCGGGGACGGCAGGGCGGGGACGGAAGTACGGAAGTACGGAAGTGCGGAGACGGGTGCGCGGAGACGGGAAAGGGCGCCCGCGGAGTCTCCGCAGGCGCCCCGGACCCGGAACGCACCCGTCAGGGGGCGGACGTCAGGAACATGCCCGTGTGGTCCGCTCCGGCGGTGTTCTTGCAGCTGGACGCGGAGTCCGCGGGCTGGGCGACGGCGAGGTTCAGGCAGCGCCCGACCGCCAGCTGGCCGAAGTAGTTCGGGTGCATGGACTCCTGGACCAGCCCCTGCGTCTCGCTGCTGTCGATCCAGCGCGCCCACTCGCTCGTCTTCGCCGACGCGGGCGCCGAGCTGCTCACCTGCTTGCTGGCCTTCGCGCACACCTCACGGCCCTGCATCATGTCCCGCAGGTCCAGGAACTGCACGCCCTTGGCGGCGGCAACCGCCTTGAGGCGGCCCGCGATCTGCGGCACGAGCGAATCGCGCGCCCAGTCGGAGTCCCGGTTCCAGAACGGGCAGCCGCCGGTGTTCAGGCGGCTCCAGTCGCTCTGCGTGTACCGGTTCTCGGCCCCGCGCGGGATCGGTGAGGGGTAGGACTGGAGCACGATCCGGTACGAGGAGTCGGTGTACCCGGCGGCCCGCATCACGGCCCGGACCTCGTCGACGGACTTGCCGACGTTCGCCATCACGGCGTCCATCTTCTGGTCGACGCCGTACTGCTGGTCGTCGTAGCAGTAGGAGCCCCACAGGACGAAGTCGAGGGCGCAGTCCTTGATGATGTCGGCGAAGCCGAGGTCGTTGCCGCCGATGGACAGCGCGATGACCTTGACGTTGTCGGTGCGGGCCACGGTGGCGAGCTGATCGGCCTGCGGGGCCTCGCCCTTGAAGGCCACGCCTCCGCTGGAGGCGCGGAAGACGTTCTCGGAAGTCGCCCCGGAGCAGGCCAGGTTCACGGCCACGTCGGCGATGGCCCCGGCGCTCTTGACCTCGGCGGAGTCGGAGCGGTGGCAGCCCCCGGCGGTGCTCCCGTACACCTTGGCGGGGTCGTAGGTGCTCCCGGAGACCCAGGCGCGGTCCGTCCCGGTGCGGTTCCCGCTGTTGGTCAGGCTGTTGCCCTTCCAGCGGCCGGCCTCGCCGGAGATGTAGCTGTCGCCCATGGAGACCACGGCGGTGGGCCCGGTCCCGGGACCGGCCACGGCGGTCCCGGCGGAGCCGGCGACCAGAGCACTGACGGCGAGCGGCAGAACCATCCCGGCCCCCGCGAGTCGTCGCACTCGACTACGGGCCCGGTCCTTGCTGGCGTTGCGGAATCCGATCACGGCGGAACTCCTGCGGTCGGCCATGCCCAAGCCGGAGAGAACTCCGGTGCATGGCTGGGAAAGTGGGGGTACCGCCGGCCGGTGGCATCGGAAAGGTGACACGGCGCGCGTTGTTACCGCTAGGTACAGGAAAGTTACGATGGAGTAACAACCGATCGATCGGTCGGTTCCGGATACGACCACGCCCCCGGCGTCGTGCGACGGCGGGGGCGCAGTGGCGTCGGGAGAGGTGACTACACGGAAGCCAGGGTCAGTTGTTCGCCCACGAGTTCACGGAGGCGATGCCGGGTCTCGGCGTCGGTGGAGTAGATCACCGTGCCGACCATGCCTCGGGTCAGCAGGACCTTGTACGTGTTGCGGATCAGTCGGTCCACGTCGGCATCGCTCGTGGCCTTCTTGAACACGGGATCCTTCGACGCCGTCCGATCGGTCACCCACCGGTCTCCCCGCCACACGAGGTCCGGGCCCAGGATGACGCCGCTCCAGTCGTACTCGAACCCCTGGGCGGTGTAGACGCAGCCGATCTGGCCGAAGCCGGCCGGATCCGTGGCCCACAGGGGCGCCGGGGGAGCGCCGTCGACCGACCGGTCGCCGTATACGTTCCACGGTCGCGCCCAGTCCCCGATGGCCACGTCGGCGGGCAGGGGCCGGCCCGGGACGGTCTTGGTCGTCCACTTCCAGCAGTAGCCGGCCGAGATCCTCGCGCCGTAGTCGTCGCGGCGCCGGGATTCGAGGAACTCCTCCATCTCCCGCGGGCTCTCGGCGACCAGCAGGCTCATCTTGCCGTCCGGCTCCCACCTGACCGGCCCGCCGGCTTCGAGGCCGAGCAGCCGTACCACCCAGGTGAGGTAGGCGTCGCTGCCGCCGCAGCGGAACTGGCTGTCGAGGGGTACGACGCGGCATTCGAGCCCCTTGGCCGCGGCCGCCGCCCGGATGTCGGCCACGGTCCCCATCTCGCCCGGACGCACCACCTGGTGCTCGTCGAGAAGGAAGACGGGGACGCGCGCCACGTCGATCAACTCCGCCACCTGAGGCCTGCCGGTGCGGTGTTCGGCGCGGGTGTAGCGGTTGGCGGACGTCTCCCGGATGCGGTGAGCCTCGTCGCAGATGAGAACGTCGAGGCTGTTCTTCTCCGCCGTCATGAAGCTGTTGAAGTACTTGAAGAGCTCCTGCACCTCCCGCTTGCGTGAACCGGCTACCTTGCGCATCGTCTTGGTGAAGGATTGTGATCCCGTGGCGTGCAGGGTGGGGACGCCCTGCCGGTACATCTCGCCCAGCAATGAGAGCGCGATGACGCTCTTTCCCGTTCCCGGACCGCCCGTGACGATGACGACCTCCTTGTGGTCGGAGCGTTTCGCCCGCTCGACGGCGCCGATCACGGTCCGGTAGGCGACCTGCTGTTCGTCCAGCAGGACGAACCGCTCCCGCTCCCGTACCTCCTCGGCGGCGACCGTCATGAGCTGTACCGACGGACGCGTCTTCCCGGCGAGCAACTCGTCCGCCGCGCGTGCTCCCGACTCGGGTGACAGCCTCGCGCGCAGATAGTCGAGGAATGCCCCGCGGCGGTCGGCCGAAAAGAGCTGTCCGAATCGATCCTCGCCGATCTCGGTGAGGCCCGCCGCGCCGAATTCCGTCGCGTTGTGGAGATACGCCACCCCGTGCAGCCGTTCAGGATGACCGGACAGCGCAGCATTGAAATCCGCGAGATAGCGGCAGTACCGACGGACCTGCTCGATCGGATTGAGCTTCGGGCGGGAATGGGAATCGATGCGGCACAGCATGGGATCGTCGTCGTCAGGGGCGGCCTGGCTCCACTGCTTCAGCTCGACCACCACGTACGAGGGCTCGCCGGTGCTCGGGTGCAGGCCGGCGAGCACGACGTCCGCTCGCTTGCTGGTCAGCGGCAGGCCGTACTCGATCAGCATCTCTACCTGTCCGAGCCCGGCGTCGTTGAGCGCATGGGCGATGACCGGAAGGCTGCGCTCCCACGACCTGGCCTCCGCGGACCCGGGTTTGTGGCCGTGTACGTGGACGAATTGCTCGGTCAGCCGGAAATAGAGAGAGCTGGCGAGAATCTCGGCGGCCACCCCGGCAGCGGAGTCGCGGAACAGCACGGAAAGCCCCCAAGGCAGCACGAAGTACTCGTGCGGGTGGGGGCGTGTCCTTCGGAACTCCGAGGGCGCGGAGCGGAAGCCCGGCGGGCCGCATGGATGTCGAGGCCAACAGTATCGCGGGCACCGAACGTCAGGCCAAAGCCCTCCGGACAGCGAGGGTGCACGTTCTATGATCACCGGGTCATAGCGGATCGACGGGCTTCCGGCCGGACACGCCCCCACCGCGCGGGATTTCTCGTGCCCTGGGGACCTACGTGCTCTTGCTGCAACTCTCCGCCCAGCACCTGCTCCGACTTCATGCCGGTGGTCGGCTGTTGCCGCACATGGCCGCGCGCTGGTTCGAGTTCCGCAAGAAGGAAGCCTCGCCCGGGGAACAGGAGGCCTGGAAGGAGAGCCTGGTCCGCCTCGCCGAGGAACTCGTGGACGCGGGACACGGCGGGGTCCACATGTTCGTGGAATGCCAGCCGGACGGCGTGGACGCACCCGCCGACGTCATCCTGGTCGGAACGCACCCTGAAACGCGTGGGGACTCGCTGCTGATCGTCGAGCTCAAGCGGTGGAATTCCGTGTCCGAGACGGACGATCCGGAGAAGGTGGGCGTTCGCGGATACAAGAAGCCGAAGAAACACCCGAGCGCCCAGGTCCGCGTCCTCGTCGACTATTTCGAGGCCGACTCGGCGGCCCGCGGACTCGCCGTCTCCTACGCGGGGCTCACGTATCTCCACAATGCCACCGATGCCTCGGTGGAGCCGCTGCTCGGGGCCGGCGCGCCGAGAGGGGCGCACGCCCTCTACTTCACGGACGACACCCGCCAAGACCTGCTGGAGGAAGTGGCCGACCGGTTCGCCCGGGAGAGCGGGGCCGCGGCAGCGGGACGCCTGCTCCGGCAACTGGGCCTGCGCAACGCGCCCCTGCTGGAGGCCGTGGCCTTTTCGGAGGGCACCGACACGACCTTCACCCTGAGGGGCGAGCAGCGCACCGTCTGGCGTGATGTGAGCCGGGCCGTGACCCGCGCGAGCGCATCGTCCGACACGTCCGCCGGGCAGGCGGTCTTCCTGGTGAGGGGAGGCGCGGGGACGGGGAAGAGCGCCATCGGGCTCCAACTGCTGCGGCATTTCACCAAGTGCGGGCTGAAGGCCCGGTACGCCACGGGGTCGTACGCCTTCGACGGCTCCCTCAGGGATCTGTTCCGTAAGGACGACGTGCTCTCCGAGGACCAGCTCGCCTACTTCCTCAACTTCGTCGAAGCCCCCGAGCCCCCTCTCGACCTGCTCATCTGCGACGAGGCGCACAGACTGCGGGCGAGATCGGAACGGCAGCACTGGACGGCCGAGCAGCGGGGCAAGCAGCCCCAAGTGGACGAACTGATCCAGGCCGCTCGTGTCACGATCTTCCTCCTCGACGAGAATCAGTCGCTGCGCCGCGACGAGGTGGGCAACAGCGCCCTCATCGCCGAGGCTGCGCACCGGCACGGCCTCGTTCTCGACCCCTACGATCTGCACACCGAGTTCCGCTGCGGAGGAAGTGACAGCTACCGCAACTGGGTGCTGGACCTCTTGGGCATCTCGGGCGAGGCCCCGCAGCCGTGGGCGCCGGACGGACTGATGCACGTCGAGGTCGTGGACAGCGCCGAGGAGCTCGAAGAGATCGTTCTGCGTGAGGAGCGCGACGGCGCCACGGCCCGGATGGTCGCCGGATACGCCTGGCCCTGGAGCGAACCGCATCCGAAGACCAGAGCGCTGCACAAGGACGTCCGCATCGGCGGCTGGCACCGGGCGTGGAACGCCAAGGGAGAGCTGTCCAAGTACGCGGAGGGTGAACCGCCGGCCAAGTACTGGGGGGTGAGACCGCAGGGGATCGGGCAAGTGGGCTGCGTCTACACCGCGCAGGGTCTCGAATGGGACTGGTGCGGCGTCATCATGGGCGACGACATGGTGTGGCGTGAGGGGCGTTGGGTGTTCCGGAAGGGGCGGGCCACGGACCAGGACAAGGAAACCGGGTTGCGGGAGACGAAGAAGCGAGGGTCGATGGACCCGAGGCTTCCCGCGGACCCCGCCGAGTTCGCGCGGCGCGTCCAGAACGCCTATCACGTCCTGCTCACCCGAGCGAGCCGGGCCACGGTCATCCATTCGACGGACGGGCCCACGCAGGACTACCTCAAGGGGCTCGTCGGGACCGTCGACGAACAGGGGCTGAGGCCGACGATCACGGCGCTCTCCGCGGAGGAGCGCTTCGAGCGCATGATGCGGGCGCACGCCGCTCAGCGGGACAGGCGTCGGAGCGGCACCGCGAACACGGACCAGCCGGATCTCTTCGGGTTCTGAAGAGGAGGAAGTGGGCGGCGGGCCGCACGGGCCCGCCGCCGTCCTCACCGGAGTCCGGTGAGGGACGCCGCCAACTGGCCGATCCGGAGCACCAGTTCCGTGGCCAGACCGCCCGCGATACTGAGGGCGAGGTCACGCAACCAGGTGCGCCGGGGGGTCGTGTACTTGACGGGCTCCATGCCTGGCATCTCCTTGAGGGAGTCGGAAGCGGCGGGAAGTCCCCAACCGGGGCACCGGACGTTCCGAGGAACCACGAGCAGCACACCCTCCCGTGAGGGAGGCGAGGCAGCGCCCGCTGACGCTATCTCAAAGTCGGTGGTGGGCGCATCGGTTTTGGCCCCGAACCGGTGCGCGCGCATGCGAAAACACCACCGCCCCCGAGGCCTGGGGCCTGGGGGGCGGTGGTGGGGTTCGGCTGCTGTGCGGGTCAGCCGACCAGTTGGTCGTAGGCGGGGAGGGTGAGGAAGTCCGCGTAGTCCGCGTCCAGGGAGACCTGGAGGAGGAGGTCGTGGGCCTGCTGCCACTTCCCGGCCGCGAAGGCTTCGTCGCCGATCTCGGCGCGGATCGCGGCCAGTTCCCCGGCGGCGATCTCGCGGGTGAGGTCGGCGGTGGCGGTCACGGGTGCGCCGTCGTGCTCGAAGACGACGCCGGCGTTGATCCACTGCCAGATCTGCGAGCGGGAGATCTCGGCCGTGGCCGCGTCCTCCATCAGGCCGAAGATGCCGACGGCGCCCAGGCCGCGCAGCCAGGCCTCGATGTAGCGGATGCCGACCTGGACCGCGTTGCGCAGGCCCTCGTACGTCGGCTTCGCGTCCAGCGAGTCGATCGCGATGAGCTCGCCGGGGGCCACCGAGACGTCCTCGCGCAGCCGGTCCTTCTGGTTCGGCTTCTCGCCGAGGACCGCGTCGAAGGAGGCCATCGCGATCGGGACCAGGTCGGGGTGGGCCACCCACGAGCCGTCGAAGCCGTCGCCCGCCTCGCGGTCCTTGTCGGCCTTGACCTTCTCGAAGGCGATCCGGTTGGCCTCGGCGTCCTTGCGGGACGGGATGAAGGCCGCCATGCCGCCGATGGCGTGCGCGCCGCGCTTGTGGCAGGTGCGGACCAGGAGTTCGGTGTACGCCCGCATGAACGGGGCGGTCATCGTCACCGCGTTGCGGTCCGGGAGGACGAACTTCTCGCCGCCGTCGCGGAAGTTCTTCACGATCGAGAACAGGTAGTCCCAGCGGCCCGCGTTCAGGCCCGCCGCGTGGTCGCGCAGCTCGTAGAGGATCTCCTCCATCTCGTACGCGGCCGTGATGGTCTCGATCAGGACGGTCGCGCGGACCGTGCCCTGCGGGATGCCGACGTAGTCCTGCGAGAAGACGAAGATCTCGTTCCACAGGCGCGCCTCGAGGTGCGACTCCGTCTTCGGCAGGTAGAAGTACGGGCCCTTGCCGAGCTCGATGAGGCGCTTGGCGTTGTGGAAGAAGTACAGGCCGAAGTCGACCAGCGCGCCGGGGACCGGGCGGCCCTCGAACTGGAGGTGGCGCTCCTCCAGGTGCCAGCCGCGCGGGCGCATCACGACGGTCGCCAGCTGCTCGGCGGGCTTGAGGGCGTACGACTTGCCCGTGCGCGGGTCGGTGAAGTCGATGCGGCGCTCGTAGGCGTCGATGAGGTTGAGCTGGCCGAGGACGACGTTCTCCCAGGTGGGGGCGGAGGCGTCCTCGAAGTCGGCGAGCCAGACCTTGGCGCCCGAGTTCAGGGCGTTGACGGTCATCTTGCGGTCGGTCGGACCGGTGATCTCCACACGGCGGTCGTTCAGCGCGGCCGGCGCCGGCGCGACCTTCCAGTCGCCCTCGCGGACCTGTGCGGTGTCCGGGAGGAAGTCGAGGTGGGAGGTGCGGGCGATTTCGGCGCGGCGCTCACCGCGGCGGGCGAGGAGCTCGTCGCGGCGGGGCGTGAACCGCCGGTGGAGCTCGGCCACGAACGCGAGGGCCGCCTCGGTCAGGACTTCGTCCTGCCGGGGCAGGGGCTCGGCGTCGACGATGGCCAGCGATGACGGCGCTGGTGCGGACATATCTGTCACTCCTTCAGCGGCGGTGCCTGGCGGCCGCGGGGAATGCTCGCGCAGGACGGCACGCAGTGCCGTCGGGTGTGGAGAGTTCCGGGATACGGTCGCGGGCGCCGTCTGGGGGTTCAGGGCGCTTCTGACCAGTGGATAGTAATTTCCTTATGGTGGAAGTTCAATGGTTTGTTGATGTCGAGATTCTCTGAGTCGACAGAGTCCTGCCCCCGGTGGCCCTCAGTGCCACCTTCGTCACAGCCCGCTCAACCGCCGCGCGGCCGCCGCTCAAGCCAGTCGTGCCAGGTCGGGCGGGGTGTCGATGTCGAAGGCCTCGGCGATGTCCCCGCACTCCACCAGAGTGAGCTCGTCCGCGTGATCTGTCAGGTGCACCCGCGCGCCCTTGTCTCCCTTCGCCGTCGCCGCGATGTCCGCCCAGCGGTCCGCGCCGAAGAGCACCGGATGCCCGCGCTCCCCGCCGTACGCCGCGGCCACCAGGCTCGCGGGGGAGCGGTACGCCTCCCGGACCCGGGCCACGGCCGCAGCGCCGATCCCCGGCTGGTCGACCAGCGAGACGAGGGCCGCGGCGGCGCCCGTACCGGCGAGGGAGGCGAGCCCGACGCGCAGGGACGAGCCCATGCCCTGCGCCCAGTCCGGGTTGTCCACGACCACGCAGCCGGCCAGGTCCGCCCGCTCGCGGACCTCGGCCGCGGATGCGCCGAGCACCACGTGGAGCGGACCGCAGCCCGCCTCGCGCAGCACCCGTACGGCGTTCTCGACCAGCGGGCGGCCGCGGTACGGGAGCAGCGCCTTGGGGCGCCCGCCCAGGCGCCGGCCGCCGCCGGCGGCGAGGAGCAGGCCCGCGATCACCGGGCGTGCGGTGGAGTGTGTGGTGGGTGGCATGTCAGTGATTCTCGCCCCTGCGGTGCGCTGCGCGGGCGGCGCGCCAAGAGGCGCCGTACGGCGGCCAGGGCGGGCCGAAGGCGCAGCGGCTCGGAGATCCGGTTCTCCGCCGCCGCCGCGAAGGCGCGTTCGTCTCGGTCGGTCAGCTGGGTGTTCATGGCGCTCTCCTTGCCAATCAGGGGCCAATACCGCGAGTCTGGACCCCGATTGGTCTGGTCGGCAGAGCCAATCAGGGGAGGTTGGCATGGCAAACGGGCGAGTCGTCCAGACCGCGGACAGAACCCTCGGCAGTCGCCAGCTCGCGGCGCTGCTGCCCGCCGAGCTGCTGGCCCGCCCCGGCTACCGGTCCCTCGCCGACGCCGTGCGGACGCTGATCCTCGACGGCCGGATCGCCCTGCACGTGCGGCTGCCCGCCGAGCGCGAGCTCGCCGAGGCGCTCGGAGCCAGCCGGGCCACCGTCACCGGGGCCTACGACCTGCTGCGCGAGAGCGGCTACGTCCGCAGCCGGCGCGGCTCCGGCACCTGGACCGAGCTCCCCGAAGGCCACGGCCCGGTCGGCGCGCACCTGCTGGCCGGCTCCGGCGGGTACCTGGCCGACGGGGAACCCGGGATCGACCTGGCCATCGCCGCCCTCGGCGCCCCCGAGGACAGCCTCACCGAGGCCCTCGCCTGGGCCGCGCCCCGGCTCCCCGCCCTCGCCCGCACCCCCGGCTACCACCCCTTCGGGCTGCCCGACCTGCGCACGGCCGTGGCCGAGCGGTTCACCCGGCGCGGGCTGGCGACCCGCCCCGGGCAGATCCTGGTCACGGCCGGGGCCCAGCAGGCGTTCTCGCTGGTCGTGAGCCTGCTGTGCGGGCCCGGAGACCGGGTGGTGACCGAGAACCCCACGTACGCGAACGCCCTCGACGCGCTGCGGCAGGCGCGGCTGCGCACCGGGTCGATCGCGGTCTCCGACGCGGGCTGGGACATGGAGATCGCCGAGTCCACGCTGCGCCAGACCGTGCCGAGGCTGGCCTACGTGGTCCCGGACTTCCACAACCCGACGGGTCTGCTGATGCCGCAGGAGCAGCGGCTGCGGCTGCTGGCCGCGACACGGCGGACCGGGACGTGGCTGGTGGTCGACGAGACCATCGCCGACATCGCCCTGGACGTACCGGCGCCCGCGCCGCTCGCCTCGCTGGCGCCGAGGGGCGGGGCGGAGCACGTGGTGACCATCGGTTCGCTCAGCAAGACCCACTGGGGCGGGCTGCGGGTGGGGTGGGTACGGGCCACCGCGAAGATGATCACGGAGCTGGCGGCGGTGAAGGTGGCCGCGGACATGACGGGCTCGGTGCTGGACCAGCTTGTGGCGCTGCCGCTGCTCGAGGGGCTGGAGCGGACGCTGCCGGCGCGGCTCGCGCAGTTGCGGGGGCAGCGGGAGGCGCTGGAGCGGGCGCTGGAGCGGCACACCCCGGAGTGGTCCTGGGAGCGGGGGCCGGGCGGGCTCTCGCTGTGGGTGGATCTGGGGGAGCCGGTGAGCTCGGCGCTGGCGGAGCGGGCGGGCGCCTGCGGCGTGCACATCGGCAGGGGGGCGCGGTTCGGGGTGGACCCGGGGACCTTCGAGCACCGGCTGCGGATTCCGTACACGCTGGCCGCCGACCGCCTGGACGAGGCCGTACGCCGCCTCGCCGCGGCCTTCCACGACGGGGTCCCGCTGGCTCCGGCGGTGGAGCGGCCGCACTGGGTGGCGTAGCGGGTGTCGTGCGAGCGGGGCGAGGCGCGGCGCGGCCGCACCCCGTAGCGGGGCCCGGCTACGGAGTGCGGATCAGGCGGCGGGAGGTGGCCGCGGCCACGGCCGAGGTGCGGGAGTCGACGCCCAGCTTCGCGTAGATGTGGACCAGGTGGGATTTGACCGTGGCCTGGCTCAGGAAGAGCTTCTTCGAGATCTGCTGGTTCGACAGGCCGTCCGCGACCAGCTGGAGCACCTCCAGCTCCCGCTTCGTCAGCGCCTCCGCCGGCATCCGCATACGGTCCATCAGGCGCAGCGCCACCGCCGGGGCCAGCGCCGACTGGCCCGCCGCCGCCGTGCGGACCGCCGCCGCCAGTTCCTCCGGCGGGGCGTCCTTCAGCAGGTAGCCCGACGCCCCCGCCTCCACCGCCGCCAGGATGTCCGCGTCCGTGTCATACGTGGTCAGGACCAGGACCCGGGGCGCCCCCGGCCGGGCCGTGATCTCGGCCGTGGCCGCCGAGCCGTGCATGCCCGTACCGAACTGGAGGTCCATCAGGACCACGTCCACCGGCTCGGAGGCGGCCAGTTCCACCGCCCGCTCGGCGGTGGCGGCCTCCGCTACCACCGCGAAGTCCGGCTCGGTGTCCAGCACCGCGCGCAGCCCGGCGCGGACCACCGGGTGGTCGTCGGCCAGCAGCAGGCGGATCGTCATCGGGATGCCTCCAGGGACAGCGGCAGGGTGACGGCCACGGCGGTGCCCTGGCCGGGGGAGGACTCGACCGTGAACAGGCCGCCGAGGGTCTCGGCCCGCGAGCGCATGGCGGGGAGTCCGAAGCCCCCCTCGCCGGAGGGGGCGCAGGCGGGGTCGAATCCGGTGCCGTCGTCCACGACGTCCAGCGTCACGGAGGCGTCCATGAAGGTCAGGGTGATCTCGGCGCGGTCCGCGCGGGCGTGGCGCACCACATTGGCCAGCGCCGACTGCGCGATGCGGAGCAGGGCGACCTCGTACGGGGTGGGCAGAACCCGCGGCGCGCCGCTCAGGCAGAACCGCACGCGCGGCCCGGGAGCCGCCGTGCAGAGCCGCTCCAGGGCGGCGGCGAGCGACCCGTGCTCCAGGTCGGGCGGGGTGAGCGCGCGTACGAAACGACGCGCCTCGGCGAGGTTCTCCTGAGCCGCCTCCCGGGCCCGGCCGATGTGCTCCAGGGCCGGGGCGTCCTGCGGAAGCGACCGCTCCGCCGCGCGCAGGAGCAGCTGGATCGAGGAGAGGCCCTGGGCCAGGGTGTCGTGGATCTCGCGGGCCAGGCGTTCGCGTTCCGCCAGGATCCCGGCGTCCCGCTCGGCCGCGGCCAGCTCCGCGCGGGTGGCGATGAGCTCCTCGATCAGCTCGCGGCGGCGTTCGCTCTCGCGGTAGACCGCCTGGTAGCCCAGTACGGTCGCCACCGCCACGGCCCCGCCGAGCAGCGGACCGAGGAAGGCCCCGGGGGAGACCGCGCCGCCCGGCGCGTGCGCCAGGAAGCCGCCGATCGCCGCGCACGCGGTCACCGCGACGGCCGTGACCGCCCAGCGCAGCCGCAGCAGGTGCAGCTCCAGGAAGTACAGCGGGAACGCGATCCACAGCCCGTCGGGGGAGACCACCAGCAGCCCCGCCCACGCCGCGCCGAGCCCGGCCAGCCACACCGCCCCGGCCCGCGGCGAGCGGCGCACCGAGGGGGCCAGCACCCCGGCCGCGTACACGGCGGCCAGCACCGCGCAGGCGGCGACCACCCAGCCGGCGTGCGGCGCGGAGTCGGTGACGGCCCGCCCTGCGGCCAGCGCGAGCAGCCCGCACAGCAGCGCGTGCAGGCACAGGCGCAGCACGCGCGAGACGGGGGTGAGGGGGCGCGGAGCGGGGTGTCGCGGGGTGTGGGCCATGGCCTGAACAGCCTAAACGGGCTCGGGCGGCATCCGGTCAATCGAAAGTTTGATGTGCGGATGCGTCCTTCGATACCAGGATCGCCACCGTGGCGCGATGCCTTGTGCCCACGCGGAAGACCAGGGTGGGGATCATGTTCGTCGCATGGAGAGATCTACGGTTCGCGAAGGGCCGCTTCGCCCTCATGGGCTCGGTCGTACTGCTCATCACACTGCTGGTCGGCCTGCTGTCCGGGCTCACCGCCGGCCTGGCCCGGGAGAACATCTCGGCCGTCACCGGACTGCCCGCCGGCCACCTCGCCTTCGCCGCGCCCGCCGGGGACCAGAAGGTGTCCTTCACCAACTCGCAGGTGTCCGAGAAGGCCTGGCAGGCCTGGCGGGCGCAGCCCGGCGTGAAGTCGGCGCAGCCGCTCGGCATCCGCACCACCAACGCCTCCGCGGGCGCCCGCACCGCCGCGGTCTCCGTCTTCGGCGTCGACCCCGCCGGCCCCCTCCCGCCGCGCGGCGCCGGCCTGTCCCAGGGGCAGGTGGTCCTCACGGAGAAGGCCGCCGCGGAGCTCGGCGGGCTCGCCGCCGGCGGCAAGCTGAAGATCGGCCCGCTGGAGCTGACCGTGGCCGCCGTCTCGGGCACCGCCGCCTACAGCCACACCCCGGTCGTCTGGATGGACCTGGCCGACTGGCAGCGCATCGGCAACCCCGGCACCTCCCTCGACACCCTCGCCACCGTGATCGCGCTCGACACCGACGGATCGGCGGACCTCGCCGCCGGCGACAAGGCGGCGGCCACCAAGGCGCAGACCATCGACGAGGCCCTCGGCGCCATAGGCTCCTACCAGGCCGAGAACGGCTCGCTCCAGCTGATGCTCGGCTTCCTCTTCGCCATCTCCGCCCTGGTCATAGGCGCCTTCTTCACCGTGTGGACGATCCAGCGCAGCGGTGACATCGCCGTGCTGAAGGCCCTGGGCGCCTCCACGCCCTACCTGCTGAAGGACGCCCTCGGCCAGGCCGTCGTCATGCTCGCGATCGGCACCGGGCTCGGCACGGGACTCGCCGCCGGGTTCGGCGCGCTGATCAGCGGGGGCGACGTGCCCTTCGTCCTCGACACCGCGACCGTCCTGGCCCCCGCCGCGATCATGATCGCGCTCGGCGCGCTGGGAGCGGCCCTGTCCATCCGGCGGATCACCGCCGTCGACCCCCTGACCGCCCTCGGGAGCGCCCGATGACCCTGCTCGTGCACGACGTCACGCTCACCTACCCGGACGGCGAGAGCCGGCTCACCGCCCTGGACCGGGTCCGCCTGGAGGTGCCCTCGGGCACCCTGACCGCGGTGATAGGCCCCTCCGGCTCCGGCAAGTCCAGCCTGCTGGCCGTCGCCGCCACCCTGGTCACCCCGGACTCCGGTCAGGTGGTGGTGGCCGGCCAGGACACCGCCCGGCTGAACGCGGCCGAGAAGTCGGCCCTGCGCCGCGAGAAGATCGGCATCGTCTTCCAGCAGCCGAACCTGCTGGCCTCGCTCACCGCGGCCGAGCAGCTCCAGGTGATGGCCCACCTGTCGGGCCGCCCCTCGCGGACGCTGCGCCGCCGGGCGCTGGACCTGCTGGACGCGGTGGGGCTGGCCGACAAGGCCGACAAGCGGCCCCACCAGCTCTCCGGCGGCCAGCGGCAGCGGGTCAACATCGCCCGCGCCCTGATGAACGAGCCGGCCGTGCTCCTGGTCGACGAGCCCACGAGCGCCCTGGACCACGAGCGCGGGGCGGCCGTCCTCGACCTCCTGGTCACCCTGACCCGCGAGCGCTCCACCGCGACCGTGCTGGTCACCCACGACCACGCCCACCTGGAGCGGATGGACCGGACGGCGACGATGACGGACGGCCGCCTGACGCAGGCGGCGCAGCGGGAGTCGGCGTCCGAGGCGGTCCGGGCCGTCTGAGCGCCGTACGCCCACGGCCGGGACCCCGGCCGTACGCGAAGGCCCCGGCCCCCTCGCACCAGAGGGGGCCGGGGCCTTCGTACGTACAGTGCTTCGCGTCCGTACGGTCCTACGCGGGGTTCTGGCTCTGCAGCGCCACGGACAGCTCGGCCGCGACGTTCTGCAGGATCGGCACGAAGGACTCGGCCACGGCCTCGGTCACCCGGCCCGCCGGACCCGAGATGGAGATCGCGGCGGCGGTCGGCGAGTTCGGCACCGACACGGCCAGGCAGCGGACCCCTATCTCCTGCTCGTTGTCGTCGACCGCGTAGCCCGCCTTGCGGACCTGCTCCAGGGCCTCCAGGAAGCCCTCCGGCGTGGTGATGGTCTTCTCGGTCGCGGCCGGCATTCCGGTGCGCGCCAGCAGCGCCCGTACCTCGTCGGCGGGGGTGTACGCGAGCAGTGCCTTGCCCACGCCGGTGGAGTGCGGCAGCACCCGGCGGCCGACCTCGGTGAACATGCGCATGGAGTGCTTGGAGGGCACCTGGGCGACGTAGACGATCTCGTCCCCGTCGAGCAGGGCCATGTTCGCCGTCTCGCCGGTCTCCTCGACCAGGCGGGCCAGGTACGGCCGCGCCCAGGTCCCCAGCAGGCGCGACGCGGACTCGCCGAGGCGGATCAGGCGGGGGCCGAGGGAGTACCGTCGGTTGGGCTGCTGCCGGACGTAGCCGCATGCCACGAGGGTGCGCATGAGGCGGTGGATGGTGGGCAGCGGCAGACCGCTGGCGGTGGAGAGCTCGCTGAGGCCGACCTCGCCCCCGGCATCGGCCATGCGTTCAAGCAGATCGAAGGCGCGCTCAAGGGACTGAACGCCACCGCTGGCGGCGGTGGGCTTCGAGGAAGCGTCGGTGGTGCTGGCGCTGGACGTCGGCACGGCGCGGTCCTTTCGGTGCTGGCAGGCAAGGAAGCAGCCTACCGGTCGGTCGGCGTCGGCCCTAGAGCCGGGTCGAAGCCGTCCCCGCCGGTCAGAGGGGGTTTGTCCGGGTCGCGGACGTCCTCGGGAAGTTACCCGCCCGCCCCCCGGTGGTGGTAGCTACATTCTGGATAGTGAAATCTTAATTCCATCCTGTGGAAACATCCAATTGCGGTACCGGTGTGTCGGTGCTCTGTCCGGTGGCTCTTGACTGGCCCCGGATCGGCGGCGAGACTCCGTCAACAGAACGTTGAATTTCGCTCTGTGGAAGTAGATGGGGAGGTTCCGGCGTGTCCGACGACGTGGAACTGGTACTGCGCTCGACTCGCGTCATCACCCCCGGGGGGACGCGCGCCGCTTCGGTCGCCGTCGCCGCCGGGAAGATCGTCGCCGTACTGCCGCACGACGCCGAGGTGCCGGCCGGCGCCCGGCTGGAGGACTTCGGCGACGACGTCCTGCTCCCCGGCCTGGTCGACACCCACGTGCACGTGAACGACCCGGGCCGCACCGAGTGGGAGGGCTTCTGGACGGCCACCCGCGCCGCCGCGGCCGGAGGCATCACCACGATCCTCGACATGCCGCTGAACTCCCTGCCGCCGACCACCACGGTCGACAACCTCCGCGTCAAGCAGGAGGTCGCCCGCGCCAAGGCGCACGTGGACGTCGGCTTCTGGGGCGGCGCCCTGCCGGACAACGTCAAGGACCTGGCGCCGCTGCACGACGCGGGCGTCTACGGGTTCAAGTGCTTCCTGTCGCCCTCCGGCGTCGACGAGTTCCCCGAGCTCGACCAGGAGCAGCTGGCCACCTCCCTCGCCGAGATCACCGGCTTCGGCGGCCTGATGATCGTGCACGCCGAGGACCCGCACCACCTGGACTCCGCCCCGGTCGTCCCCGGTCCCAAGTACGCCGACTTCCTCGCCTCCCGCCCGCGCGACGCCGAGAACACCGCGATCGGCAACCTGATCGCGCAGGCGAAGCGGCTGGACGCGCGCGTCCACGTCCTGCACCTGTCCTCCTCCGACGCGCTGCCGCTGATCGCCGCCGCCAAGGCCGAGGGCGTCAAGATCACCGTCGAGTCCTGCCCGCACTACCTCACCCTCACGGCCGAGGAAGTGCCCGACGGCGCCAGCGAGTTCAAGTGCTGCCCGCCCATCCGCGAGGCCGCCAACCAGGACCTCCTGTGGGACGCGCTCGCCGACGGCACCATCGACTGCATCGTCTCCGACCACTCGCCCTCCACCGCGGACCTGAAGACCAGCGACTTCTCCACCGCGTGGGGCGGCATCTCCTCCCTCCAGCTGGGCCTGCCGGCCATCTGGACCGAGGCGCGCCGCCGCGGCCGGACCCTGGAGGACGTGGTGCGCTGGATGTCCGCGGCCCCGGCCGCGCTCGCCGGCCTGGCGCAGAAGGGCGCGATCGAGGCCGGCCGCGACGCCGACTTCGCCGTGCTCGCCCCCGAAGAAACGTTCACCGTGGACCCGGCCGAACTCCACCACCGCAACCAGGTCACGGCGTACGCGGGCAAGACCCTGCACGGCGTCGTGAAGTCCACCTGGCTGCGCGGTGCGCGGATCGCCGACCACGGCACCCCGACCGAGCCCACGGGCCTCCTCCTCGAAAGGCAGAACTGACCAGTGGCGATTGAATCCTTCACCGGCAACGCGAACCCGTACGGAGGCGGCGACCCGTACGCGGACTACCGCACCGCGGACTTCCCCTTCACCCAGTACGCCAACCTCGCCGCCCGTGAGCTGGGCGCCGGTGTCATCGCCGCCAACGACGAGTTCTTCGCCCAGCGCGAGAACCTGCTGATCTCCGAGGCCGCGCACTTCGACCCCGAGGACTTCGGCCACAAGGGCAAGGTCATGGACGGCTGGGAGACCCGCCGCCGCCGCGGCGTCTCGGCCACCCAGCCCTGGCCGACCCCCGAGGACCACGACTGGGCGCTCGTACGCCTGGGCGCCCCCGGCGTCATCCGCGGCATCGTCGTCGACACCGCCCACTTCCGCGGCAACATGCCGCAGGCCGTCTCCGTCGAGGCCACCAACTGGGAGAGCGCCCTCGCGCCGACCCCGGAGGAGCTCCAGGGCGACGGCGTGAAGTGGACGACCATCGTCCCCCGCACCCCGGTCGGCGGCCACGCGGCCAACGGCTTCGAGGTGGACGTGGAGCAGCGCTTCACGCACCTGCGCGTCAACCAGCACCCCGACGGCGGCATCGCCCGCCTGCGCGTCTACGGCGAGGTCCTGCCCGACCCGAAGTGGCTCGACGCGCTCGGCTCCTTCGACGTCGTCGCCCTGGAGAACGGCGGCTCCGTCCAGGACGCCTCCAACCGCTTCTACTCCCCGCCGACCAACACCATCAACCCGGGCCGCTCCCGCAAGATGGACGACGGCTGGGAGACCGCCCGCCGCCGCGACAACGGCAACGACTGGATCCGCTACCAGCTGGTGGCCGACTCCGAGATCCGCGCCGTCGAGATCGACACCGCCTACCTCAAGGGCAACTCGGCCGGCTGGGCCTCGCTGTCCGTCAAGTCCGGCGAGGAGGGCGAGTGGACGGAGTTCCTGCCGCGCACCCGCCTGCAGCCCGACACCAACCACCGCTTCGTCCTGGACACCCCGGCGGTCGGCACCCACGTGCGGATCGACATCTTCCCGGACGGCGGCTTCTCCCGCCTGCGCCTGTACGGCTCGCTGACGGAGGCCGGCGCGGCCGCGCTGACCGCCCGCCACCAGGAGCTGGGCGGCTGATCCCGCCCCCGCGACCGCCCCGGGGGCCGACACCCCCGGGGCGTGCACAACAGGCCCGCAGGGGTGCGCCGTTCGACGGCGCGCCCCCGCGGCGTTCCCGGCCGCCGGGCCGCTACCCTTCGGCTGTCGCAGTCACCCGGGGGAGGGCGAGGGCATGGCAGCCGAAGGGCCGCGCACGAGGGAGCAGCGCCGCGAGGACACGCTGAGCCGGTTCGAGAAGGACGTCGACGTCTGGGTGGCCACCGCGGACGCCGAGGGGGTGCCCTGCCTGGTACCCCTGTCCTTCCGGTGGGACGGCGCGACCTTCCTGATGTCGACCGGCCGCAACCTGCCGACCGGACGGAACCTGGCCTCGAGCGGACGGGTGCGGCTGGCTTTCGGCGCGACCCGCGACGTGGTGCTCGCGGAGGGCGCCGTGACCCGGCTGGAGGCTGCGGAGCTCGGGCCCGGCGAGATCGAGGCCTTCGCGGCCCGCACCGGCTTCGACCCGAGCGGCCTCAAGACGCCCTACCCGTACTTCCGGGTCGTGCCGGTGTGGATCCAGGCCTGGCGCGAGGCCGACGAGATCGAGGGCCGTGACCTGATGAAGGACGGCCGCTGGCTGGTCTGAGCACCGCGGGGGCCGAGGACCGCGGCTGTCGGCGGGCCGCCGGGCCGGCGGCCCGCCGCGGGCCGGACCCGGCCTACGCCGCGTGCCCGCCGTCCACCGCGAACTCGGCGCCCGTCACATAGGCGGCGTCCGGGCCCGCGAGGAAGGACACCAGGCCCGCCACCTCCTGTGCGGTGCCGAAGCGACCGAGGGCCGTCAGCGCGCTCTGCGCGGCGGCGTACGGGCCGTCCGCCGGGTTCATGTCGGTGTCCACCGGGCCCGGGTGCACGAGGTTCGCCGTGATGCCGCGCCCGCCGAGCTCCCGCGCCAGCGCCTTGTTCAGGCCGATCAGCGCGGCCTTGCTCATCGCGTACAGGGCGCCGCCGGGGCCGGGGACCCGCGCGGCCATGCAGCTGCCGATGGTGATGATCCGCCCGCCCGAACCCATGCGGGCGGCCGCGGCCTGCGTGGTCAGGAACGCGCCGCGCACGTTGACCGCCAGGACCCGGTCCACATCGGCCAGGGTCAGGGCCTCCAGCGGCCCGAGCACACCGATGCCCGCGTTGTTGACCAGTGCGTCGATCCGCCCCAGGCCCCGTACGGTCTCCTCCACCGCCGCGACCGCCTGCGCCGGATCGCCCACGTCGGCCCGGACCGCCAGGGCGCGCCCGCCGAGCGCCTCGATCTTCCCCGCGACCTCGGCGGCGGCCTCCGCGCCGTGGACGTACGTGAGGGCGACGTCGGCCCCGTCCCGCGCCAGCCGCAGGGCGGTGGCCGCCCCGATCCCCCGGCTGCCGCCGGTCACCAGTGCCACCGTGCCGCTGCTGCCCATGGTCTTCCCCTTTGCTCTCGCCCGACAAGTGGTTGCGGGTTCAATGAAACGAGCGGCGGGGCGAGAGCGCTGGCGGGAATCGGACGTCGCGTTCGTGCGCGTCGCCCCGATGAGTTCCGGGGTGCCCGGGAGTCTGAACACGTGCAGCAGGCACCGGACACAAGGAGCGCAGAGCCATGGGCAAGCTGACCCTCACCACCTTCGTGACCCTCGACGGCGTCATGCAGGCCCCCGGCGGGCCGGAGGAGGACCCCAGCGGCGGGTTCGCCTACGGCGGCTGGCTGGTGCCGTTCAGCGACGAGGGCATGGGGGTGTTCATGAACGAGGTGTTCGACCGGGCCGGGGCCTTCCTGCTCGGGCGCCGCACGTACGACATCTTCGCCGACTACTGGCCGAAGGTGACCGACCCCGCGCACCCGATCGCGAGCCGGCTCAACGGGCTGCCGAAGTACGTCGCCTCGACCACCCTCGAGGAGCCGGCCTGGGCCGGGACCACGGTCATCGACGGCGAACACCTCCAGGCCGAGATCATGCGGGTCAAGGACGCGCTGGAGGGGAGCCGGGAGCTCCAGGTGCACGGCAGCGGGGCGCTGGCCCAGTGGCTGCTGGTGCGGGACCTCGTGGACGAGCTGAACCTGCTGGTGTTCCCCGTCTTCCTGGGCGCCGGGCAGCGGCTGTTCCCCACGGGCGGGCTGCCGACGGCCTTCGAGCTGGCCGCCTCGCGCACGACGCCGAACGGCACGGCGATCCTCACGTACCGCCCGACGGGCCGGGCCACGTTCGGCACCTTCGTCTGACCTCTGACCTCTGACCTCTGACCCGGCGACCGCCCGCCGGGCCCGGGCAGGGGCGGCCCGGCGGGCGGCGGCGCGCCGTCCGCCGGCCGTCCGGGGTCGCCGAGCCGTGAGCGCATGACATGTGTGTGAATTCATGATCACGAATGACCTTGAATGGCTCTCGATGTCCTCCAATGTCGGGCGCATGACCGGAAATTGATGGTTCCAGCACGCAGTGGTCGCAATTAATCTGACCGCATGCCACAACCGGACATCAGCGTGAACGACGCCGACTTCCACGCGGACCCCTACGCCTTCTACGCCCGGCTGCGGGCGACGGGCCCGGTGCACCGGGTCGAGGTCACCGCCGCGGAGTACGCGCCCACGTTCCTGGTCGTCGGGTACGAGGAGTCCCGCCGGGCGCTCAACCACCCGGGTCTGCTGAAGAACTGGACCGGCAGCGGGGTCCTGCCGGGCGTCGCGACCACCGCTGCCAACAGCAACATGCTGGAGGCCGACCCGCCGCACCACACCCGGCTGCGCCGCCTGGTCGCCCGCGAGTTCACCTCCCGCCGCGTGCAGGCCATGCGCCCCCGCGTCCAGCGGATCACCGACGAACTGCTCGACGCGATGGCCGCCCGCCCGCAGCGCGGGGCCGACCTGATCAAGGCCCTCGCCTTCCCGCTGCCCATGACCGTCATCGGTGAACTCCTCGGCGTCCCCGACCTGGACCGCGAGCGCTTCAGCCACTGGTCGAAGGAGGTCCTCGCCCCCACCTCCGTGACCCCGAGCACCACCGCGCACCAGAAGCTCGGCGACTACCTCGCGGAGCTCGTCGAGGCCAGGGCCGAGGAGCCCGGCGAGGACCTGCTCAGCGCCCTCATCCGGACCCGCGACGAGGACGGCGACGCGCTGTCGCCCGACGAGCTGATCGGCATGGCCTTCCTGCTGCTGATCGCGGGCCACGAGACCACCGTCAACCTCATCTCCAACGGCACCCGCGCCCTGCTGGCCCACCCCGACCAACTCGCCGCCCTGCGCGCCGACTACGACGGCCTCCTCGACGGCGCCATCGAGGAGATGCTCCGCTACGACGGGCCGGTGCAGAACACCACCTACCGCTACGCCCGCGAGGACATGGAGCTCGGCGGCACCGCCATCCCGGCCGGCGCCACCGTCCTCGTCTCGCTGGCCGGCGCGGACCGCGACCCCGGGCGGTACGAGGCCCCCGACACCTTCGACATCCGGCGCGCCCCGCAGGGCCACCTCGCCTTCGGGCACGGGCTGCACTTCTGCATCGGGGCCCCGCTCGCCCGCATGGAGGGCCGCATCGCGCTCCGCGGGCTGCTGGAGCGCTTCCCGGACCTCGCCGAGGACCCGGCCGAGGAGGCGCCGACGTACATCGGGGGCAGCCTGATCCGGGGCGTGACCCGGCTCCCGGTGCGCTGGTAGCCGCCGCCCGTGACCGCTTCCGTACCGCCGCCGCCCGCGCCCCCGGCGCCCCTACAGGTCCGGGAGCTCCGTTATCCGCACGGGGCGGCGCTCCCGCCGCGAGACCTCGCACGCCTCCGCGATCCGCAGCGCGACCAGGGCCTCCCGGCCGTCGCACGGGTTGGGCCCCTCCCCGCGCACCAGCTTGACGAAGGCCGCCAGCTCCGCCTCGTAGGCGGGGGCGAACCGCTCCAGGAACCCGGTCCAGGGCTTGCTCGCCGGGGGCGGGCCGTGCGGTTCGGTCGAGGCGATCGGCGTCCGGTCGTCCAGCCCCGAGGAGACCTGGTCGAGCTCCCCGGCCAGCTCCATCCGCACGTCGTACCCGGCGCCGTTGCACCGGGTGCCCGTACAGGTGGCCAGGGTCCCGTCGTCCAGGGTGAGGAGGGCCACGGCGGTGTCCACGTCGCCGAGCTCCCGGAAGACCGGCGGACCCGCGTCGGAGCCGGTCGCGTACACCTCGGTCACCTCGTGCCCGGTCACCCAGCGGACCATGTCGAAGTCGTGCACCAGGCAGTCCCGGTACAGGCCCCCGGAGGTCGCCAGGTACGCGGCGGGCGGCGGCGCCGGGTCGGCGGTCATCGTCCGTACGGTGTGCAGCCGGCCCAGGGCCCCGGAGCGCACCAGCTCCCGCGCGGTGCGGCAGCCCGCGTCGAAGCGGCGCATGAAGCCCAGCTGGAGCACCCCGTGGGCGGCGGACACCTCGCGCAGCACGGCCAGCGTGCGGGAGAGATCGGTGGCCAGGGGCTTCTCGCAGAACACCGGGAGCCCGCCGCGGACCGCCCGCAGCACCAGCTCGGCGTGCCCGTCGGTGGCGCAGGCCACGACCACGGCGTCCACGCCCCAGGTGAAGACCTGCTCCACGGAGGGCGCGGCGGTCGCCCCCAGCCGGTCGGCGAGGCGGGCCGCCCGCGCCGGATCGGCGTCGGCGAGCAGCAGCGAGCCGGCGTCCCGGTGGCGGGCCAGGGCCGCCGCGTGGAAGGAGCCGATCCGGCCCGTTCCGATCACCCCGATGCGCATGCAATCAACGTGACCCCGTCACCGGAGGCTGTCAATCTGTCCGGAGAGGCGATCGATGGCGCAGTTGGCCCGGATGGGCTCGAAGGCCCCGATGGCCGCACATGGTCCACTGTGGCGGATACTGAGCGGCTGGAACCGTAATGACCGCTTTGGCGGCAGCGGATCGCAGAAGACGCAGGACGAGGGAAGGGCACGCAGACGTGGCTAGGGTTCGGACAGGGGTACGCGTCGTGGGCGCCGTGCTCGCGGCGGTACTGGGAGCCTCGCTCGTGGGCTGCAGCAGCACGGGCGGCAAGCGCGCCGAGGACCGGGCGAAGGCCGCGCAGGCGGGACGTCCCGCCGTGTCCACCCCGCGCTGGACCTTCGCGATGGTCACGCACGCGGGCGACGGCGACACCTTCTGGGACATCGTCCAGAAGGGCGCCAAGGAGGCCGCGGCGAAGGACAACATCAACTTCGTCTACGCCCACGACGACCAGGCTCAGCAGCAGGCCCAGTTCGTGCAGAACGCCATCGACCAGAAAGTCGACGGGATCGTGGTGAGCCTCGCCAAGCCCGAGGCGCTCAAGGACGTCATCGGCAAGGCGGTCAAGGCCGGCATCCCGGTGATCACGGTCAACTCCGGATCCGCGCAGTCCGCCGAGTACGGCGCCCTCACGCACATCGGCCAGGACGAGCAGATCGCCGGCGAGGCGGTCGGCACCGAGCTGACCAAGCGCGGCCGGAAGAAGGCCGTCTGCGTCCTGCACGAGCAGGGCAACGTGGGCCACGAGCAGCGCTGCGCCGGGGCCAAGAAGACCTTCGGCGGAACGATGGAGAACCTGTACGTCGAGGGCACCAACATGCCCTCCGTCCAGGCGGCCATCCAGGCGAAGCTGCAGGCCGACCCCTCCGTCGACGCGATCGTCACGCTCGGCGCCCCCTTCGCCCCGACGGCCGTCAAGGCGAAGGACGCGGCGGGCAGCAAGGCGGAGGTCGACACCTTCGACCTCAACGAGTCCGTCGCCCGGGACCTCAAGTCCGGAGCGCTCGGCTTCGCCGTGGACCAGCAGCCGTACCTCCAGGGCTACGAGGCCATCGACCTGCTCTGGCTCCACCGCTACAACGCGGACGTGCTCGGCGGCGGCCGCCCGGTCCTGACCGGCCCGCAGATCGTGACCGCCGACGAGGCGGCCAAGCTGGAGGAGTACATCAAGCGGGGCACCCGATGAGCACGGCAACGGCCGCCGACGAGCGGCTCGCCCCCACCTCCCTGGTCCGCAGGCTGCTCGGCCGCCCCGAGCTCGGCGCGGTCGTCGGCGCGGCCGCCGTCTTCGTCTTCTTCTCCTTCGCGGCCCCGAGCTTCCTGCAGGCCTCCAGCCTCAGCACGATCCTGTACTCGGCCTCCACCATCGGGATCATGGCCTGCCCGGTGGCCCTGCTGATGATCGGCGGCGAGTTCGACCTCTCCGCCGGCGTCATGGTCACCACCTCGGCGCTGGTCAGCTCGATGTTCAGCTACCAGATGACCGCCAACGTGTGGGTGGGCGTCGGGGTGTCCCTGCTGGTCACCCTGGCCATCGGTTTCTTCAACGGGTTCATGCTGACCCGCACCCGGCTGCCCAGCTTCATCATCACGCTCGGCACCTTCCTGATGCTGACGGGTCTGAACCTCGGCTTCACCAAGCTGATCAGCGGCTCCGTCTCGACCAAGACCATCGCCGACATGGAGGGCTTCTCCTCCGCCCGCGCGCTCTTCGCCTCGCAGTGGAACGTCGGTTCCGTCACGCTCAAGGTCACCATCCTGTGGTGGCTGGCCCTGGTGGCCGTCGCCACCTGGATCCTGCTGCGCACCCGCGCCGGCAACTGGATCTTCGCGGTCGGCGGCGGGGCGGACGCGGCCCGCGCGACCGGCGTCCCCGTCGTCAAGACCCGGATCGGCCTGTACATGGGCGTCGCCCTGTGCGCCTGGATCTCCGGGCAGCACATCCTCTTCTCGTTCGACGTGGTCCAGTCGGGCGAGGGCGTCGGCAACGAGTTCCTGTACATCATCGCGGCCGTCATCGGCGGCTGTCTGATGACCGGCGGCTACGGCTCCGCGATCGGCTCGGCCGTCGGCGCCTTCATCTTCGGCATGACCAGCAACGGCATCGTCTACGCCCAGTGGAACCCGGACTGGTTCAAGTTCTTCCTCGGCGCCATGCTCCTGCTGGCGACGCTGCTCAACGCATGGGTCCGCAAGCGGGCGGAGGCGAAGTGACCGTGGGCGCAGTGACCAAGACCGAGGGCCCGGCCCTCGTGGAGCTGACCGACGTCAGCAAGTTCTACGGCAACATCCGCGCGCTCCAGGGGGTCTCCCTGGAGGTCCACGCCGGCGAGATCACCTGCGTCCTCGGCGACAACGGCGCCGGCAAGTCCACCCTCATCAAGATCATCGCAGGGCTGCACCGGCACGACGCCGGCCGCTTCGAGATCGAGGGCGAGGAGACCGTGCTCGCCAACCCGCGCGCCGCCCTCGACCACGGCATCGCCACCGTCTACCAGGACCTGGCCGTCGTCCCGCTCATGCCGGTCTGGCGGAACTTCTTCCTCGGCTCCGAGCCCACCAAGGGCCGCGGTCCCTTCCGCCGCCTCGACGTGGAGCTCATGCGGGAGACCACCCGCGCCGAGCTGCTGCGCATGGGCATCGACCTGCGCGACGTCGACCAGCCGATCGGCACCCTGTCCGGCGGCGAGCGGCAGTGCGTGGCCATCGCCCGCGCGGTCCACTTCGGCGCCAAGGTCCTGGTCCTCGACGAGCCGACGGCCGCCCTCGGCGTCAAGCAGTCCGGGGTGGTCCTCAAGTACGTCGCCGCGGCCCGTGACGCGGGCCTGGGCGTGGTCCTGATCACCCACAACCCGCACCACGCCTACCTGGTCGGCGACCGGTTCGTGCTGCTCAAGCGCGGCACGATGGCGGGCAGCCACACCCGTGACTCGATCACCCTGGACGAGCTCACCCGCCAGATGGCGGGCGGCTCCGAGCTGGACGAGCTGAGCCACGAACTGGAGCGGGTGGCAGAATCAGGACCGGACCACCCGTCCGGAGCAGCCGATCCGGCATCCGGAACCACCGCACCCTGAGGGACGACACGACTCGATGAGCACGTACCGGGACTTCACGCTCACCCACCGGGGGTCGGCGCGAGGCACCGTCCTGCGGACCATCGGGACCCGTGAGCGCCGGTCGCACCTGACCGCCCCGCGCGTCCCGACCGTCGGCATCGACATCGGCGGCACCAAGGTGATGGCCGGCGTCGTCGACGCCGACGGGGTCATCCTGGAGAAGATCCGCACCGAGACCCCCGACAAGTCCAAGAGCCCCAAGGTCGTCGAGGACACCATCGTCGAGCTGGTGCTCGACCTGTCCGACCGGCACGACGTCCACGCCGTGGGCATCGGTGCGGCCGGCTGGGTCGACGCCGACCGCTCCCGGGTGCTCTTCGCACCCCACCTGGCCTGGCGCGACGAGCCGCTGCGCGACGCGCTCCAGTCCCGGCTCGCGGTCCCGGTCATGGTGGACAACGATGCCAACACCGCCGCCTGGGCGGAGTGGCGCTTCGGCGCCGGCCGCGGCGAGGACCACCTCGTGATGATCACGCTGGGCACCGGCATCGGCGGTGCGATCCTCGAAGGCGGCCAGGTCAAGCGCGGCCGCTTCGGGGTCGCCGGCGAGTTCGGCCACATGCAGGTCGTCCCCGGCGGCCACCGCTGCCCGTGCGGCAACCGCGGCTGCTGGGAGCAGTACAGCTCCGGCAACGCCCTGGTCCGCGAGGCCCGCGAGCTGGCCGCCGCCGATTCCCCGGTCGCGCACGACATCATCGCCCGGGTCGGCGGCAACGTCTCGGAGATCACCGGACCGCTCATCACCGAGCTGGCCCGCGAGGGCGACGCCATGTGCGTCGAGCTCCTCGATGACATCGGCCAGTGGCTCGGCGTCGGCATCGCCAACCTCGCCGCCGCCCTCGACCCCTCCTGCTTCGTCATCGGCGGAGGCGTCAGCGCCGCCGACGACCTGCTGATCGGCCCGGCCCGGGACGCCTTCCGGCGCCACCTCACCGGCCGCGGCTACCGCCCCGAGGCCCGCATCGCCAAGGCCCAGCTCGGCCCCGAGGCCGGCATGGTCGGGGCCGCCGACCTGGCCCGGCTCGTCGCCCGCCGCTTCCGCCGCGCCACGCGCCGGCGCGTCGAGCGGTACGAGCGCTACGCGCAGTGGGGCCTGATCGACTCCCCGGCCACCGCGGAGCGCAAGGCCGCGGACCTCAGGGCCGCCGAGGCCGAGGCGGCGGACACCAAGCCCGCGGACACCAAGCCCGCGGACACCAAGCCCGCGGACACCAAGCCCGCGGACACCGGGCCCGCGGACCTCACGGACGGGGAGACGCCGTGACACCGCCCTCCCTGCCCCGCCAGGCGCCCGCCCCCGACGAGGGCGGCGCCCCGCTCCCGGCCGAGGACCGAAAGCACGTCGTCCGGCGCCGCTGGATCACCGCGATCATCATCCTGCTGCTGGTCGGCGTGCCCGCGGGATACCTGGCCGTATCCGCCCAGCAGAGCCGCGAGAGCGGCCGGGACAAGGCCGCCAAGGTCGGCGCGACCAAGGTGCGCCCCGGCTGGCCGTCCAAGGTGCAGCGCAGCATCTACGAGGTGCCGATCCCGCCGAAGGCCTGGCGGGTCGGGTTCCTGGAGACCAACAACTGGCGCACCAGCCGGCTGTACGTGCAGTTCGCGGTCACCCCCGCCGACCTGGACACCTTCCTGGCCGACGTCGGCACCAGCCGGTCCGAGCTGACCCGCGAGGTCTCCATCGGCGCCCACGACGCCGCGATCGCGGGCTGGAGCTGGGGCCCGAACAACGCCTGGTACGGCACCACCCTGGAGCAGCCGAACCCGCGCCCCACCCGGGACGTCACGGTCGACCTCACCGACCCGGCCAAGCCGAGGGTCTACGTGGTGTCAACGGCGACCCCGTAGGTGGCTAGCCTGCTGCCATGAAGCTCACCAAGCGGCTGCACTCCTGTGTCCAACTGGAGAAGGACGGGCGCGTGCTCGTCATCGACCCGGGCGCCTTCAGCGAGCCCGACGCCGGGCTCGGGGCGGACGCCCTGCTCGTCACCCACGAGCACCCCGACCACTTCGACGAGGGCCGGCTGCGCGCCGCCCTCGACGCCAACCCGGCGGCCGCGCTCTGGACCCTGCGCAGCGTCGCGGAGCGGCTGGCCCCCGCCTATCCCGGCCGGGTGCACACCGTGGGCCACGGGGACGCCTTCGCCGCCGCCGGTTTCGAGGTCCAGGTCCACGGCGAGCTGCACGCCGTGATCCACCCGGACATTCCGCGGGTCACCAATGTCGGCTACCTCGTGGACGGTTCGCTCTTCCACCCCGGTGACGCGCTGACCGTGCCCGAGGTGCCCGTGGACACGCTGATGCTCCCGGTGCACGCGCCCTGGAACAAGGTCTCCGAGGTGATCGACTACCTGCGCGAGGTCAAGCCGCGCCGGGCCATCGACATCCACGACGCCTACCTCTCGGACATCGCGCGGCCGATCTACGACAACGCCCTCGCGGCCCTGGGCGGCACCGACCACGGGCGGCTCGCCGCCGGGGACGCCGCCCAGCTGTGACTGTCGGTGCCGGGCGGTAGGTTGGACGGCATGCGTATCGCCACGTTCAACGTCAACTCGATCACCGCCCGGCTGCCCCGGCTGCTGGCCTGGCTGGAGAGCTCCGGCACCGATGTCGTGTGCATCCAGGAGACCAAGTGCTCCGAGGAGCAGTTCCCGCACGAGCAGCTGCGCGAGCTGGGATACGAGTCGGCCGTCAACGCCACCGGCAGGTGGAACGGGGTGGCCCTGATCTCCAAGGTCGGCCTGGAGGACGTGGTCAAGGGCCTGCCCGGCGGCCCCGGCTACGAGGGGGTCGAGGAGCCCCGGGCGATCTCCGCCACCTGCGCGGGGGTGCGCCTGTGGTCGGTGTACGTGCCGAACGGCCGTGAGGTCGAGCACGACCACTACGGATACAAGCTGGACTGGTTCCGCGCGCTGACCGCCGCCGTCGCCGAAGACGCGGCCGGCCCGCGCCCGTTCGCGGTGCTCGGCGACTACAACGTGGCCCCGACCGACGAGGACGTGTACGACCCGGCGGTCTTCGCGGGCCTGACCCACGTGACCCCCGCCGAGCGCGCCGCCCTGGAGGCACTGCGTGCCGCGGGGCTCAGCGACGTGCTGCCGCGCCCGCTCAAGTACGACCGGCCGTACACGTACTGGGACTACCGCCAGCTCGCCTTCCCCAAGAACCGGGGCATGCGCATCGACCTGGTCTACGGGAACGAGCCCTTCACCAAGGCCGTCACCGACGCCTACGTCGACCGCGAGGAGCGCAAGGGCAAGGGCGCGTCGGACCACGCACCGGTGGTCGTCGACCTCGCGCTGGAGGCGTAGCCGGGCGTCGCCCACCGCCGCGGACGGATCCCGCGCGCCCTGTGGCCAGCGCGGGATCCTGGTGCCAGGCTGGTCGGTATGAACATCCCCTTCCTGGACCACTGGCTGAACCGGCACGAAACGGAACGGGGTGCGGGACTCGCCGCCGCCCTCGCGGACGACCCCGAGGGCGTCAACGAGTTGTTCTCGGAATGCGAGATGCTGCGCGCCCAGGCGCGCGCGGCCGGGCTGGAACTCGACGAGAGCCCGGCCTCGTTGGAGGCGCTCGACCAGCTGATGCCCCGCTGGCGCCGGGACCCCGAGGCCGTGCCCTGGCTCGGCAACGACGCGGGCTTCTACCTCGGAACGGTGATCATCCGTACCAAGCTGGGCTCCGCCTGGCAGGTCTGGCCCAACGGCCAGCCGGTGATCCGCCTGGCCTCGGGCCGCGAGCTGAACGTGGTGGAGTCGGGGGTGTCCTGGGCGGTGACCGGCTCCCCGGAGCTCTCCCAGGCCTACGCCGAAGCCTCCGAAGGCTGACCCGTTTGAGGTTTATGTCGCCTTTAGGCGTGTCGAGCGGAAGTGCCCTTCCGCCGCTGGATAGTTTGCGCTGACCTCGACACTCCGACACGTGGGCAGGGCAGCGTATGGCCGTCGATCCGTTGATCGAGCTGCGGGACGTCAACAAGCACTACGGGGCGTTGCACGTCCTCCAGGACATCAACCTCACCGTCGGCCGCGGGGAGGTGGTGGTGGTCATCGGGCCCTCCGGCTCCGGGAAGTCGACCCTGTGCCGGACCATCAACCGCCTGGAGACCATCGAGTCGGGCACGATCCGGCTGGACGGCAAGCCGCTGCCCGACGAGGGCAAGGAGCTGGCGGCCCTGCGCGCCGACGTGGGCATGGTCTTCCAGTCCTTCAACCTCTTCGCGCACAAGACCGTCCTCGCCAACGTCTCCCTCGCGCAGGTCAAGGTCAGGAAGCGCAAGAAGGACGAGGCCGACAAGCGCTCCCGGGAACTGCTCGACCGCGTGGGCCTCGCCGACCAGGCCCCCAAGTACCCCGCCCAGCTCTCCGGCGGCCAGCAGCAGCGCGTCGCGATCGCCCGCGCCCTCGCGATGAACCCCAAGGCGCTGCTGTTCGACGAGCCGACCTCCGCCCTCGACCCGGAGATGATCAACGAGGTGCTGGAGGTCATGCGCCGGCTCGCCGCCGACGGCATGACCATGGTCGTGGTCACCCACGAGATGGGCTTCGCCCGGTCCGCCGCCAACCGCGTCGTGTTCATGGCCGACGGCAGGATCGTCGAGGACCGCACGCCGGAGGAGTTCTTCACCGCCCCGGAGAGCGAGCGGGCCAGGGACTTCCTCTCCAAGATCCTCAAGCACTGAGGGCGGGCCGATGAAGCGCACCCACGGCGCGCGCCCCCGCGCCCGCCTCCGTCTCCTGCCCCTCCTGCTCGTCGCCGCCCTGCTGGCGCTGCTCACCGGCTGCGGCAAGGAGGGCAGTCCTCCGGTCAAGGGCCCGCAGCCCGAGGACCTGCCCGTCTACAAGGTCGCGACCGGCTTCGACCTGCCGCAGTCCCGTACCTGGGAGCGCGCCAAGAAGCGCGGCCGCCTGGTGGTCGGGGTCAAGGAGGACCAGCCGTACCTGGGCGAGAAGGACCCCGCGAGCGGCCGCTACTCCGGATTCGACATCGAGATCGCCAAGATGACGGCGGCCTCGCTCGGCTTCGACCCGAAGGCGATCGAGTTCAAGACCATCGCCTCGGCCAACCGCGAGACGGCCCTGCAGAACGGCCAGATCGACTACTACGTCGGCACCTACACGATCAACGACAACCGCAAGAAGCAGGTCGGCTTCGCCGGCCCGTACTTCATGGCCGGCCAGTCCCTGCTCGTCCGCAAGAACGAGAAGGACATCAAGGGGCCGGGCGACCTCGCCGGCAAGAAGGTCTGCTCCGCCGCCGGCTCCACCCCCTACCAGCGGCTCCAGCGCGAGTACCCGCAGGCGGTCCTCGTCGCCTACGACACCTACTCGGTCTGCGTGGACAACCTGCTGACCTACCAGGTCGACGCCGTCTCCACCGACGACTCCATCCTCCTCGGCTACGCGGCCAAGGTCCCCGAGGAACTGAAGGTCGTGGGCACGCCCTTCTCCAAGGAGCCCTACGGCATCGGCGTCCCGCGGGGCGACAACGCCCTGCGCTTCGCCCTCGACGACGCCCTTCAGGAGCAGGAGGCGAACGGGAACTGGAAGAAGGCGTACGAGGCCACGCTCGGCCTGTCCGGCGTCCCCGCGCCGAAACCGCCCGCCATCGACCGCTACCCGGCGAGCTGAGGGGAGAGCCCACCACCATGTACGTGCTCACGCAGAACTTCTCGCTCTACTGGGAGGGCTTCGTCGGGACCGTCGAGCTCACGGTCTACGCCTCGGTCCTCGCCCTGGTCCTCGGCTTCGTGATGGCCTCCTTCCGCGTCGCGCCCGTCGGCTCCTTCCGGGTCTTCGGCACGGTCTGGGTCACCGTGCTCCGCAACACCCCGCTCACGCTGCTCTTCTTCGCCGTGTTGCTTGGCCTGCCGCGCTTCGGGCTGGTCCTGCCCTTCCAGGTGTTCGCGGTCCTCGCGCTGGGCTGCTACACCTCCGCCTTCATCTGCGAGGCCCTGCGCTCGGGGATCAACACGGTGCCCAAGGGCCAGGGCGAGGCCTCCCGCAGCCTGGGCATGAGCTTCACCCAGACCCTGGGCTCGGTGATCCTTCCGCAGGCCTTCCGCTCCGTCATCCCGCCCATCGGCTCCACGCTGATCGCCCTCGCCAAGAACTCGGCGATCGCCGGCGCCTTCAGCGTCACCGAGCTGCTGGGCACGTACAAGACCCTCAGCGAGCTGGGTTACAACATCATCTGGACCTTCGTCTGGATCGCCGTCGGCTACCTGATCATCACCTTGTCCATCAGCGCGCTCTTCAACGTGCTGGAGAAGCGCTGGGGGATCGCCCGATGACCGCGCACGCGCTCCACGGGGACGTCGAGTCCACCGCCCTCTACGACCTGCCCGGCCCGCAGGCCAGACGCCGGCACTTCTTCTACGGGGTCGCCTCCACGGTGGTGATCCTCGCCCTGCTCGCCTGGATCCTCTACCTCCTCTTCGACACCGAGCAGTTCACCGCCGCCAAGTGGAGCCCCTTCACCTACCAGGGCATCCAGGAGCTGCTGCTCAAGGGGCTGGGCAACACCCTCAAGGCCTTCCTGTACGCCTCGGTGTTCTCGCTCGTCCTGGGCGCGGTGCTCGCGACCGGGCGGCTCTCGGTGCACCGGCCCGTCCACTGGGCGGCCACGCTGTGCGTGGAGTTCTTCCGGGCCATGCCGGTGCTGGTGATGATCTTCTTCATCTTCGTCGCCCTGAAGGTCCAGCCGCTGCCGGCGCTGGTGGCGGGGCTGACCCTGTACAACGGCTCGGTGCTCGCCGAGGTCTTCCGTACGGGCATCAACTCCGTCGACCGGGGCCAGCGCGAGGCTGCGTACGCGCTCGGCATGCGCAAGGCCCAGGTGATGACCTTCGTGCTCGCCCCCCAGGCGGTGCGGGCGATGCTGCCCACGATCATCAGCCAGCTGGTGGTGGCGCTGAAGGACACCTCGCTCGGCTACCTGATCACGTACGAGGAGTTCCTGCACGCGGGCAAGCTGATCGCCTCGAACCTCGACTACGACCTGCCGTTCATCCCCGTCGTCATGATCATCTCCCCGATCTACATCGGGATGTGCATGCTGCTCTCCTGGTTCGCCGGCTGGGTGGCGCGGTTCGAACGGCGCAGCCCGAAGACCGAGGCGGTCGACGTCGCCGAGGCCGGACCCGGAACGGTGCTGCCGGGCGAGCCGCGGTAGCTCCGAAGAGCCGCCCCGCCCGGCAGCAGCCGCAGATCACTGCTCGCGCAGCGGCACCGAGACGTACGAGGGATCGGTGCGCGGCGAGGAGAAGGTCAGCTGTGCGCCGGTGGGGTTGTGCTCGATGTAGAGGGGATCGACGGTGTCGATCACGAGGGCGAGCCGGTGGCCCTCGGGCACGTCGTAGGCGGTGGAGAACAGCTCCAGGTCCACCCCGAAGGCCTGGCCCCGGGGCTTGCCGTGGAAGGTGTACGGGGCGTGGCTGACCAGCTTGCCGATGCCGAGCGGGCCGACGTCGTAGAGGTACGCGACGAACGTGCCGTCCGAGGCGGTGGGGGTGACCGTGGTGTGCAGCCTCACCGTGCCGCGGACGCGGCGGTCGGCGTCTTGGCGCGGGGACTGCCAGACGGCGGCGAAGGCGCGGGGGAGGAGCGGGACGGAGGCGGTCGGGGGCGCCTTGACGAACTGGTCCAGGAGGCTGGACAGGAGGACGACGCCGCCGTCGGCGCCCGAGTCGACGTTCGCGAACAGGTGCTCGCCGTCGGAGAGCGGGAGCTTCTCGGTGCCGCCGGAGCCGACCGACTTCCAGTCCGGGTAGCCCTCGTAGTCCCCGCCGCTGCGGGACTTGATCTGCACCGGGGCCTCGGTGTCCACGCCGTTGCGCTCGCCCTTGAGGTAGCGGTCGAACCAGCGGTGGGCGTTGGTCCAGGTGTCGTTCGGCAGCCCGAGCAGGCCGGTGCCCTCGGCGGTGGCATGGTCGCCGGGGCGGAACTCCAGGCGCTTGGGGCCGGTCAGCTTCTCGTAGAAGGCCGCGTACTGGTTGGGCGGGAAGATGGAGTCGCCCCAGGCGTTGCCCAGCATGATCGCGGCGCCGTTGGCGTTGATCCCGTCGATCTGCTCCGCGGCCGAGCGCTCCTTGCCCCACTCGATCATCTGCGGCTCCCGGTCCAGCCGGGAGCCGAGGAAGTCGCCCAGGATCCGCTCGAGTTCGGGGCCGGGGCGGCCGGTGAGGTAGCCGGAGCCGCCGAGCAGGGCGGCGGCCTGGAGGTGCTGGGTGCGGCCCGAGTAGATCGACTCGATGATGTCGGCCCAGCCGCTGAGCGCGACCACGGCCTTGATCCGCGGATCGTGCGCGGAGGCCAGCAGGCTGATGCCCGCGCCGTACGAGACCCCGCCCAGGCCGATGTGCTGCGCGTCGGCGGGGGTGTTGGCCAGCGCCCAGTCGATGACGGCGGAGACGTCGGCGGTGTCCGGCGGGCCGGCCACCTCGATCTGTCCGCCGGAGAGCCAGAAGCCGCGGGAGGTGTAGCTGACGACGACGTAGCCGTCGTCGGCGAGCTTCTTGGCCTGGGCGACGTATTCGATCTGCGGCACGCCCCAGCTGGTGGGCAGCACGATGAGCGGGTACGTCCGGCCCGCCTGCGCGCCGGCCGGGGTGAAGACGTTGCCCTTGAGGGTGATGCCGCCGGAGCCGGGGATGTCGTGGAAGCGGAGGTCGGACGGGGCCGACGGAGCCGCTGCCGCGGCGGGGGCGGTCGCCGCCCGGGCCTGGTGGGGGGCCAGGCCCAGGGCGGTTGCCGCGAGTACGGCCGCCACGGCGGCCGCGGTGCTGGTGGTGCGGGCGGTGCGGACCATCGATCGCTCCTCGCGTGCGCCGGTGTCAAAGTGACCCGACGGTAACGGGAGGGACTTACCGGAGGTAACCCGCCGGTAAGTTACGCGGTGGTAACGATTGAATGTGCGTCAAGTGCGCGGATCAGCCGTTCTGGGGAGCGGCGCCCGCGCCACCCGCCAGGGCGCTCTTGGCCTTCCACTCGTCCCAGGACAGGTTCCACTCGCCGTAGCCGTTGCCGATGTCGGCCTTGCCCTTGGAGCCGTCGCCCGTGACCTCGACCAGGTCGCCCGGCTGGGTCTCGGCGAACAGGTCCTTCGCGTTGGCGTCGCTCATGCCCACGCAGCCGGAACTGGTGTTGGCGCGGCCGAAATTGCCGGAGTTCCACGGCGCGGCGTGGATGTACATGCCGGACCAGGTGACCCGCATCGAGTAGTCGACCATCTTGTCGTAGGAGTCGCCCAGGCCCACCGTCTGGGAGTCCATCCGGATGGTGCCCTCCTTGGCCATCAGCACCATCTTCCCGGACCAGGAGGCCTTCTGGCCGCCCGGCGTGCCCGCCGAGACCGGGATGGTCTTCACCGTCTGGCCGTCCTCGGTCACCGTCATCTTGTGGGTGTCGAGGTTCACCTGGAGCCGGCGGTCCTTGCCGATCTTGAACTCGGTGTTGTAGTCCTTGACGAACATCCCGCCGCCCTGGCCCGAGTCCACCCCGTTGAGGTTCATCTCGACCTTCACGTCGGTACCGGACTTCCAGTACTCCTTCGGCCGCCAGTCCACCCGGTCGTTCCCGCTGTAGTCCTTGAACCAGCCCCAGGAGCCCTCGGTGTTGTTCGAGGTGGTCACCTTCAGGTGCTTCTCGACCTCGGCCTTGTTCTTCACCGGGTTGTCGAAGACGATCGAGACCGGCTGGGCGACGCCCACCACCGGAGTGGCCTTGCCCGGGTTGATCGTGACCTTGTTCACCTTGTCCGCGGCGACCGTCTTGAACTGGGCGCTCGCGTTCTGGCTGTCGGTGTTCTGCGCCTCGACCTTGTAGTCCGTGCCCGGCGAGGCGTTGCGCTCGGAGGTCCAGGACTTGCCGTCGTCGGCTATCTTCCCGGGCAGTTCGCCGCCCTTGCCGTCGGAAACCTTCACCAGGGCCAGCTTCCCCTCGGTGAGGGTCACCTTCACCGGCTCGCCGGGCTTGGCCTGATCGCCCGTGAGGTTCACGGATATCGCCATGTCCGGCTTCTTCTTCGCGTCCGCCGTGCCGGAAGCGCTCGCGCCGCCGCCCGAACCGCCCCCGCAGGCGGTCAGCGCGGCGGCCATGAGTGCGGTCCCGGCCAGCATGGCGTGGCGACTGCGTGCGATACGGCGTGTGCGGCTCAACGAAACCCCTCCAAGTAATGATCGTTCGCAAATGGAGATGCGGACGGCACGACTTTAGGTTGCACAAACCGCCGAAAAGATCCGACTTTCGGTTGTGACGTGGACCGCAGCGAAACGGTCATCGTCCGGTCACAATCGCCGCGCACGCCGGTCACGGACTCCTGTGAGAGTCCTGTGTGTCCCGCATCCCCGGACGTACAGGAAGGCCGATTTGCCGTGTGCGCACTGCTCGTGAACCCCGCCCAGCGACACCAGTCCCCGGAGCGGGAGCTGAGTGTGCGTCCGATGTCGGTACCGGAATACCAGGGCTTCCTTTTGCGTAACCGGAACGCGAGCTTTCTGCAGTACCCGTCCTGGGCCGAGGTAAAGGACCTCTGGCGCTCGGAAAGGGTCGGATGGCACTACCCCGACGGGCAGATCGCCGGTGCCGGACTGGTCCTCTACCGCCAATTCCCCGGCACCCGGAAATACTTCGCCTACCTCCCCGAGGGCCCCGTCGCCGACTGGTCCGACCCGCACATCGACCGGTGGCTGGACCCCCTCAAGCGCCACCTGCGCGCCGCCGGCGCCTTCGCCGTCCGGATGGGGCCCACGCCCGCCTACCGCCGCTGGGACGCCGCCGCCGTCAAGGCCGCCACCGGAGCGGGCCGGCAGATATCCGACGTGCTCGCCACCGAGGTCGACCCGGTCGGCGCCGCGCTCGCCGACCGGCTGCGCACCCGCGGCTGGAAGCGCTGCGGCGGCGAGGACGACGGCGACGCCCAGCCCCGCCACGTCTTCCGCGTGCCGCTCGCCGGCCGCACCCTCGAAGACCTCTGGTCCGGCCTCAACCAGGAGTGGCGCCGCAACGTCCGCAAGGCCGAGAAGGCCGGAGTGCAGATCGTCCTCGGCTCCGCCGCCGACCTGCCCGAGTTCTACCGGCTCCTGCGCATCACCGAGGAGCGCGACGGCTTCCGCCTCGGCCGCTCGCTCGCCTACTACGAGCAGCAGTACGAGGCCCTCAACGCCGAGGCACCCGGCCGGATGCGCCTCTACCTCGGCGTCCACGAGGGCGAGATCCTCGCCGCGCACACCATGATCGTGGCCGGGAAGCGGGTCTGGTACCAGACCGGCGCCTCCGCCGACCACCGCCGCGAGGTCCGCCCCAGCAACGCGCTCCAGTGGCACATGATGTGCGACGCCCACGACCTGGGCGCCGACGAGTACGACATGCGCGGGGTACCCTCCACCCTTGACCCCGACGAACGTTCTTTCGGGCTGCTGCGCTGGAAGCTCGGCACCGGCGGGCAGGTCGTCGAAACGCTCGGCGAGTGGGAGACCCCCATGGACGGATACGCCAACACGGCGCTCCACAAGGCATTCCAGGCCTACCTGGCCCGCCGGTGACCACCACCGACACCAGAGACGCCACGGGCCCCTCCGCCGGCGGCGCGGTCGGCGCGGCACCGGCGAAGAGCTCGGTGCTGCGCAGCGGCGCCCTCATGGCGGCCGGCTCGATCGTCTCCCGCGCCACCGGATTCGTCCGCTCCGCCGTCGTCGTCGCCGCGCTCGGCACCGGGCTGCTCGGCGACGGCTACGCCGTCTCCAACACCGTCCCGAACATCCTGTACATGCTGCTCATCGGCGGCGCGCTCAACGCGGTCTTCGTCCCCGAGCTGGTCCGGGCCGCCAAGGAGCACAGCGACGGCGGGGCCGCCTACACCGACCGGCTGCTGACCGCCTGCACCGCGGCGCTCCTCGCGCTGACGGCCGTCGCCGTGCTGGCCGCGCCGCTGATCGTCTCCGCGTACACCCCGTACACCGGCAGCCAGGCGAGCACCACCGTCGCGCTGGCCCGCTACTGCCTGCCGCAGATCCTCTTCTACGGGCTCTTCACCCTGCTCGGCCAGGTGCTGAACGCACGCGGCCGGTTCGGCGCGATGATGTGGACGCCCGTCCTCAACAACATCGTCATCATCGGCGTCTTCGGGCTCTTCCTGTACGTCTCCCACGGCGCGGCGGACGGCCTGACGGCCGGCGAGACCCGCCTCCTGGGCCTCGGCACCACCGCCGGCATCGTCGTCCAGGCCCTCGCGCTCATCCCCTCGCTGCGCGCCGCCCGCTTCCGCTGGCGCCCCCGCTTCGACTGGCGAGGCCAGGGCCTCGCCCGCCCGCTGCGCAACGCGGGCTGGCTGGTCATGCTCGTCTTCACCAACCAGATCGGCTACTGGGTCGTCACCCGGCTCTCCACCGCCACCGGGCACCGGGCCGTGGAGGCCGGGCTCGCGGGCGGCGCCGGGTACACCGCCTACAGCAACGCCTACCAGCTGTGGATCGTCCCGCAGGGCATCATCACCGTCTCCCTCGTGACGGCCCTGATGCCCCGGATGAGCGCGGCCGCCGCCGACGGCGACCTCGGGGCACTGCGCCGGGACGTGTCCTACGCGCTGCGCTCCAGCGCCGCGCTCGTCGTCCCCGCCGCCGCCCTCTTCGCGGCCCTCGCGCCCTGGGTGATGGGCAGCGTCTTCGGGTACGGGCGCACCGGCGCCGCCGACACCGAGGTCATGGCGGGCATGCTCATGGCCTTCGCGCCCGGGCTGATCGCCTTCTCCGGCCAGTACGTCCTCTCGCGCGCCTTCTACGCGCTCTCGGACACCCGGACCCCCTTCTTCCTGAACCTGGTCATCGCCGCCCTGAACGCCGGACTGTCGGCCGCCGCCTACCTGCTGCTGCCCCCGCGCTGGGCGGTCACCGGCATGGCCGGCGCCTACTCCGTCGCCCTGTTCGCGGGCCTCGCGGTGACCGCGTACACCCTCGCCCGGCGGCTCGGCCCGCGCGCCGGGACCCGTACCCAGCGCCGCGCCACCGCCGTCCGCACGCACCTGCGGCTGCTGACCGCCTGCCTGCCCGCGGCCGCCGCCGGATACGCGGCCGCCCGGGCCGCCGACGGGCTCGGCGACTTCGCCTCCGTCGGCGCGGGAACCGCGGCGCTCGCGCTCGTCGTCGTCCTCCTCGCCAGGCCGCTCGGCCTCACGGAGATCACCGACCTGCTGGACTCCCTGCGGCGCAAAATCAGCCGTTAGCAGGAGACGGACCCCCGAACCACCTTGGACAATGACCGGATGCCACGCGTACTGCTGATCGAGGACGACCCTTCCATCCGCGAAGGGGTGGGCCTCGGCCTGCGCCGGCGCGGCCACGAGGTGGCCGCCGCCGAAACGGGCGAGGCGGGCCTCGCGCTGATGGGGACCTTCCTCCCGGAGCTGGTCCTGCTCGACCTCATGCTGCCCGGGATGAACGGCGTGCAGGTCTGCCGCCGCATCCGCGAGACCAGCCAGCTCCCGATCATCATGCTGACCGCCCGCGGCGACGACTTCGACATAGTCGTCGGCCTCGAAGCCGGCGCCGACGACTACATCGTCAAACCCGCCCGCACCGAGGTCATCGAGGCCCGCATCAGGGCCGTGCTGCGCCGCCTCGGAGCCCCGGCGGGCAGCCGCCCGGAGGTCGAGTTCCACGGCGAGCTCGCCATCGACCGGGCCGGGCTGGCCGTCGCCAAGAACGGCGAGCGCGTCCCCCTCGCCCCCAGCGAGATCAAACTCCTGCTGCACCTGTCCGCCTCGCCCGAGCAGGTCTTCTCCCGCCAGCAGCTCCTGGAGTACGTGTGGGAGCACAGCTACCACGCCGACGCCCGCCTCGTGGACGCCTGCGTACGCCGCCTGCGCACCAAGGTCGAGGACCCCGACGGCAGCCCCCGCTACATCCAGACCGTGCGCGGCTTCGGCTACCGCTTCGGCCCGCTGTGAGGCGCATCGCGCCGCTCGGGCTGCGCACCCGGCTGATCGCGGCCTTCCTGCTGGTCGCCGCGATCAGCGCGGTGACCACGGCAACGCTGACCTACCAGCAGGCCCGCACGGCGGTGCTCAAGCAGAGCCAGGACACCGCGGTCAGCACCCTGCGCGACCAGATCGAGACCCAGCCCCTCGATCTGCCGCTGGACCAGGCACAGCTCCAGCGGATCGTCACCGATCTGGGCAAGAGGGGAAAGCCGAACCCCTGGAACGTCTTCGGCGAGTACGGCACCCTGCGGGCCTCCAGCACCAGCGCGCCCACCTCCACCGTGGTCACCGAGGAGCTCCGCCGCCAGGTGACGGCCCATCCGCACGGCGCCTTCCAACGGGTGACCGATCCCGCGGGCCGACCGTACCTGGCCGTCGGCATGCCGGCCGTATGGCTCCACCACGACGTCCGGGAACCCACCGGCCTGGTCCTCTTCGCGACGATGCCGCTGACCACCGAGGGCAAGACGGTCGACGCCATGGTCGAAGCCGCCAAGCGCGGCGCCGTCCCGGGCCTCGCCATCGCCGTCATCCCCGCCCTGCTCGCCGCGCGCAGCGTGCTGCGCCCCGTACGGGACATGCGCCGCGCCGCCCAGAGCATGGGCCGCGGACGCCTCGACACCCGGATCGAGGTCCGCGGCTCCGACGAGCTCGCCGGACTCGCCCGCACCTTCAACGAGACCGCCGGCGCCCTCGAACAGTCGGTGGACGAACTGCGGGAGGCCGAGGCCCGGGCCCGCCGCTTCGCCTCCGACGTCTCCCACGAACTGCGCACCCCGCTGGCCGGGATGCTCGCCGTCACCGAGGTCCTGGACGAGGAGGCGGAGCGCCTCGACCCCGACACGGCCGCCGCCCTGCGGCTGGTCAGCGCCGAGACCGGCAAGCTGGCCGTCCTCGTCGAGGACCTCATGGAGATATCCCGCTTCGACGCCCGCGCGGCCGAGCTCAACCTCGACGACGTGGACGTGGCCGAGGCGGTGCGCAAGACCCTCGAGCGCCGCCACTGGGACGACGAGCGGGTGCGCACCGACCTGCCCTCGCAGGTCCGCGCCCGGCTCGACCCGCGCCGCTTCGACGTGGTCCTCGCCAACCTCGTCGGCAACGCCCTCCGGCACGGCGGCGCCCCGGTCCGCGTCGGCGTGCGCACGCAGCCGCGGCCCGACGGACCCCGGCTGCTGATCGAAGTCGCCGACAGCGGGCCCGGCATCGCCCCCGAGGTGCTGCCGCACATCTTCGACCGCTTCTTCAAGGCCGACGCCGCCCGCACCCGCTCCGCGGGCAGCGGCCTCGGACTCGCCATCACCCTGGAGAACGTCCGGCTGCACGGCGGCACCCTGCGCGCCGCGAACGGGGCCGCCGGGGGAGCGGTGTTCACCCTCGACATGCCCCTGGAGGCCGACGCATGACCCGGACACGCGCGGCCGCGGCCGCCACCGCCGTCCTGCTGCTGGGCGGGCCGCTGCTCGGCGGCTGCGGGATCAAGCCCACCGGGGTCATCGAGAGCGGGGCCGCCGGGAAGGTCGTCGTGCCCGGACCCGGGACCAAGGGGACGGTGTACCTCGTGGCGTCCGACGGGCGGCTCTTCCCCATACCCGAGAGGGAGCAGCCCGCGGTGTCGGAGACCGCGCTCCTCATGCGGCTGCTCGTCGGCCCCACCGAAGCGCAGAGGGCCGCGGGCCTGGACACCCGGCTGCCCGTGCTGGACATCAAGAAACAGGGCGCCAGCGCCGGGACGACCATGATCTCGGCGGACACCATCGGGGTCGGCCTGCCGTTCAAGGTCGCCACCCTGTCCGAGACGGCCCGCCAGCAGCTGGTGTGCACGGTGGCCTCCACCGACGCGCGGTACCAGGTGGTCCTGCTCGGCCCGGACGCCGACATCGGCCCCGCCCGCTGCGAAGTCGGCGACTAGGCGGTACAGGCGGTCCAGGCCGTACCGGCCGCCCGGGCGGTCCCCTTGCGGCGGGGCGCGGGCTCGCGCCACCGTGGCCCCATGGACCCCGCCGCGTACGTGCCCGACGTGTTCGACCCCCGGATCTACGGGGCCGGGATCCCGTACGAGGGCTACCGGCTGCTGCGCGACCACCACCCGGTGGCCTGGCAGGAGGAGCCGGAGATCGCCGGCTGGCCCGCCGGCCCCGGATTCCGGGCGGTCACCCGGCACGCCGACGTGGTCCGGGTGCTGCGCGACCACGCCACGTACTCCTCCTGGCTCGGCGCCACCCAGATCCGCGATCCCGACCCGGCCGACCTGCCGTTCCTGCGGCGCACCATGCTCAACCAGGACCCGCGCCGCGCGGCGGGCGACCACGGGCGGCTGCGCCGGCTGGTCTCCCGCGCCTTCACCCCCGCCCGCGTCGACGCCTTCGCCGGCCGGGTCCGCGAGCGGGCCCGTACGCTGCTGGCCGCGGCCCGGGACGGGGCCGAGGACGGCGCCGCCGACCTGGTCGCCGCGGTCACCGACGAGTACGCGCTGCTCAACCTGACCGACCTGCTGGGCGTTCCGGAGGCCGACCGGGGCCTGCTGCTGGAGTGGACCGTACGGATCATCGGCTACCAGGACCCCGAGGACGCGCCCGCGCCCCTGCTCGGCCCCGACGGCAAGCCCCTGAACCCGCGCTCCCCGGCCCTGCTCGGCGAGATGTTCGCGTACGCCCGGGAACTGGCCGCCCACAAGCGGGCACACCCCGGCGACGACGTGATGACCGCGCTCGCCGAGGCCGGACTGGACCCGGCCGAACTGGAGATGTTCTTCTTCCTGCTCACCGTCGCGGGCAACGACACCGTACGCAGCGCGGCCCCCGGCGGGCTGCTGGCCCTGGCCGGCGATCCGGACGCGTACCGGCTGCTCGCCGACGGCCGGGTGCCGGTGCAGGGCGCGGTGGACGAACTCCTGCGCGTCCACCCGCCGGTGCTCAGCTTCCGCCGCACCGCCGCCGTCGACACCGAGCTCGCCGGGCAGCCGATCCGCGCGGGGGACAAGGTGGTGGTCTTCCACGCCTCCGCCAACCACGACGAGCGCGTCTTCACCGACCCCGGGCGCCTCGACCTCGGCCGGACGCCCAACCCGCACGTGTCCTTCGGCGACGGCCCGCACGTCTGCCTCGGCGCCCACTTCGCCCGGCTCCAGCTGGGCGTGCTCTACGAGGAGTGGCGCGCGGCCATGCCGGCTCCCGAACTCGCGGGTCAGCCGCGCCGGTTGGTGTCGAACTTCATCAACGGGATCACGCGGCTGCCGCTGCGGGTGTCCGCGCCTGCCGGGTGACGTCCGCCAGCAGGTCGACCACGTCCGGGCCGTAGGCGTCGGAGTTGTTGACCTTCAGCACCACGCAGAAGGAGTCCCCGCGGTAGCGGCGGGCCAGGTCCTTGTGGTGGCGGGCCAGGTAGCGGGCGCCCGCCTGGTTGCTGATCGCGGTCTGCCCGGAGACGAGGAACACCGGGCGGCTGCCCGGCCCGGCCGTCAGGCGGGCCAGCAGCACGTGGTCGATCTGCCCCTTCTGCCAGCGGTACGTCTCCTCGCCGACGTGGATCGCCCCGCGGTCGGGACCGGGGTCGCGGGACAGGTCGACCCGGACGCCCGGCAGCATGGAGGCCAGGTGGGCCGCCGTCCGCGCGTTGGACACCGGCCCGCCCACGCAGAACTCGGCGCGCTCGCCGAAGCCTTGGCGGACGGAGTCGTGGGAGACGATCTGGAGATTGGCGCCGCAGTCCTTGATCAGGGCGGATATCTCCAGCAGCGCGAAGGCGTCGTTGCGGTGCACCGACCCCTCGGTGCCGCCCATCTGCCGGTTGACCACGAACAGGCAGTCGGAGCCGGTGGGCAGGCCGAAGAAGGCCTGCTTGCGGCGCAGGGTACGGCGCCACAGGTAGGTCCGGGTGAACCAGCCGAAGCCGCCGCTGATCGCGGTGGCCACCACCCCGAGCACGATGTTGCGCACGTCGTCGTTCATGCGCCGGATGCTAGCCCGCACCGGGTCTTCCTGACGCGGGGGGTGCCGTGAAGTTACAGTGCCGAGTTCAGGGTTCAGGCCTGTCCGGTGGGCTGTGACAGGCCGTCGACTGGAGGTTCGGATGCGTCGCTCGGCCACACGTCAGTTAGCGCTCGTCGCCCTCGCCGGAGCACTGGTGTCCACCGGCGCGGCCGCCCCGCCGTCGGCGCCGGCCGGCGGCGGTCCCGGTGCTCCGGCCAAGGTGCCGGTCGCCGCCGGGTACGGAGGGGCCGTCGCCAGTGTCGACGCCGACGCCTCGGCCGCCGGCATCGCGGTCCTGCGCTCCGGCGGCAACGCCGTGGACGCCGCCGTCGCGACGGCCGCCGCGCTCGGGGTCACCGAGCCGTACTCGGCCGGCATCGGCGGAGGCGGCTACTTCGTCTACTACGACGCCAAGTCCCGCCGCGTGCAGACCATCGACGGCCGCGAGACCGCGCCCGCGACGGCGACGGAGACCCTGTTCCAGGAGAACGGCGTCCCCATCCCCTTCGACCAGGGCCAGACCAGCGGCCGCAGCGTCGGCGTCCCCGGCACCCCGGCCACCTGGAAGAGCGCCCTGGACGCCTGGGGCACCCGCTCGCTCGGCCAGATGCTCAAGCCCGCCGAGAAGCTGGCGCGCGACGGGTTCACCGTCGACCCGACGTTCCGGGCCCAGACCGAGCTCAACCGGGACCGGTTCAAGGACTTCCCCGACACCGCGAAGCTGTTCCTGCCGGGCGGGGCCCTGCCGGTCGTCGGCTCCACCTTCAAGAACCCCGACCTGGCGGCCACGTACGCCGAGCTGGGCCGCAAGGGCACCGGCGCGCTCTACCGGGGCCCGATCGGCGAGGACATCGTCCGGGCCGTCCGCAAGCCCCCCGTGGACCCGGCCGCCACCCGCGTCGTCCGCTCCGGCGACCTGACCACCGGCGACCTGCGCGCGTACGCCACCAAGCGGCAGGCCCCGACCGAGGTCGGCTACCGGGGCCTCGACGTCTACAGCATGGCGCCCTCCTCCTCGGGCGGCACCACGGTCGGCGAGGCGCTCAACATCCTGGAGCGCACCGACCTGTCGAAGCTGTCCGAGACGCAGTACCTGCACCGGTTCATCGAGGCCTCGCGGATCTCCTTCGCCGACCGCGGCCGCTGGGTCGGCGACCCGGCCGCCGCGGACGTGCCCACGCGGGAACTGCTCTCGCAGCGGTTCGCCGACTCGCGCGGCTGCCTCATCGCCCCGGACCGTACGCTGACCAGCCCGCTGGCCCCCGGCGACCCGCGCCACCCGGCGGCCTGCGGCGGCTCCGGCCAGGCCGCCCCGACCACCTACGAGGGGGAGAACACCACACACCTGACGGTCGCCGACCGCTGGGGCAACGTCGTCTCCTACACCCTGACCATCGAGTCCACCGGCGGCAGCGCGATCACCGTCCCGGGCCGCGGGTTCCTCCTCAACAACGAGCTGACCGACTTCTCCTTCGCCCCGGCGGCCCCCGGAGTCCCGGACCCGAACCTGCCCGGCCCCGGCAAGCGGCCGCGCTCGTCCATGTCCCCGACCATCGTGCTGGAGCACGGGCGGCCGGTGCTCGCGGTGGGCTCACCGGGCGGGGCCACCATCATCACCACCGTCCTGCAGACCCTGATCGGGCACCTGGACCGGGGGCTGCCGCTGGTCGACGCCATCGCGGCGCCGCGCGCCAGCCAGCGCAACCAGACCACCACCGAGCTGGAGCCGGGCCTGTGGAACAGCCCGCTGCGCGCCGGGCTGGAGGCGCTGGGCCAGGGCTTCCGGCAGAACCCGGAGATCGGCGCGGCGACCGGGGTCCAGCGGCTCCCGGACGGGCGCTGGCTGGCCGCGGCCGAGACGACCCGGCGGGGCGGGGGTTCGGCGATGGTGGTCCACCCGTACGGCAAGCCGTAGCGCACGGCCCGGGACTCAGAGGGCGGTGAGGATCCTGGGACCGTCGGCGGTGATCGCGACCGTGTGCTCCACGTGCGCGGCGCGACTGCCGTCGAGGGTCCGCAGGGTCCAGCCGTCGCCGTCGCAGCGGTACTCGTCCGTGCCGCCCGCGATCAGCATCGGCTCGATCGCGAGGACCATGCCGGGGCGCAGCTGCATGCCGCGCCCCGGCCGGCCCTCGTTGGGCACGCCCGGGTCCTCGTGCATGCTGCGGCCCACGCCGTGGCCGCCGAAGTCCTCCATGATCCCGTACCCGGCGGAGCGGCAGACCGTGCCGATGGCGTGCGCGATGTCGCCGATCCGGTTGCCGGGCCGCGCGGCGGCGATGCCGGCCGCGAGGGCCGCCTCGGCGGTCTCGATCAGCCGCAGGTCGGCGGGGCGGGGTCGGCCGACGGTGAAGCTGACCGCCGCGTCCCCCACCCAGCCGCCCAGCTCGGCCCCGCAGTCGATGCTGACGAGGTCCCCGTCGCGGAGCCGGTAGCCGTCGGGGATGCCGTGCACGATCGCGTCGTTGACCGAGGCGCAGACCACCCCGGGGAAGGGCACCGGCGCGAAATGCGGCCGGTAGCCGAGGAACGGCGAGCTCGCGCCGGCCTCGGCGAGCACCGCGCGGGCCGCCCGGTCCAGGTCCAGCAGGGACGCCCCGACGGCCGCCGCCTGCCGCGCGGCGGCCAGGGCGCGGGCCACGACCCGGCCCGGGGCGCGCATCGCGTTGATCGATTCTTCTGTCTTCAGTTCCACCATGCCAATAACTATACCGGTATAACTTTAACGGGATAGTTATTGGGGGGCGGGGTAGGATGGGGCCATGGTCCGTACCCCCCTCACCCCCGAAGAGCGCGAGCGCGGCGAGCGCCTCGGCGCGTTGCTGCGCGAAGCCCGCGGCGGCCGCAGCATGGTCGAGGTCGCGGCGAGCGCCGGACTGTCGGCCGAAACCCTCCGCAAGATCGAGACGGGCCGCGCGCCGACCCCGGCCTTCTTCACCGTGGCCGCCCTCGCCGAGGCGCTCGGACTGTCCCTCGACGATGTGCTGCGCCGCTGCGCGTTCGTGCCGGTCTGACGGTTTCCGCGGGGCGGCCCGAGGTCCTGCCGGGGCCGCGGACCTGCGGTTTCTTTCGGGCGGGGCCGACGGGCCGAACGGCCCAATCGGCGGTGGCGCCGGGCGGGAGCGGGGCAAGCGTGAAGGCGTGTCGACCTCGAACGCTTCCCAACGGCTCGGTTTCGCGCTCCTCGGCGCCCTGCTCGCGACCGGTCTGCTGCTCGCCGCGTGCGCGGCGCCGGACGGGCGCGCGTCCGCCAGGGATCCGGGTACGCGCCCTGCCGCGCCCCGGGGGCCGTCGTAGGCTCCGGGGATGACTCTCGAAGAGCTGAACCGGGGCAAGTACGTCAGCCTGACCACCTTCCGCAAGGACGGCACCCCCGTCGCGACGCCCGTGTGGGCGGTGGCCGACGGGGGTGAGTTGTACGTATGGACGCGCAGCGACTCCTGGAAGGTGAAGCGGATCCGCAACAACGCCCGGGTGGCGGTCAGCGCCTGCGACGTGCGGGGGCGGGTCGCCGAAGGGGCGGCCGTACTGGAGGGCGAGGCGCGGCTGCTGGACGAGGCGGGGCTGGCGCGGGTGCGCAAGCTGATGTCGCGGAAGTACACGTGGCAGTTCTGGGCCGTGGACGTACCGGCCGCGGTGGTCCGGCGCGGGAAGCGCCCGCACACCGCGATCGCCGTCAAGCTTTGAGATTCCCGTAGCCCGCCCGTAACACCGGTGGGATCCAATGCGGGCATGGAGACCGCGACTTCGCAGGCGATCGGTCAACTCTCGGGCTATTTACGCGGGTTGACGCAGAGACTCGATCCGGGGACGGGCTGGTACGGGGAGTTCCTGCGCCGGGATCCGCAGGGCCTGCGGGCCTGCCTGGACGGTGCGGCGATGCCCCCCTGGGACGTGGTGGAGTCGCTGCTCGGGGACCTCGCGGGGGCCAGGGGAGCGGAAGTCGCGGCGCGGGAGAGGGGGTACGCGGTCCGGCTGCGGGCCGTGGCGGTCGCGGTGTGGGACCGGCTGCCGGGCGGGGCGCAGGAGCTCCGGACCCTGCTGGCCGCCGCCGCCGACCAGCGCTCCGTCTCGGAGGCGGCGGCCCGTACCCTCACGGCGCGCCTGGCCGCCGCTGCGGACCCGGCGGAGGCGGAAGCCCTGACCCGGGAACTGGCCTGGATCCAGGACGACACCGCCAGGGCGGCCTCCCGCCACGAGGACCTCGTGTCCCGCCTCGGTGTCCTGCAGACCCCGCCCGGACCGGACTGGTCCGGCGCCCCCCGGCCCGCCGGGGCCGAGCCGTCGGCCGGGGCGTGGGCCGGGGCGGAGGAGGGCGGGACGGTGTCCGGGGTGCCGCGGCAGCGGGAGGCCGGGGAGGAGCGGGTCGATCCGCCCGTCGGACGGGCCGAGGGCCGGTGGCTGCGCGGTGCGCGCCGGGCCGGCGGAGCCCGGTACGCGGGAGCCGCGGCCGCGGCCCCCGCGCCCTTCACCCTGCCGCCCGCCCGGCCGGACGGGGCCGCCGCACCCCGCGGCGCCCGCTTCGCCCACTCCGAGACCCACGCCGAGGCCCGCGCCGAAACCCCCGCCGAGCCCCGCTCCGAGCCCCGCCCCGGGACGCGCGCCGACCCCCGCCGGTCCCGCTCCGGAACGCTCGGCCGCGCCCGCTTCGCCCCGCCGGAGCCGCAGATGCCCGCCGCCGCCCCGGAGCCCGAGGCGCCGGCCGCCGCACCCGCCGTGGACGGGTCGGGCCCCGGCGGGATCGCCGCGGTGATCGGGGAGTTGCTGGGGCTGCGGGCCCAGGGGCGCGGCGGGGAGGCCCACGCGCTGCTCTGCGAGGCCGCCGCGTGGCCCGCCGCCCGGCTGCCCGGGTTGGCCGACGAGTTGGTCCGGGCCGGGCTGGCGGCCGACTGGGCCACGCTGCTCTGGGAGGCGGCCTCCCTCCCGCCCGAGCGGCTCGCCGCGGCCGCCGCCGCCCTCGGCGAGGCCGGCCGGCGCGCCGACTGCGAGGCGCTGCTGCGCCAGGGCGCCGCCCGCCCCGCCGCCGAGATCGCCGAGGCCGCCCTGGCGCTGGCCGGGACCGGCCGCACCCGCGAGGCGGACGCCCTGCTCGGAGCCTTCGTCAAGGTCCGCACCGCCGAGGAGGCGGTCCGCCTCGCCCGCCGCGATCCGCAGTGGTTCACCCCCCGGCTGCTCCGGGCCGCCGAGGCCCTCTCCACCGCGCACCACCGTGACCTCGTACACGCCCTGCGGGTTGCGAAACCGCCCGTCCAATGAGCGGATTCGACCATCGGCTGTCATAACTTGATCGACTCACCCAACCGCGCACGGCGGTCTTGCCCCACGGTGTGACGAGGCCTACGTTCTACTCCCTACGCACACCGTCTACGTGCGTAGAACTCGGCGTTCCCGTCGCGAGGAGCAGCTCATGGCCCAAGTCGTCCGCGCCGCACTCGTCCAGGCCACCTGGACCGGAGACACCGAGTCGATGATCGCCAAGCACGAGGAGCACGCCCGGCGGGCCGCCGCCGACGGCGCGCAGATCATCGGCTTCCAGGAGGTGTTCAACGCCCCCTACTTCTGCCAGGTCCAGGAACCCGAGCACTACCGCTGGGCCGAGCCCGTCCCCGACGGCCCCACCGTCCAGCGGATGCAGGCGCTCGCCCGCGAGACCGGCATGGTCATCGTCGTACCGGTCTTCGAGCTCGAGTCCGAGGGCTTCTACTACAACACCGCCGCCGTCATCGACGCGGACGGCAGCTACCTCGGCAAGTACCGCAAACACCACATCCCCCAGGTCAAGGGCTTCTGGGAGAAGTACTACTTCCGCCCGGGCAACCTCGGCTGGCCCGTCTTCGACACCGCCGTCGGCCGCGTCGGCGTCTACATCTGCTACGACCGCCACTTCCCCGAGGGCTGGCGCGCGCTCGGCCTGGCCGGAGCCCAGCTGGTCTACAACCCCTCCGCCACCCACCGGGGCCTGTCCTCCTACCTCTGGCAGCTGGAGCAGCCCGCCTCCGCCGTCGCCAACGAGTACTTCATCGCCGCGATCAACCGCGTCGGCCGGGAGGAGTACGGCGACAACGACTTCTACGGCACCAGCTACTTCGTCGACCCCCGCGGCCAGTTCGTCGGCGACGTCGCCAGCGACAAGGAGGAGGAACTCCTCGTCCGCGACCTCGACTTCGACCTGATCAAGCAGGTCCGCGACCAGTGGGCCTTCTACCGCGACCGCCGCCCCGACGCCTACGGAGGGCTCGTTCAGCCGTGACCAACCCGATCCCCCTGCACAGCCGCCACCAGGCCGTACTGCCCGACTGGCTCGCGCTCTACTACCGCCGCCCCATCGAGCTCACGCACGGCGAGGGCCGCCACGTCTGGGACGCCGACGGCAACCGCTACCTCGACTTCTTCGGCGGCATCCTCACCACGATGACCGCCCACGCCCTGCCCGAGGTCACCAAGGCCGTCTCCGAACAGGCCGGCCGGCTCATCCACTCCTCCACCCTGTACCTCAACCGCCCGATGATCGAGCTGGCCGAACGGATCGCCGCACTGTCCGGCATCCCCGAGGCGCGGGTCTTCTTCACCACCTCCGGCACCGAGGCCAACGACACCGCCCTGCTGCTGGCGACCGCGTACCGCCGCTCCAACCAGATCCTGGCGATGCGCAACAGCTACCACGGGCGGTCCTTCTCGACCGTCTCCATCACCGGCAACCGCGGCTGGTCCCCGACGAGCCTCTCGCCGCTGCAGACGTACTACGTCCACGGCGCCGTCCGCACCCGCGGCCCCTTCGCGCACCTCGACGACACCGCCTTCACCGCGGCCGCCGTCGCCGACCTCGAGGACGTCCTCGGCCAGGCCCGCGGCGGGGTCGCCGCCCTCATCGCCGAGCCGATCCAGGGTGTCGGCGGGTTCACCGCCCCGCCCGACGGGCTGTACGGCGCCTTCCGCGAGGTCCTGGACCGGCACGGCATCCTCTGGATCAGCGACGAGGTGCAGACCGGCTGGGGCCGTACCGGCGACAACTTCTGGGGCTGGCAGGCCCACGCCCGGAGCGGCCCGCCGGACATCCTCACCTTCGCCAAGGGCATCGGCAACGGCATGTCCATCGGCGGGGTCGTGGCCCGCGCCGAGATCATGAACTGCATCGACACCAACTCCATCTCCACCTTCGGCGGCTCCCCGGTCACCATGGCGGCCGGGGTCGCGAACCTCGCGTACCTGCTGGAGCACGACCTGCAGGGCAACGCCCGCCGCGTCGGCGGCCTGCTCCTGGAGCGGCTGCGCGCCGTCTGCGCCACCGTGCCCGCCGTACGGGAGGTCCGCGGCCGGGGCCTGATGGCCGCACTGGAGCTGACGAAGCCGGGCACCGACCAGGCCGACCCGGACGCGGCCGCCGCCGTACTGGAGGCCGCGCGCGAAGGCGGCCTGCTGCTCGGCAAGGGCGGCGGGCACGACACGAGCGTGCTGCGCATCGCGCCGCCGCTCTCCCTCACCGTCGCCGAGGCGGAAGAGGGCGCCGAGATCCTCGAACGGGCCCTGCACAGCATCGTGTGACCGGAGGCGCCGCACATGTCCATCCGCACCCTCATCCGCGGCGGCCTCGTCATCACGGCCGCCGACGAGCTCCACGCCGACGTCCTCATCGAGGACGGCCGCGTCGCCGCCCTCGCGGCCCACGGCTCGGCCGCCGCCGAGGCCTGGACGGCCGACCGCACGATCGACGCCAGCGGGAAGTACGTCATCCCCGGCGGGGTCGACGCCCACACCCACATGGAGCTGCCCTTCGGCGGGACCGCCGCCTCGGACACCTTCGAGACCGGGACCCGGGCCGCCGCCTGGGGCGGTACCACCACCATCGTCGACTTCGCCGTGCAGAGCGTGGGCCAGGCCCTGCGCCAGGGACTCGACACCTGGTACGACAAGGCCGACGGCAAGTGCTCCGTCGACTACGCCTTCCACATGATCCTCTCGGACGTCAACGAGGGGACCCTGAAGGAGATGGACCACCTGATCGGGGAGGGCGTCACCTCCTTCAAGCTGTTCATGGCCTACCCCGGGGTGTTCTACAGCGACGACGGGCAGATCCTGCGCGCCATGCAGCGGGCCTCCGGCAACGGCGGGCTGATCATGATGCACGCCGAGAACGGCATCGCGATCGACGTGCTCGTCGAACAGGCCCTGGCCCGGGGCGAGACCGACCCCCGCCACCACGGCGAGGTCCGCAAGGTCCTCCTCGAAGCGGAGGCCACCCACCGGGCCATCCAGCTCGCGCGCGTCGCCGGCTCCCCGCTGTACGTGGTCCACGTCTCGGCGGACGAGGCGGTGGCCGAGCTCGCCGCCGCCCGCGACAAGGGCCTGCCGGTGTTCGGCGAGACCTGCCCGCAGTACCTGTTCCTGTCCACCGACAACCTCGAAGAACCCGACTTCCAGGGCGCCAAGTACGTCTGCTCCACCCCGCTGCGGCCCAAGGAGCACCAGGCCGCGCTGTGGCGGGGCCTGCGGACCAACGACCTCCAGGTGGTCTCCACCGACCACTGCCCGTTCTGCTTCCGCGGCCAGAAGGAGCTCGGCCGCGGCGACTTCTCGAAGATCCCGAACGGGCTGCCGGGGGTGGAGAACCGGATGGACCTCCTCCACCAGGCCGTCCTGGACGGGCACATCAGCCGCCGCCGCTGGATCGAGATCGCCTGCGCGAGCCCGGCCCGGATGTTCGGCCTCTACCCGCAGAAGGGCACCATCGCGCCGGGCTCCGACGCCGACATCGTCCTCTACGATCCCCACGCCGAGCAGGTCATCTCCGCCGAGACGCACCACATGAACGTGGACTACTCGGCGTACGAGGGCAAGCGGATCACCGGACGCGTCGACACCGTGCTCTCCCGCGGCGAACTCGTCATCGACCGGCGCGAATACACGGGCCGGGCCGGCCACGGGGTGTTCATCCCCCGCTCCACCTGCCAGTACCTCTAAGGAGCCGTGATGGACTTCGGCCTCGTCCTCCAGACCGACCCGCCCGCCTCCCGGGTCGTCAGCCTCATGAAGCGCGCCGAGCGCAACGGCTTCCGCTACGGCTGGACCTTCGACTCGGCGGTCCTGTGGCAGGAACCCTTCGTCATCTACAGCCAGATCCTCGCGAACACGCAGAAGCTGCACATCGGGCCGATGGTCACCAACCCCGGCACCCGCACCTGGGAGGTCACCGCCTCCACCTTCGCCACCCTCAACGACATGTACGGCAACCGCACGGTCTGCGGGATCGGCCGCGGCGACTCCGCGATGCGGGTCGCCGGACGCAAACCCAACACCCTGGCCCGCCTCGGCGAGGCCATCGACGTCATCCGCGACCTCGCCGAGGGCCGGGAGGCCGAGGTCGACGGCAACCCGCTGCGGCTACCCTGGGTCCGCGACGGCAAGCTCCCCGTCTGGATGGCCGCGTACGGGCCGAAGGCGCTGGCCCTGGCGGGGGAGAAGGCGGACGGGTTCATCCTCCAGCTCGCCGACCCCTACCTCACCGAGTGGATGGTCGGCTCCGTCCGGCAGGCCGCCGAACGGGCCGGGCGGGATCCGGACGCGGTCACCATCTGCGTCGCGGCGCCCGCGTACGTGGGCGAGGACCTGGCCCACGCCCGCGACCAGTGCCGCTGGTTCGGCGGGATGGTCGGCAACCACGTCGCCGACCTCGTCGGGCGCTACGGGGAGCACTCCGGCATGGTGCCGGACGCCCTCACCGAGTACATCAAGGCCCGCGAGGGCTACGACTACAGCCACCACGGACGCGCCGGGAACCCGTCCGCCGACTTCGTGCCCGACGAGATCGTGGACCGCTTCTGCCTGCTCGGCCCGCCCGAGACCCACATCGAGAAGCTGCGGACCCTGCGCGACCTGGGGGTCGACCAGTTCGCCGTGTACGACATGCACGACGCGCAGGAGGCCACCATCGACGCGTACGGGCAGCACGTCATCCCGGCGCTCAGAGCCTGATCCGATCCCCGTCCGACCCGAAGGGGCGTGCGCACATGCCGGATCAACCGACCGCCGACACCGGGGACCGCGTCGAGCTCGCCCCCGGAGAGGTCCCCTCCGACGGCCGCTTCGCCAACCCCGACCTGCTCCCCGTACCGGTCGGGGACCGGCGCTGGACCACGTACAACTTCACGGCCCTGTGGGTCGGCATGGCGCACAACATCCCCTCCTGGCTGCTCGCCTCCGGGCTGGTGGCCCTGGGGATGGACTGGAAGCAGGCCGTCTTCACCATCGCGCTGGCCAACGTCATCGTGCTGGGGCCGATGCTGCTCACCGGGCACGCCGGCCCCAAGTACGGGATCCCGTTCCCGGTGCTGGCCCGCGCCTCCTTCGGGGTGCGCGGAGCCAATCTGGCCGCCCTGATCCGGGCGGCCGTGGCCTGCGCCTGGTTCGGGATCCAGACCTGGATCGGCGGATCCGGCATCTACGTCCTGCTCGGCAGGATCTTCGGCGGCTGGGAGGGGGCCGCGGAGATCGGCGGCCAGCCGTGGACGCTGTGGCTCTGCTTCGCCGCCTTCTGGGTCCTCGAACTCGCCATCATCTACCGGGGGATGGAGGCCCTTCGGCGGTTCGAGAACTGGGCGGCGCCCTTCGTCATCGTCGGCGCGTTCGCCCTGCTGGTGTGGATCGGAGTGAAGGCGGGAGGCTTCGGCGAACTGCTCGACCAGCCCTCCCGGCTCGGCTGGGGGCCGGAGTTCTGGTCGGTGTTCTTCCCCTCCCTCATGGCGATGATCGCCTTCTGGTCCACCCTCTCGCTCAACATCCCGGACTTCACGCGCTTCGGCGCCGGGCAGCGCTCCCAGATCCTCGGCCAGACGCTCGGACTGCCGACGACGATGACGCTCTTCGCGCTGCTGTCGGTGTTCGTCACCTCCGGCTCGGAGGCGGTCTACGGGGCCCCGATCTGGGACCCGGTGGAGCTCGTCGCCAAGACCGACAGCGTCTTCGGGCTGCTCTACGCGCTGGTCACCGTACTGATCGCGACGATCTCGGTGAACATCGCGGCCAACGTCGTCTCCCCGGCGTACGACCTGTCCAACCTGGCCCCGCGCCTGATCGACTTCCGCAGGGGCGCCCTGATCACGGGGGTCGTCGGCGTACTGATCATGCCGTGGAAGCTGACCTCCACCCCCGAGCTCTACATCTTCACCTGGCTCGGCCTGGTCGGCGGCCTGCTCGGCACCGTCGCCGGCATCCTCATCGCCGACTACTGGATCGTGCGGCGCACCCGGCTCTCCCTGCCCGACCTCTACCGGGAGGGCGGGCCGTACTGGTACACGGGCGGCTGGAACATCCGGGCACTGGCGGCCTTCGCGGTCGGCGGCGTGCTGGCCATCGGCGGCTCGCACTCGGCCCCCGGCAAGGGCCCCTTCCCCGAGGAGGGCCTGATCCCCTTCCTGAAGCCGCTCGCGGACTACGGCTGGGCGGTGGGCCTGGCCGCGTCCCTGCTGCTCTACACGGCGCTCATGGGCGGGTCGCGCCCCGGTTCACCCGGGGGCCACCGCGAGTACGGCGGACCGACATGACGACCGGTGCGGTTTGTCAGCCCGGCGTGGTGTGATGGAGGCATGATCGAAGAGTTCCTGGCCCAAGACCTGTCCGCAGTGGAAGAAGCGATCCGCAAGGCGGCGGCGGTCGAGATCATGCCGAGATTCCGGCAGCTCGCAGACCACGAGGTGGACCAGAAGAGCGGTCCGCACGATCTGGTGACCGTCGCCGACCGCAAGGCCGAAGAGCACCTGACGGCCTCCCTGACGCACCTGCTGCCCGGCTCCGCCGTCGTCGGCGAGGAGGCGGTCCACGCCGACCCGACCGTGTACGGGGCGCTGCGCGCCGACGCGCCGGTGTGGATCGTCGACCCGGTGGACGGCACCCGGCAGTTCGTCGCCGGAGACCCGGAGTTCTGCACCCTGGTGGCCCTGGCCCACCGCGGCGAGATCCTCGCCTCCTGGACCTTCGCCCCGGCGCTGGAGGAGCTGGCGACCGCCGTGCGCGGGCAGGGTGCGTACGTCAACGGCGAGCGGATCCACAGCGGTTCGCCGCGGCCCGGCGCCGACCTGCGGGTCGCCATGGCCCACCCGCTGTACACCTCCGCCGAGGACAAGCAGCGGCTGGCCCGGCTCGATGTGCCGGGGGTCGCGGCGCGGCCCTGCGGATCGGCGGGCCTGGAGTACCTGAAGGTGGCCCGCGGAGAGATGGACGGGCTCGCCTTCACCTGGCCCTCGGCGTGGGACCACGCGGCCGGACTGCTGCTGGTCGCCGAGGCGGGCGGCGCGCAGAGCACCGTCGCGGGGGTCCCCTTCCGGGTGGACCGGGACAACGAGCTGCCGTTCGCCGTGGGGCGCGACGAGGCCACGGCCGTCCGGATCCGCGAGCTGCTGCGCGGCGCCTGAGCGGCCCCGCCCGGCCTGCCCGGCCCCGTCCCGTCCGCCCGCTCGCCCCGGCTCGCCGGGTCCGGCCGGGTGCGGGCGGCGGCCGGTGTGGACGGGGCGAATATCCTGGGAGCGAAGCCGCCGCCGGACGAAGGAGTCTCAAGGTGCCGTCGATTCTCGATGCGGTCGTGGTGGGGGCGGGGCCCAACGGGCTGACGGCCGCCGTCGAGCTGGCCCGGCGCGGCTTCTCGGTGGCCGTGTTCGAGGCCGCGGAGACGGTGGGCGGCGGAGCCCGCACCGAGGAGCTCACCCTCCCGGGCTTCCGGCACGACCCCTGCTCGGCCGTGCACCCGCTCGGCATCGGCTCGCCGGTGTTCTCCACCATGCCGCTGAAGCGGTACGGGCTGGAGTGGCTGCACGCCCCGCTGCCCATGGCGCACCCCTTCGACGACGGCACGGCCGCCGTGCTCTCCCGCTCCGTCGCCGAGACGGCCGCCTCCCTCGGGCCGCGCGACGCGGGCACGTACCGGCGGCTGGTGGAGCCCTTCCTCGGCAAATGGGACACCCTGGCGCGGGACTTCATGTCCCTGCCGTCGACCGCCCTGCCCCGGGACCCCGTCACCCTGGCCCGCTTCGGGCTCGCCGGACTCCCGCCCTCCACCTGGCTGTTGAACCGCTTCCACGAGGAACGGGCGCGGGCGCTGTTCGCCGGGCTCGTCGCGCACGTCATCGCCCCGCTGGGCGGGATCGGCACGAGCGCCGTCGGCCTGGTCTTCGCCCTCGCCGCTCACGCCGGCGGCTGGCCCATGCCGCGCGGCGGCTCGCAGTCGATCTCCGACGCCCTCGCCGCGTACCTGCGCGACCTCGGCGGCGCGGTCCACACCGGTTTCGAGGTCAAGCGCCTCGACGACCTGCCGCCGGCCCGGGCCTACGTCTTCGACACCTCGCCGACCGCGCTGGCCCGGATCGCCCGGCTGGGGCGCGCGTACGACGGCTACCGGTACGGCGCCGCCGCCTTCAAGCTCGACTACGCCCTGTCCGGCCCGGTGCCCTGGACCGCCGAGGCCCCGCGCCGGGCCGGCACCGTCCAGATCGGCCCGCGCGCCCACGACATCGACGCCGCCCTCCAGCTGGCCACCGGCGGGCGCGCCCCCCGCAACCCCTTCCTGATCACCGCGCAGCCCAGCCTGGTGGACCCCGGCCGGGCGCCCGAGGGCAAGCACGTGTTCTGGGCGTACGGGCACGTCCCCGCGGGCTGGGGCGGCAACCTCACCGAGGCCGTCGAGCGGCAGATCGAGCGCTTCGCCCCGGGCTTCCGCGACCTGGTGCTGGCCCGCGCCACCGCCGGCCCGCCGGAACTGGCCGCCCGCAACCCCAACTACGTCGGCGGCGACATCGCCTGCGGCGCGGCCTCCGGGCTCCAGCTGCTGCTGCGGCCCAAGCCGTCCCTGTTCCCGTACACGACGGCCCACCCGGCCGTGTTCCTCTGCTCCTCCGCCACCCCGCCCGGCCCCGGCGTGCACGGCATGTCCGGGCACAACGCGGCCAAGGCGGTCTGGCGCCACCTGAGAAGGGCCTCCTGATGGTGCGCATCACCCTCGTCCGGGGCGACATCACGGCCGAGCACGCGGACGCCGTCGTCAACGCGGCGAACTCCTCACTGCTCGGCGGCGGGGGAGTGGACGGCGCCATCCACCGGCGCGGCGGCCCCGAGATCCTGGACGCCTGCCGGGCGCTGCGCGCCTCCCGGTACGGCAAGGGCCTCCCGACGGGCCGGGCCGTGGCGACGACGGCGGGCCGGCTCCCGGCCGACTGGGTGATCCACACGGTGGGTCCGGTCTGGTCCCGGGACGAGGACCGCTCGGAGCTGCTGGCCTCCTGCTACCGCGAGTCCCTGCGGGTCGCGGCCGAGCTGGGGGCCCGTACGGTCGCCTTCCCGGCGATCTCCACCGGCATCTTCGGCTGGCCGATGGACGACGGGGCCCGCATCGCGGTGGAAACGGTCCGTGCGGCCGCCGCGGCGCCCGTGGAGGAGGTCCGCTTCGTCCTCTTCGACGAGAAGGCGTACGCGGTCTTCGAGGCGGCGCTGGCGTAGGGGCCCCGGCGGGTCGGGGCCGGGGGATGCGGCGGATGCGTCCGGATGTGTCGGTGGGGGTCGCTAGGCTTCTGGGATGAGCCTTGTCGACGCCCCCACCGAGACCCCCGATGCCCTCGAGGTGCTGCACCGCGTCTTCGGATACGACTCCTTCCGCGGCGAGCAGCAGCAGATCATCGAGCACGTGGCCGGCGGCGGGGACGCACTGGTCCTGATGCCCACGGGCGGCGGAAAATCGCTCTGCTACCAGATTCCGGCGCTGGTCAGAGCCGGTACGGGCGTGGTGATCTCACCGCTGATCGCGCTCATGCAGGACCAGGTGGACGCCCTGACCGCCCTCGGCGTGCGGGCCGGCTTCCTCAACTCCACCCAGGATCCGTACGAGCGCCAGGCCGTCGAGCAGGCCTTCCTCGCCGGCGAGCTGGACCTGCTCTACCTGGCCCCGGAGCGGCTGCGCACCGAGGGCACCCAGCGGCTGCTCGACCGGGGCACGGTGTCGCTCTTCGCGATCGACGAGGCGCACTGCGTCGCCCAGTGGGGCCACGACTTCCGGCCCGACTACCTCGCGCTGTCGATGCTGCACGAGCGCTGGCCCAAGGTGCCGCGGATCGCGCTCACGGCGACGGCCACCGAGGCCACGCACGCCGAGATCGCGGCCCGGCTGGGGCTGGCCGAGGGCGAGGCCCGGCACTTCGTGGCCAGCTTCGACCGGCCCAACATCCAGTACCGGATCGCCCCGAAGAACACCCCGACCCGGCAGCTGCTGGAGCTGATCCGCACCGAGCACGCCGGGGACGCCGGAGTGGTCTACTGCCTCTCGCGGGCCTCCGTGGAGAAGACCGCCGCGTTCCTCGTGGAGCACGGCATCGACGCGGTCGCCTACCACGCGGGCATGGACTCCCGTACGCGCGCGGCGAACCAGGCGCGCTTCCTGCGGGAGGACGGGGTCGTGGTGGTGGCCACGATCGCGTTCGGCATGGGCATCGACAAGCCCGACGTGCGCTTCGTGGCCCACCTGGACCTGCCGAAGTCCGTCGAGGGCTACTACCAGGAGACCGGCCGCGCGGGCCGCGACGGCGAGCCGGCAACGGCCTGGCTCGCGTACGGGCTCCAGGACGTGGTGCAGCAGCGCAAGATGATCGAGGGCTCCGAGGGCGACGAGACGCACCGCCGCTCGCTGGCCGCGCACCTCGACGCGATGCTCGCCCTGTGCGAGACGGTCGAGTGCCGGCGGGTGCGGCTGCTGGCGTACTTCGGGCAGGCGGCCGCCGGGCCCTGCGGCAACTGCGACACCTGCCTGACCCCCGCCGAGTCCTGGGACGGCACGGTCGCCGCGCAGAAGCTGATGTCCGCGGTGTGGCGGCTGGCGAAGGAGCGGCGGCAGAAGTTCGGCGCCGGCCAGATCATCGACATCCTCCAGGGCAAGAAGACGGCCAAGGTCATCCAGTTCGACCACGACGCGCTGTCGGTCTTCGGGATCGGCGCGGACCTGAGCACCGCGGAATGGCGCGGGGTCGTGCGGCAGCTGCTGGCCTCGGGGCTGCTGGCGGTCGAGGGGGACTACGGGACCCTGGTGCTCACCGACGCCAGCGGCGAGGTGCTGGGCGGGCGCCGCAGCGTGCCGATGCGCAAGGAGGCCGCACCGGCCCCCGCCGCCCGCAAGTCCTCCGGTTCGGCTTCCGGCTCCGGGAAGGCCGGGCGGGTCCCGGTCGACCTGCCGGCGGCGGCCGTGCCGGTCTTCGAGACGCTGCGGGCCTGGCGGGGCGCGACCGCGAAGGAGCAGGGCGTGCCGGCGTACGTGGTCTTCCACGACGCGACGCTGCGGGAGATCGCGACCCGGCTGCCGGGCACGGCCGAGGAGCTCGGCACGATCAGCGGGGTCGGCGAGGCGAAGCTGGCCAAGTACGCCGAGGGGATCCTGGCCGCGCTCGCCGAGACCGGAGCCGCCTCTGCCGCTCCGTCCCCGGCCCCGTCGTCCCCGTCGTCCCCGGCCCCGTCCCGGGCGGCAGCGCCGGAGCCCCCGGCCCCGCATGCCGAAGAGGAACCGCCCTTCGACTTCGACGACACCGACCCGCCCTGGGACGACTGGGAGTAGGCCGGCCCGGAGCCGGGGAGGGGGTTCGGGGGGTCACGCCGCGTCGGCGGCGCGGTCCTCGTCCTGATCCTCCTCCTCGGCCTCGTCGGGGTGCGCGGCGCACGGCGGGCACAGGCGGGTGTACTCCGCCATCACCTCCTCGACCGTCTCCCTCTGCTTGCGCTCGCACGCCTTCTTGCGCGTCTCCTCCTTGCACAGCAGCTCGGCGCGGGCGCCCTCCAGTACGGCGATCGCCTGCCAGCCCTTGAGCACGCACAGCAGCGCCCTGCACAGGCAGTCGACGAACTCGGAGACCGTCTCGAAGCCCCGCCACGCCTGTGTGATGCGGCGCAGCAGCACCAGCAGGCGCGCGTAGAGGCGTACGACATCCTTGCCCAGGACCGCGTCGCAGACGTCCGCCAGCAGCTGGACCGCCTCCGTCTTGATCTTCGCGGCGCGTTCGGGCAGCGCGGTCAGCTCGCCGTCCAGCGCGGTGAAGCAGGCCGCGGCGTTCAGGGTGTCCGCCGTGTAGCGGGCGATGCGCGCCGAGAGCGTCGCGACCGTGTCGTCCCGCCCGACCGTGTCGTCGAACTCGCATCCGCAGTCGTCCACGCAGCAGCCCCAGCCGCCCTGGCACCTGCGGATGTCCTCGAAGACCTTGTCGACGGCCTGCTGCAGGCAGTGGCGCTGCTCGTGGGTGACCCGGCAGCGGATCTGCTCGCGGACCTTGCCGAGCGTCGCCGCCGCCTCGTCCAGATCGGTCTTCGCGGCCAGCCGGGCCTTCGTGTACTCGGTCCGGGCGCTGTTGAACTTCTCCTGGAACTCCCGCAGCTGCGGCAGGTGTTCCTGGGTGACCTCGGCCCGGCGCTGGATGCCCGCGGCGACGCAGGCCAGCTCGTCGATCGCGCCGGGATCGCAGCCGCCGGTGCCGGTCGGGGGGTGGTGCGCGGTGCTGCTCATGGTGGGCTCTCCTGGGTGAGGGGGCAGGCGCACCCGAGTGTGGGCCGGGCGGTGTCACCGGTTCGTCGCCCGGTCATCGCCGCCGCGGGCCCGCGCAACGCGCCCGTGACGGGAGGGGCCGCAGCATCGGCCCATGGCTGGATACCGGGCACTCGCCGCCGTGGGGCGCAGCGTCGTCGCGCTGCTCAACCGGCGCTTCGCCGAAGAGCTCCCGGCGGGGCGCCGCCCGGAGGCCGTCCTCGCCGGACCCGTCGACTTCGACAAGGTGGACACCCCGGGCTCCGTCATCCGCAATCCGGCGGTGTCCGTCTACTGCTACCGCCTGAGCATCGACCGCGAGACCCGGCCCGCGCTGGCGGCGATGGCCGCCCAGGACGGGCTGCCCCGGCTGCCGCTGCGGATGCACCTGATGATCGCCGCCTGGGACCAGTTCGTGGAGGCGGAGCTCGAATGGCTGGGGCTGGTCGCCCGGATCCTGGAGAGCGAGGGCCTGCTCACCGGGCCGCTGCTGCACCCGAGCGGGGACTGGCTCGCCGGGGACTCGGTGCAGATCGTCCCCGACGAGCTGGCGATGGACTCGATGAGCGAGGCCTTCCAGGCGATGACCACCGACTACCGGCTCTGCCTGCCGTACGTTGCCCGGGTCATCCGCATCGACGGCCCGGCCGGGCCCGCCGCGGGCGAGGTCACCGTGGTCGCCGCCGGGTCTTCGACGGTGTCCTGCGCGGGGCCGCTCCGATGACGCCGGGGGCGGGCGGTCCCGGTGGGCCGGAGCGGCGGATCGGCGTGGCGGCGGGCCCGGTCGAGGCCCTGCACCGGCTCGCGCTGGCCGTGCGGCCCCTCGACGCCGGGAGCCGCACCGCGGCCGGGCCGGGGCTGCGCGTGGGCCGCGAGAGCGCAGCCGTACCCGGCCGCCGCCGGCGGAGCGCGCAGGACCTGGTCCGCCCGCTCGAAGGACACGGCGCCACGGGGTTCGTACTGCGCCACACCACCGCGGGCGAGCTCCCCGCCGCCGTGACCGTACGGGTGGAGGACCCCGCCCGGCGCTGGATACCGCGTCGCCTGTCCGTACCGCTGTGGACCCGCGCCGAGGTCTCCGGCGCCGACGAGCAGCCTCCCACCGCAGCCCACGTCCGCGCCGACGCCCGCCTGCTGGTCCCCTGGCTGCTGCCCGGTCCCGCCTATCCCGTACCTCAGGGCACCACCGGCCTGCGGCTGCGCGTCGTACGCCCCGACGCCGCCGCCACCCCCGTGCGCTGGCCGCGGGTGGACGCCTTCGGGCCGGGCGGGGTCCCGCTCGGCTGGGCCCACGGCGACGAGCACGGCCAGGTGCTGCTCCTGATCGACGGGGTCGGGGTGCTCCCGTACCCCGTGCCCTCGCGGTTCGCCGTCGCCCTGCGCACCCACGCCCCCGACCCGCCGGCCGACCTCCCCGCGGAGCCGTCCGGCGATCCACTGGCCGGCCTCTGCGCCGAGCCCGTCGTCCGCAGCGCCAACCCGCCCCGGCCGCAGGACCTCGACAACGCGGTGCTGCGCGGCACCGCCCGCCCGGCCGGATACCGCACCGCCGCGGCCGACACCGTCCGCGCCCTCACCGTCGGCCGGGTGGTCCACGCCGCCGACCTGCCGCACGTCCCCGCCTGACCCGTGACCGAGGAGACCCGTACATGCCCGAGTACCTGACCCCCGGCGTCTACGTCGAGGAGACCAGCTTCCGTTCACGGTCCATCGAAGGTGTGCCGACCAGCACGTTCGGCATGGCGGGGCGCACCGAGTACGGACCCGTTCCCTACCTCCTGCCGGGCGGTCCCACCGTGCTGCCCGGACCGTCGCTGGTCACCAGCTTCACCGAGTACGAACGGGCCTTCGGCGGGCTGAAGATCGGCGAGGAGGACTGCCGGCTCGCCCTCGCGGCGCGGGCCTTCTTCGCCAACGGCGGGCGCCGCCTCTACGTCTCCCGGGTCTTCCCGTTCGTCCGTACGGGCGCCGCCGAGGACGCGCCCCCCGCCGTCGACGCCAACTTCGCCTCCCTGGCCCTCCCGGCCACGGGCACCCCGCTGCTGTACTGGCGGGCCCGCTGGCCGGGCTCCGCGGGTGCCCGGATCGCCGTGGCGGTGACCGTCCGGCGCGGCAAGAACATCCTGATCGCCGGCGGCGACGGCGCGCCCCGGCTCACCGGCGTGCAGGCGGGCGCCGCCGTGGAGGTCGCCCAGCTGACCGGCGGGAACCCGCCCACGGCGCCCTCCCTCCCCGACGGCACACCGCCGGTGGCGGCCAACGTCAGGACCGTCGTCCGGCGCGCCGACGGGGTCCTCGGCTATCTGAAGGGCCAGGACGAGTTCGAGCCCGTCGCGGCCGGAACCGCCGCCTTCCACCTGACGCTGGCCGTCACCGTACGCCTGGGCGAGCGCGTCGACGTGTACAACGAGCTGGAGCTCGACGACCGGCACCCGCGCTCGGTGGGCAACGTGCTCCAGGCCGCCGATCCGGCCGACGAGTTCTCCCTCGTCTGGCTGGACACGGTGAAGCCCGCGCCCGGAGCGCCCCCGCCGCTCCCCGGCGCCCGGCTCGCCGCCCTGCTCGCCCTCGGGCAGCCCGGCGTCCACCTGACGCGCGGCGGCGACGGCCTGGAGCCGACCGCGCAGGACCTGGGCGGCAAGGAGGCCAATCCCGACAGCCTCACCGACCCCGCCCGCGGGCTCGGCGCGCTCGCCGAGATCGACGACATCGCCATCGTCGCCCTCCCGGACACCGTCACCCTGGCCGCCGGCGAGCAGAAGACCGCCGTCGACCTCCTCATCGGGCACTGCGAGAAGCTGCGCTACCGGATGGCGATCGTCGACCCGCCCCGCGACAGCTCGATCTCCGAAGTGCGCCGGTTCCGGGCCCAGTTCGACACCAAGTACGCCGCGCTCTACTACCCCTGGGTGCGGATCACCGACCCGGGCCGGCGCCCCGACCCGGGCGCGCCGCCGCCCGTGATCGACGTACCGCCCTGCGGGTACGTCGCCGGGGTCTACGCCCGCAGCGACGCCGAGCGCGGGGTGCACAAGGCCCCGGCCAACGAAGTCCTCCTCGGCATCGAGGGCTTCACCGCCAACGTGACCTACGACCGGCAGTCCGTCCTCAACCCGGAGGGCGTCAACGCCCTGCGCTTCTTCGAGGGCCGGGCCCGGCGGGTGTGGGGAGCCCGGACGATGAGCTCGGACCCGGAGTGGAAGTACGTCAACGTGCGCCGGCTCTTCATCTACCTGGAGCACTCCATCGAGAAGTCCACCCAGTGGGCGGTGTTCGAGCCGAACAACGAGCGGCTGTGGGCTTCCGTACGGCAGACCGTCGAGGACTTCCTGATCACCGTCTGGCGGACCGGAGCGCTGCTGGGCACCAAGCCCGAGGAGGCCTTCTTCGTCCGCTGCGACCGCACCACCATGACCCAGAACGACCTGGACAACGGGCGGCTGATCTGCCTGATCGGCGTGGCGCCCACCTACCCCGCCGAGTTCGTCGTGTTCCGCATCGGACAGTTCACGGCCGACGCGCAGCGAAGCTGACGCCCCGCAGAACGGGAGACACCGCCCATGGCCACGCGCAACAACCCCTACGGGGCCTTCAACTTCCTCGTCAAACTCGGCGACACCGGCGGCGAGGACCAGATCGCCGGCGGCTTCTCCGACTTCAGCGGAGCCGGCAACGAGGTGAAGTTCTCCGAATACCGCAACGGCAACGACCCCGAGAACCACGTCCGCAAGATCGCCAACACCAACACGACCAACGACGTCACCCTCAAACGCGGCATCATCGGCGACCTGCGGCTCTTCAACTGGATCAAAGCCACCCGCGAGGGCGACCACGACGCCCGCACCGTCACCGTCACCCTCCACGACGAGGGCCGCCGGCCGGTCTGCGCCTGGGTGCTGCGCGCCGCCCAGCCCAAGAAGTGGGTCGGGCCCACCCTCACGGGCAAGGGCGGCGGGGAGGTCGCGATGGAGGAGCTCCACCTCGTCGCCGAACGCATCGACTTCCAGTCGCTGTGAGCCCCGCCGGACCGGGCCTCGGGGCCCCCGGGGTCTACCGGGACGCCCGGCGGCCGGCGCCCGCCTTCCGGCCCGTGCGCCTGGACATCGCGGGCTTCGTCGGCGTGGCACCCCGCGGACCCGTCGACGAGCCGGTCGCCGTGGACCGCTGGGCCGACTACCAGCGGTACTTCGGCGGCTTCGAGGGGCCGGGGCTGCTGCCGTACGCGGTACGGGCCTTCTTCGCCCAGGGCGGGGCCCGGGCCCACGTCCTGCGGGTGGCGCCGCTGCCGCGCGCCCCGCATCCCGCCGCCGAGGAGGCCTGCGCCCTGCACCTGACCACACTGGCCCGCGCGGACGCGCCCGGGGCCGACCCCGGCAGCGGCGCGCCCTGCCCGATCGGGCTGCGCGCCCGCAACGAGGGCGGCTGGGGCGGGCGGCTGTCGGTGCGCTGGGAGTTCACCGCGGCCGGGCAGTTCGAGGCCGCCGCAAGCGGCCGGGAACTGGCCCTGCCCGAGGGCCGCACCCCGCCGGCCGGCTCGGTGCTGCGGGTACGGGGGCCGGGACTGCCCGCCACCGGGAGCTTCTTCCGCGTCCTCGAACTGGCCGAACGGCAGGACGCGTCCGGGCCGCGCGTGCGGGTCGCCGTCCTGGACCGGCCGCCGGGCGCAGGCGGGCGGGCCGGCTCCGGGCGCGCCGCCCGCCCGCTGACGGTCGAGGCCGAGCTCGTCACCGCCACCGTCACCGTGGCCGACGGCGATCCGGCGTACCCCCGCCGGGAGCGGTTCGCGGAGCTCGGGCTGGGCCCGGCGCACCCCCGGTACGCCGCCTCCGTACTGGCCGGCGAATCCCTGCTGGTGGCCCCCGACGGGACCTGGCCCGAGGCGCTGCTCCCGCCCGACGCCCACCTCGGCCCCGCCCTCTCCCGCCCCGTCCGCCCCGGCGCCGACCGCCACGGGACCGTCGGCGGCGACAGCTTCCACGGGCCGGTCCCCGCCGAACTCCTGCCCGTCGGCGGGGTGGAGGGCGCCGAGGAGCTCCTGCCGGGGCAGGTCGTCGGCATGGACCGGATGGCGCTGGTCCCGGAGGTGGCGCTGCTGTGCGTACCCGATCTGCTGTGGCAGTACGGCGAGTCCGTCCCCACCACCGAGACCCCGCCGCGGGAACTCGGCGGCCGCTTCGCGCCCTGCCCGCCGCCGACCGCGCCCATGACCCTGCACCCGGCCCGGCCGCGCGCCCTGCTCCTCGACGGAGCGGCCCAACTGCCGGAGATCCTGCGGCGCCAGCAGCGGCTCGTCGCCCTCGCCGAGCGGCAGCGCCGGTTCGTCGCCCTCCTCGACGTGCCGCCGGGGCTCCCCGTCCGGGCCGTCGCCCGCTGGCGGGCCGCCTTCGACAGCTCGTACGCCGCCGCGTACCACCCCTGGCTCGGGGTCGTCGCGCCCGAGGACCCGGACCGGCAGGCGGTACACGTACCGCCCTGCGGGTTCGCCGCCGGCATCATCGCCGAGCGGGAGCGGAGCCTCGGACTGCCCTGGGGCCCGGCCAACGCCCTGGCCGCCGACGCCGTGACCGCCGCGCAGCGGCTCGGCGCGGCCGACTGCGACGAGCTGCACCTGCTCGGCGTCGACGTGTTCCGCGCCGAGCGCGACGGCTACCGCCTCGCCTCGGCCCGCACCCTCTCCCGGGACCCCGACCACCGCCAGCTCAGCGTGCGCCGGCTGATGACCATGCTCCGGCTCGTGCTGGACCGCCAGGCGCAGGGGCTGGCCTTCGAACCGCACACCCCGCAGCTGCAGGGCGCCTTGCGCGCGGCCGTCGTCCAGCTGCTGCGGGGGCTGTACCGCGGCGGGGCGTTCGCCGGCGGCACCGAGGACGAGGCCTTCTTCGTACGCTGCGACGAGCGCCTCAACCCCGGCTGGTCGCAGGGGCTCGGACGGCTCGTCGCCGAGATCGGCGTGGCCCCCGCCCAGCCCCTGGAGTACCTCGTCCTGCGGATCACGCAGGACGCCGACGGCGCCGTGGCGGTGACGTGAGGTGAGCGTGCCCGAACTCGTACAGACCTTCCGCTTCCGGGTGCGGCTCACCCGCAGCGCCACGCCCGGCCGGACCGCCGCACCCCCGCCCGACATCCCCCGCCCGCCGTCCGAGGCCGGTGCGCCCGGCCCCGCCGCCGTCGCCCCCGGCGCCGCGGACGCGGCCCCCGACCGGCTCGGAGACGGAGGGTTCCAGGAGTGCGCCGGGCTGGCCCTGGAGGCCGACGTGCGCGAGTACCTGCAGGGCGGAGCCAACGACGAGGCCGTACGCCGGGTCGGGCGGGTCAGGCTCCAGCCGCTCGTCCTCAAACGCGGCATGCTCATCGCCGCCGACGGCGGGAGCGCCGACACGAGCCTGTGGGACTGGCTGCACGGCATGGTCGCGGGCGGCGCCCCCGTACCCCGCTACGACGGGGACGTGGAGGTGCTCGACCCGGCCGGCCGGCGGGTGGTCGCGCACTGGACGTTCGTCCGCGGGCTCCCGCTGAAGATCACCGGACCGACGCTCAACGCCAGGACGGGGGAGATAGCCGTGGAGGAACTGCACATCGCCCACGAGGGCCTGCGCCTGGAGCGGACCCCGTGACGGCCCTGGTCCACGCCACCCTGCAGCGGCTCACGGTGACCGCCCAGCCGGGCAAGGACCGGCCGCCGCTGGTCAAGGAGGCCGAGGGCAGCAGGCCGCTGGCCGTGCAGTTCAACCCGGCCACGCTGCGGATCAGCCGCAACAACAACGTGGACCGGGGCGGGGCCACCACGAAGAACCAGAAGGTCCAGCACCCGGCCCAGGAGGGCTCCACCCTCGCCTTCGACCTGGAATTCGACACCGCCGAGCAGCGCGGCGGCGGACGGTACGTGGACGTCCGCCGCTGGACCGCCCTGGTACGGCAGTTCGTCGAACCCCCCGCGAAGACCTCCGACCCGCCGCCCGCCGTCCGCTTCGTCTGGGGCACCCTGCGCTACAACGGCATCGTCACGCAGGTCACCGAGGAACTCGACCACTTCGCCCCCGACGGCACCCCGCTGCGGGCCAAGGTCGGGGTGACCATCGTCGAGCAGAACTTCGCCTACCAGGCGCACGGCGAGGGCCCCGGAACCCGCGACGCCCGCACCGCCACCGAGGCCGGCGACCAGCGCACCGGAGCCGCCCCCGGCACGGCGGGCACCAGCCGGCCCCGGCAGGTGGTCCAGGCCCGGGACGGGGAGTCCGCCCAGCAGCTGCTGTCCCGGCTCGGGCTGGACCCGGCGGCCTGGCGCGGCGCGATGAGCGGGCTCGACAGTCCGCTGACCCTGGCGGCGGGCGCCGCCGTCCAACTGGGCGCGGAGGTCTCGGCGGGGTTCGCGGCCGCCGCCGGCATCAGCCTCTCGGCGGGCTTCGCCGGTGACCCCGCGCCGACCTCGGTCGGCGGCCTGGCCGCCGCGCTGGGCGCCGGCGGCGGACCGGGGGCGGACCCGGCGCTCGCCGGATTCGTGCTCGGCGCGGCGGGCGGGATCGCCGCCTCGGCGGACATCGTGGCGGGCGCCGCCGTGGACCGGGCCACCGCGCGGGCCCGGCAGGGCTTCGAGGTGCCGGACGCGGCGGCGGGCCCGCCCGCGGCGGAGCCGGGCCGCCCGCAGGGACCGGCCGGGTACGCCCCGCCGCCCGCGCTCGACCGGCGCTCCCTCGGCTACGGGCGGGGCGTACCGCTGCGGGTCCGCGCCGACCCCGCGACCCTCGCGGAGGTCCGGGCCGGCGGCGCCCGCGGCCTCGCCGGCCGGGCCCGGCACGAGGAGGTCCCGCCGCCCGACCCGGGAGCCGCCCCGTGGGAGCGGCTGCCGCCCGCCGCGCCCGGCCGGGCCGCCGCCGACTGCGAGCAACGCGGCCGTGACGCGGGCCCGACCACCCTGAGGTGGACACCGCGAGGAGGCCCGCCATGAGCGTGTACATCGGAGAGCTGCACACCGACGTGGTGCCGGCGGCGGGCGGCGCCGCCCCGCCCGCCGCCGGACCCGATCCGGCCGGCGGGAAATGGGCGGCCGCCGAACACCACCGCGAGGCCTGCGAACGAGCCGCCTGGCTCGCCGCCCGCGTCGCGGCGGAGGGCTTCGATGACTGAGGCGGCCATCGCGACCGTGTCGCCCGTCTTCGAGGTCGGGGGCTCCCTGGTCAAGGACCTCGCGCGGGACTGCGTACGCCTGGAGGTCGCCGAAGGGGTCGAAGGACTGCGCACCCTGCGCGGGCACTTCCTCGCCGTCGGCGCCGGAGCCAAGGGCCCCCAGGACCGGCTGCGGCACCTCGACGGCTCCACGGTCGGCCTCGGCAGCGCACTGAAGGTGGCCCTCGGGCCGCCGTCGCGCCAGCGGTACGTCTTCGAAGGCGTCGTCTCCGGCCTCGAACTCGTCCTGGGCGACGGCGAACCGCCGCTCGTCCTCGTCCACGCGGAGGACGCGCTGATGCGGCTGCGCATGACCCGCCGGACGCGCACGTACCACGACACCACCGACGCGGGAGTCGCCGAGGAGGTGGCGCGCGAGCACGGCCTCGCCGCCGACGCGGACGCCCCCGGACCCCGCTACGACGTCCTGCAGCAGCTCAACCAGAGCGACCTCGCGTTCCTGCGGGAACGGGCCCGGCTGGTCCAGGCCGAACTGTGGGCGACCGGCCGCACCCTGCACTTCCGCCCCCGCGGCAGCCGCGGCACCACCCCGCAGACCCTCGTCTACGGCGGCGAGCTCATGTCGGTCCGGCTCTGCGCCGACCTCGCCCACCAGCGCAGCGAGGTGGCCGTCACCGGGTACGACGCCGACCGGCGCGACATCGTCGACGAACGGGCCGGCCCCGAGGTCGTCGAGGCGGAGACGGCCGGCGGCCGTACCGGGGCCAGGGTCCTGGCCCGGGCCCTGGGCCCCGCCACCGGCCTGCGCGTCCGCGAGGCCGCTCTGACCGCCGAGGAGGCCGGGAGCTGGGCGCGCGCCGAAATGCTGCGCCGCGGCCGCCGGTTCGTGACGGTCGCGGGCACCACGAACGGCAGCCCCGATCTCGTCGTCGGCGGCAGGCTCACCCTGCGCTCGGTCGGCGCCCCCTTCGAGGGGGAGGGCTACACGGTCACCCGCATCCGGCACACCTTCGACGCGGACCACGGCTTCCGCACCCGCTTCGACGCCGAACGCTCCAGCCTGAACGAGGTGGTGTGATGGCCCTGCCCGCGCCGGCGGACGGCTCCGCCCCCGGATACTTCGGCGTCTACCCGGCGTTCGTCACCGACATCGTGGACGAGAAGCGGCTCGGCCGGGTGGAGGTGCGCTTCCCCTGGCTCGGCACGGACGGGGACCGCGACGTACGCGCCTGGGCCACGCTCTGCTCCCCGTACGCCGACGACGAGCAGGGCCTGCTGGTGCTGCCCGAGGTGGGCAGCCAGGTCGTCGTCGCCTTCGAGGCGGGCAACCCGCGCCGCCCGTACGTCCTCGGCGCGGCCTGGAACGGCCGCACCGCCCTGCCGCACGAGCCGGAGGAGGCCAACAACCTGCGCGCGCTGCGGTCGAGGACCGGCAGCCGGCTGGAGTTCGACGACACCCGGGGCGCGGCCAAGGTGCGGATCACGATGGCCTCCGGCCACGAGGTGACCCTGGACGACGCCGCCCAGCAGGTGACGATCCGGCACAGCGGAGGCTGCGTGGTGCGGCTGACGCCGACCGCCGTGGAGGTGCAGGCGAACGTGTCCGTCGACGTCAAGGCGCCCATGGTGGCCGTGAACGCCCCGCTGTCCACCTTCAGCGGGCTGGTGAAGTGCGGGACGCTGGTCACCGAGCAAGTGGTGATCTCCCCGGCCTACACCCCCGGCGCCGGGAACATCTGGTGACCGGCGCGGGCGCGTCCGCCGGGCACGGCTTCAAGGTCCTCGCCCCCTGGTACGCCTGCGAGCGCGGGCACTTCGACCGCTTCGACCCCTCGGCACACCCCCCGGTGCTCCAGAAGTACGCCTCCGCCGAGTTCGTACGGGACCTGGTGGCCGATCCGCGCGACTCGCTCCGCTTCGACCCCGACGAGGACGTCTGGTCGTACCCGGTGCCCGTCGCCCTCGCCGACCGCGGTCCGGGCCGGGCCCGGTTCGCCACCCACCAGCTGGTCCGCACCCGGCTGCGCAAGCTCTACCAGCCCAGCCACGAGCGCTTCTACGCGGTCGTCGTCGAGCTCTTCTGCGACCGGCCCGGGCTGCCGCGCCCGCAGTCCGCCGAAGGCCTCGAAGTGGGGTTCGTGATGCGCCGGCGGCACGTGGAGATGGACGCGCCGCCCAAGGTGCTGCGCACGCTCTCCCGCAGGCTGACGGCGGAGCTGCTCGCGGCCAAGGGCCAGGGGGGCCCGGACACCGGCCCGTACCTCTCGGAGGCCCCGGACGTGCTGTGGGCCGATCTCGCCCACCGCACGGCATTCGAGGACGCCCACCGCGAACTCCTCGACCAGGTCGACCTGAAGAAGGAGACCCGCGCCTGGATGGCCGGGGCGGCGGGCGGGCAGTGGCGCAGGCTCGGCGAGCCCCCCGCCCCGGGCCGCCCCCAGGACCGGGAGCAGGAGCTGCCGATGTGGCGGCTGCCCGCCCGCTCCGGCGACTGCGCGCACGCGGCGCCGCCGCCGCCCCAGCGGTCGCTGTGGTTCGGGGTGGTGCCGACCGCCTCCGCCGACCACGACGACCAGGGCGCCCCCAAGCTGGACGACCGCTCCGTCTACGAACTGCGCTGCTTCGTCCGCAGCGCCCCGCGGCCGGGCCACGAGCACTGCCCGCCGCGGACCTCCTGGAGCAGGCCCACCGAGCCCTTCCGGCTCGCGTCGTTCTTCGACCCCGAGGGCACCAAGAACCGGAAGACCTCCATCACCCTGCCCGACTTCCGGGCGGTGGCCGCCCGGGCCGCCGCACCCCCCGGCCCCGGCGGGGTCGCGATCACCAGCCCGCCCGGCTCGCAGCTGTCCTTCGACCCGGGCGGCGGTACGCCGAGCGGCGGCTCGGTGGGCGGCACCACCGCGCGGACCTGCACCTTCGCCCTCGAAATCTTCATGATCGTGGCGTTCTTCGTCTTCAGCCTGTTCCTGCCGATCGTGGTCTTCCTGTTCCAGCTGTGGTGGCTGCTCGCCCTGCGCTTCTGCCTGCCGCCCTCGCTGGAGGCGGCCGCGGCGCTGAAGGCCTTCTTCGACGGCACCAGGACCCTCGCCGACATGGGGCGGGCGGAGACCGAGGCCTTCGACGAACTCCTCGGCGCCAAGGGCGCGGGCGCCCGCCTGAAGGACGCGAGCGACGCCTTCGCCCCGGAGGACCTCGACGACCTCGTGGACCTCGTCACTCCGCCCGCCACCGCCCCTGTCCCGCTGCCGCCGCTGCCGGAGCCGCCGGTGGACGACCCGCTGTGCGAGGGGGGATGAGATGGCGGCTCCGGTACCCGCGGCCCGGGAGCCGGCCCGCGCGCCCGTCCCCGCCCCGACCCCGCGGGCACCCGCGCAGGCCCCCGTACCGGCGCCCGTACCGCCCGCGCCGGGAAGGCTCGCGGGCGAGCTGTCCCGTACGGTCCTCGCCCCCGACGTGCCCGGCGAGGAACTGGCCCTCCAAGGCGGGGCGGCCCTCGCCGTGCCCGCGCCGGTCCAGGAGTACCTGGACCGCAAGGGGGCCGCGGGCGGGCCCGTGCGCGTCCGCCTCGGCACGCTCGCGGCCGGCACCCTGCACCTGCGCAACGGCGCCCAGGGGATCACCACCGGTCCCGGGAGCGGCTTTCAGGCCGTCCCGCTGCTGCACCCCCTGCTGCTGCCGCTGCGCGCCGAGGGCATCGAGCCGGTGCTCGCCCTGCGGGTGCGCGACGGCGTACCGGAGGGGCACGCCTCGGCGAGGGTGAAGGGCGTACTGGCGGACGAGCCCCTCGCCCTGCTCCGCCGGATGGAGACCTGCGCCGAGGCGCTGGGCTGGCACGGACTGAGCGGTCTGCGGCTGGCGGGCGTGGAGAACGAACTGCGGGGCCCGACGCTCTTCGTGAGGGCCGCCGGGATGTCCTTCACGCTCGGCGGCTTCCTCGGCGCCTCCGGGAGCCTGGGGCTGGCCAACGACCTCGTGACCTTCAACGCCGTCGCGAAGGGCACGGTGGCCGGGCTCGGCTCGGTGGAGGTGCCGGTGGTCCGCGGGCCGGACGGGACGCTGTCCGGGAAGGCGATCGTGGACGTGGCGCTGCGCGGGTTCACCGGGCAGGTGACGGCCGCGTTCGCGGCCGGGCTCCTCGACGTGCGGGGGACCGTGCGCTACGCCAACGAGAAGTTCGACGGCCAGGTGACGCTGGTCGCCACCGATGCCAGGACCGCGCGAGAGCTGGCGGAGAGCCGGCTCCCGGCACAGGTGGCCTCCGTGACGGCGGCTCCGGCCGAGTCCGCGGGCCCGCGGCCGGGCCCCCGGGTGGTGGCCGGCTGGGGCTCGGTCGACGTACGGCCGGCGGACTGGCTGCGCGGCGAGGCGCTGGTGGTCGTCGACCACCACGGCGACGTGACGGTGGTCGGCAAGATCGAGCCCAAGATGGACAAACCGCTGTTCGAACAGAAGCACCACGTCAAGCAGTTGGCGAGGTTCGAGGTCCGGGCGGCCTACGGCATCCCGCTGGTCGGCAACGTGTTCCTGTTCGCGGGCATCGGCCTCGAAGCGGTCGCGGACCTCGGCCCCGCGACGCTCGACCGGATGGAGCTCACCGGCACCTGGTCGACCAAGCCGGAGGTGCTCAAGAGCTTCGCACTGACCGGCACCCTCAACATCTCGGCCTACGCGGGCCTGCGGCTCAAGGCCGAGGGCGGCGCGGGGATCCAACTCGTGGGACACGACATCAAGGCGGGCATCGCGCTCGTCGCACTCGCCGGAGTGCGCGGGTACGTGGAGGCCACACCGGTGATCGGCTACCGGGAGGTCGCCGACCCGAAGGCGGGCAAGCACGGGGAGTTCTTCCTGGCCGGGCACATGGAGATCGCGGCCCGGCCCTTCCTGGGGCTCGGCGGCGAGCTCTTCGTCGAACTGGACAGCCCGTGGTGGTCCCCGGCGCCGGACAAGCGCTGGAACTGGCCGCTGGGGCAGCTGGAGTACCCGCTGCCCGGGGAGTTCGGCATCGGGGCGGACGTGGAACACGTCCTGGGCTCGGGGAAGGTCCCCGAAATCACCTTCGGCGAGGTGGACTTCAGCCCGGACAAGTTCCTGACGGACCTGGTGGACGACCACGTCCCCGCCAAGTCGTCCAAGGAGGAGCGGAAGAAGGGGGCCTGGAAGGCCCCGGGCGCCGCCGCGGCCGCCCCCGCCGCGCGGCCCCCGGCGAAGGCTCCCGCGCGGGCCGCCCCCGCTCCCGCCCCGGCCAAGCCGGCGGCGCCCGAGGCGGCGCCCCCTTCCCCGGCCGTCCAGCACCGCTGGCTCGGCGGGCTGCAGGCCCTGGGCGCGCTCGCAGAGAAGTCCCACCGCGATCCGCAGGACGCGGCCGAACTGCGCGACGCCCTGGCCGGGATCAGGAGGACGTACGGCTTCACCGTGCTGGACGCCGAGTTGGCCGGCGGGACATGGCAGGTCACGGCCGCCATGAACCCGAAGACGAAGAAGGTCCCCGCCATCGACGCCGACACCTCGGCCCCCGGGGACACCGGCGGCGTGGTGGGCGTGGACCGCCGCGATCCGAAGGAGCTGCCCGCGTACCGCGGCGGCCGGTACGGCGAGCTGAAGAACCCGAAGACCGGCCTCAACCACGCCGGTACCGAGATCAACCACATTCCGCCGCAAGGCGTCACCAAGAAGATCAGGAACCTCTCCGTCGGCCGCGGCCCCGCGATCCAGATGGACAAGCAGGACCACCGCGGACGCAAGGACTCCGAGGGCAACTGGACCGACCACCCCAGGGTGTTGAGCACGGGCAAGTGGAAGGAGTCCGACGAGCACCGGGCCGGCCAGCTCGAACTGATGCAGGCCGAGAAGTTCAAGGCCGCCGTCCAGATGGACATCAAGGACATCCGGTCCAAGTTCAACACCAAGTACGACGCCGCCATCAACGAGATGAAGCCCGCCCTCCGGGAGGAGGGCTGGTGGTGACCCGGGCGGCCACGGTCCGGGGGAGCACGGCCCCGGGGAGCACGCCCCGGGGGAGCACGGCCCGGGGGGAGACGGTGCGGTGACGGTCCCGGCGGAGCATGGACGCCATGGCAGCATCTGACGCCCTGACATCCGCCCCCGGCGCCCGCGGCCCCGCAGCCCTCTCCGCCGCCGAGGCCCGGCTCGGGACCGGGCTCCGCTTCCCGTTGCGGCCCGGCAACGGGAGCGGCACCGGCAGCGCAGGCGCCGGCGGGGGCGGGCTCGGGTGGGTCGCCGGGGCCGCCGCGATCCGGCAGTCCATCGAGACCGTCCTCGACACCGAGCCCGGGGAACGCGTCATGCGCCCCACCTTCGGCTGCGGGCTGCGCCGCCACCTCATGGCCCCCGACACCCCCGCCACCCGGACCGCGATCGCCGCCGAGATCGCGGAGGCGCTCACCGCCTGGGAGCCCCGGATCCGGGTCACCGAGGTCGCCGTGACCCCGGGGGAGGAGCCCGCCCTCGTCTGGATCGACATCGCCTACGTGCACCTGCTCGACCAGCGCCCGGACAACCTCGTCTACCCCTTCTACCTGCGATAGGGGCCGGGTGACGACGGTATGCCGCTGATCGGACCCATCCTCGACGACCGCACCTTCGAACAGCTCCGGGACGAGCTGGTCAAACGGATCCCGGTCTACGCCCCCGAGTGGACCGACCACAACGCGGGCGACCCCGGCATCGCCCTGCTCGAACTCTTCGCGCACCTCGGCGAGTCCCTGCTCTTCCGCTTCAACCAGATCCCCGACGCCACCAAGGTCGCCTTCCTGCGGCTGCTCGGCGTCCGCCCGCGCCCCGCACTCACCGCCCGCGCCCTCCTCGTCCTGCAGACCGAACGCCCCGAGGGCGTCCCGGTGCCGCGCGGCACCGAGGCCATGGCCGGCGCGGTCGCCTTCGAGACCGCCGGCGAGGTCGTCGCCTGGCCCCTGGAGACCCTCGCCGTCGGCAAGACGCCCGCCCCCGAGGCCCCCGGCCCCGCCGAGATCCGGCGCCGGCAGAACGCCGTCGAGGCCCTGCCCAAGGCGGAGCGGGGGCGGGTGGCCTCCGGGGCGCCCGTCTCCTTCTACGTCACCACCGCCGTCCCCGCCGACCCGCTGGACCCCGACCTGCCGCCCCTGGACGTCAGCACCACGCTCGACCGCTCCCTGTGGATCGCCCTGCTGGCCAAGAACACCACCGACCCCCGCCTGCTGGCCGGCCGGACCCTCTTCGTCGGCGTCGTCCCCGACGAGCGGCTCCCGCGCCCGTACGACCTGCGCGCCCGCGACACCCAGGACCCGACCCGGCTGCGGGCGGGCGACCTCGTGAGCGCCCCGCCCGGCTTCCTCTGGGAACTGTGGAACGGCCCCGACGCCCCGACCGCCTTCACCTCCCTCGCCGTCCTCGGCGACACCACCCGCGGGCTCACCACCGCCGGGGTGGTCTCCCTCGAGCTGCCCGCGGCCTTCCCCACCCATCCCCGGGGCCGCACCGCCCCCGGCGACCTGCACAGCCCGCCCCCGCTCGAGGACGAGAAGGCCGCCGCCCGCGTCCTGGGCTGGCTGCGGGTACGCCGCCCCGCCGGCGAGAACGACGCCATCCACCGCATCCGCTGGGTCGGCGTCAACGCCGTCGGCGCCGTCCAGGCCCGCACCGCCGCACCCGAACTCCTCGGCACCGGCACCGCCGACGCCGGCCAGGTGCTGCGGCTCACCCGGCGCCCCGTCCTCGCGGGCAGCGTCCGCCTGGAGGTCGAGGAAGCCGACGGCTGGCGGCCGTGGACCGAGGTCGAGGACTTCGCGGGAAGCGGCCCCCTGGACCGCCACTACACCCTCGACGCCGAAGCCGGACTCGTCCGCTTCGGCACCCGCTGCCGGGTGCCCCGCATCGGCGAGCGCGTCCGCGTCCTCTCCTACCGGTACGGCGGCGGCGCCGCCGGAAACGTCCCGGCGGGCGCGATCGGCGCGCTCACCGGCGTCGCCGGAATCAAGGCCGCCAACCCCCTCCCGGCCTCCGGCGGCGCCGACCCCGCCTCCCTCGCCGACGCCCTGGAAGCGCTCCCCGCCGAGGTGCACCGCCGCGACCGGGCCGTCACCTGCGAGGACTTCCGCTCCCTGGCCCTCGAAGTCCCCGGCGTGCGCCGCGCCGAGACCCTGCCCCTGCTGCACCCCGACACGCCCGCCCAGCCCGCCGCCGGCGTCGTCAGCGTGCTCGTCTTCCCCTCCGAGGACCTGCGCGACCCCGGCGCCCCGCTGCCCGACCTCGCCCTGCTGCGCCAGGTGGCCGCCCATCTCGCCCCCCGGCGCCTGGTCACCACCGAGCTGTACGTCATCCCGCCCACCTACGTGGACATCGCCGTCTCCGTCGGCATCCGGACCCGGGACGGCTACCAGCCCGACGCGGTGCGCCGCTGGGTCGAGCTGATCCTGCGCCAGTACCTCGCCCCGCTGCCCCCGTACGGGCCCGAGGGCGCGGGCTGGCCGCTGGGCCGGGCCGTGCGCCGCGCCGAACTGGAGGCCGTCGCCGTCCAGGTGGAGGGACTGGAGTACCTGGAGGACGAGCTGCTGCTGGCCCGGCGCTCCGGTACGGGCTGGACCCCGCTGCCGCTCGTGCCGCTGAACCCGTGGGAGGTGCCCCGGGTCGCCGCCGTCACCGTCGTCACCGGCAGCCCGCTGCCCGTCGGCGCGGGCCACGGCTCCCCGCCGCCGCCCCCCGGCGACCCCGTCGTCGTACCGCTCCCCCCGGAGGTGTGCTGATGTACGGCGACCGCGCGATCGGCGTCGTGGCCGACCCGGACCAGTGGGTGCGCTGGCGCCACGAGTCCACCGCCCTCCTCGACGAGGGCGGGGTCTGCCTCGCCTGGGAACCCGAGCCGGAGTCCGGGCCCGACCCCGGGACGGCCGTCCACGGACCCGCCGGACTGGCCTTCGACCGCTGGGGCCGCGCCTACCGCTCGTACCCGCGCGCCGGACGCGTGGAGGCCATCGCACCCGGCAGCGGCGGCGCGGGTACGCCCCGGCACCGGCCCGGCCCGCTGTGCGTCCCGCGCGGGCTCGCCGTGGACGGCGCCCAGCGGCTGTTCACCGCCGAGTCCGGGGCCGGCGCCGTCCACGTCGTCGACCTGTGGGGCGAGCGGCCGCTGCGCCGAATCCCGGTGCGCAGCGCGGCCCGCCCGCACCGCCGCCCCCTCGACGTCACCGCCCACTGCGGGGCGGTGGCCGTCCTCGTCACCCGGCCCGCCGGGATCGTGCTCCTCCAGGGCCGCCGCGGACCGCTGCGCGGGCCCGTACTGCGCCACCCGGCGGGGAGCGAGGGCCTGCGCCCCACCCGGATCGCCGGCCACGGCGGCCACCTCCACGTGCTGTGGACCGGGGCGGCAGGCGGGCACGCCGTCGTCGCCCGCGCCGACGGCACCCGGCCGCTCGCCGTACCCGACGCCACCGACCTCGACCTGACCGCCGACGGGGCACTGGTCGTGGCCCGGGGCCCCGGCCAGCCGTTCCGACGGTTCCGCAGGGACGGCGCGGAGTGGGCGGAGATCGAACCCCTGCGCGCCCCCGGCTACGACGGGGGCGCCATGACCGTCGACCCCGACGGCCGCGTCGCGTTCACCACCGCCGAAGGCCTCGCCCGTACCGCCGGCACCGCCGCCCGCCACACGCCCGCCGGGAGCGTCATCGGCTACCGCCTCGACGCGGGCGAGTACCGCACGCGCTGGGGCCGGCTCTTCCTCGACGCCTGCGTGCCGCCCGGCACCGAGGTCCGCGTCAGCTTCCTGACCACCGACGAGGACACGGTCCCCGACCCGCTGCCCTGGTCGCCGCCCGTGCGCGGGCCGCGCTCCGTGCGCCATCCCGAACAGACCCCTCCGCTGCCCTCCCGGGCCCTGTACGCCGACCGGCTGCCGCCCTCCGCCCCCCTGTTCCGGCGCCCGACCGGCCGCGAACTGCCCTGGACCCAGATCGATCCCGAGGACGGGTTCGAGACGTACGAGGCCCCCGTCCAGGCCCCGCCCGGCCGCTACCTGTGGATCGTGCTCCGGCTCGCCGGCACCCCGCGCCTGACCCCCCGCGTCCGGGCCCTGCGCGTGGAGCGGACCGGACACCGGCTGCCCGCCGCGCTCCCCGGGGCCTGGAGCCGGGACGAGGCCGACGCCGCCTTCCTCCAGCGCTTCCTCGCCCCCGCCGAGGGCCTCCTGCACGAGCTGGACTGCCGCGCCGCCCTGCGCACCCTGCTGCTCGACCCCCGCTCCACCCCGCAGGAGGCGCTCGGCTGGCTGGCCGGACTGCTCGGCCTGGCCCTGGACCGGCGCTGGCCGCCGGCCGCCCGGCGCGAGCTGATCGCCCAGGCGTACGACCTGTTCCGCATCCGCGGCACCGTCTCCTGCCTCGAACGCGTCCTGCGGCTCTACCTCCCGCTGCCCGTCAGCGTGGTGGAGCACTGGCGGCTGCGCGGCCTCGGCGGAGCGGTGCTCGGCGCCGGACCCGGCGGGGCCCCCGCGCCGGCCGTCGGCGGCGCGGCGGGCACGGCCGGCGCGCTGGGCCGGTTCACCGTGGGCGGCACCCGGCCGGGGGAGGACGGCTACACCGCCACCGCCCACCGGTTCAGCGTGCTCATCCCCGCGGACCCGAGCCCCGTCCAACTCGACGTGGTCCGCTCCATCGTGGAGGCCCACAAACCGGCCCACACCCTCGTCGACATCTGCCCGCTCGGTGCGGGCATGCGGATCGGCCGCACCCTGCACCTCGGGCTCACCTCCGTCGTCGGCCCCGGCGCCGCCTGGGGCCCCGCGGTCGTCGGCCGGGTCCGGGTCGGCGAGGACGGCATCGTGGGGGTGCCCGCCGGCGGCTCCCGCGTCGGCGAGAGCACCATCACCGGGGCGGTGCGCGTCGGATGAGCGGCCCCACCGTGGTCATCGAGCGGCTGTCGGCGACCCTGCACCACCACCCCGCCGCGCTCCCGCCGGCCCAAGACCCCCTGCGCGGGCCCCTGCGGCACGCGGTCGGCGGCCCGCTGGAAGCCGCCCTGCGGGCCCTGGACCTGCCCCCCGGCCACTGGTGCCTGGCCCGGCTCGACCTCACCCTCGGCCTCGACCTGGACCGCCCCGATCCGGCGCTCGCCCGTGAGTGGTCCGGGGCGGTGGCCGTCGCCATCGAGCGGACCGTACGCGAGGGCGGCGCGGCCCCGGACGCCCTCGTGCACTACCGGCACGACGCGGACCTGCTCGCCGACGCGGTCGCGGGTCTCGCCGCCGGGCGCCGCGAACGGCTCTGGGCCTGGCGGCAGACGGGGATCGTGCGCCCCGCGGACCCGGCTCCGCAGGCATCGCCGGGCCCTGCGTTGCTGGCCGCCCTCGAACGCCACCCGCGGCTCGCCGCGGCCGCCGTCCTGCGCGCGGCCGGGCAGTGCGGACTCGCCGCGCTGGACCGCGCCCTGGGCCGGGAGGGCTGGCAGCGCCTGGCCGCCCTCGCGGCGCCCGGGGAGCCCGCCGCGGGGGTGCCCGGCCCCGGCACCCGGGCGCTCGCCCGCACCCTGCTCGCCGGATCGCCGCTGGCCGGGCTGGTCCGGGCGTCCCGGCTGCGCCCCGTCGAACCGGTGCTCGCCGCCTGGGCCGTGCTGGTCCTGGCGGAGAGCGACCCGGCCGCGTTGGAGCGGCCCGCCGCCCGGCCCGGCCTGCGCCCCCTCCTGGCGGAGGGCCTGCGCGCCCTCGCGGGCGGCCCCGCGTGGCCGGCGCGCGCAGTGGACCCGCGCATCCGGGAATCGGCGGACGGCGGAGGCGGCGGACGCGGCGGGTGCGCCGGGGACACCGGATGCGCCGGATGTGCCGCGCATGCCGGGTGCGACGCAGCCGCCGATGGCGCCGGGTGCGCCGCGTGCGCCGGACGGTGCACGCGTGACGGGGGCGCCGGACGCCCCGTCGACACCGGGCCTGCCGAGGACGCCGGGCGCCCCGGGCGACGCGCCCGGGACGGCGTGCCGGCATCGGGGGCCGACGGCGCGGGAGCCCCGCCTGGCCGGGACGCGCCGGCGCAAGGACCTCCCGCCGCCGGCCCGGGCCGGCGGGACGCGGAGGGCTCCGGTCCCGGCCCGGGCGCCCTCCCGGCGGACGGCACCGGCGCGCCGGGCCCCGTACGGCCCGCGGGGCCGGGGCGCGGACCTGTGGGCGGCGCCGCCACCGACTGGGCCGGGCTGCTGTTCCTGCTCGCCGCGGCTGCCGGGGCCGGACTCCCGGACCGCGCCCTCGGCGAACCGGCCCTGGCCGAGCGGCCGTTGCCCTGGGTGCTGCACGCGGCCGCCCGCGCCCTCGTCCCCGGCATCGCGCCCGGGGACCCCGCCGCCCTCGCCCTCGCCGGACTCGGCCCCGACCGCGCCGCCGTCCTCCTGCGCGCCCCGGCGGCGACTGCGTACGAGCAGGACGCCGTGGACGCCCTCGCCGCCGACTGGGCGCGGGCCACCGCCGTCCGCCTCGGCGACGAGCGGTACGCGGGCGACCCGTTCGGCGCCGTCGCCGCCGTCGCCCGCCGCCCCGGCCGGATCACGGCCGAGACCGGCTGGATCGAAGCCGTGTTCGCCTTCGCCGACACCGACGTGGGGGTCCGCCGCGCCGGGCTCGACCTCGACCCCGGCTGGATCGGCTGGCTCGGCGCGGTCGTGAGGTACCGCTATGCCTGAGCGCGTCAGCCGCGACCTGTCCCGGCGGGCCGCCGAAGTCGCCGTACGCGTGGCCGAGTTGCTGGAGACGCTGTGCAGCGAGGAGGCGGGCGGCGAGTCCGTGGCCTTCCTGCGCGACTGGGCCGCGAGCGCCGCCGAGCGGGCCGCCGCCGCACCCGGCGGGCGCCCCCCGGCCGACACCCCGCTCGACCGGCTCGTGCACCGGTACGGGCTGGGCTCCCTGGAGACCGAACTCGTCCTGTTCGCCGGGCTCCCCGAGGAACACGAGGGCCTGGCCCGGACGTTCCGGACCATGAGCCCCGGCGGCGCCCCGCACCCCAGCGTGGGCCTGGCCGGCCTGCTGACCGACTGCGCGGCCCGTACGGCCGCCCGTGCGGCGGCCCCCGGCGGCGTACGGGGGCGGGCGCCCGACCGGGTCGCCCTGCGCCGGCTGCTCCACGAGGGCCCGGCCGTCCGGGCGGGCGTGCTCGAACTCGCCGGCGACGGCCCCTTCCACGAACGCTCCCTGACCCTCGCCGACGGCTTGTGGGAGGCCCTCCACGGCTACCCCGCCCGGCCGTCCGCCCTGGAGGAGACCGACCCCGGACCCCCGGTCGCCGGACTCGACGACTGGCTCGAACTCCCCGAATCCGTGCGGGCCGTCGCCGCCCTGCGCTCCCGCGAACCCCGCATCCTGCTGGTCGGCGCCCGCGACGAGACCATCGCCCTCAGCCGCTGCGCGGCCCTCGCCCACGCCGCCGGACTCGGCCTGCTCGCCGCCCGGACCCGCTCCGAAGACCCTCGCGCCATGGGGCTGCTGGGACTGCACGCCGCCGTACGGGGAGCCGTGCCGCTGCTGGTGGTGCCGGCCCCGCAGGGCGGGGCGGCCGGCCCGGTCACCCCCGCCGTCGCCCGGATCCCCGGCCCGCTGCTGGTCTGCGCGGCGCCCGGCACCGTACGCCCCGGCCCGCAGCGGCCCGTACTCACCGTGCCGGTCGGGCCGATCGGTACGGCGGACCGGCGCACCGCCTGGCGGGCGGCGCTGCCCCAGGCGCCGGAGCGCGCCCCCGAACTGGCCGCGCGCCACCCCCTCGACCCGGCGCTCACCGCCCAGGTCGCCCTCGACGTGCACAGCCGCGCCGCACTGGCCCCGGGAGCCGGGCAGGGCGGCGCCGGCCCGGACGTCTCCGGCGCCATCCGGGCCCGGGCGGGGGCGCTGCTGCCCTCCGGGGTCGACCTGCTCAGCCCACGGGCCCGCTGGCCGCGCCTCGTCCTCGGCGGGGAGGCGGACGGCCAGCTGCGGGACGCCGTGGCCCGGCTGCGCCACCAGGCGCTGGTCTTGGACGACTGGCGGCTGCGCGAGGCCGCCCGGGCCGCACGCGGCGTACGGCTGCTGCTCACCGGGCCGCCCGGGACCGGGAAGTCGCTGGCCGCCGAGGTGCTGGCGACCGAGGCGGGCCGGGACCTGCTCGTCGTCGACGGCTCCGAGCTGGTGTCGAAGTACATCGGCGAGACGGAGAAGAACCTCGCCGCCTGCTTCGAGGTGGCCGAGCGCACGCAGGCGGTGTTCCTCCTCGACGAGGCCGACGCCCTGTTCGCCACCCGCACCGAGGTCTCCGAGGCCAACGACCGGTTCGCGAACATGGAGACGGCCTACCTGCTCCAGCGGCTCGACCGGTTCGACGGGCTGGCCGTGCTGACGACCAACCTGCGCCAGAACATCGACGCCGCCTTCATCCGCCGCATGGACTTCGTCGTGGAGTTCCCGCTCCCCGACGAGGCCGGACGGTACCGGATGTGGGAACTGCACCTGCCCCGCCCCCTGTTGGACGCCGACGTGGACCTGGCGGGGCTCGCACGGCACTATCCGGTGCCCGGCGGCTGGATCCGCAACGCCGCGATCGGCGCGGCCTTCCGGGCGGCGGACGACGGGGGAGCGGTCCGCCAGGGCCATCTCGTCGACGCGATGCGGCGCGAGTACGGGAAGGCGGGCCGCCCCTTCCCGGGGGAGCCGGCCGGGCCCGCCGGTGCGGGCGCGGACCGGCGGGCCGCGCGGGCCCTGGACGAGGCGTACGACTTCCCCGCCCCGGCGAACGGCCGGCGTACCCAGAAGGAGAGCTCATGACGGCGCTCGGCTCCGGCGGCACCCCGTGCGGCTGCGGCTGCGGGTCCGCCCCGGACCTGCCCACCGACCCCGCGTACGGGGGCGGGCCCTGCGGCCCCGGCCCCTGCGGCGGGGACGAGCTGCCCGTGAACCCCTTCCTCGCGCTGCGCGTGGCCTTCGGGATGCTGCTCGGCGAGGACGACTTCCGCGTCCTGATGGGCAATCCGCGCGGCAAGCTCATGCTGCACAACGCCTGGCTGCACGGTCCCGGGGTGGTCTGGGGGCTCGGGACCGTCCGGGACGGCGACGAGCTCAGGGTGCTCCCCGGGCTGGCCGTCGACGGGCTCGGCCGCGAGCTCACCCTCGAGGCGGCCTGGTGCGTCTCCCTGACCGCGTGGGCGAGGGACTGGATCGAAGCGCATCCGCCGGGGGAGGAGCCGAAGGACGCGGCGGCGGATGCGCCGGCGGCCGAGGGCTCCGAGCCCGGTCCGCCCCGGCGCCACACCGTCGAGGCCTGGATCCTCGCGGAGTTCGCCTCCTGCCCGGACCGGCCGGTGCCCGCGCTGGCCGACCCGTGCGATGTGACACGCCGGCACGACGACTTCTCGCGGATCGTCGAGACCGCGCGGATCACGATCCGCTCCACCGCCCCCGCCCCCTGGCGCCCGTACCACCGCGTACGGGTCCTCCTCGGGCTCGACGAGGCCGCCCCGGGGGACACCGCCGGACAGGAGGCGCTGCGGGAGGCCGTCGAGGTGGCACGGGTCCCCGCGGACCGGCGGGCGCCGGCGCTGCTCGCGGCCTTCCGCCGGCTGGCCGCCGCGGACGCCACCGCGCTGGCGCCGGAGCGCGCCGAGGGCGACATGTGCCCGCCGTGGGCGCCGGTCGCGGAGGACCACGCCCCCGTCGTACTGGCCCGCCTCGCGGTCGCACTCAGCGAGTACGACGGGTGCGTACGGATCGAGGAGGTGCGCGCCGACCCGTCCGTGCGGACGGCGCTCCTGCCCGCCACCACCGTCCAGGAGCTGGTGTGCGGCCTGGCGCCCGGGATCATCGGAGCCGCCGCCGAGGCGGACGCCGGGGGGCCGCGGCTGATCCGCGGCTCCCTCGCCTGGAGCCGCGAGCACACCGTGCTGAGCTTCGAGGTCACCGCCCCGCTCGCGGCGGGCTCCGCGGAACCGGAGGGCATCGAGATCACCTCGCTCTCCGACTCCGGCCGGGGCTGGGCGAGCGACGAGGTCGCCGGGATCAGGGTGTCGGCCGACGGGCTGCGCGTGAAGGTGGACCTCGACCAGCGGCCCGCGTACGAGACGGTCCGCGTCCGCGTCCGCGGCACCGGGCCCAAGCCCCTGTACGGCCGGCATCCGCGCGCGCCCTTCGCCGGGATGGAGGGCGGCCCGCCGGGCACCGCCGACGAGGGGAACGACGCCGTGGTCACCGTCCATCTGCCGCGCCAGGCGGCCCCGGGGAGGACCGAGCGATGACGACCAGCGAAGCCACCCCCGGGACCGCGCCGACGGCCGGCCCCGCGAGCCCGGCCCCGCCCGCCGCCCCGTCCGCGACCGCCGACGGCGGCATCGACCGGCTCAGCGCGTTCGACGGGCTGTTCCTGCGCGCCGAACACCTCAACCGCATCCAGGACTACGCCCGCGAACTCGCCCTGGCCGTCGGCGCGGCGGGCGGCCCCGGAGTGGTCGAGGGCTACGAGGTCAGCGTCAAGGACGGCACCCTCCGCGTCGGCGGCGGTCTCGCCGTCTCCCCCGAAGGCCGGCCCTTGCGCTCGCAGCGCCTCGTCACGCTCCCGCTGGCCGCCCTGACACCCGGGCCGGACGGTTTCTGGTGGGTCGAAGTGGCCCCCGACTCCCGGCCCTACGGCGAAGCCCCGGTACAGGGCAGCTACTGCGACGACCCCTGCGCCGGTACGGGCACCACCCGGCGCCCCTACCTCGCCGAAGGGGTGCGGATCCAGCTGGCCGAGGGCGTCGAGCCGGGCCTCGACAACCAACTACCCTCCGCCCGGCGGAACTTCCTCGCCTCACGCGTCTTCGGTGCCGAGCGCACCGAGCACTCCCCGTGGCCGTACGGGACCGGCCACGCGCACCTGCCGCCGTCCTGGGCCCCGCCGGCCGCGCCCCCGGGCCGGCCGAGGACCGTGCGGATCGCGGTGCTCCTGCGCGATCCCGGGAGCCCCGACGGGTGGGAGGTCGACATCTGGACGGCCCGGCGCGACCGGGCCGCGGCCCCGCCGCAGCGCTACTGGCAGTCACGGCTCGGGATGCGGCCCTGGGACGCGTACACGGCCCAGATCCTCCAGTTCCAGGACCAGTTGGCGCAGGTGCTGGGCGGCGCCGCCCAGCCGCCCGGGGCCGATCTGGGGCCGCTGCTGGAGCAGTTGGCCCTCATCGGTGAACAGGGCTTCCTCAAGAGCCACACCAAGGACCAGCTGGGCGCGGAGGTGGCCCGGATCGTCACGGGCATCGGCGAGGGCGCCCTGATCCGGCCGCGGGCGGCCGGCGGCCCGTACACCCTGGCGGAGCTGGGCATCGCGGAACTCCCGCCCGCCGGGTACCTGCCGTTCACCCCCGAGCCGGAGCAGGGCGCCGCCCCCGGCGGCGCCGCCGGGGTCCGGGCGCTCCTGGGAGCGCAGGTGGACCTCAGGTACTGCACCTGCGCGCTCGCCGACGTCGCCCGGGCCGTGGAGGAGGCGCGGCACCGGGACCGCATCCGGCTCGACGAGCCCGTCGGCGTGGACGTCCTGCTGCCCGTCGACGACCGGGAGGCGCCGGTCGGCGACTGGGTCGCCTTCGTCAGGAGGGATCAGCGCCACTGCCACAGCCCCGGATGAAAAATAGCACTCGGTGACTGATCGGTGACGGTGCGCGCATAGCATATGCGGTCGGACTTCTATGCAGGAGGACCGCCTATGAACCAGCAGTTCCTCGCGTCACCGGTCCGCGTCCCCGGGCAGGGGGAGCCGCCGGCCCTCCACCTCCTGGGCGGCCCGCGCGTCATCCACCAGGGGAGATGGCTGGACGTGCCGGAAGGCGGCAAGCGCCTCCTCGCGTTCGTCGCGCTCAACGGCGGCCGGGTCGAGCGCCGGCACGCCGCCGGGACGCTGTGGCCGTCCGGCGACGACCTGCGGGCGGCGGGGAACCTGCGGTCCGCGCTGTGGCGGCTCAAGGCCGCCGGCATCGACCTCCTGGACTCCGACAAGTGCTCGCTCGCGATGCGCGAGCACACCGTGGTCGACCTGTACGTCCTGTACGGCTGGGCCGCGCGGCTCATCGGCGGTACCGCCACCGCCCAGGACCTGTCCGCCCTGAAATGGCGTACCGACGCGCTCGACCTGCTGCCCGGCTGGTACGACGACTGGGTGCTGCTGGAGCGCGAACGGGTCCGCCAGCGGCTGCTGCACGCCCTGGAGGCGCTCAGCCGCGAGCTGGCACGGGCCGGCCGGCACGCCGAGGCGGTGGAGTCGGCCCTGCTCGCGGTCAGCGCCGAACCGCTGCGCGAGAGTGCCCAGCGGGCCCTGATCGAGGCCCACTTGGCGGAGGGCAACCTCATCGAGGCCATGCGCGCGTACGACACGTACCGCGCCCTGGTGAAACGTGAGCTCGGAGTGGAACCGGGATGCGAACTCTCCGGCCTGATACGGAACTTCTGCCGCTCCGCCACCCGCACCCGGGAGGTGGCGGCCGCCCGGGTGCGCCGCGCCTGATCCGGGGCCAAGCTGGTGGCATGAGCGACGACCGGCCGGGCCGGCGCAGTACGGAACTGCGCCTGGCCCTCGCGATGCGCGGCGGGGTCAGCCTCGCCGTCTGGATGGGCGGGGCCTGCTGCGAGACGGCGGCGCTGCGCGCGGCGGCGGCCCGCAAGGACCCCGCCCCGGAACCGGGCCTCTACAAGGGGCTGCTGGCCATGTGCGGATACGAGGACGTCGACATCGACGTCCTCGCCGGGACCAGCGCCGGGGGGCTCAACGGCGTGCTCCTGGCCTGCCACCTCGTGTACGGGATGCCCTTCGGGCCGGGAGTGCGGGACGTGTGGCTGCGCCTGGGCGACCTCGAAGGCCTGCTGCGCCGCTCGACCCCCTTCCACGTACCGGCCTCGCTGATGCGCGGCGACGAGGTCTTCTACCGGGAGCTCCGCGGTTCGCTGGGCCGGCTCCTCCAGGAGGCCCCGCCCGACTGGCGGCCCCCGGCCTCGCTCCGGCTGATCCTGACGGCCACGCGGTTGCGCCCCCGCCGCGACCGGGTGCGGCCCACCCTCGGCCGGCCGCTGCCCGTCGGCCGCTCGAACGCCTACTTCCGCTTCCGCCACCGCACCTCGCTGACGGACTTCCCCGTCGACTCCACCGGCGCGGCGCGCGAGGCGGCGCTGAACCGGCTGGCCTACGCGGCCCGCACCTCCTCCTCGTTCCCGGGAGCCTTCGAGCCGGCCCGGGTGTACGTCGGCAACGGCCCGCAGCCGGTGGAGGACCCGCCCCGGGTGGACATGCGCGGGGTCAGCAGCGAGACCGGCTACCCCGACGAGAACCTGAACGGCTGCGCCGAGCTCATGGACGGCGGGCTGCTGGACAACATCCCCGTCGCCTGGGCCGTACGGGCCCTCGCCGGGGCCCCGGTGGCCCGCAAGGCCGACCGCTGGCTGCTGTTCCTCCAGCCCGTGCCGCCGTTCCCGCCCCCTCCCGAGCCGGGAACCAGCCGGCGCGTCACCCGGCTGGTCCGGATCGCGGTGAAGTCCCTGACGGTGAAGACCGGCTCGGAGTCCCTGCGCGACGACGACCTCGAACTGCACGCCGCCGAGGCCGCGGCCCAGCGCAGGCACGCCGCGGCGGGGGTGCTTCCCCCGACCCTCGCCGAGCTCCGGGACACGGCGGAGGCCCGGCGCGGGGCCTACGCCGAACGGGCCGGTGCGGCGGAGGCGCTGCGGCTCATCCGGCTCCTGGAGGACCCGGCGGAGGTGACCGGCCCCGACGCGCTGCCCCTGCCCGCGGGCCCGGGGCCGCTGGAGGCGCTGGACGAGTGCGCGGGGGACGGGTCGGCCGCCCTGTTCGCCCGGCTGCGCGCGGCGTCGGACCGCCTGGCGGTGGCGCCCGACGCGTTCCCCGGGCCCGGGTACTCGCCGCTGGCCCTGGCCCGTACCGTACGGCTGCTCATGGACTGGCTGGAGGCGTACGAGTCCGGCCGGAAGGCGGTGGACACGGAGCCCGGCGGCGCGGGGCCGGCGCAACCGGCGCAGGCGGAGCGGGCGAGGGCGGAGGCGGAGGCGGAGCGGGCCGACGCGGAGGCGGTGGAGGGATACCGGCGGCGGCTGTTCGCCTGCCGCTCCGCCATCGCCACACTGACCGCCGCCCGGGACCGGCTGCTCCTCGACCGCTACCGCACCGCCCTCTCGCGGGGGATGCCGCCCAGCGACGCCACCGCCCCCTACGGCGAGGCGACGCGGCTGCTGGGCTCCCTCATGCCGAAGGGGCCCGCGCCCGGGGACCCGCCCGAGGAGTGGGAGAGGTGGGCGGCGGACCTCGCGACGGCCGTCACCGGCGGGACCCTGCCCCCGGTTCCGGAGCCCGACCCCGCCCCGGGCCCGGGCAGGGTGCCGCAGGGCTTCGCGCGCCTGTGGGAGGGGCTGGCGGAACTGGCCGGGGAGATCGGCCTGCACCTGGTGCCCGACGTCGAGGACTACGAGGCGCTGCACGCGGCCGCGCGCGGCGCCGGCCCGATGAGCGGCGCGCTCGCCTTCGCCGAGGTGCTGCTGGGCCCGCTGCGCCCGGACCCGCTGGCCGAGGCCCCCGACATCGGCTTCCACACCGTCTCGGCGGCGAACACCAGCTGGGCCACCCTCAAGGTGCTGAAGGACGTGGACCGCGACTCCCCGAAGGAGCTGGTCCGGGTCAAGCTCAGCGGCAACCAGCTCAACAACTTCGCGGCGTTCCTCAGCGCCCGCTGGCGGGTGAGCGACTGGACCTGGGGCCGGCTCGACGCGGCGGCCTCCCTCGTGTCGGTGGTCGCCACCGACGAGCGCCTGCGGGACGCGTTCCGGGGTACCGACACCGGCGACCCCACGGCGCTCGGCGAGACGCTCGCCGAGCTGACCGGCCTCGGCCCGGTGTTCCTGGAGCACTGGGCGCAGAACGTGGTCGCCAACGGGGACATGGATCCCCACGACCGGGCACGGGAGGTGCTCACCGCCGTACGCCAGCACGAGATCCTCCACGAGGAGCTGCCGGTCCTCGCCGAACTGAACCGCAAGGGCTTCAAGGGCGGCAACAGGCCCCCGGACACCCCGCCGGACCCGCCCGCCCTCGCCACCCCGGACGAGTTCGAAGCCGCGCTGGACTCCTTCCGCAGGATCGGGGCCGAGGACGTCGGCACACTGCTGCGGGCCCGGGACCCGCGCCGGGCGGCCCTGCGGACCGGGCTCCTCGCCTGGCCCGCCCTCCAGCCCACCGGCAAGGCCGGGGCCCGCCTGGTGCAGGTCGTCCTCGGCGTGCTGAAACCGCTGGTCTACCTGCCGTTCCTGGTCGGGGCGCTGGCCCCGCTGTGGGGACTGGCCGCGGCCGTACTGATGTGGACGGGCATCGCCTTCTGCACCGGCCACTGGTCCTCGCTGCTCGCCCACGTCCCGGTCTGCCTGTACGCCATGGTCGCCCTGGCGGCGCTGGTCCGGCAGTGGATCCGGCCGGTCCGGCTGCGCGTCCCCCTCCTCGTGCTCGCACTGGCCGGCCCGCCCGTCGCCCTCTGGCAGCTGCGCGGCACGCCCTTCCCCGAGGTCGGCGACGGGTACCGCACCCTGATCGTCGGAGCCTGCTTCGCCCTCGCGGCCGCGGCCGTGCTGTACGTCGGCACCGACCGGTGGCGGCTGCTGCCGGGGGCCGCCGTGATCGCGGGCGCGATCGCCGCGCTCGTCCAGTTCGGCCGCCCCGGTCTCGGCGGCTGGTGGGCCGCGCTCGCCCTGTACGCCGTCCTGTTCTGGACCACGTTCGTCCTCCCCTGGCTGTATCCGAGGCAGCGATCCGGGCCGACCTGACGCAGCGCCCCGCGCCGAGGGCTCAGATAGGGTGAATCGGTAGGAATCGGACCCCCCGGGGTGAGGTCGGTGCGGTGGACACATACCAGTCGACGAGCGAGGTCCCGGACCAGCCGGCCGCGGCCGTCGGGTACGCCGGCGTACTCAGCGAGCTGCTGCCGATCGCGCTGTGGCGGGAGGACGCCGACGGGATCATCGTCGAATGGTCGCTGGCCGCCCAGGACCTCCTCGGCCACCGCCCCGAGGACATCCTCGGCCTCCCCGGCACCTCCGTGCTCGTCCCCGAGCCCAACCACGCGCTCGCCGACGACCTGACCCGGCGGGTCCAGGCGGGCGAGACGGTGGTCGGCACCCTCCCCGTACGCCACCGCGACGGGCACCGCGTCACGATGGAGATGTGGATCGTCCCCGCCGCCGACCCGCAGGGCCGCACCGGCGCCATGCTGATCGCCGTGGAGACCTCCGAGGTCCTGCGCATGCGGGACTCGCTCGCCGCCCTGCAGAGCCTGTTCACCCAGTCGCCCATCGGCCTCGCCACCCTCGGCCCCGACCTGCGCTTCCTGCGCGTCAACGACGCCCTGGCCCGGATGAACGGCGTATCGGCCGCCGAGCACGTCGGCAAACGGCTCACCGAGGTCGTCCCCGGCGTCAACGCCGCCGCGCTCGAAGCGACCATGCGGCAGGTCCTGGACCGGGGCACCGCCGTCGTCGACGTCCGCCGCACCGGCCGGACCCCGGCCGATCCCGAGCACGACCACACCTGGTCCTGCTCGTACGCCCCCCTCCTCGACGGCTCCGGCCGCCCGCTCGGCGTGATCGCCTCCCTCATCGACATCACCGAGAGCCAGCACGCCCAGGGCGAGGCCGAGCGGGCCCGCCACCGCTTCGCCGTCCTCGCCGAGGCCGGCACCCGCATCGGCACCACCCTCGACCTCAGCCAGACCGCCCGGGAGATCGTCGAGGTCCTCGTACCCCGGCTGGCCGACTCGGCCGACGTACAACTGCTGGAGACCGTCCTCGCCCCCGACGACGCGGCGGCCACCCACGAGGGCGTCCTGCGCCGCATCGCGGTCGAGTTCCCCGACCCCGAGGCCCCCACCGCCCGGCTGGCACCCGGCCAGACCTTCCAGATCCCGCCCGACTCCGTCTACGAACGGGTCATCGCCGAGGGCCGGGCCATGAACCTCTACCGGTCCGACGTCCACGCGCTGCTGCCCGACCCGCGCGCCGCGGAGCTGCGCGACTACCTCGCCACCCTCGGCTCCGCCCGGCTGATCCCCCTCCTCGCCCGCGGCACCGTGCTCGGCGCGGTCACCGTGACCCGGACGAGAGCGCGCGAGCCCTTCGACGAGCAGGACGCCGTACTCATCGACGAGGTGGTCGCCCGCGCGGCACTCAACATCGACAACGCCCGGATGTACACCAACCAGCGCCGGGCCGCCCTGACCCTCCAGCGCAGCCTCAGCAACAGCGCCCTCCCCGAGGTCACCGGCCTCGAACTGACCGGCCGCTACCTGCCCGCCAGCGACCACGACGTCGGCGGCGACTGGTTCGACGTCATCCAGCTGCCCGGCGGCCGCACCGGCCTGGTCATCGGGGACGTCATGGGCCACGGCATCCACGCCGCCGCCGTCATGGGACAGCTGCGCACCGCCGTCCGCACCCTCGCCCGCCAGGACGTCTCCCCGACCCGGCTGCTGCGCTCGCTCGACGAGGCCGTCGCCGACCTGGGCGAGGACGAGATGGCGACCTGCGTCTACGCCGTCCACGACCCGGCCACCGGCGGCTGCGTCATCGCCCGCGCCGGCCACCCCCCGCCGGCCGTCGCCACGGCCGGCGGGGAGGTCGCCTTCCTCGACGGCCCGCCCGGCACCCCGCTGGGCACCGGCGGACAGGAGTTCCGCACCGAGGAGGTCGCCCTGCCGCCCGGGAGCCTGCTCGTGCTGTACACCGACGGGCTCATCGAGTCCCGCGAACGCGACCTCGACCAGGGCATGGCCCAGCTGGGGCGGGCGCTGCGCGACGCCGCACGGCCCCTGGACGGACTGTGCGACGACATCCTGGCGCAGCTGCTGCCCGGTGCCCCGCAGGACGACGTGGCGGTCCTGCTGGCCCGTACGAGGGCCACCGGCGGCCCCTGACCCGGCGCCGGCCCGGCCGCGCCCCGGGCGCGCCCCGGGCGAATCGTCACGCCGGCCCTCCGGGCGGCCCGGTCACCAGGCCAGGTCCTCCAGCGCCGCCAGGTCCGGCGCGGGCGCGGCCGGCTCCGCACCCCCGGTCAGCGGCAGCTCGGCCCAGATGACCTTGCCCCGCTCGGTGTACCGGGTGCCCCAGCGCTCGGCGTACTGCGCCACCAGGAACAGGCCGCGGCCGCCCTCGTCCGTGGTGGCCGCGTACCGCAGGTGCGGCGAGGTGCTGCTGCCGTCGGAGACCTCGCAGATGAGGCTGCGGTCGCGCAGCATCCGCACCCGGATGGGCGTGTTCCCGTACCGGATGGCGTTGGTGATGAGCTCGCTCAGGATGAGCTCGGCCGTGAAGGCGATGTCCTCCAGCCCCCAGGCGGCCAGCTGCGCCGAGCCCGCGCCCCGCACCCGGGAGACCGCGGCCGGATCGGGCGGCACCTCCCACTCGGCGATCCGGTCCGCCTCCAGCCGCCGGGTGTCGGCGACCAGCAGGGCGATGTCGTCGCTCGGCGCCGGGAACAGCAGCGCCGCCAGGAGGTCGGCACAGGCCTGTTCGGGGCTGCGGCCGGGGTGCGCGAGCGTCTCGGCCAGCAGCCCGAGGCCGGTGTCGAAGTCCCGGTCGCGGTCCTCCAGCAGGCCGTCCGTGAACAGCACGAGCCGGCTCGACTCCGGCAGCCGCAGCTCCACGGCCTCGAAGGGCATGCCGCCCACCCCGAGCGGCAGCCCGCTGGGCAGCTGCGGGAACTCCACGGCGCCGTCCGGCCGGACCAGGGCCGGTCCGGGGTGCCCGGCGCTCGCCATGGCGCAGACCCCGGAGACCGGGTCGTAGATCGCGTACAGGCAGGTGGCGCCGGTGACGCCGGCCGCCTCGCCCGCCCCCTCCGCGGGGTCCCCGGAGCTCCCGGCCTCGTTCTGGTCGATCCGGTGGATCAGCTCGTCCAGGTGCCCGAGCAGCTCGTCCGGCGGCATGTCCAGGGACGAGAAGTTGTGGACGGCGGTCCGCAGCCGGCCCATCGTGGCCGCCGCGTGCACCCCGTGCCCGACGACGTCGCCGACGACCAGCGCCACCCGGGCGCCGGCGAGCGGGATCACGTCGAACCAGTCCCCGCCCACCCCGGCCTTCGCGGGCAGGTACCGGAAGGCCACGTCCACGGCGCTCTGGTCCGGCAGCACCCGGGGCAGCAGGCTCCGCTGCAGGGCCACGGCCGTGGCGTGCTCCCGGGTGTAGCGGCGGGCGTTGTCGATCGAGACGGCCGCCCGGGCCCCCAGCTCCTCGGCGAACGACAGGTCCTCCTCGTCGAAGGCCTCCGGGGTGTCGGCGGCCCGCCAGAAGTTCGCCATGCCGAGGACCACCCCGCGGGCCTGAAGCGGTACCGAGATCAGCGAGTGCAGCCCGTACCCCAGGGCCTGGCGGGTGCCCTCCTCGTCCTGGGCCCGCCAGCCCATCGCCGCGTTCAGATCGGGGGCGAGCACCGCGTGGCCGGCGTCCAGGGCGGCCGCCATCGGCGCCGTCGGCACCACGAACCGGATGATGTCGCCGACCGGCTGCAGCGGCTGGTCGGTGCGCACCCCGCTCATCGCCGCCCGGCGCATCTCCGTGTAGACGCCGCTGCCCCGCGAGGGCTCCTCCCCCTTGAGCACCGGCTCCAGCAGCTCCACCGTCACGAAGTCGGCGAACCGGGGGACGGCCACCTCGGAGAGCTCCTCGGCGGTGCGCACCACGTCCAGCGTGGTCCCGATCCGCACCCCCGCGTCGTACAGCATCTGGAGCCGCTCCCGGGCCACCTCGGCGCGGCCGGAGAGCGCGGCGAGCTCGGTGGTGTCGCGCAGGGTCATGACGCTGCCGGACGGGTGCCCGCCGTACGGCTTGGTCGCGCGGACGTTGACGGCCAGGAGCCGGTCTCCGGCCAGGTGCACCTCGTCCGTGGCGGCCCGCCCGGACACCAGCAGCGCGGTGGTCCGCGGGTCGAGGCCGAGCTCGCTCACGTGGCGCTGTTCGGCGTCGGGCGGCAGGTTCAGCAGCCGCCGGGCCTCGTCGTTGGCCAGCAGCAGCCGCTGGTCGGCGTCGATGATCAGGACGCCCTCGCGCACCGCATGCAGGACGGCCTCGTGGTGCTCGTTCATCCGGGCCATGTCGGCCGCCCCGAGGCCCCGGGTCTGGCGCCGCAGCCGCCCGCTGACCAGGGCGGCGCCGCCCGTGCCGAGCAGCAGCGCGCCGGCCGCGGCGCCGAGCAGCAGCGGAAGCTGACCGGCCACCGCGTCGGAGACGGTGGCGACCTCGATGCCGGTGCCGACCAGGCCGACGACCCTGCCGCTCGCGTCCCGTACGGGGACCACGGCGCGGACGGCGTCGCTCGGAGAGCCCTTGAACACCTCGGTGAAGGGGTGCCCGGCCACGGCGCGCGAGAGGTCGCCGGTGGCCCGTTTGCCGATCAGGTCGGGCCGGGAGTCGGTGTAGCGCAGCCCGTCGAGGGTCATCACGGCGATGAAGTCGACGCCGGCGGCCCGCCGCGCGGCCTCGGCCAGCGGTTGCAGCTCCGCCGTCGGATTCGGCGATCTCAGGGCCGCGGGCAGGCCGGGGGCGTGGGCGAAGGCCTCGGCGGCCGCCAGCGAGCGGTGCCGCGCGTCGCGCTCGGTGCCGTACCGCTCCTGGAAGACGAGGGCGAGCGCGGCGGCGGTGATCAGCAGCATCACGATGACCGCCATGAGCGCGAAGACCTGACCGGCGACGCTGCGGGCACCCCGGGGCCGGCGCGCGGGCAGGCCCGGGCCCTGCCCGGGCGGCTGCCGGGGCGGTGATCCCCTGGGTCGACCCAAACGTCCGGTCATGAGCCATTTCTAACACTGTCACCGGGATTTGGGCGGGGCTGCCGATGTGACGGCAGCCGCGACGCGGTACGCCCGGGGGCTGAGGCCCACGTGGGAGGTGAAGTGCTGGCGGAAGGTGACCTCGCTGGCGAAGCCCGCGCGCCGGGCCACCTCCGGCACCGGGTGGTCGGTGCGCTCCAGCAGCTTGCGGGCCGCGTCCAGGCGGTGGCCGAGGAGCCAGCGGTGCGGCGTGGTGCCGGTCGCGGCGACGAAATGGCGGGCGAAGGAGCGCGGGGACATCCCCGCCCAGCGGGCCAGGGCGGCCACGGACAGCGGCTCGTGCAGACGGAGCAGGGCCCGCTCCCGTACGGCCGCCAGGGCCTCGGCGGTCCGGTCCGCCGCGGGGGTGGGCCGGTCCAGGTACTGGGCGTGGTCGCCGGTGCGGAACGGGCCCGTCACCATGGACCGCGCGATGGCGGCGGCGGCCTCCGCCCCGTGGGCCTGCCGTACGAGGTGCAGGCAGAGGTCGATCCCGGAAGCCACCCCGGCGGAGGTCCACAGCCCGCAGTCCTCCACGTACAGCGGGGCGTCCTCGACGCGTACGGACGGGTGGCGCGCGGCCAGCCGCGGAGCCAGCGACCAGTGGGTCACGGCCCGGCGGCCCGCCAGCAGGCCCGCCTCGGCGAGGATGAACGCCCCGGCGCACAGCGCCGCCACCGGAACGCCCCGGGCGTGCGCCTCCCGCAGGGCGGCGAGGACCGGCCCGGGCGTCGGGTCGGACGGCTCGGCCAGCGCCGGTACGACGACCAGATCGGCCTCGGCGAGCCAGTCGAGCCCCCGGTCGGGGGCCAGGGTGAGCCCGCCGGGCAGCGCGATGGGGCCGGCGTCCAGGGCGCACCGGCGCAGCTCGAAGCGGGGGACGCCGAGCGGGCTGCGGTCGGGGCCCCAGACCTCGGTGATCACGGCGAGGTCGAAGCTGCGGATGCCGGGCTGGACGACGACGGCGACACGATGCATGCTGCCATCTTGGCAGGATCCCATCGGTTCGGGTCCCCGGAGCCGCTGTCGGGGGGCCTGTCCGGCGGAAGATCATGAAGCCATGACGAAGAACGAGATCGCACTCGCCCCCAACGCCGCCCTGCTGGTCATCGACGTACAGAAGGGCTTCGACGACGCGTCGTACTGGGGTCCGCGCAACAACCCGGCCGCCGAGGCGAACATCGCCGCCCTGATGGACGCCTGGCAGGAGACCGGCCGCCCGGTGGTCCTCGTGCAGCACGCCTCGCGGACCGCCGGCTCGGTCCTGGCCGCCGACCACCCCGGCCACGCCTTCAAGGACTTCGTGGCCGACCGGGCGGGGAAGGAGGCCCTGCTGGTCACCAAGACGGTGAACTCCTCCTTCTACGGCACCCCCGACCTGGCCGCATGGCTCACCGCCCAGGGCATCGGCCAGCTGGTGGTGTCCGGGATCCAGACCAACATGTGCGTCGAGACCACCGCCCGGATGGCCGGGAACCTGGGCTACGAGGTCCTCGTCCCGCTCGACGCCACCCACACCTTCGACCTCGCGGGCCCGGACGGGCTGAGCCTGACCGCGGACGAGCTGGCCACCGCCACCGCCGTCAACCTCCAGGGCGGCGGCTTCGCCCGGGTCGTCACCACGGCCCAGCTGCTGGGCTCGTAGTCCCGGAGCCGGACCGGTGCGCGAACGCCGAGGCCCGGCACCCCGCCAGGGGGCGCCGGGCCTCGTACGGCCGACCGGAGGTCAGAGCACCTCGGCGGCGATGTTCGCCGCGACCCGCTCCAGCAGGGGACCCGCGTTCGGGATGGACTTGGCCGGATCGGGCTCCAGGTCCGTCAGCGGGTACGCCTTGCGGATGCCGGCCGCCTCCAGCGCCTCCTGGTCCAGCAGCAGACGGCCGCAGACCGCGACGACCGGCTTGCCCGCCGCACGCGCCGCGGCGGCGACACCGGCCGGCGCCTTGCCGTGCAGGGTCTGCTCGTCCAGCGAGCCCTCACCGGTGATCACCAGCGTGGCGCGCTCCAGCGCCGGCGCGAAGCCCAGCACCTCCAGCATCAGCTCGATCCCGGGCCGGAACGACGCGCCGAGCAGCAGCGCCCCGTACCCGATGCCGCCCGCGCCGCCCGCACCCGGGGCGGCGGCCAAGCGGCCGGCCTCCTCGCCGATCGACTTCTCCAGCACCACCGCGAAGTGCGCCAGCGCCGCGTCCAGCGCGGCCACGTCCTCGGGCGAGGCCCCCTTCTGCGGGCCGTAGACCGCGGGAGCGCCCTTCGGACCGGTCAGCGGGTTGTCCACGTCGCTCGCCAGGACGAAGTCGACCTCCGCGAAGCGCGGGTCGACCCCGGACAGGTCCGCGGACGCCAGTGCGGCGAGCGCGCCGCCGCCCGGACCGACCGGTTCACCGTTCGCGTCCAGGAACACCGCACCCAGCGCCGCCAGCATCCCCGCGCCGCCGTCGGTGGTGGCGCTGCCGCCCACACCGAAGACGATCGAGCGCGCGCCCGCGTCCAGCGCGGCCTTCAGCAGCTCGCCCGAGCCGTACGTGGTGGCCGTCAGCGGGGCGAACACACCCGCCGGCAGCAGCTGCAGCCCGGAGGCCTCGGCCATCTCGACCACGGCGGTGCCCTCGCGCAGCGCGAAAGCGGCCGTGACCTGCTCGCCGAGCGGTCCGGTGACCCGTACCTCCCGGCGCTCGAACCCGGCCGCCACGGCGGCCGCGACCGTACCGTCGCCGCCGTCCGCGACGGGGAGGGTCTCGATCTCCACGCCCGGTACGGCCTTGCGAAGGCCGGCCGTCACCCGCTCCGCGACCTGAACGGCCGTGAGCGAGCCCTTGAATTTGTCCGCGGCGATGAGCACGCGCGCGGTCTCAGTTACTGCTCCGTCCGTCACCTTGCTAATCCCTTGCTATCGAACAGTGCAGTCGCGCCCCCATGAGCCTATCCGGAGGATCCTCCTATGCCCATGGGTGGCCTGGGTCACAGGCGGCGCGCCATCCCCCTAAATAGGGATATACGCCTGCATAGTGTGGCCGCATGAGCGCGGAATCACGGGAAGACGCCCGCCCGGAGGGCGCGGAACCCGCACCGGACCCGGCCGTCGTCACCATCGGGGTGATCGCCGTGCTGGCCGTCGTCGCATGGGCCGCGCTCGGCAAGGACTCCTTCGACACGGCGTCGAGCACCGCGCTGGCCTGGGTCCTGGCCAATTTCGCCTGGCTGTTCGTGATCGCCGCCGACGTCTTCCTCGTCATGTGCGTCGTCCTCGCGATCAGCCGCTTCGGCCGGATCCGGCTCGGCGCCGACGACTCCGAGCCCGAGTTCACCAACCTGGCGTGGATCGCGATGATGTTCAGCGCCGGCATGGGCATCGGCCTGATGTTCTACGGGGTCGGCGAGCCGCTCACCCACTACCTGAACCCGCCGCCCGCCTCTGGGGCGGCTCCGGGCTCCGGCGCCGCCGCCCAGGCGGCCCTCGACTACTCGTTCTTCCACTGGACGCTCACGCCCTGGGCGATCTACGGCATCGCCGGACTCGCCCTCGCCTACGCCACGTTCCGCAAGCGCCGCGGCAACCGGCTCTCCGCCGCCTTCGTCCCGCTACTGGGGGAGGAGCGGGCCAACGGCCGGCCCGGCAAGGCCATCGACCTGCTCGCCGTCTTCGCCACCGTCTTCGGAACGGCGACCAGCCTCGGCCTCGGCGCGCTCCAAGTGGCCGAAGGGCTGCACATCACGGCCGGGATCGAGGACTCCACCGGCGTCGAGCTCATCATCATCGCCTCGCTCTCCGCGGCCTTCGTGCTCTCCGCCTTCTCCGGCCTGCACAAGGGGGTGAAATGGCTGAGCACCATCAACATCGTGCTCGCCGCCGCCCTGATGGTCTTCGTCTTCCTGCTCGGCCCGACCGTCTACGTCCTCGACGTGGTCCCCGCCAGCGTGGGCAGCTACCTGCACGAACTGCTGCCCATGGCCACCCGTACCGGCGCCTTCACCGACAGCGCCTGGCTCGGCACGTGGACGATCTTCTACTGGGCGTGGTGGCTGTCCTGGGCGCCGTTCGTCGGCACCTTCATCGCCCGCATCTCCCACGGCCGCACCATCCGCGAGTTCCTGATCGGCGTCCTGCTCGTGCCCAGCGGCGCCACGGTGGTCTGGTTCTGCGTGATGGGCGGCACCGCGATCCGCCTCGACTCCACCGGCGCGGCCGACCTCGCCGCCAAGGTCAAGGACGGGGCCGAGGCCTCCCTCTTCGCCATGCTGGACGCGCTCCCGCTGGGCACCGTCACCTCGTACGTGGCCATGGCCCTGGTCATGACGTACTTCGTCACCAGCGCCGACTCGGCCTCGCTGGTGATGGGCTCGCTCACCAGCCGCGGCTCGCTGAACCCGCCCACCTGGCTGGTCGTCACCTGGGGCGTGCTGATGGCGGCGGTGGCGGCCGTGCTCCTGGTCGCCGGCGGCCTCAAGTCCCTGCAGACCGCCACCATCCTGGTCGCGCTGCCCTTCGTGATCGTCATGATGCTGCTCTGCTGGGCCCTGGTGAAGGAGCTCCGCGAGGACCCCGGCGCCGGCCCCGCCCGCCACCACGCCCTGCACGGGATGCGGGACGCGGTCACCGCGATGGTCGGCGACGCCGTCCCCGACCGGGCTCCGGCCCGCCACCACCGCCTGCGCCGGCTGGCCGACCCCTCCCGCCGCAACCGCGAGGACCCGCCCCCGCCGGCCGCCCCGGAGCCGTGATCCCGTCCGGTGGGGCGGCTGGGTAGGGTTGGCCGCGTGACCACCACGGACGACTACGCCACGTACATCGCGAGCCTGCCCCGGGTGCTGGCCGGCGCCGCCGCCCTCTACCGGGACGCCGAGGGGCGGGTGCTGCTCGTCGAGCCCAACTACCGTGAGGGCTGGGCCCTGCCGGGAGGCACCATCGAGTCCGACACCGGTGAGTCCCCGCGGACGGCCGCCCGGCGCGAGAGCGCCGAGGAGATCGGCCTGGACCTGCCGCTCGGCCGGCTGCTCGCCGTCGACTGGACGCTCGGCGAGGGCCGTCCGCCGCTGGTCGCCTACCTCTACGACGGCGGTGTGCTCGACGAGGCGCAACTCGCCTCGATCAGGCTCCAGGAGGAGGAACTGCTCTCCTGGCGGCTGGTCGAGCCCGCCGAACTCACCGCGTACCTCCCCGGATCGCTCGGCCGCCGCACCCGGGAGGCCTACCGGGTCCTGGAGTCCGGCGAGGGCACCGCGGAGCTGGAGAACGGCAGCCGCCCGGTCTCCTCGTGACACCGGGCCCACTTCGAGCAGGACAGAATCCTCTGATGATCACGATGTACGCCTGGCCCAGCACCGCCGACGGGCCCGACGCCCTGCCCATGGTCCACTTCACCACCGAGCAGCAGGAGGGCGGCGAAGTCACCCCCGAGGGGACGCCGGTGTGGCTGTTCGACACCGCGATACGCGAGGGCGGCTGGGCCTCGTTCACCGACTTCGAGGGCTGGTCCGCCCCCGCCGCCGGCTGGCAGGCCTTCTACCGCCCCGAGGACGACCTCCTCGCCGTCACCGGCCCCGGCGCCTGCGAGGGCTGGTACCAGGGCAACCTCGGAGCCGACGCGGACTGGGTGGCGGCGGCCACCGCCCAGCAGAGCGTGGTCCTGCTCGCCGCCCCCGTCCAGCACCCCTCCCTGTACGCCTACGCGGTGGAGGCGGGGGCCGCGTTCGCCCTGCTCGTCCCCCTCGCGCTGGTCTGAGCCGCGGCTACGGCGTCTCCGCGCCGGCCTCGAAGGCCAGCAGCCGCACCTTGCGCTCGACCCCGCCGCCGTAGCCGGTCATGCTCCCCGACGCACCGATCACCCGGTGGCACGGGACGATGATGCTGACCGGGTTCTTCCCGTTGGCCAGACCCACCGCGCGCGAGGCGTTCGGCTTGCCGAGCTTCGCCGCGAGCTCCCCGTACGACCAGGTCCGGCCGTACGGAATCCGTACCAGCTGCTCCCACACGCTGCGCTGGAAGGCGGTGCCCTCCAGCCGGACGGGCACGTCGAACTCGGTGAGCTCACCGGCGAAGTACGCGGCCAGCTGCCGCGCGACCTCGGGGAACGGCTCCTCGGTGGCGGCGACCCGCTCCCCGAAGGACTCCTCGGCGGGTCGGTGCCGCTGCCCGACCATGTACAGGCCGCTCAGGACGCCGTCGGTGGCGACCAGGGTGAGCGGGCCGTACGGGCTGTCGACGACGGTGTGCTGCTTGGTGTTCGTGGTGCTGACGTGCGCGGTGCTCATGTCGGAATGCACTCCTCAGACGGGCAGGTGGTTGATGGGGTGGGCATCGGTGGCCCACAGGTACTGCACGGCGTACGCGCGCCAGGGCCGCCAGCCGGCCGCCCGGGCGGTGAGCGCGGCGGGCGTGGACGGCAGCCCGAGCTCCCTCGCGGCCCGCCGGACCCCGAGGTCGGACGGCAGGAAGGCGTCCGGATCGCCCAGCGCCCGCATCGCGATCACCTCGGTGGTCCACGGGCCGAACCCGGGCAGCGCGTTCAGCCGCGCCCGGGCCGCCTCCCAGTCGCTGTCGATGCCGAGCGGGAGCGAGCCGTCGGCCAGCGCGCCCACGAGCGTGGTCAAGGTGGTGCGCCGGCTCGCCGGAAGGGCCAGCGACTGCGGGTCCAGGGCGGCCAGCGCCTGCGGCGAGGGGAAGAGGTGGGTCAGCCCGCCCTCGGGATCGGGATCGGCCACCGGCTCCCCGTACGAGGTGACCAGCCGGGCGGCGTGCGTGCGGGCCGCCGCCGTGGACACCTGCTGGCCGAGCACCGCCCGCACGGCGAACTCCGCCGCGTCGACCGTACGCGGCACCCGCCGCCCCGGGGCCTTGTCCACGAGCGGGGCCAGCAGCGGGTCGGCGCGCAGCTGCCCGTCGACGGCCTCGGGATCGGCGTCGAGGTCGAGCATCCAGCGGCAGCGGCTGATGGCGATGGTGAGGTCCCGCAGGTCGGTGAGGGCCAGCTGGCAGCCGATGTGGTCGGGCTGCGGGCTGAGCGCGACGACCCCGGTGCCGTACGGGAGCCGCAGCGTCCGGCGGTAGGCGCCGGCCCGCCACTCCTCGACCCCGGGGACGGCGGTCGCGGCGAGGTGGCCGAAGAGGTTGTCGGGATTGAGCGGGGCCCGGTACGGCAGGCGCAGGCTGATGCTCCCGGGCACCTTCGGAACGTGCCGGTTCGCCTTCTCGGCCCGCAGGCGCAGCTCGCCGGGGGCGAGCGCGAAGACCTCGCGGACGGTCTCGTTGAAGGTCCGGATCGAGGAGAACCCGGCGGCGAAGGCGATGTCGCCCATCGGCAGCTCGGAGGTCTCGATCAGCAGCCGGGCGGTCTGGGCGCGCTGCGCCCGGGCGAGGGCGAGGGGCCCGGCGCCGAGCTCGGCGTTCAGCTGCCGCTCCACCTGGCGGGTGGAGTACCCCAGCCGCGCCGCCAGCCCCGGTACGCCCTCGCGGTCCACCACCCCGTCCTGGATGAGCCGCATGGCCCGGGCGACGGCGTCGGCGCGGGCGTTCCACTCGGGGGAGCCGGGGGAGGTGTCCGGCCGGCACCGCTTGCAGGCCCGGAAGCCGGCCTGCTGGCAGGCGGCGGCGCTGGGCAGGAAGGTCATGTTCTCGACCTTGGGCGGCACCGCGGGGCAGCTGGGGCGGCAGTAGATCCCGGTGGTCCGCACGGCGGTGAAGAACCACCCGTCGAAGCGGGCGTCCTTCGACTGCACGGCCCTCACACAGCGGTCGGTGTCGGTGTACATGGCTCCAGCATCCCGGCCCGGCCCACGCCGGGCTGGCGGTTTTCCGACATCAAGCGTAGCCCTCCGGGGGTGGCGGGTGGGCGGCCGTCGGGGGCGGGCGGGGCCGGTGGCGGGGCGGGGGGTCGTCCGGGGTAGGCATGATTTATGGCCCCCCAGCGGGAGCGTCGACCTCGCTCGGGATACGGGCCACAAATCACGTTTGACACCCCGGACGACCCCCCGCCCCGCCACCGTCCCCGCCCGGGCAGACCACTCGAAGCCGGCAGGCCGGTGCCGGGGGCGGGGTGGGGCGCTGTCCGGGGTGTAAAACGTGATTTGTGGCCCAGACCTCCGGGCACATGACGCGCCCGCTCGGGGGCCATAAATCATGCCTACCCCGGACAGCGCCCCACCCCGCCCCCGGCGCCGGCCACCCGCCCGGCCACCCGCCCCGCCCCCCCCGCGGCGGCCGTGCAGCCGAAGGCGCCCCGGCATGCGAAGGGCCCCCGGGGTGTGACACCTCGGGGGCCTTCGGGGACTGCGTGCGGCTACGGGAGCTGCGACGCCGCTCGCGCCTCGCGGCGGTTGTGGCGGAAGGTGTTCGCGCGACGGGTCGTCGCGAACAGCGGGATGGTCGCCGCCAGAGCGATCTGCAGCGCGCAGCCCGCCTGGAGCAGCAGCTGACCGCCCGGGGCGTCGAACGCCCAGGCCGCCAGGAGGCCCATGGCCCCGATGATCCAGCTCAGCATCGCCACCGCGAGGACACCCCGCGGCTTGGGGTACTCGACCCGGCTCACCATCAGCCAGGCCACCCCGATGATCGCCAGCAGCGTCGGGACGAACGGCAGCTCCAGCAGCACGATCGAGACGACCGTCAGCGCACCGAAGGGGCTCGGCATGCCCTGGAACATGCCGTCCTTCATGGTCACGCAGCTGAATCTCGCGAGTCTGAGCACCACGGCCAGCAGCACCACGATCGCGGCCAGCGCGGACATCTTCTGCACCGCGTCGTCGGCGACCATGCCGTACACGAGCACGAAGTACGCGGGAGCCAGGCCGAAGCTGATCAGGTCGGACAGGTTGTCCAGCTCGGCGCCCATCGGAGAGCTGCGCAGCTTGCGGGCCACGATGCCGTCGAAGAGGTCGAAGACCGCGGCGAGCAGCATCAGTATCACGGCCGTCGCGGCGCTGTTGCGGGCCATGCCCGACTCGCCGCTGCCGGTGAGGTGCGGGATGAGGATCCCGGTGGTGGTGAAGTACACCGCCATGAATCCGCACGTCGCGTTGCCGAGGGTGAGGGTGTCCGCTATCGACAGCCGCAGCGAGAGCGGCATGTCGTCTTCTGCGGACTCCTCCTCCGCGGCCTCGGGCACCCAGCCGCCCGACGGTGTGGTGGGAGTCTCAGGGTCAGTCACGGTCAATTCGGGTCACCCCCGCGGTGGTGGCCTGTCCGACCTCGACCGCGACCTCGACACCCTCGGGGAGGTAGATGTCGACGCGGGAGCCGAAGCGGATCAGACCGATGCGTTCGCCCTGCTCCACCTTGGTACCGGCCGGCAGGTACGGGACGATGCGGCGTGCGACGGCGCCGGCGATCTGCACCATCTCGATGTCGCCGAGTTCGGTGTCGAAGTGCCAGACAACGCGCTCGTTGTTCTCGCTCTCCTTGTTGAACGCCGGAACGAACCCGCCCGGGATGTGCTCCACGGACGTCACCGTGCCCGCGAGGGGCGCGCGGTTGACGTGGACGTTCAGCGGGCTCATGAAGATCGCGACCCGGGTCCGCCCGTCCTTCCACGGCATGATGCTCTGCACCACACCGTCGGCGGGCGAGATGACCCGACCCTGCGTGATCTCACGCTCGGGGTCGCGGAAGAACCACAGCATGCCCGCCGCGAGAGCGGTGGTGGGCACGGCCACCGCGGCCCAGCGTCCGGACTTGCGGGCCCGGGTGAGGCTGAGCGCAGCGGTGGCGACGGTCGGCAGAAGCCACGGCGATGCTCCGCGTGCGAGACGTCCACCGAGGATGCCGACGCGAGGTGCAGAGGTTTGGCTGTGGGGCATGGATGACCTTCGTAGCGGGTGATTGCCGCGCCGCAAACAGGGGGACGGGACGGCGGCTTTACTGGAATGCTATCGGTTGCACGCAACAACTGGGCAAGCCAGAAGCCGAGTCGATGGCCGCCAGCCAGTGACTGCCAGTGATTCTTTTGCGACGAACCCATGGAGGATCCGCCGCAAAAGGGACTTTCAGCCCTGCAGTCGGTACTCCTCGAGCAGGCGTCGACCGATGATCATTTTCTGGATCTCGGCCGTACCTTCACCGATCAGCAGCATCGGTGCCTCGCGGTAGAGGCGCTCGATCTCGTACTCCTTCGAGAACCCGTAGCCGCCATGGATGCGGAAGGCGTCCTCCACCACCTCCTTGCAGTATTCGGAGGCGAGGTACTTCGCCATCCCTGCTTCGAGGTCGTTTCGTTCCCCGGAGTCCTTTTTGCGTGCTGCATTAACCATCATCGCATGGGCGGCCTCGACCTTGGTAGCCATCTCGGCCAGCTTGAACTGGATGGCCTGGTGCTCCGCGATCGCCTTGCCGAAAGTGTGACGTTGCTGGGCATAAGAGACACCCAGCTCGAACGCACGCTGAGCGACGCCGCAGCCACGCGCCGCCACGTTGACGCGGCCGACCTCGACCCCGTCCATCATTTGGTAAAACCCTCGGCCCGTCTGGCCTCCGAGGACCCGATTGGCCGGAATGCGCAGTCCGTCCATGATCAGCTCGGTCGTGTCGACGCCCTTGTAGCCCATCTTGTCGATCTTGCCCGGGATGGTCAGGCCCGGACGGACCTCACCGAAGCCCGGCTCCTTCTCGACGAGGAAGGTCGTCATCGACTTGTGCGGGGCCGTGCCCTCGGGGTGTCCTTCGTCACTCCGGACCAGGACGGCCACGAGCGTCGAGGAGCCGCCGTTCGTCAGCCACATCTTCTGGCCGTTCAGGACGTACTCGTCACCGTCCTTCACCGCCTTGGACGTGATGGCCGACACGTCGGAGCCCAGCCCCGGCTCGGACATCGAGAACGCGCCGCGCACCTCGCCCAGCGCCATGCGCGGGAGGAAGTGGTCCTTCTGCTCCTGCGTGCCGTGCTGCTTGAGCATGTACGCCACGATGAAGTGGGTGTTGATGATGCCCGAGACGGACATCCAGCCCCGCGCTATCTCCTCCACGCACAGCGCGTAGGTGAGCAGCGACTCACCCAGGCCGCCGTACTCCTCCGGGATCATCAGGCCGAAGAGGCCGAGCTCCTTGAGGCCGTCGACGATCTGCTGCGGGTACTCGTCACGGTGTTCGAGCTCGGTCGCGACCGGGATGATCTCCTTGTCGACGAACTCCCGGACGGTCTTGAGGATCTCCCGCTGGACGTCGGTCAGCCCGGCGGTCTGGGCGAGTCGGGCCATGGCTACTTCCCCTGTTCCTTCAGCTGCGGGCGGCCGGGCTGCTCGCCGCCGCGCTCCTTGATGTACGTCTCGGTCGGGACCATCACCTTGCGCCGGAAGACGCAGACGAGGGTGCCGTCCTGCTTGTAGCCCTTGGTCTCCACGTAGACGATCCCGCGGTCGTTCTTCGACTTGGACGGGGTCTTGTCGAGGACCGTGGTCTCGCCGTAGATGGTGTCGCCGTGGAAGGTCGGCGCCACGTGCCGCAGCGACTCGATCTCCAGGTTGGCGATGGCCTTCCCGGAAACGTCCGGCACGGACATGCCGAGCAGCAGCGAGTAGATGTAGTTGCCCACGACCACGTTCTTGCCGAAGTCGGTCGTGTTCTCGGCGTAATTGCTGTCCATGTGGAGCGGGTGGTGATTCATGGTCAGCAGGCAGAAGAGGTGGTCGTCGTACTCCGTGACCGTCTTCCCGGGCCAGTGCTTGTAGACCGCCCCGACCTCGAACTCCTCGTACGTACGTCCGAACTGCATCGGGATCAGGCCTCCGGGATCTCGAACTTGGTGGTGCGCTGCATGCCCGCCGCGCGGCCCTTGCCCGCGATGACCAGGGCCATCTTGCGGCTGGCCTCGTCGATCATCTCGTCGCCCAGCATGGCCGAGCCCTTCTTGCCGCCGGCCTCGGAGGTGCACCAGTCGTACGCGTCGAGGATCAGCTCGGCGTGGTCGTAGTCCTCCTGGGAGGGGGAGAAGACCTCGTTGGCCGCGTCGACCTGGCCCGGGTGCAGCACCCACTTGCCGTCGAAGCCCAGGGCGGCGGCGCGGCCGGCCACCTCGCGGTACGCGTCCACGTCGCGGATCTGCAGGAAGGGGCCGTCGATGGCCTGGAGGTCGTGCGTGCGGGCCGCCATCAGGATCCGCATCAGGATGTAGTGGTAGGCGTCCGCCGGGTAGCCGGGCGGCTGCATGCCCACGACCAGCGACTTCATGTTGATCGAGGCCATGAAGTCGGCCGGGCCGAAGATGATGGTCTCCAGCCGCGGCGAGGCGGCGGCGATCGCGTCGACGTTGACCAGGCCCTTGGCGTTCTCGATCTGAGCCTCGATGCCGATCTTGCCGACCTCGAAGCCCATCGTCTTCTCGATCTGCGTCAGCAGCAGGTCCAGCGCCACGACCTGCTGGGCGTCCTGGACCTTCGGCAGCATGATGCAGTCGAGGTTCTGGCCCGCGCCCTCCACGACCGTGATGACGTCGCGGTACGTCCAGTGCGTGGTCCAGTCGTTGACGCGCACGACCCGGGTCTTGCCGGTCCAGTCGCCGTTGTTCAGCGCGTCCACGATGGTGTGGCGGGCGCCTTCCTTGGCGAGCGGGGCGCAGGCGTCCTCCAGGTCGAGGAAGACCTGGTCGGCCGGCAGGCCCTGGGCCTTCTCCAGGAAGCGCGGGTTCGAGCCCGGCACCGCGAGGCAGGAGCGGCGCGGCCGAAGGCGGTTCACGGGAGACGTGGGCGTGGTCATGCGGGGACCTCCAGAGGGTCGAGCTTGTTCGCTTTCCGGATCTCGTCGACGATACGGCCGATGATCTCCGTGATACCGAAGTCCTTGGGTGTGAAGACGGCGGCCACACCGGCCGCCTTGAGGGCGATGGCATCGGCGTTCGGAATGATGCCGCCGAGGACGACCGGGATGTCACCCGCCCCCGCCGTGCGGAGGCGTTCCAGCACGTCCGGCACGAGCGCGCTGTGCGAACCGGACAGGATGGACAGTCCCACGCAGTGCACGTCCTCGGCCAGCGCCGCCGAGGAGATCTCCTCGGGCGTCAGCCGGATGCCCTGGTAGACCACCTCGAATCCGGCGTCGCGGGCCCGTACGGCGATCTGCTCGGCGCCGTTGGAGTGCCCGTCCAGGCCCGGCTTGCCGACCAGCAGGCGCAGCCGGCCGGAGCCGAGGTCCTCGGCGGTGCGGGCGACCTTCTCGCGGACGAGGGCCATCGGCGTGCCCTCCTCGGCGGTGACCGCGACCGGGGCCGAGGAGACCCCGGTCGGGGCGCGGAACTCGCCGAACACCTCGCGCAGGGCGTTCGCCCACTCGCCGGTGGTGACACCCGCGCGGGCGCACTCCAGGGTGGCCTCCATCAGGTTCTCGGTCCCGGCCGCGGCCTCCTTGAGCCGGTCCAGGGCCTGCATCACCGTCGGGAAGACGAACGGGTCGCCGTTGCCCTGCCGCTCCGAGGACTCCTGCCGCTCGGCCCGCCAGCGGACGATCCGCTCCACGGTCAGCGCCTCGACGGCCGGGTCGACCGTCATGATGGCGCCGTCCAGGTCGGCCGTCAGCGGGTTCTCCTCGGTCTGCTCGAAGCAGTTCACGCCGACGATCTTGTCCTCGCCGGCCTCGATCCGGGCCCGCCGCTCGGCGTGCGAGGAGACCAGCTGGGACTTGAGGTACCCGGACTCGACGGCGGCCATCGCGCCGCCCATCTCCTGGATCCGGTCGATCTCGGCCAGGCAGTCGACGACCAGGGAGTCGACTTTGGCCTCGATGACGTGGGATCCGGCGAAGATGTCCTCGTACTCCAGCAGGTCGCTCTCGTGCGCCAGGACCTGCTGGATGCGCAGCGACCACTGCTGGTCCCAGGGCCGGGGCAGACCCAGCGCCTCGTTCCAGGCGGGCAGCTGCACGGCGCGGGCGCGGGCGTCCTTGGAGAGGGTGACCGCGAGCATCTCCAGCACGATGCGCTGGACGTTGTTCTCCGGCTGCGCCTCGGTCAGCCCGAGGGAGTTGACCTGGACGCCGTACCGGAAGCGGCGCTGCTTGGCGTTCTCGATGCCGTAGCGCTCGCGGGTGACCTGGTCCCAGATGCGGCCGAAGGCGCGCATCTTGCACATCTCCTCGATGAAGCGGACGCCCGCGTTCACGAAGAACGAGATGCGGGCGACCACTTCGCCGAAACGATCCGCCGGGACCTGGCCCGAATCGCGCACCGAGTCCAGCACGGCGATCGCCGTCGACATCGCGTACGAGATCTCCTGGACCGGGGTGGCCCCGGCCTCCTGGAGGTGGTACGAGCAGATGTTGATCGGGTTCCACTTCGGGATGTGGTTGACCGTGTACGCGATCATGTCCGTCGTCAGGCGGAGCGAGGGCCCGGGCGGGAAGACGTGCGTCCCGCGCGAGAGGTACTCCTTGACGATGTCGTTCTGGGTGGTGCCCTGGAGCTGGGCGATGTCCGCGCCCTGCTCCTCGGCGGCCACCTGGTAGAGCGCCAGCAGCCACATGGCGGTGGCGTTGATCGTCATCGAGGTGTTCATCTGCTCCAGGGGGATGTCCTGGAACAGCCGCCGCATGTCGCCCAGATGGGAGACCGGGACCCCGACCCGGCCCACCTCGCCGCGGGCGAGGATGTGGTCGGGGTCGTAGCCGGTCTGCGTCGGGAGGTCGAACGCGACCGACAGGCCGGTCTGGCCCTTGGCGAGGTTGCGGCGGTACAACTCGTTGGACGCCTCGGCCGTGGAGTGGCCGGCGTACGTCCGCATGAGCCACGGACGGTCTTTCTGGCGCTCTGTCATCTCAGGCGATCCTTATGGCCTTTGAGCCGACTCAGACGATTCAGACGGTTCAGATGTTGCGGAAGCGGTTGATCGCCTCGAGGTGCGTCGCGCGCAGCTCGTGGTCGCGCACGCCCAGGCCCTCCTCGGGGGCCAGCGCCAGGACGCCGACCTTGCCCTGGTGGAGGTTGCGGTGGACGTCGTACGCGGCCTGGCCGGTCTCCTCCAGGGAGTAGACCTTGGACAGCGTGGGATGGATCTTGCCCTTGGCGATCAGGCGGTTGGCCTCCCACGCCTCGCGGTAGTTGGCGAAGTGCGAGCCGATGATCCGCTTGAGGGACATCCACAGGTAGCGGTTGTCGTACTCGTGCATGTAGCCCGAGGTGGAGGCGCAGGTGGTGATGGTGCCGCCCTTGCGCGTGACGTAGACCGAGGCGCCGAAGGTCTCGCGGCCGGGGTGCTCGAAGACGATGTCGATGTCCTCGCCGCCGGTCAGCTCGCGGATGCGCTTGCCGAAGCGCTTCCACTCCTTGGGGTCCTGGGTGTGCTCGTCCTTCCAGAACTTGTAGCCCTCGGCGCTGCGGTCGATGATCGCGGTCGCGCCCATCGAGCGGCAGATGTCCGCCTTCTGCGCGCTGGAGACCACGCAGATCGGGTTGGCGCCGCCGGCCAGCGCGAACTGGGTCGCGTACGAGCCGAGGCCGCCGCTGGCGCCCCAGATCAGGACGTTGTCGCCCTGCTTCATGCCGGCGCCGTTGCGCGAGACCAGCTGGCGGTAGGCGGTGGAGTTGACCAGGCCGGGGGAGGCGGCCTCCTCCCAGCTCAGGTGGCCGGGCTTCGGCATCAGCTGGTTGGACTTGACGAGGGCGATCTCCGCCAGGCCGCCGAAGTTGGTCTCGAAGCCCCAGATGCGCTGCTCGGGGTCGAGCATCGTGTCGTTGTGGCCGTCCGAGGACTCCAGCTCGACCGAGAGGCAGTGCGCGACGACCTCGTCGCCCGGCTTCCAGGAGTTGACGCCGGGGCCGGTGCGCAGCACGACGCCCGCGAGGTCGGAGCCGATGACGTGGTACGGGAGGTCGTGGCGCTTGCTCAGGTCGCTGAGCTTGCCGTAACGCTCCAGGAAGTTGAAGGTCGACACCGGCTCGAAGATCGACGTCCAGACCGAGTTGTAGTTGACCGAGGAGGCCATGACGGCCACCAGGGCCTCGCCCGGGCCGAGCTCCGGGACCGGGACCTGGTCGAGGTGCAGGGACTTGCGCGGGTCCTTCTCACGGGTGGTGAGCCCCGCGAACATCTCCGCCTCGTCCTTGTGCACGGTGATCGCGCGGTACGAGTCGGGGAGCGGCAGGGCCGCGAAGTCGGCGGCCGTTGCGGCCTGCGACTGGATCGCGTCCAGGATGTCCTTCACGGTGTGCCTCCGGCGAGCGCTGAGGGTGCGCTGAGGGATACGCGGGTGCGTGGAACGGGTGTGGTGTGGGTGGTGCTGTGGTGCTGCGATTGCCGTCGGTCCGGCGGAGCTGTGGTGCTGGCGCGACGCCCGTGGTGAGGCGTGCGCGCGGGGCCTGGTGACGCAGGCATCCGGGGCGCGGTTCTGCCGAGTGGGCGTGGACCGCGGGGACATCCGGACGAGATTCAACGTATGGCACCCCGTGTCACTCAGCAAGGCACCGCGTGCCAAAACTTTCTCTCATTTGCCTATTGACCTGCGCAGATGAGCGATGATCGATCAGTGTTACCCGCGAGTAGGGGCAAGTCGGACAAACAAAAGCGGCCGCCCCCGGAACGGGAGCGGCCACTGTGATGTGTGCGACTACTGCTTGTTTCTGAGTGCTTCCTCGATGGTCCGCATGACCTCGTCGAGCGGGGCGTCCGTGCGGGCCACCGTCACCAGCACCTCGCCCTGCGTACGGACCTCCGCCGGTGCGGCCGGGGGCGGGGCCGGGGCGGTGCTCAGGGTGCGGCCCGCGCCGATCCCCGTGCCGAAGGTCTTCCGCACGATCGAGAAGGCGTGGTCCAGCTGCGCCTCCACGTCCCCCTGGCCGCCCGCCCGCAGCCAGCGCCGCAGCACGTGGTTGTGGGCCGTCACCACCGCCGAGGCGGCCACCTCGGCCAGCAGCGGGTCGTCGTTGCCGTCGTGGTGGTCGGTCTCGTCGAAGTGGGCCAGCAGGTAGCGGGTGAACAGCCGCTCGTACCGGGCCACCGAGGCGATCTCCCGCTCCCGCAGCGCCGGCACCTCGCGGGTCAGCCGGTAGCGCTCCACCGACACCGCCGGCGAGGCGGCGTACATCTTCATGACTTCCTTGATCCCGCGGCACACGGTGTCGAGCGGGTGCTCGTGCGCCGGGGCCACGTCCAGCACCGCCTCGGCCCGGGTCAGGGTGTCGTCGTGGTCCGGGAAGATCGCCTCTTCCTTGGAGCGGAAGTGCCGGAAGAAGGTCCTGCGCGCCACCCCCGCGGTCGCGGCGATCTCGTCGACCGTCGTCGCCTCGTATCCCTTGGTCGCGAACAGCTCCATGGCGGCGGCGGCGAGCTCGCGGCGCATCTTGAGCCGCTGTGCGGCCGCCTTGGTGCCGGCCGTGCTCTCCGTGCTGTCGGAGGCCGTGGCGGCGCGGGGCGAGGTCTTGGCGGGCTGGGACATAGAGCGAAAGTACTTCATTTGCGCGGGGGAGCGCGCCTGAGGGGGGTGGGGCAGGGGTGGATGCGGGGGAGGGCCCGCACTGGGCTCGGAAGGTACGGCCTGCCGTGAGGGTGCGGCAGACCCGAGCAGCCCTCCCCACGCATCCGGCTCTGGGGGCACCTGGCCGGAGCGCTGATTACCGGCGGGCGTACTCACGGAATCCGCGGCCGGTCTTGCGGCCCAGGCAGCCCGCCGCCACCAGGTGCTCCAGCAGCGGGGAGGGGGCCAGGCCGGGATCGCGGAACTCCTTGTGGAGCACCTTCTCGATCGCCAGCGAGACGTCCAGGCCGACGACGTCGAGGAGCTCGAAGGGCCCCATCGGGTAGCCGCCGCCCAGCTTCATCGCCGCGTCGATGTCGTCGAGGCTCGCATAGTGCTGCTCGACCATCTTCACGGCGTTGTTCAAGTACGGGAACAGCAGCGCGTTCACGATGAACCCGGCCCGGTCCCCGCAGTCCACCGGGTGCTTGCGCACCTTCAGGCAGATCTCGCGGACCGTGGCGTGCACGTCGTCGGAGGTCAGGACGGTCCGGACCACCTCGACCAGCTTCATCGCCGGCGCCGGGTTGAAGAAGTGCATGCCGATCACGTCCTGCGGACGCGAGGTCACGCGGGCCACCGCGATCACCGGCAGCGAGGAGGTCGTGGTGGCCAGCACCGCGCCCGGCCTGCAGACCTTGTCGAGGGCGGCGAACAGCTCCTGCTTGACCGCCAGGTCCTCGGCGACGGCCTCCACGGCCAGGTCCACGTCGGCGAAGGCGTCCAGCGAGCCGGCCGGGCTGATCCGCTCCAGCGTCTGCGCCGCGTTCTCCGCGGTCAGCCTGCCCTTGGACACCGCACGGTCCAAGGACTTGCCGATCGCGGCCTTCGCGGCGGACGCCTTCTCCTGGCTGCGGGCGGCGAGCACCACCGCGAAGCCGGCCTGCGCGAAGACCTGCGCGATGCCGCTCGCCATGGTGCCGGAGCCGGCCACGCCGACCTTCGCGACCGGGCGGCCCTCGCCCAGCCGGGCCCCGTCCAGCGGGGTCTGCGCGTCGCGGACGATCGTGGAGCTGCCCGGCTCGGCGTACGTGTAGAAGCCGCGCCCGGACTTCTGCCCGGTCAGGCCGGCCTCGGCGAGGTGGCCCAGGATCGGGGCCGGGGCGTGCAGCCGGTCGCCGGAGGAGGCGTACATGGCCTCCAGGACGGTCCGGGCGGTGTCCACGCCGATCAGGTCGAGCAGCGCGAGCGGGCCCATGGGCAGACCGCAGCCGAGCCGCATCGCCGCGTCGATGTCCTCGCGGGAGGCGTACTTCGACTCGTACATCGCGGCGGCCTGGTTGAGGTAGCCGAAGAGCAGGCCGTCCGCGACGAAGCCGGGGCGGTCGCCGACGGAGACGGGCTCCTTGCCGAGCTCGCGGGCCAGCACGGTGACCGCCTCGACGGCCGGCGGGGCGGTCAGGACGCTGGAGACCACCTCGACCAGCTTCATCGCCGGGGCCGGGTTGAAGAAGTGCAGGCCGAGGACGCGCTCGGGGCGCTGCGACTCGGCGGCGAGCCGGGTCACCGACAGGGCGTTGGTGCCGGTGGCCAGGATCGTGTCGGGGCGGACGATCGCGTCGAGCTCGCGGAAGAGGCGCTGCTTGAGCTCGTAGCTCTCCGGGACGACCTCGATGACGAGGTCGGCGTCGGCGGCGGCGGACAGTTCGGTGAAGGTGCGGAAGCGGGCGAGGACCCCTTCGCGCTCCTGCTCGGTGAGGCGCTCGCGGGCCACCGAACGGGCCGTGGCGGCCGCGAGGGCGGCGGTGGCCCGGCGGGTGGCGGCCTCGCTGATGTCGATGCCGATGACCTCGCGGCCTGCCTGGGCGAGGACCTCGGCGATGCCGGTGCCCATGGTGCCGAGGCCGACGACGGCGATGGTCTGGAAGGCGGGCCGGCCGGTGGACTGACTGGACGTGGACGGAAGGTCCATCGCGGGACTCCAGTGGAAGAGGGTGACGACTGAGGGCGCCGCACGGCGCACGACGCGCGACGGGAGAGCCGGCCCGCGAAGAAGCGCGGGGCGGAGAACGGCGGACCCTGTCCCGGGGCCGCGCCGTACACGAAAGGCAGCAGGGGTAGCTGATGCACGGGAGTCGTGGAGCTACCGGACCGACTGATACGGGGCGGCTGCGTCACCAGGCCGGCCTCGTACGTTGGAAGGAGCGTAACCCGCGGGTAACTGCCGCGCCAGAGCGCGGAGATGTGACCTGTACCGCCCAAATGTACCGATCATCGATCATCGATCAGCCATCTGTGGAAACCCGGCGTGGCGGCGGCCGGGCCGCCCTAGGGTGGCCGGGTGAACGACGTGCTGGAGCGCCTGCGAACGGAATCCGGGCAGTCCCCGCGGTACGAGGAGCTGCTCGCGGCGGACCCCGACGCGCTGGCCGCCTCCCTGACCTCCGCCGGCCTGCCCCTGTGGGCCCGCGAACTCGCCGCGTACCGGCTCGGCCTGGCCGGGGACCGGCGGGCCTTCGAGCCGCTGGTGCTGCTCCTCAACCACCGCGACCCGCCGCGCTGCGCGGCCGCCGCCGAGGCGCTCGCCGCCCTGGGCGACCCGCGCACCGCCCGGGCGGCGGCGGCCCTGGCCACCAACACCCTGCGCACGGCCTACGCCCTCCAGCCCGTACGGCTCCTCACGACCCTGCGCGCCCCCGAATCGGCGCCGGTCCTGATGGCCACGCTGTCCCGGCTGCTGTCCCCGCACGAGCCGTACTGGCGGGTGGCCCTGGCCTGCGTGGAGGGCCTGGGCACCCTCGGCGACCCGCGGGCCCGCGAGGTCCTCACCCGGGCCCAGTCCCACCCCCGCCTCGCGGTGGCGGCGACGGCGGCCCTGCGCCTCCTGCGCAGACCGCGCTGAGCCCGCAGGGGCTGCCGAGCCCGCTGAGCCCGCTGAGATGATCAGCCGCATGAGCGACCTCACGAGCAGGCCCGACGACCACCGCGACCACCACCACATCACGCGCGTGTCCGCGCCGGAAGGCGTCTACCCCGGTACGGGCTACAGCCACGTCGCCTGGGGCACCGGGCGGTTCGTCGCGGTCTCCGGCCAGTGCGCCTTCGACGCACAGGGCCGGGTCGTCGGCGCGGGCGACGCCGCCGCGCAGGCCCGCCAGGTGTTCGAGAACCTCCGGCGCTGCCTGGCCGCGGCCGGAGCGACCTTCGACGACGTGGTGAAGCTGACGTACTTCGTCACGGACATCGCCCACCTCCCGGCCGTCCGGGAGGCACGCGACGCCGTCATCCCCGCCGACCGGCTGCCGGCGTCCTCCGCCGTCCAGGTGGCCGCCCTGATCCGCCCCGAGCTCCTGCTGGAGGTGGAGGCCTTCGCCGTCCTGCCGGCCCGGTCACTCGCGGGACACTGAAGCCGCCCCGTCCGGCGTGCGGACGGCGACGGTCTCCCGGCTCCCGCCCTCCGCCCGCCGCGGCGGGACCCCCTCGGGCGCGGCGGCCGGTCGGCGGCGGTTCGCCGCCTGCTGGACCCGCTTGCCCAGGCGCTGCGCGGGCAGCTCGACCAGGCGGTACATCAGGTGGCTCGCCGCCATCAGCACCGTCAGGAAGACCACCGTCCAGGCGATCTTCCCGAGCGTCGACTCGGGCACCGGCGGGACGCCCAGCGGCGGACCGACCGTGCGCAGCAGCGGGAAGTGCAGCAGGTACATCGAGAAGCTGATCGCGCCGAGCCAGGTCAGCGGCTTCGGGAAACGCCGCCCCCGCAGCAGGAAGAAGAGACCGAACAGGATCCAGGCAGCGAGGTAGGAGAGCGACCAGGCCTTCCAGCCGGAGGTCCAGGTGCTCTCCTGGACCCCGTCGCGGTTGTACAGCCATCCGACGAGCACGCCCGCGGCGACCACGGACCCGCAGGCGAGCAGCGCCGGAATCCGGCGGACCCTGCCGTGCTGCGCCCGGTACACGACGGTGCCGGCGAACATCGTCGCGAAGATCATCAAGGTCTCGAACGCGACGGCCCGGCTGTTGAGCACGGCGAGAACCAGGCCCAGTCCGCCGAGCACCAGGGCGCCCGCCGCGGTCGCCCTGCGGTTGCCGCTGAGCACACCCCAGAAGCCCAGGAGCACGATCGGGGTGACGATCAGCAGGAGCAGTCGGACCGAGTCGAGCTGCGCCGACAGGACCTGGGGGGCGAGGGCGGTGCCCATCGCGAGCGCGGCACCGGCGAAGCCGACGGCGATGGGGGCGCTGTGCCGGTGCAGGCCCCGGGTGAACAGGGCGGTGACGAGGAAGTAGAAGACCATCTCGTAGCAGAGCGTCCAGGTGACGTTCATACCGTTGACGACGCCGAGCAGGTCCTGGAGCATCAGGCCGTTCGCGACGAGTGAGGCGAGGTCGTCGCCGGTGCGCAGCAGGGCGACCGAGCCGTCCCCGGCCGGGAGCATCAGGAGCGCGGCGACGAAGGCGACGATGACGGCGGGGTGGATCCGAAAGAGCCGGCCGATCCAGAAGCCCCGGACGTCGCCCCGGCGCTCCAGCGAGGCCGGGATGATGTAACCGCTCACGATGAAGAAGAGCATGACCCCGAACAGGCCGAGGTCGAAGTTCTGCCGGACCGTCTCGCCGAAGGGCAGCATCCGCAGCACCTCGAAGTGGTGCAGGACCACGACCAGGGCGGCGATGCCGCGCAGCGCGTCAAGCCAGCCGAGCCGGCCGCCGGCGGCAGCGGAGCCCGGGGCCGCGGCGGCCTTGCGCCGGCCGAGTGGGGGTACCAGCTTGTTCACCGCAGGGACCCTAGCCCATGTCCGCGCGTCCCGTCCCCGTTCACGAAGGATCGGGGACGGGACGGGCGGAACCTCGGCAAAACGGTATATGCCACTAAGGTCCGATGCCTAGCCGCGGAAGCCCAGGAGGCCGTGGAGGGCCGTGCCGCCGGCCGTCGGGGGGACCGCGCGGGTGGACGTGGTCGGCTTCGGGCCCGGCTGCGCGGGGCAGGTCGCGTCCGAGGCACCGCCCGTCCGCAGGTACGCCGCCACCTTCTCGTCCAGGCACTTGTTGCCGCTGAGCGCGACCCCGTGGTTGCCGCCGCCCTCTTCGACCACCAGCGCCGAGCCCTTCAGCTTCCCCTTCATGCTCAGTGCCCCCTCGAACGGGGTCGCCGCGTCCTCCGTCGCCTGGAGCAGCAGGGCCGGCGGGAGGTCGGCGTTGGTCACGTCCGGCGCCGCGAGCGGCTCCGTCTTCCAGAACGCGCAGGGGGCGTTGTACCAGGCGTTGTTCCAGGTCATGAACGGGGCCTTCGCGTGGGTGCGCCACATGTCCGCGCGCCACTGGTTCCAGTCCTTCGGCCAGGCCGAGTCCCGGCACTGCACCGCCGTGTACACGCTGTAGCTGTTGCCCGCGGAGGGCTCCACCGCCCCGAACCGCTCGTACGCCGCCACCAGCGGCTTCGGGTCCGCCTTCTGCGCGTACGCGGAGAAGGCCTCGGCCAGCACCGGCCAGTAGCCGTTGTAGTAGCCGCCCGGCATGTAGGTGTCCTCCAGCTCCGCCGGACCCACCTTGCCGCCCGCCGGCGCGGCGCGCAGGGCCTCGCGCATCGCGTACCAGCGCTCCTCGACCCCCGCCGGGTCGGTGCCCAGCCCGTACTTCTCGTCGTACTGGGCCACCCACGCCAGGAACGCCTTGTGCCGGGCGTCGAACGCCTGGTCCTGCGCGAGGTTGTCCTCGTACCAGACCCCGCCCGGGTCGACCACGGAGTCCAGGACGAGGCGGTGCACCCGGTCCGGGTGGAGCTTGGCGTACACCGCGCCCAGGTAGGTCCCGTACGAGTAGCCGAAGTAGCTGAGTTTCGCCGCGCCCAGCGCGCCGCGCAGCACCTCCAGGTCGCGGGCGGCCGAGACGGTGCCGATATAGGGGAGCACGTCCGCGTGCTTGGTCTGGCAGGACTCGGCGAAGGACTTCACCCGGTCCAGGTTGGCCTGCTCGGTCTGCGCGTCGAGCGGTACGGAGTCCGGGCGCACGGGGGTGAAGTGGCCGGGCCCGCAGTCCAGGACGGGCTCGCTCTTGCCGACGCCCCGCGGGTCGAAGCCGATCACGTCGTACTGGGCGGCGACGTCCTTCGGCAGCGCGGAGGCGATGAACCCGGCCAGGCTCCGGCCGCTGCCGCCGGGCCCGCCGGGGTTGACGAGCAGCGGGCCCTGCGAGGTGGCGGCGGTGTGCGGGACCCGGGTCAGGGCCAGGGAGATCTGCCGGCCGGCCGGGTGGTCGTGGTCGAGCGGGACCTTGAGGGAGGCGCACTGCAGCGTCGGGTAGCGCGGGGTCGCACAGCCGGTCCAGCGCAGCGCGGCGGGCGCGGCGGGCGCGGCGGCCGGCGCGGCGGCCGTCGGTGCGGCACCCGCCGGGCTCGTGACGACGGCGGCCGCGGTCGCGGTGGCGACCGACAGCAGGACGGCGGCGCGCTTCGTCAGCGGGCCGCGCTTCTTCGCGGGGGTCGCAGGGTTCGCGGGGTGGAGCATGGGGCCTCCCAGCCGAGGGTTCTGGGCGGAATCGTCCCGGAAACCACGCCCGGAAGGCGGGATTGGGCCGCTGATTGGCCCGATGTGATGAGCGTTCAGGGGCCGTACGAGGTCACAGCAGGCTGAGCTGGACCGGCTCGGCGGGCACCGGCCCGGCCGGGTGTTCGGGGACGGGGATCCCGCGGGCCGCGCCCCGCCGGGAGGGGCCGATGCCGAATTCGGCGGCGAGCTCGTGGACTTGCCGGGTGATCTGGCGCTGGTACCAGGTGGGGGCGTACGAGCCGCCCGCGTACATCCGCTCGTACCGTTCGACGAGGTGGGGGTGGTGGGTGCCCAGCCACGCCGTGAACCACTCGCGGGCGCCCGGCCGCAGATGGAGTACCAGGGGTGTCACGGAGGTCGCGCCGGACTCGGCGACGGCCCGGACCGTGGCCCGCAGCTGCTCGGGGGAGTCCCCGAGGAAGGGGATCACCGGGGCCATCAGCACCCCGCACTCGATCCCGGCGTCGGTGAGGGTCCGTACGGCGGCCAGCCGGGCGGCGGGGGAGGGGGTGCCGGGCTCGACGGTGCGCCACAGGGCGGTGTCGGTGAAGCCGACGGAGACGCAGATGCCGACGTCCGCGACCTCGGCGGCCTGCCGCAGGAGGGGGAGGTCGCGCAGGATCAGGGTCCCCTTGGTCAGGATGGAGAAGGGGTTGGCCCGCTCGAGCAGGGCCTCGATGATCCCGGGCATCAGCCGGTAGCGGCCCTCGGCCCGCTGGTAGCAGTCGACGTTGGTGCCCATGGCGATGTGCGCGCCGGCCCACCGGCTCGATGCCAGTTCGCGGCGCAGCAGCTCGGGGGCGTTGGTCTTGACGACGATCTGGGAGTCGAAGCCGATGCCGGTGTCGAGGTCGAGGTAGCCGTGGGTCTTGCGGGCGAAGCAGTAGACGCAGGCGTGGCTGCATCCGCGGTACGGGTTGACCGTCCACTCGAACGGCATGCGCGAGGCGCCGGGCACCCGGTTGAGGACCGAGCGGGCGCGCACCTCGTGGAAGGTGATCCCGCGGAACTCGGGGGTGTCGAAGGTCCGCGTGACGACGGAGGCCGCCCCGAAGAGCGCCCCCGCCTGCTCCGGGGCCCCGGGTCCGTCCGTCAGATTGTCCCAGCGCATGAGCGCCTCCCTCGGTGTCTCGGGGCCCGAGAATAGAACATGTGTTCCCATGATCGTGCGAAGGTCGCCGGGTCGGGAACCGGACAGCCGCGCGTGCGGGGGGTGGGGCGGGGTCCGTGGGGGCGCCGAACGCACCCGCCCCATGACCCACACGCCACGCGGAACCCGTCACCGGCGGAAGCTCCCGGTCGCCGAAACGGACATGTCCGATCAGAACGTGCATCCAGCGCGACGCGAGGCCTGCGGATCCCCTCGCGCGTGACTGTCCGTATCCGATCTAGTGCATGGAGTGACGAATTCCGTATGGTCGTAGCGCTGCCAACGCCCTATCTCTGGAGGATTCGTGGCGAGCTTCCGCATTCGTCTGGCCCTGCTCGGTTCTGCCACCGCTCTCACCGCGGGGGCGCTGGTCCCCGTACAACTCGCCGGGGCGCAACCCGCCGCCGCGGCGAGCTACGAATGGGTCGCCCTGGGCGACTCGTACACCGCCGGGGTCATCCCGGCCGCCGGTGACGTCTTCGAGTACCCCCGCGACGGCTGCGAGCGCACCGACCAGTCGTACCCGCAGGTCATCGACCGCGACTTGGGCTCGCTGATCGAGCTGACCAACGTCAGCTGCGGTGCCGCCACGATCCAGGACGTCACCTTCAGGGCCCAGGAGCCGATCGGGCGGCACCTGCCGCCCGTGTCCGAGGACCCGGACTACCCCTTCCCCCCGGTTCCTCCGCAATCCGAGGCGGTGCGGCCCGGCACCGACGTGATCACCGTCGGCGTGGGCGGCAACAGCCTCGGCTTCGCCGACATCCTCCTCAAGTGCCTCGAACTGGGAGGAGGCAGTGGCGGCGTGGACACCCCGTGCAGGGACGAGCTGGCCGCGAGCATCCCCGGCAAGCTGACCAAGGTGGGCAAGGAGTACGGCGAGATGCTCGCCACGCTCCACGAGAAGGCCCCGCACGCCAGGATCCTGGCCGTCGGCTACCCCACGATCATTCCCGCGGACACCTCCAAGTGCAGCTACAACGATCTGCACCAGTTCCTCTCGATCACCCAGGGCGACCTGGACTGGCTGCGCCGGGACGTCCTCGAACCCCTCAACAAGACCATCGAGAAGTCGGCCGGCGCGCACGGGTCCGCCGACTTCGTCGACCTCTACGACTCCACCCGGCACCACAGCGTCTGTGACGCCGGCAAGTGGGTCGAGGGCGTCTTCGACCACGACAACCGGCCGGCCCTCGTGCACCCCAACGCCAAGGGCCACCGCAACGCCGCCGACCACGTCACATCGGCGATCCTGGACGCCATCGCGCCGCGCTGACGAACGACGCCCCCCGCCCACGGTCCTCCACGGGCCGTGGGCCTACGTCGGCGGGCGCATGCGGAAGTTGTACGTCGCCGGGAGCGGCCGGTGCGTTATGCGGGACCAGACCTCCGACAGGATCTCGTCGCCCTCGCGCAGGTCCGCCAGCTCGAAGCCGTCCTCGAACACCCGGCGGGCCGCGCCCACATGGCCCTCCGCCGCCAGCAGCCGCGCGGCCAGCAGGCGGAACCGCCCCTCCTCGCGGAGCGCCGGCCGCAGCCGGTCCCACACCGCACGCGCCGCCGGCAGGCGGCCGGCCGCCAGCAGCGTCGCCATCGCCTCCCGCCCCAGCGCGGACTCCGCGGCCGTCCACGGCTCCCCGCCCCGGCTCTCCTCGGCCAGGTCCCCGAAAGCCTCGGCGTACCGCTGCGCCGCCCGCGCCGGGTCGCCGGCCAGCGCGTCCGCCACGGCCAGGCAGCGCAGCAGGGGCCACCGCGAGGGCGCCAGCGCCAGCCCGCGCTCCCAGCTGCGCACCGCCTGCGCCACGTCCCCCGCGTGCCACTGGGCCACGCCCAGGTGGTACTCGGTCAGCGGATCCGCCGGAGCCGTCTCCAGCATGTCCCGCCAGTGCGGGGCGACCAGGCTGGGCCCCGGCGGCGCCACCCGCCGCGGGGCGGGGAAGACCCCGGTGCGCCACAGCTCCAGCCAGGGCGCCTGGTCCTCGCCGAGCCCGGCCTCCTCGAACGGGGTGCCGGGCAGTTCGTGGCCGCCGCACAGCACCTCCAGCGCGCCCCAGCCCGAGCCCGCCGCCAGCCGCTCCCCGGGTTCGGTGTCGGCGGACCCGAGCCACGCCCCGTACGCCTCCTCCACCCGCTCCCGGGGCAGGGCGGCCGCCAGGGCCGCCTCCGCGGCGGAGCGGGCCGAGGCCCAGTCGGGGCCGTGCACCGGCCCCGGGTCCGCGGTCAGCGGTCCGTACGCCTCCAGCCAGCTGAACTCCGCCCCCGCCTCCAGCCGTACGTGCTCCAGCTGGGTCCGCGCGAGCCCGGCCTGGATCTCGGCGTAGCCACCGGTGCCGGGCTCGGTCAGCCACTCCTGCCAGCGCCGGCCGCCCTCCCCGGAGCCCCAGACGAACAGCTTGCGCCCGCGCAGCCGGGCCGTGGAGGTCTGGACGAGCCCGCGCCCCTGCGCGTCGAGCGAGGCGATCCACGGCCGGGCCCCGTCCTGGACCTCGTAGAAGAAATCGGCCGGGTACTCGCTGCGCAGCGGATACGTGCGGTCCTCGTCCTCCCAGCGCGGCACGGGGATCCGCCGCAGCGCCCGCTCGTACCCGAAGTGCCAGGCCTCGTCGGCGGGGGCGAGCACGCGGGTGCCGGGATCCTCCGGGACGGCGATGTTGGACCACCAGTACACGGGGGCGGTCCGTTCGTGCGGGTTGCGGACGCGGACGCCGACGTAGAGGAACTCCGAGTCCTCCGGCAGCCACAGGTCCACCTGGAAAGGCAGGTCGCGCAGCCGCTCCCACTCCCAGAGCCGGACCATCACACCCCCGTCGGGCGCCGGTACGAGCGCGGCGTGCAGCGGAGCACAGGAGAGGGTGGTGTGGCCGGTGGCGCCGATGTTCCACTCGATGCCGCCCGAGAACCACGCGCCGTTGAGGGCGAAGTTGGCGGGCTGGAACACCGGGTTGCGGTAGAGGAGTTCACGACCGGTGGGCACGTGCACGAGCGAGTGGACCCGGCCGCCGAGTCCGGGCAGCACGGTGACCCGCAGGTGTGCGTTCTCGATGACCACGGCCTCGAACTCGCGCTCCTGCCTGCGCCGCCGGTACCCGTCGCGCAGCCGTACGGGCAGCAGGGAGCGCAGCGGCTCGTACCCGACCTGCCGGGCCATGTCGCGCGGCAGCCCCTCGCGCGACCGCTCGTCGAGGGTGTGGGCGTCGGCGGGCGCGCGCAGTACGGGCAGCGGGTTCTCGGGGCCCAACGGGGCTGCGGGCAGGATCAGTACGGCGCGGCGGACGGTGGTGGCCATGCAGGAAATGGAACACGCAGGGACGGCCGGTGCACAGGGGTTCCGCGGATCACCACCGGTCAGGATTACGCAAAGCCCTGGCCGGAGCGCTACGCGCCGGGCATCTCGGCGGTGATCGCCCAGCGTTCATGGTCGCGCCAGGACCCGTCGACGAAGAGGAAGTCCGGCGAGAACCCCTCCTTCCGGAATCCGGCTCCGCGGACCAGCGCGAGGGAGGCCGCGTTGCCCGGCTGGATGTTGGCCTCCAGGCGGTGCAGTCCAAGGCCGCCCTCGTCCCCTGCGGCGAAGGCGTGCGCGACGACGAGCCCCAACGCCTCGCGGAACAGGCCCCGCCCGGCGGCGTGCGCGAAGGCGCCGTAGCCGAGCGCGCCGCAGTCGAAGGCCCCGTAGACGATGTTGTTGATGTTGACGAAGCCCGCGATGGCCCCGGTCCCGCGCTCGCAGACCAGGAAGCCCACCCGGCCGGCGCCCTCGATGAGCGGTGTCGCGTACGCCTCGTACTCCTCGGCCGTCGCCGGCGGGGACAGCCAGGGGTGGTGGAGGTGCCGGCTCTCGTGCACGCGTGCGGTGAACTCGGGGCCGTCGGCGAGCCGGAAGGGCCGCAGTCCGACGTGCTCCCCCTCGCGCAGGTACGTGGAATATGACATCCGCCCAGGCTATGAGCTGTGGCAGGCTACCCCGCGTGATCATCGACACGGACACCGAAGAACTGCTGCGCGCGGCGGTACGCAACAACGCCGAATGGTGCGCGGCGGTGAGCGGAGGCGGCACGTTCGCGGCCGACGCGTGGACCAGCGCCCGCCGCACCCCGCCGTACTACCCCGACGGCGTGACCCTGACCCGGTCGGCCCCGGCGGACGCGCTGCTGGCCGGGATGGACACCGCTTCCCCCGGCTGCTCGGTCAAGGACAGCTACGCCGCGCTGGACCTCGCCCCGGCGGGCTTCGAGGTGCTGTTCGGCGCCGAGTGGATCCACCGGCCGGCGCAGGCGCCGGCGCCGGCCGCGTCCGCCCTGGCCTGGACCCGCGTGGCCGATGCCCGGGAACTGGCCGCCTGGGAGGCGGCGTGGGGCGGCGGGGAGGGCACCGGCCTGTTCCACCCGGGCCTGCTCACGCCGGAGATCGCCTTCCTCGCCGGGCGGTCGGCGGACGGGCGCGTCCTCGCCGGGGCCGCGGCCAACCGCACGGGCGCGGTCGTCGGCCTCTCCAACGTCTTCACGGCGGAGGGGACCCCCGACGACGAGGCCTGGGCGGGCGCCCTCACGGCCGTGGCCGAGCTCTGGCCCGGCCATCCCGTCGTCGGCTACGAGTCCGGGGAGGACCTGGACACGGCGCTGCGCCACGGCTTCGCACCGCTGGGCCCGCTCCGCGTCTGGCTGCACACGGCCTAGGCGAACGGCCCGCAAGCCCTGGGGCGGCCCGCCGCCAGCCGCGCTGCTAAAATTGGGTGATTCTGCCCAAATCGGGTTGGGGTGAGTGCATGAGGACCTCCCGAGCGCGCCGCCGCACGGCCCTGCTGGCGCCCTGCGTGGCCCTCCTGATCGCGGGGGGCGGCATTCCGATCGGTGCGGCGGCCCTCGGGATGCCGCGCGCCGACCCGTCGCCCACGCCCGCTCCCGCGCCGACGATGACCGCCCCCGCCCCCACCCGGATCCCCCCGCCCCTGAAGCCCATCCGGCCGGCCGCCTTCCAGGCCGCCGTCGACCGCGCGGCGAAGAAGCTGACGGTGCCCGGCGCGGTGGTGGTGCTGCGTACCCCGCAGGGCACCTACCGGGCGATCAGCGGCACGTCGGAGCTGGGCAAGGCCGAACCACCCGCCACGGACGACCACTTCCGGATCGCCTCCAACACGAAGACCATGACGGCGGCGCTGATCATGCTCCTCGCCCGGGACGGCAGGCTCCGGCTCACCGACCCGGTGTCCGCCTACGTCCCGGGAGTGCCGAACGGCGAACGCATCACCCTCGCCGCACTGCTGAAGATGCGCAGCGGGCTCCACGACTACACCGGCGCACCCGAACTCGCGGCGACGCTGGACGCCGACCCGGGCAAGGCCTGGACCCCGCAGGAAGTCCTGGCCATCGCCTTCCGGCATGCGCCGGACTTCGCGCCCGACGCGTCCTACGCGTACAGCAACACCAACTACGCCCTGCTGGGCCTGGTCGCGGAGAAGGCCGGCGGCCGGCCCCTGGCCCGGCAGTTCCGGGACCGGCTGTTCGCCCCGCTCGGACTGAAGGGGACGTTCCTGCCGGCCGCCGGAGACCGCTCCCTGCCCGAACCCGCCGCGCACGGCTACATGTACGGCGGTTCGGTCTACGCCCTGGGCGACGACCCGTACCCGGCCGCGATGCGCGAGGCGGCGCAGACGGGGAAGCTGCGGCCCGTCGACTACACCCGCCAGAACCCCTCCTACGCCACCGCCGCGGGCGGGGCCGTCTCCACCGCCGACGACCTGGCCACCTGGATCCGCTCCCTGGTGCGGGGCGAGGTCCTGGACCCCGCCTCCCAACAGCGGTGGCTCCGCAGCCCGCAGGCCGAGGACCCGGCGGCGCCCGACGGCCGGACGTACGGCTACGGCATCGCACGGCAGCGCTTCGGCCCGAACGCCGCGATGTACTACCACGGCGGTGAACTGCCGGGCTTCAACTCCTTCATGGGCCACGACCCGGCCAACGACGTCACGCTCGTCATCTGGACCAACCTGACCGTGGCCCCGGACGGCCGCACCACCGCCCAGGCCCTGCTGCCCACCGTGCTCAACCAGATCTACACGGGGCTCGACCTCCCGACGGGCTAGGGGGTGTCCGCAAAGTCCCGCCTGCCCCGCGGCGCTACTTTGCGGACACCCCCTAGGGCCGTTCAGGCTCCGTCGCCGGGTCCGGCTCCAGTGCCAACCGCGGGACGTCCGTCCGCTCGATGCCGAACACCTGCGCGTACAGGGAGAGTTCCGCCTCCAGTGCCCGGACCATGGTCTCCGCCCGCCGGAATCCGTGCCCCTCGCCCTCGAAGGCGACGTACGCGTGCGGCACCGGCCGCCCCCGCAGCGCGGCCAGGAACCGCTCCGCCTGGGCCGGCGGGCACACCGGGTCCTCCAGGCCCTGGAGCAGGACGAAGGGTGCGGTGATCCGCCCGGCGCGGGCCAGCGGCGAGCGCTCCCGGCACCGTACGGCCAGGGTCTGCGGGGGCCCCGCCAGGCCGTCGATGTAGTGGGACTCCAGGTCGTGGGTCTCCTCCGCGAAGCCCAGCAGGTCCAGCACGGGGTAGATGACCGTGCCGCAGGCGTACAGGTCGGTGGCCGCCAGCGAGGCCGCCGCCGTCCAGCCGCCCGCGCTGCCGCCGCGGATGGCCAGCCGGGCCGGGTCCGCGGTGCCCTCGGCGGCCAGCGCCCGGGCCACCGCCGCGCAGTCCTCCACGTCGACGACGCCCCACTGCTCGCGCAGCCGCTCCCGGTAGGCGCGCCCGTAGCCGCTGGAGCCCCCGTAGTTCACCTCGGCCACGCCGATGCCGCGGGAGGTGAAGTACGCGATGTGCAGGTCGAGTACGGGGGGCACGTGGTCGGTGGGGCCTCCGTGCGCCCACACCACGTACGGGGGCAGCTCGTCGGCGGGGGCCCGGCGCGCGGGGTGGTGCGGCGGGTAGACGTGGGCGTGGATCTCCCGGCCGCCGGGGCCGAGGAAGGTCCGGCTCTGCGGTTCCGGGTAGTACGCGGGGTCGACCGGGTCCACACCGGCCGCGCCGACCACCCGCGCGTGCCCGTCCTCGACGTCGAGCTCCACCACCTCGTAGGCGCTGCGGGGGCTGGCCGCGACCCCGTAGACGCGGTTGCCGTGCGCGGCGAGCGTCGGCTGCCAGGCCGTCCACGGCCCGGCGGCGTCCACCAGGTCGCCGCTCTCCGGGTCGAGGACGCCGAGCACGGAGGAGCCCTGGCCGTGCAGGACGGCGACGAGGCCTCCGGGGAGCGGGGCCAGCCAGCTCAGCCCGGGCTTCCACAGCGGGCCCCCGAACTCCTCCTCGCGCGGGCACAGGTTGACGGCCTCTCCGGTCGCCGGGTCCACCCGGTACGGGTTCCACCAGCCGCTGCGGTCGCTGACCGCGAGGAGCTCCCCGCCCGAGGTCCACTCCACCTGGGCGACGGCCTCCTCGGGGCCCCCGAGCACGGTGCGGGCCCCGGTCAGCGTTCCGTCGGGCTTGACCTCGGCGAGGCGCACCTCGGTGCCGTCCCACGGCATCCGGGGGTGGTCCCACACCAGCCAGGCCGCCCGCAGCCCGTCGGGGGACAGCCGGGGTCCGGTGGTGAACCGGTACCGGTCGTCGGTGAGTTCGCGTACGAGGGACCGGTCCTCGGCGGCCGAGCCGTCCAGCGGTACGGCGGCCAGCACCCGGCGCACGTCGGTCGGCGCCGGTCCGGTGAACTCCTCCAGGACGCACCAGACTTCCCCGTCGCGCAGGACGGGGTCCGCCCAGCGCAGCCCGCCGCCGACCGCGGAGACGGGGGTGAGGGGGCGCGGGGCGCCGCCGCCCCCGGGCGCGTCGGGCTCGTACGCGTACATCCGCTGGTCGGCGAAGTGGACGAACACCAACAGCGGCCCGCCCGCAGCCCGTTCGGTACCCGCCCAGGGGCGGCCGCCGTACTCGGTGACCCGGCTGCGGACGTTCCACGGGGCCGGCAGCACCGAGGCCTCCGGGCCGCCGTCGGCGGGCCGGCGCACCAGCGTGCGCCGGCCGCCCTCCGCCGGCCGGGGCTCGGTCCACCACACCTCGGGGCCGACGGTGCCCACGTACTCGGGCCGCCCGTCGAGCGAGGCGGCGACGGCCGCGTCGAGGGGCGAGGGCCAGCTGCCGTAGGGCCCGGTCGGCACCGCCATCACCGGATCACCATCACAGAGTCACCATCACGGGGTCACCATCACAGGGTCCGCAGTGCGTGGTCGAGGACGCGTACGCCGAAGTGCAGGGCGTCGACGGGGACCCGTTCGTCCACGCCGTGGAAGAGGGCCCAGTAGTCGAAGCCGGGCGGCAGCTTCAGCGGGGAGAAGCCGTATCCGGTGATCCCGAGCCGGGAGAACTGCTTGGCGTCGGTGCCGCCCGCCATGCAGAAGGGCACCACGTGCCCCTCGGGGTCGAAGCGCTCCACCGACTCGCGCAGGATCCCGAACGTCCGCCCGTCCACGGGGGCTTCGAGGGCCACCTCGCGGTGGTGGAACTCCCAGGTGACATCGGGGCCGGTGAGCTCGTCGAGGGTGGCGATGAACTCGGCCTCGGTGCCGGGCAGCATGCGGCCGTCGACGTACGCGGTGGCCGTACCGGGGATGACGTTGAGCTTGTAACCGGCGCTGAGCATGGTCGGGTTGGCGCTGTTGCGCACGGTCGCCTCGACGAGGAGGCCGGCCGGGCCGAGCTTGCCGAGGACGGCGTCGAGGTCGAAACCGCGGGCGCGGGGGTCGACCGACAGGCCCTGGAGGGCGGCGAGCCGGGTGATGCACGCGGCGACGGTGGCGGTGAGCCGGACCGGCCAGCGGTACTCGCCGATCCGGGCCACGGCGCCGGCGAGCCGGCTGACGGCGTTGGCGCGGTTGGGCTTGGAACCGTGGCCGGCGGTGCCCTGGGCGGTCAACTTCAGCCAGGCGGTGCCGCGTTCACCGGCCGCGATCGGGTAGAGCGCCTGGCCCGGGCCGTTGTGCACGGTGAAGGCGCCGGATTCGCTCAGGCCCTCCGTACAGCCCTCGAAGAGGTGCGCGTGCCGGTCGGCGAGGAAGCCCGAGCCGTCGACGGCGCTGTCCTCCTCGTCGGCGGTGTAGGCGATCACGATGTCCCGCCGCGGCTTGACGCCCGCCCGCGCCCAGGCCCGTACGACGGCCAGCACCATCGCGTCCATGTTCTTCATGTCGACGGCGCCGCGGCCCCAGACCACCCCGTCGCGGATCTCCCCGGAGAAGGGGTCCACGCTCCACTCGGAGGCCTCGGCGGGGACCACGTCGAGGTGGCCGTGGACGAGGAGGGCCTCGGCCCCGGGGTCGGTGCCCTCGATCCGGGCCACCACGTTGGTGCGGCCGGGCGTGCGCTCCAGCAGGACCGGCTCCGCCCCGGCCGCGGCGAGCCGTTCGGCGACGTACTCGGCGGCGGGCCGCTCGCGGCAGTCGCCGCCGCCCCGGTTCGTGGTGTCGATGCGGATCAGGCCGGAGGTGAACTCGACGGCTTCGTCGAGCGCGAGCCGGTCGACGGGGGACCTCCGGTCCGCCGGGGACTCCTGGGTGACTGCGGGCATGTCAGCCATACTGCTCCTCCACGGCGGCCGAGACGACAGTCGTGACCGCCTTGAAGGTCCGGATCCCCTCGTACATCGTCTCGGTGGTGTACGCGACCCTGCGTTCCCCGAAGCGTTCGACGCCCGGGACCACGGTGGCGGACATCGCCAGGTGCGCGGCGTCGAACTCCAGCTCCACGGTGTACGGACCGCCGCGCACGGGGTCCCGGCGTACGGCCAGGGCCGTGGCCTCCTTGGCGGCGGCCCGGATCTCGGCGGCGGTACGGGCGGGGGTGCGGCACACGGCGGCGTAGCGGGAGACGTGGTCCTTGACGGCGACCTTCATCGCGTCCGGCGCGTAGCCGTCGGCGTCGACGCAGGTCAGGTCGTCGCCGGTGACGAGGATGACGGGTACTCCGTACTCGGCGACGACGTGCGCGTTGAGCAGTCCCTCGCTCGCCCGGGTCCCGTTCAGCCAGACCCCGGTGATGGAGTTGGCGAGGTAGGTGTGCGCGAGGACCCCCTCGGAGCCGGCGCCGGTGTGGTAGCCGACGAACGCGATGCCGTCGACGTCGCCGTGCTGGACCCCCTCGACCATGGTGAGGGTCTTGTGGCGGCCGGTGAGCAGCTCGGCCCGCTCGTCGAGCCGTTCCAGCAGCAGGTTCCGCATGCTCCAGTGGGCCTCGTTGATGAGGACCTGGTCGGCGCCGCCGTCGAGGAAGCCGAGGACGGCCGCGTTCACGTCGGAGGTGAACATGGGGCGGCAGCGCTCCCACTGGGGGGTGCCGGGCAGGACGTCGCCGGGCCAGGTGACGCCCGTGGCGCCTTCCATGTCGGCGGAGACGAGGATCTTCATCGGGCCCCCCGGGCGGTCGGCTGCGCACGACGCGTCACCGCAGGGCGGCCGGCACGGACCAAGGCACCCGGGCGAGCCTGCACGCTGCTTCCGCGCAGGCTTCCAGCCTAGCCGCCGGGGCCCGCTCCGGCCCGGGGCCACGCCCGGGCCGGGGGCTCGCATCGCTCGGGAAATCCACCCGATCCGGTGAGCCGCCCGGCGCGGGAGGCGGGGCGTGCGGCAGGGCCGGCGGAAGGTCCGGCGGCAGATCCGGCGGCAGATCCGGTGCGAGGCAACCGCCTTGCTCAGCCCTCGACTTCGGTGGCCAGGTTGGCCAGCAGGGTGTCGTAGATGCGGCCGAGGCCCTTGGGGGCGAAGGTGCGCTCGAAGAAGCCGCCGATGCCGCCGGCGCCGTTCCAGACGGTGGTGACCACGGCCTTGGACTTGCCCTCGCCGGCCGGGGTGACCACCCAGGTGGTGACCATGGTGGAGTTGCGGTCCTTCTCCACGAGCTGGCCGTCGGTCGGCTCGGTGACCTCCAGCAGGCAGTCGCGCACGCGCTTGCTGGTGGCCTGGAGCTTCCAGTGGACGAGGGTGCCCTCGCCGTCGCCGCCCTCGCGCACCTCGTACTCGCTGAAGTGCTCCGGCAGCAGCTTCCCCCGGGTCCCGGTGTAGTCCGCCAGCGCGTCGAACACGGTCTCCGCGTCGGCCGCGATGATCCGCTCCGTGGTGGCCTCGACCTGCGCCATAGCTGTTCCTCCAGCAGTTGTTTCCGCTCGTCGCGGCAAGCCAACCACCTCCGGGTCACGCGCCCAAATCCGGGGGGCTCCCCGCCCTCCCCGGCGCGACCCGCGGCCTCACTCCGGGAAAGGCTCAGGCCCGGGCCAGGATTTCGCCGTTCAGGACCGAGAACCAGGCGTCCGGGGAGGCGGCCCAGCGGTGCCAGGACCCGGCGATGGCGTCCAGGCCGGCCGCGGTCGCGTGGCCGCCGCGCGTCGCGACGGAGGCGTACGACGAGGCCGTCGTGCGGTCCGCCCAGAGGGAGGACCACCACGCGGTCTCCTCCGCCGTGGCGTAGCACCAGGCCGTCGCCGACGAGGCGACCTCCGTGAAGCCGGCCGCCCGCGCCCAGGACAGCAGGCGGCGCCCGGCGTCCGGTTCGCCGCCGTTCGCGCGGGCCACGCGGCGGTACAGCTCCAGCCACTCGTCCAGGCCCGGCTCGGCCGGGTGCCAGGTCATCGCCGCGTAGTCCGCGTCCCGGGCGGCCACGATGCCGCCCGGCCGGCACACCCGGCGCATCTCGCGCAGCGCCCGTACGGGGTCGCCGACGTGCTGGAGCACCTGGTGGGCGTGGACCACGTCGAAGGAGTCGTCCGGGAAGTCCAGCGCGTGGACGTCCGCGGTGGCGAAGGTGACCGCGTCGGCCAGGCCGCGCCCCGCCGCGTACTCGGCCGCCTGCTTAAGGACGTCCCCTGCCGCGTCGACCGCCGTCACCCGGCCGCCCGGCGCGACCAGTTCGGCCAGGTCCGCCGTGATGGTGCCCGGACCGCACCCCACGTCCAGGACCGACATCCCCGGCCGCAGCTCGCCGATCAGGTACGCCGCCGAGTTCGCGGCGGTGCGCCAGCGGTGCGAGCGCAGTACGGATTCGTGGTGCCCGTGCGTGTAGACGGCGGTTTCCTTCTTCTCCCCGGTGCTCATGAGCCGACTCCTCCTCGTCGTTGAAGCGTTGTGATCACCGTAGGGGATTCGTTCGATGGATGAGATATGCGTTTTGACATGTGGACAACACCCTTGTGGGGCAAGGAGGCCGGGCAGGTCGGTGGCAGGGGGCGGGAGGGGCGAGGACAGTGGGCTCCAGAGATCCGGCCCCCTGGCAGAGGACGGTGAGAGCCATGCCGGACACGCTGCTCGAACAGCACGCCGAGGCCCTGCGGCTCTTCGGCGAGCGGGTGCGTGCCGTCGAGGACGGCCAATGGGGAGCCCCGACCCCCTGTACGGAATGGACCGTTCGCGACCTGGTCAACCACGTCACCGGCGAGCAGCTCTGGATCCCGCCGATGGTCACCGACGGGCGGACCGTCGAGGAGATCGGCGACGCGTTCTCGGGCGACGTGCTCGACGGGGACCCGGCCGCCGCCTGGGAGCGGGCGTCGGGCGCCGCGCACGCCGCGTTCACCGAGCCCGGGGCGCTGGACCGCACGGTCAGGCTCTCGTACGGGCCCGCGCTGGGCCGGGCCTACTGCGCGGAGCTGACCGCCGACTGCGTCGTGCACACCTGGGACCTCTCGCGGGGCATCGGCGCCGACGACCGGCTCCCGGACGGGCTGGTCGAGTTCGCGCTCAAGGAGGTCATGCCGTACGCCGACGGGCTCGCCGCCAGCGGCCTGTTCGCCGCGCCGCTGGACATACCGGCGGGCGCGGACGCCCAGACCCGGCTGCTGGCCCTGGTGGGCCGGAAGGGCTGAGCCACTGCGCCGACCGCCGGGGACGACAACAGGCGTGCCTGCACGAATCGCCGTATAAAGGGCATGGCCGAGCGGGTCGGCGTCACGGGTACGCAACGGGGAAGGCGGGGCGAGGTGTCGGGGATGCAGCGCACGGCCGAGGGCCGCGGTCCGGTCCGCTACGGGCCGCCCGCGCCCCAGCCCGGCCTGCCCGTGCTCCCCGAGCTCACCGCCGCGATCGCCGCGGCCGCCGAGCGGTCCGCCCCCGAGCCCCCGGGCGGCGGGGAGCCCGTACGCGAGGCCGCCTGCCGGCACTGGGGGCGGCGCGGGCTGCCCACCGCGCCGGAGAACGTGGCCGCCGGGCCCGGCGCGCCCGCCCTGCTGCTGGCGCTGCTCGGCGCGTACGGGGGCGACGTGATGCTGCCCCGGCCGTGTCCCGCGTGGTGGACCCCGCAGGTCCGGCTGCTGGGACGGCGGGCCTACCACGTGCCGACCCCCGCCGAGTGCGGGGGCATCCCGGATCCGTACGCCCTGCTGGAGACCGTACGGCGGGTGCGTGCCGAGGGCGGCGATCCGCGCGTGCTGCTGCTGTCGGTGGCCGACGATCCCACGGCCACCGTGCCCCCGCCCGAACTGCTGCGGGAGGCCTGCGAGGCCGCCGGGGACGCCGGGCTGTTCGTCGTCAGCGACGAGAGCTGGCGCGACACCGTCCACCGGCCGCACGAAACCCTGGTCCTGAGCCCGGCCGAGATGCTGCCCGACCAGGCCGCCGTACTCCTCGACCTGTCCGGAGCGCTGCTGCCCGCCGGGTGGCCCGCGGCCGTGGTCCGCTTCCCCGGCACCCCGCGCGGCACCTGGCTGCGGGCCCGCACCCTCGACGTCCTCACCGCGACCGGGGCCCTGGTCGCCGGACCGGTCGCCGGGGCCGCGGCGTACGCGCTCGACGAACCCGACGCCGTCGCCGGGCGCGCCTACGCCGCGGCGGCGCTGCACGGGGTGGTCGCCGCGGCGGCCCACCGGGAGCTGCTGGCCGTCGGCGCGCTGGCCCGGCCGCCGCGGGCCGGGCGCCACCTGTACGCCGACCTGACCCCGCTGCGTGCCGGGCTGGCCCGGCACGGGGTCCGCGACGCGATGGAACTGGAGGACTACCTCGGCGGCCGGCTCGGCGCGCCCACCCCGGGCGGACAGCGCTTCGCCGACGACCTGGGCGCACTGCGGGTCCGCCTCTCGACGGGCCCGCTGCTCGGCGCCACCCCGCAGGAGCGGCTCGCCGCGCTCACCGCGCGCGACCCCCTCGGCCTCCCGCACGTACGGCGCTCCCTGGACCTCCTCGGATCGGTCCTGGCCGGACTGAGCTCCTGACCTGACCGAAACGAGCCCGCTGTGCGGTGAACGGAGAGCTCTTGATGAGGGATCGGACGCAAACCCCCGCACACCCGGGCCACGCGGACGCGGCGCGCCGGGACACCGCGGCCCGCGACGACACCGCGGCCCATGGCGACACCGCGGCCCATGGCGGTACCGCGGCCCATGGCGGTACCGAGGCCCGCGGCGGCACCGCGCCCCGCCCGACGGCCCGCCCGCCCCGCCCCGCCCCCGGCCGTCCGGGCCCCGCCCCCGCCGCGCCGCGGGCGCTGGGGGAGGCGCGGAGCTGGCCGCGGTCCTTCGCCGACCGGCTGACCACCCCGCTGCCCGGGGTGCGGGCCTTCGCCCGGCTCGCGCGCGAGGGCGCGTTCCGGCCCGGCCCCGACGGGCTGCGCGGCATCCCCGACCTCCCGTACGACCCCGCCCCGCTGCCCGCGGCCGGCCCCGGGACGCTCTGCGCCACCTGGGCGGGCCACGCCAGCTGGGTGCTGCGGATCGGCGGTCTCACCGTACTGACGGACCCCGTCTGGTCGCGGCGCATCCTCGGCACCCCGGCGCGGATGACCCCGGTCGGCGTGCGCTGGGAGGAGCTGCCGCCGGTGGACGCGGTGGTGATCAGCCACAACCACTACGACCACCTCGACGCCCCCACCCTCAAGCGGCTGCCCCGGCACACCCCGCTCTTCGTCCCGGCGGGCCTGGCCCGCTGGTGCCGGCGGCGCGGCTTCAGCCGGGTCACCGAGCTCGACTGGTGGGAGTGCGCCGAACTGGGCGGCGTACGGTTCGACTTCGTCCCGGCCCACCACTGGTCGAAGCGCTCGCTGCTCGACACCTGCCGGACGCTGTGGGGCGGGTGGGTGCTGAGCGACGTGCGGTCCGCGCAGACACCGAAGAAGGTGTACTTCGCGGGGGACACCGGATACGGGCACTGGTTCGGCGAGATCGGGCGGCGCCACCCGGGGATCGACCTGGCGCTGCTGCCGATCGGGGCGTACGCGCCGCGGTGGTGGCTGAGGGACGTCCACGCCGATCCGGAGGAGGCCGTCCAGGCCTGCCGGGACGTGGGGGCGCAGCGGATGGCGCCGATGCACTGGGGCACCTTCGTACTGTCGGCGGAGCCGGTGACGGAACCGCTGGAGCGGGTCCGGGCGGCCTGGAATCGCGCCGGTCTGCCCCGCGAGGACCTCTGGGACCTCCCCGTCGGCGGCTCGCGCGCGCTCCGGGCCGTGTGACCCGGCCCCGGCCACCGGGTCCCGGTGCCTACTTGCTCTGCAGGCTCCCCAGCGGGTCGGGGTCGGTCGCCAGGGCGGTGACCGCCGTCTGCCAGCCGGTGTCCGCGGGGTCGAGGGCGCTGCGGAGGTAGGCGGTGGTGAGCCGCTGCAGCAGGGCGACGCGGGCCGGGCTCTCGTCGGTCGTCTCGGCGACCTCCGTCCCCGGGATGCCGCCGAGGGAGTGTTCGGCGCCGAAGAGGGTGAGCAGGCTCTTGTCGGCCGGGCTGTAGGTGTAGGGGTCGGTGAACCAGTCCGGTCCGCGGGTGGACAGCGCGGAGTCGTCCTTGTCGCCGGCGACGATGAGGGCCGGGGCGGTCATCGTGTCGAAGGACGGCTTCAGGAAGGGCAGGTTCTCGGCGGCGAACGGGGTGAGGCTGTCGCCCAGACCGGTCAGGGCGAGCAGGACGCCCGCCGTGACGCGGGGGTCGGACATGTCCTCGCCGGGAACGCCGTCGGCGTCCAGGACCCGCGCGCCGAGCAGCACGCTCGCGCTCTGGGCCCCCCAGGAGTGGCCGGCCACGGCGACGCGGCCGTGGTCCACGCGGCCGCCGAGGCCCGGTACGGCCGCTTCCAGGACCTCGAGTCCGTCGAGCACGAGCGTGAGGTCCTCGACGCGGGTGCGCCACATCCGCGGCGTACGGGGGTCCTCGTGCGGGATGGCGAGCGTCCGGGAGTCGAGGTGGGTGGGCTGGACGACCACGAAGCCCTGGGCGGCCCAGTGGTCGGTGAGCGGGGCGTAGCCGTCCATCGACCAGCCGAAGCCGTGCGAGAAGACGATGACGGGCAGGTCGCCGCCGGTGGCGGGGGCGCTGACGCGGACCTGGAGGTCCTCGCCGCGGCCGTCCGGGGCCGGCAGGAGGACCGGCTTGGCGGACACCACCGTGACGGGCGCGTCCGCGGTCCGGCGGGTGTTCGCGGAGTTCGATGGGGACATGGGAGTGCCTTCCGTTCGGTTCTGCGCGCTCGGGTGCGAGGGGACCGGCCGTCCGTCGCGGACGGCGGGCTGCCTGGTGGGCACCGCCCCGGTCTGCCATCATGGCTGAACCGGAACCTCGCTCCGCTAACGATACGGAGCGCTGTTCCGCTTTGCAAGCCACCGGTTCAGGGAAGGAGTGCCGCGTGAACGACAGCGGCCAGAACACGGGCGGCCCGGCCGCGTCCAAGCGCAAGGACGCCCGGCGCAACCAGCAGACCCTGCTGGACGCGGCCGCCGCCGTCTTCGTCACCTCGGGCGTCGAGGCGCCCGTACGGGACATCGCGGCCGAGGCCGGGGTCGGGATGGGCACGATCTACCGGCACTTCCCCACCCGGGCGGACCTCGTCATCGCCGTCTACCGCCACCAGGTCGAAGCCTGCGCGGAGGCCGGACCGGCCCTCCTGGCGGCGGGACCGACCCCGCACGCCGCCCTCGGGCGGTGGGTCGGGCTCTTCGTCGACTTCCTGGTCACCAAGCACGGGCTCGCCGCCGCGATGCAGGCAGACAACGCCGGCTTCGAGACGCTGCACGCCTACTTCCTCGACCGCCTCGTGCCCGTCTGCACCGAGCTGCTCGACGCCGCCGCCGCGGCGGGCGAGATCCGCTCCGACCTCACCGCCTACCAGCTCATGCGGGGCATCGGGAACCTCTGCATCGGCGCCGAGACCGACTCCCGCTACGACGCGCGCCGACTGGTCGAGCTCCTCGTCGCGGGGCTCCGCGAGCCGCACCGGCCCTGACCGGCCGCTAGCGGCCTCGGAGGCGGCGCCAGAGCGACGGGGCCGCGCTGATCAGCAGGGTCACGGCGACCGCCAGCGCCACCCCCTTCCACGGCTCCGAGAACAGCGAGCCGCCCAGGATGCCGATCAGACCGTACGTCGCCGCCCAGGCGAGGCAGGCCGGGGCGTCGCCGCGGGCGAACCGGCGCAGCGGGAGCCGGGCCAGCAGGCAGGCCAGCATCACCGGGATCCGGCCCGCCGGGACCAGCCGGGAGACCACCAGGACCAGCACCCCGTGCTCGTCCAGCTTCCGCTGCGCCCGGGCCAGCCGCTCGGGCGTCGCCCGCCCCCGCAGCGCCTCCAGCCACCGCGAGCCGCCCCGGGACCGCACCCCGCGCTGCCCCAGCCAGTACAGCGCCAGGTCCCCGACGAATGCGGCCACCGCCGCCACGCCGAACACCAGCAACACCCCGAACGGCAGCGACGGCTGATGGAACGCCACCACTGCCGCCGTGCTCACCAGCGCCCCCGTCGGGATCACCGGCACCAGCGCCCCCAGCGCCACCAGCACGAACAGCGCCGGGTACCCCACCGCCTGCCGGGTGGTCTCCGGCGGCACCTGGCCGGCCGCCGCCGCCACCGCGACCCCGATCCCGTGCCCGATGCCGCGCCCCGGCCCGTGCCCCGTCACGGCAGCCGGACCCGTTCGCCGTGGCCGGGCACCCGTACCGTCACCTTCGGCGCCAGCTGCCGGGCCCGCCGCACGAACTCCTCGCCCGGCGAGTGGAATTCGTGCGGCCGCACCGCGTCCAGCCCGATCGGCCAGTACGTCCCGTAGTGCACCGGCACTGCCGCCGCCGGTGCCAGCGCGGCCAGTGCCCGCGCCGCCCCGCCCGGGTCCAGGTGCCCCGGCCCCAGGTACGGGCCCCAGCCGCCGACCGGCAGCAGGGCCACGTCCACCGGCCCGACCTCCTCGGCCATCGCCTCGAACGGCCCGGTGTCCCCGGCGAAGTACGTCCGCGCCGAGCCCTGGACCACGTACCCGAGCGCCGGCGCGAGACGCGGCCCGAACGGCAGCCGCCGCCCGTCGTGCCGGGCGCTGACCGCCCGCACCCGTACGCCCGCCCGTACGCCGACCTCGTCGCCCGGTGCCACCTCCGTGACGGGCAGTCCGCGCGCCGCCGCCACCCGGGCGAGCCCCGGCAGCGCGCGGGGCGCCCCGCGCGGCACCAGCAGCCGGGTCCCGGGCGCCAGCCGGGCCAGCGAGGGCAGGTGCAGGTGGTCGGCGTGCAGGTGCGACACCAGCACCACGTCCGCCTCGGCCGCCTCCGGCGGGGGCGGCGCCCCGCGCCGCCGCCGCAGGTGCGCGAGGCGCCGGGCGAACAGCGGGTCCGTCAGCAGCCGCACCCCGGAGTCCTCGACCGTGCAGGTGGCATGGCCCCACCAGGTGATCTCCACCGGCACCCGGCCTCCCCGTCGCTCGTGCGTACCCCTGGATCCTGCCCCGCCCGATCGCCCCGAAGCGAAGTCCGCAGCCCCCTCCTCCCGGGCCGCGGATCGGAGTAGGGTCGGGCGGCATGGATGAGCTGCGCGTGGCCGCTATCGCCAGCCTGGCCCCGCTCGAGGATCTGGATGCCGACCCCTTCGCCGTCGACACCCGCAGCCAGCAGGCCATGTGCGCCCGCTGGGCGGCCGAGCAGGGCTACGTCGTGACAAGGACGCTGCTCTTCTACGGACTGCGCGCCGACCACTGCGGGCTCTGGTGCGACGTCGACGCCGGGCAGGTCGACCTGTTCGTCGTCCCCAACCGCCGGGTCCTGGCCCGCGCGCTGCGCTCCGTCGGGGAGTTCACCGCCGAGTGCGAGCGGCGCGGCGTACGCCTGGAGACCGCCGGCCTCGCCGAGCCGCAGTACACCTCCGCCATGAAGGCCGAGGTGCACCGCCGCCTGTCCATGCCGACCGCCGGCTACGACGGCACCTAGCGGGTGTCCGGCGAGCGCGAGCGCCCCGCGCTCCCGGCCGGCTCCGTTCGCACCTCCGTGCGCCACCCCCGCCACCCCGCCGGGTCCGCCGCGCTGTGCGACGCTGGAGGGTGCGGCCGGGACCGCGGGCGGGGCGCGGATCCGGGGGAGACACGAGGCGGTACGGCGTGTGGCGAGGACGGTGGCGGACCACGGGCAGCGCCCTGGTACGGGTGATCCTCGTCTGGGCGGTGTCCACCCTCACGATGCTCGCGCTCGCCGGCATCCTCCCCGACTTCCGGCTCCGGTCCGGCGACGGCGACAGCGTCACCGAGATAGGGCTGACCGCCGCCTGGGGCGCCGGGGCCTTCGGCCTGCTGAGCGCGCTGGTGTGGCCGGTGCTGGTCCGGGCGCTGCTGCTGGTGCCCGCCCTGGTGCTGGGCCTGCTCGTCTTCTTCCTCAACGGCTCGCTGCTCCTGCTCGCCCTCAGCCTGATCCCGTCCGGCCGCGGAGAAGTCGCCCCGGAGACCGCCGTGGTGGTGGCCGCCGTGATGTCCGCCGTCGCCTCCGCGACCTCGACGGCTCTCGCCGTGCGCGACGACGAGGCGTACCGGCGCCGGCTCTACCGGCTCGCCGACCGGCGCCGCCGGCGTACCCGGCTCAAGGGCGCCCCGGGTGCCGGCCCCGGCGCCCCCGGCCTGGTCTTCCTCCAGCTCGACGGGGTCGGGTACGAGACGCTGCGGCACGCGGCCGGCAACGCTCTGATGCCCACGGTGGCGGGCTGGCTGGACGGCAGCCACCGCATCACGGCCTGGCGCACCGACTGGTCCAGCCAGACCGGCGCCAGCCAGCTCGGCATCCTGCACGGCTCCACCTTCGACGTGCCCGCCTTCCGCTGGTACGAGAAGGACACCGGCGAGGTGGTGGTCTGCAACCGGCCCACCAGCGCAGCCGAACTCCAGCGCCGGGCCGTCGCCCGCACCGGGGACGGGGGACTGCTCACCCTCGACGGGGCGAGCCGGGGCAACCTGTTCAGCGGCGGCGCCGACCAGCTGGCCCTCGTCCTGTCGGTCTCGGCGCGGCGGGGCCGGGCCAACCGGTCCCGCGCGGGCTACTTCGCGTACTTCTGCGACCCGGCCAACGCCGTCCGCACCGCGCTGTCCTTCGTCGCCGAGGTCGCCCGGGAGATCGGCCAGTCGCTGCGGGCCCGGCTGCGCGCGGAGCGGCCGAGGGTGGCCCGCGGCGGGCTGTACCCGCTGATCCGCGCCTTCGCGACGGTGGTCGAACGGGACGTCGTCGTGGCGGCGGTGATCGGTGACATGCTCGCGGGGCGCGCCGCGGTCTACGCGGACCTGGTGGCCTACGACGAGGTGGCCCACCATTCGGGGCCGCACGGCCGGGACACCGAGCGGGTGCTGGCCCGGCTCGACCGCAGCCTCGCGCTGATCGCCCGCGTCGCCGAGCACGCACCCCGGGAGTACCGGATCGTGCTGCTCTCCGATCACGGCCAGAGCCCGGGGGAGACCTTCCTCGGCCGGTACGGGCTGACCCTGAAGGACCTGGTCCGCGCGGGCTGCGGGCTGCCGGTCTCCCGCCGGGCCGGCCGCACCCGCAGCGGCGCCGAGGCCCGCGCCGCGGTGCTCGCGGCCCTGCACCGGCCGGTGGAGGAGGGTGCCGGGGCCCACCCGGAGCGGGGGCCGGACCCGGTGGTGCTCGCCTCGGGCAACCTCGGGCTGATCTCCTTCCCGGACGTACGGGGGCGGGCCTCGCGGGAGCGGATCGAGCGGGCGCACCCGGCCCTGCTGGCGACCCTGGCCAACCACCCGGGCATCGGCTTCCTGCTGGTGGACGGGGAGGTGCTGGGCCCGGGCGGGGCGGTGGCCCGCCTCGACGAGCCGGGAGCGGCGCAGGAGCTGCTGGCCCGGTTCGGACCGGGCGCGGAGCAGGCGGTCCGGCGGACCGATGCCTTCCCGCACGTGGCCGACGTCATGGTGAACTCGGCGTACGACCCGCTGACCGGCTCGGTGCACGCCTTCGAGGAGCAGATCGGCTCGCACGGCGGCCTGGGCGGGGAGCAGGGGCGTCCGTTCCTGATGTGGCCGACGGAGCTGTCGGAGCCGGAGCCGGACCTGGTGGGCGCGGAAGCGGTGCACGAGGTGCTGCGGCGCTGGCTGCGGGAGGCGGACGGCCCCCAGGTGCCGCTGGCCCCGCAGGTGATCGCGGCGGCGGGGAACCTCCCGGCGGACCCCGCGGGGCAGTCGGTGGAGGAACCCCGGCCCGCGGGCGGAAATGGCGGAAGCCTTCCTTCCGCAGGGGTGCCCTCACGGGACGAAATCCGCTGATTTTGTGCCGTCTTCACCCTGGTCAACCATGTGTTGACCCTGCCCAGCATGTGAGACATTCCGAGGCGCACCACCGATGACCAGCACCGCAACCCTGCCCGCCGAGACCGCCGCACCCCCGGAGCAGGGCCGCGACCCGCACGCCCGGCGCTTCGGCCTGCCGATCGCGACCTGCCTGGTCATGGGCAACATCATCGGCGGCGGCATCTTCCTGCTGCCCGCCTCGGTGGCGCCCTTCGGCACGATCAGCCTGGTCGCCTTCGGCGTGCTCACCGTCGGCGCGATCGCCCTCGCCCTGGTCTTCGGCCGGCTCGCGCAGCGGCTCCCGCAGACCGGCGGCCCCTACGTCTACGCCCGCGCCGCGTTCGGCGACTTCGCCGGATTCCTCGCGGCCTGGAGCTACTGGATCACCGCCTGGGTCTCCAACGCGGCCCTCGCGGTGGCGGCCGTCGGCTACCTCACCGTGCTCTTCCCGGCCATCGGCGGTCACAAGGCCGCGATGTGCCTGGCGGCCCTCGCCGTGCAGTGGCTCCCGGCGCTCGCCAACCTGGCCGGTACCCGGTACGTCGGGGCCGTCCAAGTGGTCGCCACCGTTCTGAAGTTCGCCCCGCTGCTGCTGGTCGCCGTCGGCGGGCTGTTCTTCTTCGACCCGGCCAACCTCGGCCCGTTCCGGGCCACCGGCCAGAGCCCGGTCGGCGCGGTCTCCGCGGCCGCGGCGATCCTGCTCTTCAGCTACCTCGGCGTGGAGTCGGCCGCCGTCAGCGCGGGCGAGGTCCGCGACCCCGCCCGCAACGTCGGCCGGGCCACGATCCTGGGCACCGTCGGCGCGGCCGCCGTCTACCTGCTGGGCACCCTCTCCGTCTTCGGCCTGGTCCCCCACGACCAGCTGGTCGCCTCGGAGGCGCCCTTCAGCGACGCCGTGAACGCCATGTTCTCCGTGGACGGAGGGGCCGGAGGCACCTGGGGCGGCACCCTCGTCGCCTGCGCGGCCGTGGTCTCGATGCTCGGCGCCCTCAACGGTTGGACCCTGCTCAGCGCGCAGACCCCGTACGCCGCGGCCCGCGACGGGCTCTTCCCGAAGGTCTTCGAGACGAGGAAGCGGGGCGTCCCGGTGGTCGGCGTGATCGTCACCGTCGCCCTGGCCTCCGGCCTGACGATCTACAACTACACGGCCGGCTCGGACGGGGTCTTCGAGATCCTCGTCCTGGTCACCACCTTCACGGCGACCGTGCCGTACCTGCTCTCCACCGCCGCGCAGATCCACTTCCTGCTCTCCGGGCAGGCCGAGCGCGTCCACCGCGGCCGCCTGGCCCGTGACGGGATCCTCGCCGCTCTGGCCTTCGGCTTCTCGATGTGGCTGGTCGCCGGCTCCGGCTACGCGGCCGTCTACCAGGGCGTCCTGTTCCTCTTCGCCGGCGTCCTCGTCCACGCCGCGATGTCCGCGCGCAAGCAGCGGGCCGAGCACCGGGCCGAGAGCGGTGCCGAGCACCGGGCCGCCGCCTGACCTGCGCGGTAGCGTGGAATGGGAGGACACGCAGGGGGCAGTAAGGGGTCGCCATGTCCGCGATCAGAGAGAGCATCGACATTTCCCGCAGTCCCGAAGACGTCTTCGACTACGTGACGGACCCCACGCACCTGCCGGAGTGGCAGGACAGCGCCGTCTCCGCCCGCCCGCTCGACGGCGCACCCGTCCACGTCGGCTCCAAGGTCGTCGTCACCCGGCGCATGGGCAAGCGGGAGTTCCCGATGACCATGCAGGTCACGGAGCTCGACCGGCCGCGCAGCTGGCACATCCAGGGCATCGGCGGACCCGTACGCGGCGATGTGCGCGGCACCATCGAGTCCCTCGAGGGCGGCAGGCGCTCGCGCGTGACCCTGGACCTCGACTTCGAGGGCCACGGCATCGGCAGGGTCATCGCCCCGCTCGTGGTCAAGCCGTACGCCCGCAAGGAGATGCCGCGCAACGAGGAGAAGCTGAAGCACCTCCTGGAGAACTGAACGCGTCCCCCGGGCCGGTCTTGAGACTGGCCCGGGGGACGCGGACGGACTTGCGGACGGTTCGGTCCGGTTTAGTCGAGGTAGTCGCGCAGCACCTGCGAACGCGACGGGTGGCGCAGCTTCGACATGGTCTTGGACTCGATCTGGCGGATGCGCTCACGGGTGACCCCGTACACGCGGCCGATCTCGTCCAGGGTCTTCGGCTGGCCGTCGTTCAGGCCGTAGCGCATCGAGACGACGCCCGCCTCACGCTCGGAGAGCGTGCCCAGGATCGACTGCAGCTGCTCCTGGAGGAAGGTGAACGACACCGCGTCGGCCGGCACGACCGCCTCGGAGTCCTCGATGAGGTCACCGAACTCGCTGTCGCCCTCCTCACCCAGGGGGGTGTGCAGGGAGATCGGCTCGCGGCCGTACTTCTGGACCTCGATGACCTTCTCGGGGGTCATGTCGAGTTCCTTGCCCAGCTCCTCCGGAGTGGGCTCCCGGCCGAGGTCCTGGAGCATCTGGCGCTGGACGCGCGCCAGCTTGTTGATGATCTCGACCATGTGGACGGGGATGCGGATCGTGCGCGACTGGTCGGCCATGGCACGCGTGATCGCCTGCCGGATCCACCAGGTCGCGTACGTGGAGAACTTGAAGCCCTTGGTGTAGTCGAACTTCTCCACGGCGCGGATCAGACCGACGTTGCCCTCCTGGATCAGGTCCAGGAAGAGCATGCCGCGGCCGGTGTAGCGCTTGGCCAGGGAGACCACGAGGCGGAGGTTGGCCTCCAGCAGGTGGTTCTTGGCACGGCGGCCGTCCTCGACGAGGATCTCCAGCTCGCGCTTGAAGGCGGGCTTGTGGTCCTCCTCCTCTTCGAGCTTGTACTCGGAGAAGAGACCCGCCTCGATGCGCTTGGCGAGCTCGACCTCCTGCTCGGCGTTGAGGAGCGGCACCTTGCCGATCAGCTTCAGGTAGTCCTTGACGGGGTCGGCGGTGGCACCGGCCACCATGACCGTCTGCGCCGGGGCGTCGTCCTCGTCGTCGTCGGACAGGACGAAGCCCTGGGAACCGCCGGCCTTGGGGGCCTCTTCCTCGACGTCGTCGACGAGGTCCTCGGCGGCCCAGTCCTCGCCCTCGGCGGCCGGGGTCTCGCCCTCGTCGGCGTCCTTGGCGCTGGTCTTCTTGGCCGCGGCGGCGGTCTTCTTCACCGCGGTCTTCTTCGCGGCGGTCTTCTTGACCGTCCGCTTCTTCGGCTCGGCGACGGCGTCGGCCGTCACCTCGTCCTCGGCGGCCGCGGCCGGCGAAGCGGATATCGCCGCCGCGGTGGCCGGGACCGGGCTGGTGGCCGAGGCCTTGCGCGCACCGATGGGGCGCGGCGCGGCGGCCGCCTTCTTGGTCACGGTGCGGGCGGGCGCGGCGGCCGCCTTGCGGGGCTTCTTCGCGGCAGCCTTCGTGGCGGGGGCGGCGCTGACGTGCAGCGCGACACCCTCCTCGTCCAGGACCTGGTTCAGGCTGCGCAGGACCCGCTTCCACTGGTCCACCGGGATGCGGCCGGCCTCGAAGGCCTGGCGCACGTCGTCACCGTTGATGTGACCCTGCTCGCGGCCGCGCTCGACGAGCGCGACGAGGGCCTCCGATTCGGCGATCTCCGGAGGGAACGTACGGGACGGGCTGAGCGACACAAGGAGCCTCTCGTTGCGAACAGATAGGGAGTGGGCGGGAAATCATCGCGCGGACTCGGGAAACAGACCCGAGGGGGGTCTGTATTCCGGGGCCGCGCGAGGACACCTGTCGGTTCATCGCATGCCCGAGTCGATTCGTTACGCGCTGAATTGAGTGACCTGCGCCACGCTGTGGGCGCGCAACCATTCGGCCGTGGATCCGTCCGCGTCCGCACGCCCTTCTCCGTCAGCCCGTTTTGCGGGCCTCGATGAGGAAACGGGCGGTGTGCGCCACGAACGAGCCGTCACGTTCGATCTGTTCATGGAGCTCGTGCAACCGGTCCCGGTACTGCCCGACCGTGAAGCCGGGCACCATCCAGATCACCTTCCGGAGAAAGTAGATCACGGCTCCGATGTCGTGGAACTCCGTTCGCAGCCTTTCGGAGCGCAGATCCACCACTTCGAGGCCCGCCTTGCGGGCGTCGGCGACCGCGTCGTCGGGGTGCCGGGCGCGCCGGACGTCCTGCGGCTGGGGCCCGAGGAAGTACTCGACCAGCTCGAAGACGCTCGCCGGCCCGACCTGCTGCGAGAGGTACGTGCCGCCCGGCCGCAGGACCCGCGCGATCTCCTCCCACCAGATGGTCACCGGGTGGCGGCTGGAGACCAGCTCGAAGGCCTCGTCGCCGAACGGCAGCGGCGGCTCGTCGGCGTCCGCGACCACGACCGCGCCCAGCGGGTGCAGGAGCCGGGTCGCCTTGTCGATGTTCGGCGGCCAGGACTCGGTGGCCGCCGTCAGCGGGGGCAGCGGCCCGGCCCCGGCGAGCACCTCTCCGCCGCCGGTCTGGATGTCGAGGGCGGAGCGGACCCGGGCGAGGCGCTCGCCGAGCAGCCGCTGGTAGCCCCAGGAGGGGCGCTGCTCGGTGGCCCGGCCGTCGAGCCAGGAGAAGTCCCAGCCGTCCACCGAAACGGACTCGGCTTCCGCGATGAGGTGGTCGAAAGTGCGCGTCATGTCTCGATCGTCCCAGGCGCGGCGCCGGTGATCCACCGGTTTGACCGGATCCACGCACGGGGGGCCGCCGCGGACCACCGCACCCGCCGACGGGGTCCATTAGAGTGGAGGCGGGCCGTGACTGGCGTTCGGGTGGATCACCACCGGGGAGCGGCCCGGCGTACGTCCCCGCACGTACGTCTCCTGCCGCGCGCCTGGGCGAACCGCGAACCCGCGAACCGCGATCCGCAGCGACGCTCAGGAGACCCCGTGACGACTGCCCAGACTGCCTCTGCCCCCGTCTCCGCCGCCGGCCGCGCCCGGCTGATGGACGGCACCGCCCTCGCCCGCCGCATCTCGGAGCGGACCGTCGCCCTTGCGGCGAAGATCACCGAGCGCACCGGCACCGCGCCCTGTCTCGCGACCGTGCTGGTCGGCGAGGACCCGGCGTCCGTGACGTACGTGAAGATGAAGCAGAACCGCTGCGCCAAGGCCGGGATCACCTCGCGCCACGTGGAGCTGCCGGCCGAGACCACCACCGAGGAGCTCGTCGCCGCCCTCACCGCCCTCTCCGAGGACCCGGAGATCAGCGGCATCCTGCTCCAGCACCCCGTCCCGCACCACATCGACGAGCGCGCCGCCTTCGAGGCCATCGCCCCGGGCAAGGACGTCGACGGCGTCACCATGCACTCCTTCGCCGCCATGGGCTTCGGACTGCCGGGCTTCGTCTCCTGCACCCCCGGCGGCATCATGCGCCTGCTCGCCGAGTACGAGGTGGACCTGACCGGCAAGCACGCCGTGGTCGTCGGGCGCAGCGCGATCCTGGGCAAGCCGGCCGGCATGCTGCTGCTGGAGCAGAACGCCACCGTCACCTACTGCCACTCGCGCACGGCGGACCTGCCCTCGATCGTGCGCCAGGCCGACGTGCTGGTCGCCGCCGTGGGCAAGGCCGAATTCATCCGCGGCGAGGACATCAAGCCCGGCGCCGTGGTCCTGGACGCCGGCTACAACGAGGGCAACGTCGGCGACGTCCACTTCGAGTCCGCCGCCGCCCGCGCCTCGCTGATCACCCCGGTCCCGGGCGGTGTCGGCCCGATGACCATCGCCGTGCTGCTGGAGCAGACCGTCCAGGCGGCCGCCGCCCAGGCCGGTCTGGAGCTCGCGGACCTCTGACCCGTGCGCCGCACGCCGCGTACGGACACGCCCCGAGCCCTTCGGCCCGGGGCGTTCCGCGTTCCGGTGGTGTCCGGATTCTTGCGGCCGGAGCCTGACGGGTGCGGGGGAGCTGGCGGTATCTTTGCGCCGGGGCGCGGGATGACACGTGCAACACGTTTCCTGGGGGGAACTGCCGATGGACTTGTTCACGCCACTGGAACTGCCGGGCGGCGCCACCCTGCCGAACCGCCTCGCGAAGGCGGCCATGGAGGAGAGCCTCGCCGGGGCCGGCCAGCTGCCGGACGAGCGGATCGAGCGCCTCTACGGCCGCTGGGCGCGGGGCGGCGCCGGCCTCCTGATCACCGGGAACGTGATGGTGGACCGCCGGGCGCTGACCGCGCCGGGCACGATCGTCCTCGACGCCAGTTCCCCGCTCGACCCCTTCCGCCGCTGGGCCGCGGCCGCCTCCAGCGGCGGCGGCCGGGTCTGGATGCAGATCAACCACCCGGGCCGGCAGGTCGGCTCCGAGATGCCCGGCACGGCTTGGGCGCCCTCCGACATAGGGGTGAGCCTCGGCAAGCACACCAAGCGCTTCGCCCGCCCCACCGCGATGACCGAGGCCGACATCGAGGCCACCGTCGCCCGCTTCGCGGTCACGGCCCGGCGGGCCGAGGAGGCCGGTTTCGACGGGGTGCAGATCCACGCCGCCCACGGCTACCTGCTCAGCCAGTTCCTCTCCCCGCTGGTCAACCGGCGCACCGACCGGTGGGGCGGCAGCCCGGAGAACCGGGTCCGCCTCCTCACCGAGGTCGTCCGGGCCGTCCGCGCGCGGGTCGCCCCCGGCTTCGCGGTCGGCGTCAAGCTCAACACCGCCGACTTCCAGCGCGGCGGCTTCGACACCGAGGACGCGGCGCAGGTCCTCGCGGCCCTCGGCGGCCTCGGCGTCGACCTGGTCGAACTGTCCGGCGGCAGCGTCGAGAGCCCCGCGACCCTGGGCCGCACCGCCGATCTGCGGACCCTCGAGCGGGAGGCGTACTTCCTCTCCTTCGCCGAGCAGTTCCTGGACGCGGCCACGATGCCGCTCATGCTGACGGGCGGGATAGCCCGGCAGGAGACCGCGCGGAGGGTCCTGGAGCGCGGGGTGTCGGTCGTCGGGCTCGCCTCGGCGCTGGCGTTCCGCCCCGACCTGCCGGCGCGCTGGCGCGCCGGGGAGGACGTACGGGTGACGGTGGAGCGGCTGCGCTGGAAGGACCGGGACCTGGCCGGAGCCGCGCTGCTGGCCTTCGTGCGGTTCCAGCTGCACCGGCTGGCGCGCGGACTGGAGCCGCGCCCGGCGGCCTCCCCGCGGGCCACCTTCGCCCTCGACCAGCTCCAGCACTGGCGCCGGGTGCGGGCGTACGGGGCCTGGCTCGCCCGCAACCCCGTCCCGGAGGACCTCCTCGTCGGCTGAGGCCGGCCCGCGCCCGCCGCCGGGCCTTCAGAGCGCGGCCGGGTCCCGGCGCACGGCCGCCACGATGGGGGAGGTGCGGAACTCCCGGGCCAGCGCGGCCAGCGGCCGGGAGTCCAGCCGGTACGGCTCGGGCAGCCCCTGGTCCGCCTCGGCCGTCCGGTCGGCGGCCGCCGCGGCCTCGGTGGCGGCCGCCTCCCGGCGCCGGCAGGCGGCGGCGAGCATGGCCGCGTCGGCCACGACGGAGGCCCGCGCGTCGCACATGCCCTGGCCGAGGGCGGCCTCGTACGCGTCGCCCCGTACGGCCGGGTCGAACCAGCAGGCCAGGGCCAGGATCCCGTCGTCGATCACCGATTCGCGGTGGATCAGCCGGATCCCGATCGGAGACCACCAGGTCAGCGGCACCGTCGTCACGCTCGACGCGGCGAAACCGCGCAGCGCCTTCCACAGCGGGTGCAGCCGCCGGTACCGGCTGAAGTCCCGCCAGGCAGCCGAGCCGCCGACCAGCGGGACGATGAACCCCGAGCCCACCATCAGGGCGGCGGCGGAGGCGAACGGCGGGGCCACGTAGGTGGACAGGCCGTCCCAGTCGCGGCCCGCCCAGCGGGCGCCCACCGCCGCCCATTTCGCGACCAGGTAGCCCAGGTCCAGCGCCCCGCCGAGCACGATCAGGGCCAGTCCGGTGCGCAGCGGGCGCAGCGAGGGGCGCACGCGCAGCAGCCACTTCCAGCACAGCAGGGTCAGCGTGGAACTGCCCACGGTGTGCGCGAGCAGGTAGCAGACGATCATCTCGCGCAGCCAGGGCGTGTTGGCGTAGTACGTGTCCAGGTCGCGCAGGCGCTCCACGGGCGCGTCGCCGATCGCGAACAGGACGACGATGAGCAGGGTGACGGCGCCGAACACGGCCACCGTCAGCCGGGTGGCGCGCCGTACGACGGCGGGCGGACCGCCGCCCCACTGCAGGACCAGGACGATGCACGACCCCGAGAACGCCGTCAGCACGCTGTACACCAGCGGGGCCGAGAAGTTGACGATCCCGGTGACCCGGTTGACGGCGGAGATCGTCGGCGGCGCCGCTAGGAACATGACGAGGCAGCCGACGACGAGCAGGGTGCACACGGCCCGCATGAGCGGCTGGTCCCAGCCCCGGCGCAGGGTCGGCGCCTTGATCAGCAGCGCCAGGATCATCACCGACCCGGGAACGTAGAGGATGAGACCGTCGTTCATCGCGCCTGTCCGACGGGGCCCACCGGGTCGACGGGATCAGCGGGGCCGGCGGGGTCGGCCGGGTCGACGGGGTCGGCCGGTCCGGACGTCCGGTCGAGCCCCGCGACGGCCCGCTCGGCCGCGGTCAGCGGCGGCGCCTTCAGCGCGCCCCGGTCCGAGGCGCGCAGCACGCGCCAGACCACCGAGGGGCGCAGCCAGTACGCGGGCGTGCTGCTCATGGTGATGACCTGGAGGAACGCGGCGGTCAGCGCCTCACGCGTGGTGGCCCCGGTCATCAGCCGGTTGACGTACGCGTTGAGCAGCCCGACACCGGCCCGCGGCTTCATGCCGGTGGCCCCCGGGTACAGGATGTCCTGCGAGGTGGCGAGCTCCCAGGCGGTGGACACCTGCGGGACGAGCGCGCGCTGGGCCTCGCGGCCGAAGGAGGGATGGGCGAGGCCCTGGGTGCGCAGCAGGGTCCGTACGGCCAGCAGCCCCTGCGCGGCGACGGTCATGCCCTGCCCGTACAGCGGGTTGAAGGTGGCGACGGAGTCGCCGACGGCGAAGAACCCGTCGGGCAGGTCGGCCTTCTCGAAGTAGACCCGGCGGTTGGCGGTGCCCTGGGTGACGGCTATGTCGGTCAGGGGCTTCCTGCCGTCGAGGAGCTCGCCGACGATCGGATCGCGCAGCCCCTTGGCGAACGCGACGAACTGCTCGGGGTCCCCGGTGGGCTGGCCGCCGCGGGTGCCGGACAGGGTGGCCTGCCACTGGCCGTTCTCGATGGGGACGATCGTCGCGGTCTGGCCGGGCACGTACACCCGCGGATCGGACTGCACGTTGACGATGGGGAAGCCCATCTCGTGGGCCCCGGCGGGGGCTTCGAAGATGCGGGTCGCGTACACCAGGCCGGAGTCCACCTGGGCCTGTCTGATCCCGCCGACCCCCAGCTCCTGCAGCCAGGCCCGGGCCCGGGAGCCGCGCCCGCTCGCGTCGACCACGAGGTCGGCGGTCACGAGCCGGTTCTGCTCCCCGGGGGCGTCGACGCGGACGCCGGTGACCCGGGCCGCCGTGCCCTCCAGGGCCCGTACGCGGCTCTGCTGGAGCGTGGTGACACCGCGCAGACCCGTCACCCGGGCGCGGACCACCGCGTCGAGGAGGTCGCGGCTGCACGAGATGTTGAACTGCTTCTCCCCGCACCGCGGGATCCAGCCCTGCGCGGTCATGGTGACCAGGTCGGTGGGCAGGCTGCGGCGGATCGCCCCGGCCGCCGTCCACGCCTCGGTGATGCCCGGCAGTATCTTCTCGATGGCGCGCGCCCCGCCCGACCACATCACGTGGACGTGCCGGGCCTGCGGGAGTCCGCGCCGCGGCGCCGGGCTGTCGGGCAGCGTGTCGGCGTCGATGATCGTGACCGTCGCGTGCTCGGCCAGCACGGCCGCCGCGAGCAGGCCGGCCATGCTGCCGCCGATGACGACGGCGTGGCGGGGCGGGGAGGACTGGGTCATCGTGGTGCTCTCTGTCAGGGCCGTGCGGGGGCAGCGGCGCGCGTGAGGTGCGTCGGGAGGGGGAGCGCCGGTCACCGGGGCGTCATCGGTACGCCGCGGGGGCGTGCACTCAACGGCCCCAGCCCAGCGAGGACTTGATGCGCTCGATCGCCTCGGGGAACCGCTCCTCGCGGGGCCCGGGCAAGTACGCCTTCAGGACTTGGCCGAGGTACAGCCCGAAGGTCTCGGCCCGGATCTCCGCCGGGTCCTCCCGGTCGGCGCGAGCGGCCGCCTGCCGGACCACGCTGCCCAGTCCGGTCTCCGAGTGCAGCAGCTCCGCGAGGTCGCCCCGGTCTCCGGTGAGCCGGGCCGCCACGGCCATGCCCGGGCCGTGGCTGTCGCAGGTGCCCTCCTCCAGGTGCCATAACTCGTGGCAGGCGATGACGAGTTGGTGCTCGGGCCGGGTGCGCTCCTCGATGACGAGCAGGTCGCGCTCCTCCATCTCCAGCCACAGCCCGCTGGCCGTGTCGGGCGGGAACCCGGCGAACCGGAACTCCACCGGCCGCCCGCCGCGCCGGCGTCCGTACGCCGCGCACAGGCCCCCGATGATCTCGGCGGCATCGGCCGGCTGCGCCAGACGCGCTTCCGCCAGCAGCTCCCCGCCGAGTTTCCGCATGGTGCGTGTGGTCCTCATGGCGCTCCCCCCTCGGCAGCCTTCCGGTCGTCCGGCACCGCCACGCGGCCCGCGCTCTCGCGTGTCAGCTGCCCCTCACGGGCCAGCAGGTCGTCGAGGTGGTCGGCGAGCGACTTCCAGCCCGCCGGGGAGAGCCGCCCGGCGCGCGTGACGATGCTGCGCACATCGTGCGCCCGCAGGACGGCCAGCATCGGGTTCCCCGTGCTCCGTTCGGCGGTTTCCAGCTCCTGTTCGATCCCGGCCAGGGCGGTGGTGAGCGCCTCGGTGTCGTCGGCGAGCAGGAAGCCGCCGTCGACCCCGTAGAAGCGCTGGATGCCGGCGGCCGCCGCGAGGTTGGGCAGGCCCTCGCCGCGCGCGAGGCGGGTCAGCGACTGCCCCGAGGCGTAGAAGGACTGGGCGATGGCGGCGAGCGAGTGGGCCTGGCCGTCCGGCCGCGGCCGGGTGCGCCGCAGGTGCTCGAACCGCTGGCGGACCTGCTCCTTCAGCGGGAGCCGGGGCGGCGCGCCGTCGAGGGTGAGCCGGATGTCCTGCGGGGGCATGCCCGTCAGGTACGAGAGGTGCCCGAGGTCGGCCGGGGCGCCGGCGCCCGTGGTGGCGAGGGCGTGCTCCACCGCGCACTGGCTGTCGGCGAGGAGGAAGCCGGCGTAGACCCCGAAGAACCGCTGCACGCCCGCCGCGTGGCCCAGCCGGGGCAGTCCGGTGCCCGCGTTGAGGGGGCCGAGGGAGGCGCCCGGCGCCCGGAAGTCCTCCGCGATGGCCGCCAGCGACCACTCCCGGCCGTGCTTGTCGCGGCGGGTGGCCCGCAGCCGCAGGAAGCGCCGGTGCACCCGTATGCAGAGCGGCACTTCGGGCGCGGTCCCGGCCACGACCTGCGGGATGAGGGCGGGCTCGACGCCGGTCAGGCGGCTCAGCCGCTCCGGGCACAGCACCTCGGCGGGGTCCCGCCCGCTGCGCTCGGCCAACGCCGCGACACGGGCCCAGGCGGAGGCCAGGACGGGTCGGTCGGCGGCTGGCACCGTGAGGTTCTCCGTATGTCGAGAGGACGTTCGAGAGCTTCGGCTGGGTGCAGCGTAGCCCTCCGGCCCCCGCCGAAACAGGAGAATCCCAACCTTTCTTGCGATGTGAGTCAAAGAAGGTTGGCAAGCCCGCCCGGCCCCCCAGGGCCATGACTTCGGAGGTAAGCGCAGTGGGAGCGGGCACACGGTGTTGCCCCCAGGTCAGCCCCCAGTTTCAGGGGAGGACCTGCCACAGGGGAGCCAAACTGGGGGCCACGCAGCCGGATTCAGCCCTGGGCGCCACCGGAGGGCGCCCCGCCCCTACCATCTCCGAAGATCTCGTCCATGGCCTGTGCACCATCCCTGATGATTGGCTGAAGCTGCTTGCGGTACACCCGTTCGGTCGTCTGCGTTCCGCTGTGCCCGACCACGAGGGCGATCACCTCGGTTGGAACGCCGTGGGCGGAGAGATGCGATACGCAGCTCGTCCGGAGCATTCGGGTCGTCCACTTCTTGGGATTTTTCACACCGGCCTCACGGAGCAACGAACGGAAGTTCCTCAAGACGTTGGTCGACGTGCGCTGCTTCCCGTTGTCGTCGGGGAAGACCAGTCCTTCCGGACTCCAAACGAGCCCCGCCGCCTCGAACTCTGCCTGCTGCCGACTGCGGTAGTCCCGCATGACCTGGGCGACCTGAAGGGGCATGGCCAGGGACCTGCGGCTCCGTACGGTCTTGGTGTCGCCGCGGCGACGAACGGAACGCCAGACATCGACATGGGGCTTCGCGCCTTCCGGCACCTCCGTGTGTACATGAGCCCAGGTGAGGGGGCGCTCTTCTTCGGTACGCACACCCACCAACAGCGCTAGAACCACGTATGCGTGGATCCAGGTGCCCCTTCTGGCCCGCAGAACCGACTCGGCCTCAGCCATGGAGAGGGAGTTACTCGGCCTCCCCGGACGGCCCTCAGGGAGGTCGACCAGCTCGACCACGTTGCGGTTGGCGCGTCCGCGCTTCCTGGCGTGATTGATGGATCGTCTCAAGATCGAACGAACCTTCTTCAGGGCTTCATCGCCCAGCACTTCAGCTCGCCCCACGAGCCAGTCGTCGACCATGTCGGCGTCAAGCTCTTGCAGCTTGGCGTGCCCAAGCTGGGGGATGACATGGTTCTTCGCCAGGCTCCGGTATGTGGCGAGACTCGACTCATCTCGCCCTCGGAGGCCCTTGGCCAGCCACTCTTCAACGGCCTGACGGACGGTGTAATTCGCGGGAGCCTTGCCCTCCGCGGCCAGTTCGCTCCTCAGCTTTCGGATCTTGGCCCGTACTTCGGTCTTGGTCTTTCCCGACACCTTGGGCCGCCTGCGCTTGCCCGCAGGAGTGAAGCCAAGGGAGACCGCACCGATGTACCGGTTCTTGGACTTGTCCCAGTAGATGGAGTCCGCGCCGTTGGCTGCCTTGCGGGCCGGCGCTCGTTCGTTGTCCATCCGGCACCCTTCGTGCATGACGGAGGGGCCGCACCGACCTCGATGCGGCCCCTCTGTGGGTTCGTTGCTGCTATGCGGCGGCTTCCGCCTCACGCTTGAGGAGTTCGACGTACTCGTCGACGTATTCGGTGGGAACCAGCCGGCGGCGGCCGGAACGCACGGTGCGCAGGCGACCCAGCCGGATCTCCTCGTAGGCCGTGGAGCGTCCGACGCCGAGCAGCTCGGCGGCTTGTTGAACGCTGTGAAGTCGTCTCTCTGGTACGACCATCAATGCCACGTGAAGCGGCTCCTCTCCAGATCGCCGACCGGACGGCTCACCCTCGCCGGACTGGCTGGTGGGCCTCCTGTCCGAGGCTGGGATTTCTGCGTCACCGCGTCACTTGTGTCATCCGTGCGCCTGACCTGGGGTTTTGGGTGACGTAAGGGGTGGGCGTGCGTCATCGGCCTGCGTCACCTGTGTCAGTGGGTGACGCAGGTTGGTGACGCAGGTGACGTGAGGTGACTCAGCCGTGGGCCGTCTGCGTCACCCGCATATTGGCAGGTCAGCGGTGGTTTTCAGGTCGTCGGTGACGCGGGTGACGCAACATCTCCTCTCTTAGGAAAAAGAGAGGGGTTTCTGTTGTGGTGCGGTGCGTTTTCAAGCGAAGTGAGGGGCCGCTGCGCGGCACGTCCTTTGCAGCGGCGGCAAGCCGCCGGACAAGCAAGAGGAGCACGCCGCGCCCGGGGACGGGGTGCTCTTCTTGCCTGTGCAGGGGCCCGGTGGTCGCGCGGGTTAGAACGCTGCTTCCTGCTCGTGAGGCGCCGAGGCGGCCGGCCGTGCCATCTCGATGTAGCGGGCGGCCTTGGTGCGGCCCCAGTCGACGAGTACGCCGCGGGCGGCGAGGGTGGGCTGTAGGCGCTTGAGGCGGTCGGAGAGGACTTTCCCGGTGGTGGGCCACCCTTTGGGCAGGGGCCGGAAGTCCTCGCCGGCGTAGAGCTGGGTGAGAGCGTGCAGCCACTCCGCGGAGGCCATCCGCACTTCCTCGCCCGCTTCGAGGCCGGCGGCGTGCTTGAGGACGGTCTGGGCGAGGAGGTCGCCTTCGATGACGTCGTCGTTGAGGTCATCGAGGCTGGCCCGGTAGGCGGTCAGCGCGCTGAGGCCGGTGGCGGTATCGAGCTGGGCGCAGAGATGGGCGAAGTCGGCCATGCGCAGGTCGGTGGGAGTGTCGGCTTCGGTGGCTCGCACCTTGACGGTGAGGTCGAGCAGGGAGCCGAGGATGACGGGCAGGGCCGGCTTGTACTCCGCCCACAACTCAGCCTCCGTCCGGCGCACCTGGGGCCGCACAAGACGGAGGGGCAGGAGGCGTTCGGCGAGGTCGGGACGGATGACGCCCACGTCGATGCCGGTCAGGAGCAGCGGACGACGGTAGCGGGATCGGACGACGTCGCCATCGGTGAACAGGGCGCGTTTGATGCTCTCGGCGCCGGTGACGATGCAGCACATCAGGTCCGACAGATCCGGCGGCAGGTGCGAGAGGTTGTCCAGGGCAGTAACCCAACCAGCGGCCACGGCCGTGATCAGGTTCTCCTCATCCTTCGGCGCACGGCGCAGGTCACCGGTCATGCCCTCGATGATCCGCACCAGCATCCGCCCGGCGGTCGACTTCCCGGCGCCCTGGGGGCCGGTGAGGAAAGGCGCGGGCACGGGCACGGAAGGCTCCAGGCAGCCGATCAGCCACGCGATGGCGAGGCACTCGCTCTCGGCGTTGGCGAAGTTGCACAGCCGCAGGAGAGCGTCGATGCCCTTGCCGTCGGTGTCCTTCTCTGGAAGGGGGAGTTCACCGGTGAGCTGGGTGCGTCGCCAGCACACCTCTTGCGGGTCGGGCACGCGGATGTCCCAGCCGGTGGGGTGGATGCGTACGGACCGGCCGTCGTCGCGACCGAGGTCGAGCCAGGTCACGCCGTCGAAGCCGGGCGCTACGCGGATGTGGGTGGGCTGTACGTCCTGGCTGAGGGCAAGTGCTTCGATCAAGTCGAGTGCCTCCTTGAGTGCGCTGCCGTTGAATGAGCCGCGGCCGTCGTTGTAGAGGCCGACCATGAGTTCCTGGCGGTGGCTTCCGGTCGTGCCTTGGGAGCGGATGGGGCGGGCGACGGGGTGGCTGTTCTTCTGCGCGTAGACGGTGCCTTCGGTGGTGCGGAAGTACCGGAAGTGGTCCTGCGCGTATTCGGTGATGATCTGGCGGGCCGGGTTCTTCTCTTCCTCGGGCATCGCTACATCCCCAGCGTTGTGCGGGCGTTGGTCCAGGCGTCCTCGCAGTTGCGCAGGGATTCGCCCTTGGCCTGCGCGGCGGTGAACAGCCGCTTGACGTGCGCGTCGGTGAGGCAGCCGCACCCGCCGTGCACGGAGAGCACGGCGAGGAAGGTCCGGTACACGGTGTTGTGGATGCCTTCGGCTGCCTCCTTGATGCGCTGCTCGGCCATGGCGATGCCCCGCTCCAGGTAGGCGGGTGACCGGTGGCGGCACTCCCCGCCCCCGGCCGGCGCGGTCGCGGTGACGATGCCGGGCTGGGTCCGGACCACGCTGGGCTGCTTTACGGCGAGCGCGCGCACGATCTCCGGCAGCGCGGCCATGGTGCCGGTGCCGGGGCTACGCCACTGGGCGTAGGCCATCGTGGACTTCAGGTCGACCCCGGGCCGTACGCCGTTGACGGAGCGGAGGGTGCCTCGGTAGATCCAGTGCTCCCCGCGGGTGGTCGGGACGGTCGTGGTCGTGGGGAGGTTCTGTCGGGCCCAGGCGATCGCGTCGGCGTTGTCGAGGTCCACGACGGTGAGTCCGGCGCCGCCGGGGTGGTAGGCGACGGCCTGAGCCTGCCTCCAGGCGCCGGCCCAAGCCGGGGAGGTGAGAACGTCCGGGTCGGTGGTGGCGGCGGCCCAGGCGTGGCACGGCGCGGCGCACGCGCAGGTGCCCGGGGTCTTCATGTTCGGTCGGCCTCCGCAGGCGTTCTTTCGGCAGGCCCGGCAGTTACCCATGGGGCCTTTGCCCTCCCGTAGCGGCATCACGGGCATTCCCTGCCCGGCGAGCCGGAGCGCGGTGGACAGGAGCCCGGTCGCGGTGATCACGCGGCCACCGCCCCGGACATCGTGCGGGCGAGGAACGCGCGGCCGAGCCACTCGCTGAACGCGGGCGGGATGGCCTCGGTGAGTTCCTCCCGGAGGTCGGTCCAGTGGATGCCCATCGCGGCCTGCATCTCGGGGATGGTGGCCTTGCCGCCGCCGTTGCCGTAGGCGGCGACGTACGGTCCGTCGCGGTACTCGCCGTGGCGCCAGCCGCGTACGTAGCCGCGGTGGCGAACGTGCTTGGGCTTTGCTGTGGTCCAGCCGCCGAGTTCGAAGTTCCGGTGCCTCAGGACGCCAAGGCCGAACATCTCCCCGCACAGGGTGATGTCCTTGCGGACGTCGGCCTTGCCGTCGGGCTGCTCGATCACGTACGGCAGTCCGGACGCGTCCAGGAGCTGGCGGGTAGGGGCGACGAGGTCGATGTGCTTGCCGCCCCAGCCGCGGGACCGGTTGGTGCCCACGGTCAGCGCGCACCTCTTCTGGCAGGGCGGGGAGGCGTGCACCATCGCGTAGCGGCGGATCTCGCCGGACGTGATCAGGTCGGCGAGGACGGTCAGGGCGTTGCCCTGGCGGAAGGTGAAGGGGTAGTTCGGGCGGGGGCGGATGTCGACGCCCTCGACCTCGAACCCGGCCCGTTCGTAGCCCATGCCAGCGCCGCCGGCGCAGGAGTACAGATCGAGGAGTAACGGCCGGTCGCCGTTCGGTGCTCGCCGGATGTCGGTGGGGTGGGTCATGCTGGTCTCTCCAGTTCTCATGGGTTCTGGACGAGAGCAGCCCCGGACTTTGCCGAGACGGGGGCCGCTCTCCTTTTCTGCGGTCAGAGGTTGGGGATGGCCTGGACGATCGCGGTGGCCATCTGGTTGATGGGGCCTGCGGCGCCGGTGGAGGCGAGGAAGAACCCGAACCCGATGGCGGTGAAGGCACTGCCGTAGCTGAGGGATCCGTTGCGCAGGAGGAAGTACAGGACGAGTCCGAAGAGCGCGACGAGCGAGACGGTGATGGCCATGCCGGAATCTCCTTTGACGGTGCTCGGGGTGTGCTGGGAGGCTGCGCGTACTTCGGGCGCTGACAAGCTCGGGGTGTTACCGGTGGCCGTGTCCGCCTGTCGTCAGCTAGACGAGGGGCCCGCCTGATGGCGGACGGCCACCGGCTTTGTGCTGTCCGGGGTCAGCGGGTGCCGGCGCGGTGGATTGCGCGGCTGTGGTTGTGCAGGCGACGGCCGACGCGTAGACGCTTGCCGTGGCCCTTGCAGCGGCGGCAGGGCTTGACCCGCTTGATCTTCCCGGCGCGGTTGACGGTGAGCTTGGCTCCGGCGCCGTCGCACTTGCGGCAGGTGCCGAAGGGGCTGGCCATGCACAACAGGGTGTAACCGGCGAGGGTGGCGAGGATGAGGGCGGTGCTAGCGATGAGCATGCGGGTCTCCTCCCATGGCTGGGGCGTTTCCGGGGCTTTTCGCAGGTGAGCTGCTAGACGCTAGTTCCCTGGTCAGTGGCCTGTTGGGGTGCTAGCGGGGGTGCTAGACCTAGCAGCGGCGGGTGCTAGGTCTAGCACCGTTCCTGGGGGTCAGGCGGCGGCCCGGTCGGCGTCACGGCGGGTGATGGCGGTGGTGATGTCGGCGCGCTTGATGCCGCGCCGGTTCTTGCCCTCGCCCTCGTCGGTCTGGCCCCAGACCTGGCCGGGCTTGATGCCCCAGGGCTTGAGGGCGGCGGTGACGTTCTCGCCCTTCCACCCCGCGTACGCGTCGGGGCGAAGGCCGGTGAGGCGGGCGGCGATCCGCTCGCACCACACCGCGTCCTCGTCGGCCGGGATGACGGTGAGGACGTCGGTGAGGATGTCGAGGCCTGCGGTCGCTTCGGGGCCCTTGCCGATGGCGTGGCCGGTGACGTTGCCGTACTCTTCGCGCATCTTGCGGGCGCGGGCGACGACCTGCTCGGCGGCGACCGCATCCACGAACGCGGAGGCGACGATGCGGGGGTCGTCGCCCTCGCCGGCCATCCAGCAGATGCCGCGGTCGGAGCGGGAGAACATCGTGGCCCGGTACCCGGCCTTGTACATCGAGGTGCCGAGGATCATGTCGTTCGCGGGCTGCCCCATCACCTTGAGAGCGAACCGCAGCACCGCGTTCGCACTGATCCCGGTCGGCAGGGACTTGGCGTCGGGTCGCTGGGTGCCGAACATCCCGACCATGCCGAGGGCGGGGCCGCGCTTGGTGATGTCGGTGCAGATGTCCTCAATCTCCTGGCCGTACTTCTCGTGCTCGAACGGCACCTGACACTCGTCCAGACCGACGATGATCGGATGCAGCCCCAGCGTCTTGTCCGAGGCCAGCTCGGGCGTGACCTTCGACTCCGGGCACCGCGAGCGCGGCAGGGACTTGATGACCTTCGCCCGGCGGCGCAGTTCGTCCTTCAGTTCGCGCAGGGCCTGGACGACGTACTCGATGTCCTCGTCTTCCTCGCCGGCCCGGTAGCGGTGGCAGACCGGCTCCAGCGCGGAGAAGTCGCCGGTGCCCTTGAAGTCGAACGCGTGGATCTCGGCACGCGGGTCGAGGGCGGCGATCAGCAGGAGCAGCCGCATCAGGAACGTCTTGCCCATACGGGGGATCGAGCCGACGACGACCGCGGCGAACATGAGGGTCACGGTCACGTCCCGCATGCGCTGGTCGTTGCCGAACACGACCGGCTTGAACAGGTCGACCTGCCCGGACTTCAGGAGCGGCCAGGCGGGTTTGGTGGTCTCGTTCATCGGCTTGTCCCCGACCCACAGGATCAGCCGTCCCTCGTGCTCGGCCGGATCCGGCGCGGGCCACACGCAGCCGACCTTGCGGCGCAGGCCGGAGGCGAGCGGCTTTCGGGCCTCCATGATGTCCTCGGGGGTCACGCCGTACGGGAGGTCGAGGTCGGCGCGGTAGCCGGGCCCGTCCCTCACGATCTCGGAGGTGAAGCGGAGACCGTTCATGTCGCCGCCCTTTTTGATGGCGGCGGAGATCTTCGCGTTGCCGATGCTGTCCAGCCCTCGCAGGACGATCGAGCCGGTCATCTTCTGCAGCTCGGTCTTCAGCACCGCGGGGCCGATGACCGGGGCATCGGGCTGCTGCCCGGCCAGCCCCAGCAGGAGAACACCCCCGGCGGCGAACGCGTACAGGTAGGCAGGGGCGAGGACGTAGAGCCAGAGGGCGAAGCCGAGACCGAACACGGCGGCGACAAGGGTGACCAGGCCGCGCAGGGCTATGCGGCCCTGGCGGAGCTTGGCCAGGCGCATGTACTGGTCGACGTCTTCGGTACGGACGGCGAAGTCCCGCAGGGGTGCGGCCTCGCGGTCCCACACCCACCGGTTGGTGGAGGCGATGAACCGGCAGGCGCCCAGAGGGGAGCGGATGCCGAGCCGGGCCGCGTAGACCGGGATGCGAACGCCGTGGAAGAGGGCGGCGTAGCCGAGGTTCGCGCTGGCGTGCCGGGCGGTCGCGGCGAAGTCCCGCCGGTTGGTCAGCCATCCGGCCAAGACGGGCTTGCGCTTCTCGTCGCGGACCTTCGGGTCGGGCAGGTTCGGGTTGTCGACCATCTTCGGGATCACCGGCTCGACGTCCTCGTCCGGGACGGCCCGCAGGTGCGTGGTCGGGGAATCGGTCATGCTGTGAACTCCTGCTCTGCCTGACTGGCGGGGTGGGTAGGCCCGGGGCGGCCGGCGTTCTTTGGCGAGAGGGCGGCCGCCCCGGGGCACAGCTACTTGCGGCTCTTCGCCGCCTTGGCGGCGGCGTGGGCATTGCGGGCGGCCTTCGCGGCCGCGGCGACCTCGGCCGCCTGACGGGCCTCGCGTTCACGGGCGCCGTCGATGACCTTCTCGACCTTGCGTTCCAGGTCACCGAGGTGAACGGTCTGGCTGGCGATGCCGCGCTTGGCCATCCGGGCCGTGTACCAGCCGATCTGCGCGACCTCACGAGCGGTGAACTTCGGGTCCTTCGCCACGGTGGGCTCCCTTCGGCGGGCCGGTCTGTCCGGCTCCCCTCACCACCCGGCACGTTGGCCGGGTGGATCGGGCAGCCGTCAGCGCTCCAGCGGCCGCCGCCAGGCGTAGGGCGGGAGCTTGGCAGCTGCCTGGTGCGTGCGGATGGCCGCGTCGTTGGGGGCGTCGGGCAGGGCGTAGACGCGGGCGCCGGTCAGGCTGGCGAGCATGCGGGCACCGTGGTGCTTGCAACCGTCGATCCCGGCACCCGACCGGTCCACCACCGTCACGGCGACCGGGCCAGCACACGGGCTCGGGTCGGAGGGGTGCGCGGCCGGGCAGCGGCCCCCGCTGGTCTCTGCCTCCACCTGGCGGGCGTACCTGGCGGCGAGCTGCTGGCGGAAGGCGTCGGCGACGATCTGGGCGTGGTCGAAGGCCAGCTCCCCGGGCGCCGCCAAAGGCAGCCATCGCACGGCCGCCGCATCGTCGCCGGCCCGGGCGACCGTCCCTGCAGCGACGGTGGCGGCGTAGGCCACGCTCACGTACCGGCCGCGCGGATCCCTGCCCACTCGGTCGTAGACGCCGACCAGCGTCAGCGCATCCGCGTCGACGCGGACTCCGGTCTCTTCGAGCAGCTCCCGAGCAGCAGCGGCCAGGGACGTCTCGCCCGCATCGACGTGTCCGCCGGGCAGGGCGAGCTTCCCCTGGTGGGGCGGCCAGCTCCGCTCGATCACCAGGACCTCATCGCACCGGATGACCACCACATCGGCCGTGTAGCGGATGGTCTCGAACGTCTCACTCATCTCTTCTCCTTGGCGCTGATCGAGGTGGTCAGCCACGCCGGCGGCGGGCAGCGGTGCGGATGTTCTTGGCGGCCTGCGTGCCCTCGGAGCCGCCGACCGACTTCACGACCGTGTGCACGCCCCAGCCCAGTACCAGGGCGAGGAAGGCCAGGAACGCGAGGCTCGCGGCCATCGAGGCCAGGGCGGCCACGAGCAGCGGGCCGAAGTACACCCCGGCCGCGACCGCGCCAGCGCCGACACCGGAACCGAGCGCGATGCGCTGGACGGTCTTGTCGGGCGGGGCCTGGTGGATGTGCTGATGGACGACCTGCGGCCCCGTGTAGGTGGCGGGCAGGCTGTCGGAGTAGATGTGGGTCCCGTCCGGGAGCTGTACGACGCCGGGAGGGCGGACGGGTTCGGGCAGGTAGTTCACGATCGCCTCCCTTCAGGAGGCTTCGAGGTAGGCGCACGGGACGCACATGCCAAGCGAGGTCGGGATGACATATCCGGCGTCGGTGCGGCAGGAGGGGCAGGTGCGGCGGGCGGCGTTCGCCCGGTCCAGGGCTGCCTGTTTGGCCGGGGTCATCGGCCGGACCGGCTTCGCCTGGTCCACGCGGTACAAGAACGCGGCGAGCGGGCCACGCCGGTAGCGGGGGCGCAGAACCTGACCGGCGATGCCCTGACCACCGGGCCGCAGGCCCAGGGCCCGTAACTGCCGGCGCGTGGCGAGTCCGTCCGGGGCGAGCCGCCAGGGGAAGGTGGGGATCCCGTAGCGGGCGCCGGTCGGATCGAGGCAGAGGGTCATCCGGCCACCGCCTCAGCGGCGGCGTTCGCGGCCCGCTCGCCCTTCAATGTCTCGCGCAAGAGGCGGGCCTTGGCCGGGGAGGTGCGCAGGGCCTTGCGGATCCGCTCACCGGTCAGGTCCTCGACCGGCCACGCCTCGGTGATGCTCCGAGCCTCGGAGAGCAACTCTTCCGGGGTGCGGACCGGTCGGGTCGATCGAGCCGACTCCGGTACCCGACCGGTCGCCCGACGCTGCCTCGGCGCTTCGGCCGCAACAGCGACCGGCACCCGGACCTCAATCGGGTTGGCCGTCTCGACAACATCGACCTGCGCCGACTCCTGCACGGGGGGTGGCGTGGGCTCTTCGATCGGAGGTTCGCCCTGCTCAGCCATCGACCGATTTACGGCGATCTGGGCCGATTCTGTGGTGTCGGATTGGATCGGGGGCCGGTGGTGCAGGACCTTGGCGACCAGATCGGAGCCGAAGTAGATCGAGCCGACGGGCAGCGACGTGGCGAGCAGGACCAGGGCCCAGTTCGCCGGATTCCAGTCAGTCAGTCGACCCCAGTCGACCGACCCGCCATGCAGCTCCGGCACCAGACCGTGCACGTAATTCAGGGCCAGCGAGGCGACCGTGTATCCGGCGAGCACCCGCAGCGCGAAGTCACGGGCCTTGCCGGTCAGGACGAGGGCCGCAACCAGCGCGAGGGCCATCAGGCCGTCGACCACGAACGGGTACAGCGTCGCAGCGATGTCGTCGGCGCCGATGGCCCTGGCGATGTCCCGCAGGGCGTTCCAGGAGACCCGGAATGCCATGCCGACCACGACCACCAGAGCGAGCACGAGCAGGCCTTTGGCCTTGCGGTTCACCGGCCGCCCTCCTCGTCGTCGAGGTCGCCCGGCTCCCAGATCCACGACGGCCCCCACCAGTCGCCCTCGTCCAGCGGCTCGGCCGGGGCGGGCGGGGGTGCGGGCGGGGCGCATCGGAAGAGGTCGGCGAGGCGGCGAAGGATGCCCTTCACGCTCCGACCTCCGGGTGGGAAGAGGACGCCGTCTTGGCGGCCAGGTCCAGGCGGGCGGCGAGCAGGCGCCGGCGGGCCCGGCGGATCCGCCGCTCGTCCAGTTCCGTGACCGGACGGTCCAGCAGGGCAATCCGTACGTCGAGCAACTCGACCTCGGCGGAGATGACGGGCATCTCCGTCTCGATCGCGTTCAGTTCCGCGTCCGACGGCTGCAGGCCATCCGACCACGGGGTAACACGGTTCTGAAGTGCAGCGATGGACTCCACGGGTCTTGCTCCTTCGGTAGAGGAACGGGACCCAACAGCAGCCCCGGTGTTCCAGCACCGGGGCTGCACTGCGTTGGGGTGAAGCGGGAGAACTCCGGCTCCCCTCGACCCCGCCCGTACACCGCCGTAGCGGCGGACGGGCAGAGGAGGCAACCGACCGCGGTAAGCGCGGGTGGCATCAGGTGACGCGAGGGGCAACGCCGCTACGCCGGTCCAGCAAGGCGACGGCCCCGGGTCTTAACCGGATCACTTGGAACCTCCAGGGTTGATGGGCACAGGACTCGCACTGCAAGGGGGACTTCGTCCCCACACGCCGGCCGTTGCTCGCGGTCGCCGGGCCACCTCGCCAGTACGGGCCGAACCCCTGTTCCACCTGGCCTTTAGCGGGATTGCAGCGTCCCCGCCCTGATCTCACATCGCGTCGCCCAGCCGTTTCAGGCAAGGCGAAGTGGAGCCCTGTTCCGCGTTCCCCGCAGAACCGATGCAGTACCTCTATTACAGGTACTGCATCGAGTGGCGTCAAGCGGGCCTGCGGAGGTTCATCGCTTTCACGCCGGCACTTCCTGGCGCACCATCAGCATCGGGCCAGGTCAAGGGCGTTGTTTACCCCGCGCGTGGACACGTCGGGGCCTTCTGGCTACCGTCAAGAGCTCCCAAGACGTCCCACTGGGGGGTGTAGATGCCCAACGAACGCTTACGGTCGACCCTGCTCGCGAAGGGGATGACCATCCAGCAACTCGCGGACGCCATCGGCGTCAACGCGAAGACCGTCGAACGCTGGATCACGCAGAGCAAAGTCCCGTACCGGCGCCACCAGTACGCCGTAGCAGCTGAGCTGGACGTCGGCGTCACCACTCTTTGGGACGACGGGCGGGCAGTCGAGTCGTCCGCCGACCTCAGCAAAGCCGAGATCGTGACCATCTACCCCCACAGGCACATGGTGCCGGCGGGGCTGTGGCGCGAGATGTACGACCGCGCCCAAACACACGTTGACGTGCTCGTTTACGCGGGCCTCTGGCTGTCGGAGGACCCGGGATTCCACAAGATCCTGAAGGGCAAGGTGTCGAACAACGCCCAAGTCCGACTCCTGCTTGGGGATCCCGCATGCGATGCCGTCCGACAGCGGGGCATCGACGAGGGACACAGGATCATGGATGGCAAGATCCGCAATGCCCTCATGAACTACCGGCCGCTGCTCACCAGCCACCCGGATATTGGGATCCGGCTACACGACGCGACGCTGTACAACTCGTTGTTCCGAGCCGACGACGAGATGCTCGTGAACACCCATGTGTACGGCATCGGCGCCTACTTGGCCCCGGTTCTTCATCTACGGCGGCTCCCTGGGGGCGGCCTCTTCGACACGTACGCGAATAGCATCGAACAGACCTGGGGACGGGCGCGCCAGGTGACCGACCACGACTTCACTGGAGCATGATCATGGGACGCATCGACTACCTCCACGACCCCGACGCACCGCCCGCCAACAACGTCGTCCCTTCCGTCGTGGCCTTCGTCCAGAACGATGCCGGCGAGGTGCTGATGATCCAGCGCTCCGACAACGGCCGCTGGGCCCTCCCCGGTGGAGGGCACGACGTTGGCGAGTCCATTAGTGACACCGTCGTACGAGAGGTCTGGGAGGAGACAGGCATCAAGGCCGAAGTCCTCGACCTGTCCGGCATCTACACCGACCCCGGGCACGTGATGCTCTACGACGACGGCGAGGCGCGACAGCAGTTCAGCATCTGCTTCCGCGCGCGACCGATGGGCGGGGAGATCCGCACGAGCAACGAGACGACGCAGGTCCGCTGGGTGCCCCCCGCAGACCTGGCCGACCTCGACATCCACTCCACGATGCGGCTCCGCATCCAGCACGCCCTGGACACGACCCGGAGCGTGCCCTACATCGGCTGACCTGTGCCGGCCTTCGCCTCGGAGACCCTGGTGAGTACGCGAACCGTACACAGCAGGATCTCCGGCTCGGCGCGCCGGATGAATTGCCCGATCAGGCTGTCGGGTCCGTAGCGGCCTGCGATCTCATTGATTCGGTCCACGGGGTTCGTAGGGGTGCCGTCCGGCGTGGTGTTCATGTCGCAGAAGCAGAGAGCGTCCGCCAGGTGCTCCTCCTCACGCGGGAACTCGGCTTCCAGTTCCTCCCGCAGGCCTCGCGCTTCCGCCTCCATCCAGGCACAGGAGTGGTGGGCGACGAGCCGTACGACGCGCTCGTCGGCGCCGACGTTCCGGAGGTAGCGGGCGCCGTCGAGCGGGTGGAACCCCGTCTTCGCCAGATCGGGTGCGTACCCGATGTCATGCAGAACGGCCGCGGCCTCCAGCAGCTCAGCATCCGGCCCCAGGATCTCCGCAATGGCTCGCGCTCGCTCGGCGACACCGAGGCAGTGGTTCCAGCGGCGGGGTAGCGGCTCGGCCAGCAGCGATTCCGCGAGTGGATAGGCCCATTCCGTGAGCGTGGCGGTGGTCAAGACTTCGAGTCCTCCTGTGGCGACGGCACGGCCCGGACGGACCGCCGCTTGCCCTGCCCCCCTTCGGTGAGCAGGCCGGCGGCTTCCAACTGAGCCAGTGCCTTGGTGATGGTGGGGCGTGACGCTCCGAGGCGGGCGCTTAGCTCCCCTGTGCTGAGGAAGGGTGCCCCCACTTCCAGGCCCTCAGCTGAAATGAGCTCGGCGATCCTTTCGGAAAGCGGTCGCCGATCCAGGCGCTCCCCAGCACGTACGACGCGCCAACGCGCCCCGGGCACCGGCTCGGCTAGCCCTTCCTGCTGGAGCACTCTGAAGGCGCGGAGGGCTACGCCTCGGCTCACGGCGTACTCATCCATGACTTCCGCCAGCGAAGGCAGCTCGACCACGGCCGGTTCAGCAGCAATTCGCCCCTTGATGCGATCAGCGATCTTCAGGAAGGTCCCGCGAGGGCTGGCCTGGTCCGTCACTCGATCTCCTTGTCTGCCGACAACTGACCCCAAGCGTCGCACGACGAAGGTTCCCAGGGATGCGAGGTCCACCCGTCCAAGGTGGTGGGCAGGTACATACCAGATGCAAGAGGCCCTGAGGCAAGAGTTTCTCTACTTCATCAAGCACCCGGCTGCGCTCCGCTCCGCCGGGCGGGCTTCCCGGCGCCGCTCTGCGCGACGCTCCAGCCTTCGGCCCGCTCCGCGCACGCTCCGCCGACGCCCGCCCCTGCGAGTGGGATAGGCCCAAAGGCATGAGTCGAGCCCTGCGCGCCGGCGCTTCATCGCTCACCGACATGCCTCCGGCGGGGGCGCTCCGACTCCGGGATGGCGGGGGCGCCACTCACGAGTGCCGGCCGAAGGGGGCTGAGGCGGGGGAACTCCCATCCCGTCTGTCATCGACCCAGGGCAAGCCGAGCAGCCACGGCACCGGGCGTCCAGGTCGTACGTCCAGTTGGGCGCTCCACCTGGACGCCCGGCACCGCGGCCGCTCCACGTGCGTGTGGGTCGACGGCAGACGGGATGGGAGTTGGGGGGCTTACTGTCCGGATAACCTGCTGGAGCTTCTCGCGAGTTAACGCGCGAGTGGAATCTTGCTAACCACGCAATGGTCGCACCAGAACGCCTCTTCGGGATCCAGGGTTTCCAGCAGCTCATTTCGATAACAGCCGAGGCAGCGCGCAAAGATGTGGAATTTAACCCGCGCCCGTTTTCTTCTGATCCTCTTCGCCCTCCTTTGTTCCGCAACCTTTTGGCGCTTTTCCCAGTTTCGCCATCCGGATGCCCGATTCCATGCGAACTCCCAGAGCTTAAGCTTCTCCTCCCCGCGGACGCCGCAAGCCTCCACAAAGGACAAAGTAAAGTCCATGCTGGGAATGGAACCCTTTGAGAAGAAGCGGCTCAGGGTGGATTTCGGCAACCTGCCATTTCCGCCCGCGCGTTTATCCAGCTCCGCATAGGAGGGGCTTCCTGCGCGGCGATATAGCGACTGCATTGCATCGTGCAGACTGGCGAAATCGGTCACGTAAGCGACATGATATTCCCGGTGAGGGCCGCCTGCCTCGCGTCTTGCGGATTTCCACAGCCCCTCGGCGACATGCTGATCCGCACCACATGCCTCCGCAAAGGCTAGGAGGACCTTCAGGGTTGGGATGCGCCGGCCAGATGCTGCCCGCCTCATAGTGTCGGGGCTGTAGGCCGCCCCCGCCGCCAAGCGCTCATAGGAGAGCCCGGCACTCTCACGCTGGGATCGGAGCCAGAGCGCGAGAGTGTACCGAGCCGGTCCCGTCTTGGCGATCGGGCTTTCCGACCGCGCCACGGTCAGTTCGAGATCTTGCGCTGGGAACGCCTACTTACGCAGCAGCACGGGATGATGCAGGCGCCCAGCGCGAGGACCTGCGCAGCCAGCTGGGCGGTGTCATAGAGCGCCGGCGATTGGGACGAGTAGAAGCACAGCACGACGACGACCAGCACAAGGATGGCCGTCGACCAGGGAAAGGCACGCAGCCAGGGGCCAACTGACCGTCGGATTGATTTCGTGCGCGGCATGAGAGGTGCTCCTTCGAGGCTGTGGGCTTCAGTCAACTTGGCTGGCACGCAGGGAGGTTGCCGTCTCCCTCGGGCTAGGACTCATTCTGCCAAAGGGCCCAGGTCCGAGGGGCAGAGATCGTCGCCAATCCGCAGATTTGTTCCAGAGTTGGGGGTTGCCGGCTAGCGGCTGGATGACCTCTCACCTTGCCCGAGCCCCAGTTGGCGCCCTCTGCGGCGCCAGGTTTCACGCAGATTCGTTCCATTGCGAGTTGACCGGCGTCCCGTGCTGCGTCAGGCTGGGTCACAGTTGACCGAGGTTGGGCTTCATCTCACCTCGATCCCCGAGGCTGTGGGCTATTCAGACGTCGGGGAACAGGAGGGCAGCGCGTTGCCGCGAGGCTGTCCCCGCTTGGCGGTGCATGCCAGAGGCTGCGGGTGTGCACCGTTTTGCTTTGTCCTCTCTGAGGCGCTGCAGACGTGCACGCGAGACCGCGGACACCAACTGTCTGCTGGAGGAGTCCCTGCTGGGCCTGGCCGCATGTGGCCCATTCGTGGGCTGGGTATCCCCGTTCAAGCCACAGCAACCCCCTGAACTACTGCTACGCCGCGAGCACACGGGGCCTCCGGATCCGTGTGCTGCTCAGCTGGTGCTGTCGGGTGAAAGCACCGTGGATGTGGCGGCGTGATCCGCACAGGCGGCCCACCAGCTGTCGCCGCTGGTGCTGGTGACCAGCACGCTCCAAACGGCGGGGTGGGAGCAGGGAGCCGCCCAGGTGTACTCGCCCCGTGCGGAAGCCGTGCCGACCCTGTGGTGGTCGGATGCCCAGGGGTACTTCTCGCGGAGTTTCATGGCGGACATTGAGGCGGAGGTGCGTACGGCCTCGCTGCCGAACGGGCTGATTCACCCGGGCCGTCTGTGGGCCGGCAGAGGGTGGCTGGGGGTGGCCGGCGACGACCATTGACGGCCCCGCCGGTGCTGGTTGGCGGGCCGGGGGACCGGGGTTTGGCCGGTGGGCCGAGGAAGGCGTGACTTCCTGCGCAACAGGAAGCAGTGGAGGTATAGGCCGGGAGCCAATCGGGGAGCCACCGTAGGCAGCCCAGGGCGGATCTGGGTGGACTGGCATGGACGGTTGGGGCTCGAAACTAGCGGGCGGCGGGGCTTTCCGTGCACGTCCTCGGAGGGGGCTCGTTACTTCGGAGGTAATCGACCCCGGCGCGGTGCGGCGCGACAGTGGGTCCATCGGGTTCCGAGACCGCGCACTCGGCCTCGGAACCCGTCCCACCAGCGCGTTCGACCGTGGGACCGCGATCGCGGCCACGCGAGCGTCCCGACCTCATGGAGGCCGATCCTCATGTCCGCGACCCTGCTCGGCAGCATCGCCCGTACCACCGTCCCGCAGACCGCGCTGCGCCGCTTCCTCGCCCTCGACTGCGTGGTCACCGGCGGCAACGGGCTCGCGTACGCCGTCTTCTGCGCCCCGCTCGGCCGGCTGCTCGGCGTCGGGCAGGGCACCCTGTTCGGAATCGGCCTGTTCCTGATGGTCTACGGGGCCGGCGTCGGCCGGCTGGCCTGGCTCCGCCGGCCCCCGGCCCTCGCGGTGAAGTTCGTCATCGAGGCCAACTGGGCCTGGGCGGCCGCAAGCCTCGTCTCGCTCTTCCTCTGGGCGGCCCCCACCGCCGCCGCCCTGGTGTGGATCCCGGCCCAGGCCCTCGTCGTCGCCGCCTTCGCCTGGTTCCAGCGGCTGGCGCTGCGGGCAGGGGCCTCGGGGGCCTCAGGGGCCCAGTGAACGCAGGTACTTCGCCGTGGCCGCGTCGGCCGGGAGCAGCGTCTCGACGGCCAGCTCGGCGACGGTCACGTCCATCGGTGTGTTGAACGTGGCGATCGAGGACACGAAGGAGAGCAGGTGCCCGTCGTGCTCGATCAGCAGCGGCAGCGCGATGTACGGGACGGCCTCCTCGGGTTCGGCTCCGGCGCCCCCGGGCCGCCGCCCGGCGACCGGGTAGCCGGACACCTCCTCGTACAGCGCGCGCAGCTGCGCCGAGCGGGACAGTGCGATCTGCCGCTCCATCTGGGCCAGCAGGTGCCCCCGCCACTGCGCGAGGTTGCGGATCCGCGGTGCCAGGCCCTGCGGGTGCAGGGTGATCCGCATGGCGTTCAGCGGCGGGACCAGCAGGTGCTCGGGCAGCCCGTCGAGGAGCATCGCGATGCCGCGGTTGGCGGCGACGACGTCGTAGGCGGCGTCCACGACCAGCGCCGGGTACGGCTCGTAGCCGGTCAGCAGCCGCTCCAGGCCCTCGCGCAGGGTCCCCATCGAGGGGTCGTCCAGCGGGGTCTGCGCGTAGTGCGGGGCGTAACCAGCCGCGAGCAGAAGTGAGTTGCGCTCGCGGACCGGTACGTCGAGGTGGTCCGCGAGTCGCAGGACCATCTCCTTGCTCGGCCGGGACCGGCCGGTCTCGATGAAGCTGATGTGCCGGGACGAGGAGTCGGCGCGGCCCGCCAGCTCCAGCTGGCTGATGCCGCGCCGCTCCCGCCAGGTGCGCAGCAGGGCTCCGACGGACGGGGTGGAGGTCATGCCCACGACGTTAGCCGAGGGGCGCACGCGCCGGCTCAGCCCAAGTCGAAGGCGTTGCGCAGGCCGAGCCGGTACCGCCACAGGTCGTGCCGCTTGAAGGACTCCAGCTCAGGGGCCCGGTACATCTCAAGCACCGCGCACCGCGCGGCCGTCGAACCGTCGCGCTCCAGAAGGGCGTTGACGGCGGCCCGGGCGGAGGCGTTGGCGCCCTCCATGGTCGCGAGGTCGATGTCCACGGCCACGTAGTCCCCGCTGAGGAAGAAGTTGGGGATCCGGGTGCCGGCGCCGGGCCGGTTGTGGAAGGTGCCGGTGGGGTGGATCAGCAGCTGGTCCTGGTTGGTCGGGTCCGGGGTGCCGAGCCCGTCCACCCCCGGGTCCAGGAACCACGAGTGCAGGGTGCGGTCCGTCAGCAGGGTCTTCCCCGTGTCGTTGAGGGAGGCCTTCAGCTGCGCCCACACCTCGCGGGCGACCTCCTCGCGGGTGCACTGCTTGGCCGTCTTCCCGTACAGGATCCCCGGCTTGTCCCAGTCCGAGACGTCCACCGACAGGCAGTCCACCGCGACCCCGTCCCCGTAGTCGGCCGGGAAGTCGCGGGACGGCCAGTGCTCGGCCTGCTGGATCGCGGTCAACGACCAGGGGGAGTCGATGCAGTTGAGGTGGCCGTGGACCAGGGGCGCGCGCTCGGTGAGATAGAACTGGATGCCGGTCATCCAGTCGGTCTCCAGCCGGTCGCAGCGGCCCAGCATCGGATCCGCGGCCCGCAGCGCGGCGCTCCAGGTGCGCCGGGCGTGCTCGACCGGCAGCGCGCTGACGTAGTGGTCGGCGGTGACGGTCTGCCGGGCCCCGGCCGGGTCCAAGGCCGTGAACCCGCTCACGCGGCCGTTGCCGTACTGCACCTCCTGTACGGTCCAGCCGATCTTGAACTCCACGCCGAGCGAGCGCAGATGGGCCTCCCACGGATCGATCCACGCCTCGTTGGTCGGCAGGTTGAGGATGCGGTCCGGGGGCCCGTCCGCGCCGCGTCCGAGGGCGTTGAAGACGAAGGCCTCGCCCAGGGTGCCGACGGTACGGGTGGAGGCTTCCTCGGCCTTGGTCGCGACGATGTTGCGGGTGATGCCGACGGCGAGGATCCGCTGGTACTCGTGGGACATCTGTGCGGCCCGCACGAACTCCCACCAGGGGGTGTTCTCCCAGACCTGCTCGCGCCGCTCGTCGCAGCTGGTGAGGAAGACCAGTACGCGGTCGACGAAGTACGCCGTCTCGTGCGGCGGCAGCCGGACCAGGGACTGGAGGATGCCGGTCAGGGCGCGGCGGATCTCGTCGGGCGTCAGCGCGGCGGGGGAGTGGCCGGGCCAGGGGATGGGGGCGCGCAGGTCCTCGCGGCCGGCGGACCGGGCGAACATCATCTCGGGCGGGGCGACGAGGTTGTCCCACACCCCGCGGGCATTGCCGGGGAACGGGATGCGCCGCATCGTGTCGGGCAGGTTGTGGTAGATGCCCGGGATGAAGCGGAAGCCGTGCTCGGCGGGGAGCGGGCGGCGCCCGCCGCGGGCGCTGCCGGGGACGTCCATGCTGCGGGCCTTGCCGCCGAGCGCGCGGCGCTCGTACACGGTGACGGCGTAGCCCCGCTCGGCGAGCTCGTGGGCCGCGGTGAGCCCGGCGACCCCGCCGCCGAGGACGGCCACGCGGCTCCCCGCGGCCTGCTGGGGACGGGCCCGGTCCGGGGCGGGGGCCTGGGCCCGGGCGGGTGCGGCCAGGGCCCCGCCGGCCCCCAGCGCCCCGGCGGTGGCCGCGGCTCCCGCGCCCGCGATGAACGTACGTCTCGAACTGCCCGTGCGCGCCATGAGGAAGCCCCTTCGTCCGGGACGCGTTCGCCCGGCTATGCGTTACCGGCGGTAACTGTCACGTCCGGCGCAGGAGCATAGGGGCGTCGCGGCCGACCCGGAAGGCGCGGAAGTACCCGCACGCACTATGGCGCGAAACCTTCCCTCCACCCTGCGCTGTGGGAACCTTGACCCCACGTCAGAAGTCGGGTCCGAACGGTGAAGGAGCATGCCGATGGCAGACGAGCCGCTTTCGCAGAAGGAGATCGAGGACCGGTTGCGGGAACTCCCCGGCTGGGCCTTCGAGGACGACCGGATCACCCGCACCTACCGGCTGGGCGGCCACTTCGCGGCGAGCGCGCTCGTCGCCCACATCGCCTCGGTCCAGGAGGAGTTGAACCACCACTCCGACCTGACCCTCGGCTACAACACGGTCCGGGTGTCGGTGAACACGCACAGCGCGGGCGACTCCGTCACCGGCGCCGACTTCGCGCTCGCCGAGCGCGTCGAGGCCCTCGCCCCCGCCCACGGCGCGAGCTGACCCACCCGGCGGGCCCCCGCCCGGCCGCGGGCCCGAGTCCGCCGAAGACGTACCGCTGAGGGGCCTCAGGCGGGGTCCAGGCGCCACCACTGGGCGGGGGAGTCGGTGTCCTCGCACTGGCGGACCCCGCCCTCCGCGTCCGCTTCCAGCGGCAGTCCGCTGATGCAGGCGACCAGGGACACCACCCCGGGGTCGTCGAGGTGCTCCTCGACGATCCACTCCTGCGCCCCGAACGCGTTCGCCCGCCACACCTGGACCCGGGTGCCGCTCTCCGTCGACGCGTTCGCGACGTCGAGCCGCTTGTCGTTGTGGAGGCTGACGATGTGCACGATCCCGCCGCCGCTGTGCACCGGCGAGATCCGCCACTGCCGGGCGGCCGGCGGCGCCGGCGGGCCGTCCGGGCCCACCCCCACCCGGCTACTGCCCTCCAGCCGGAGCAGCAGGCCGCTGGCGACGTTGCGGATCCGGTAGACCCCGTCGGGCAGGCTCATCCGCGGCTCAGGCGTCGAAGACGGCCGGGTCCGGGCCGATCCGCCCGGCCGAGGCACCCCGGCCCAGCGCGTCCAGCGAGGCGAGGTCGGCGGCGTCCAGCTCGAAGCCGAAGACGTCCAGGTTCTCCCGGATCCGCGACGGGGTCACCGACTTCGGGATCACCACGTTCCCCAGCTGCAGGTGCCAGCGCAGCACCACCTGGGCGGGGGTGCGCCCGTGCCGGGCGGCGGCCTCGACGACGGCAGGGAGCGTCAGCAGCTCCTTGCCCTGGCCGAGCGGGGACCAGGCCTCGGTGGCGATGCCGAGCGTCGAGTGCACGGCGCGCAGCTCGGCCTGCGGGAAGAGCGGGTGCAGCTCGATCTGGTTCACCGCCGGGACCAGCGGGCTCTCGGCTCCGAGCCGCTCCAGGTCGGCGGGGCGGAAGTTGGACACGCCGACGGCGCGGGCGCGCCCGCTCTCCGCGATCTCCTCGAAGGTCTTCCAGATCGTGAGGAAGTCCTCGCGCATCGGGCGCGGCCAGTGGATCAGGTACAGGTCGAGGTGGTCGAGGCCGAGCTTGCCGAGGGAGTCGTCGAGCGCGCGCAGCACGTCGTCGCGCCGCCAGGTCCGGGAGCGGTCGTTCCACAGCTTGGTGGTGACGAACAGGTCCTCGCGCGGGACCCCGGACGCGGCGATCGCCCGGCCGGTGCCCGACTCGTTGCGGTAGGCGGCCGCCGTGTCGATGCTCCGGTACCCCGCCTCCAGCGCGGCCCCGACCGCCTGCGCGGCCTCGGAGTCCGGGACCTGGAAGACGCCGTACCCGAGCTGGGGCATGAGCGTGCCGTTGTTGAGCCGGATGGCGGGGACGTCGTTCACGTCTGGCTGTTCCCTCGGTTCGACGGGCTGTACGGGCGTACGAGGGGCGACAACCGGCCGCCCCGGCGAGCGTATTCCCGCCGCGGCGGCCCACCCGGACCGGACACACCGTCAGGACGCCCCCAGATAGGCCTCCCGGACCAGCGGATCGGCCCGGATCTCGGCGGGCGCGCCCTCGGCGAGGACCGTTCCGAGGTCCAGGACCACCACCCGCGCGCAGAGCTCCATGACGAAGGCCACGTCGTGCTCCACCAGCAGCACCGCGCACCCCTCCTCCTCGGCCAGCCGGCGGACGACCGCCGCGAGCTGCTCGCGCTCGGGCGCCGACAGCCCCGACGCGGGCTCGTCCAGCAGCAGCACGCGCGGCGGATCGGCCACCGCGCGGGCCAGCTCGACCATCCGGGCCCGGCCGACCGGCAGCCCGCCCGCGTACGAGGCCCCCAGCGCGCCGATCCCGCAGGACTCCAGCACCCGCTCGGCCCGCGCCCGCCGCTCCCGCTCCAGGCGGCGCCGCGCCGGCGTCCCCAGGAGGTCGGCGGCCGGCCCGCCCCCGCCGCCGCGCCACTCCTGCGCGACCAGCAGGTTCTCGGCCACGCTGAGCTGGCCGAACAGCTGCTGCCGCTGGAACGTCCGGCGCATCCCGTGCCGGGCCCGCCAGACCGGGGAGCGGCGGGTGATGTCCGCCCCGTCGAGCAGCATCCGCCCGCGGTCGGGCCGCCGGATCCCGGACAGCACGTCGAACAGGGTCGTCTTCCCGGCCCCGTTCGGCCCGATCAGGCCGCACACCTCCCCGGCCCGGACCCCGAGGTCCACACCGGTCAGCGCCCGCACGCCGCCGAAGCGGACGCTGATGCCCGAGCCCTGCAGCACGTACGGCGGCGCGGTCATGTCGCCCTCCCCAGGTAGGCCGCGGTGAGCAGGTCGGCCTCCACCTCGGCGCGCGGCCCGCACCAGGTGACCCGCCCCCGGGAGAGGTACGCGACGGTGTCGGCGACCCCGAGGATCCCCGCGGCCTTCTCCTCGACCAGCAGCAGCGCCGTCCCGGCGTCCCGCAGCTCGGTGAGCAGCGCGTACACCTCCTCCACGACCCTCGGCGCCAGCCCCATCGAGGGCTCGTCGGCGATCAGCACCTCGGGCGGGCGCTGCAGCAGCGGAGCGAGGGCCAGCATCTGCTGCTCGCCGCCGGACAGGGCCCCCGCGGCCACGCCCCGACGCTCCCGCAGCCGGGGGAACCGCTCGTAGACGCCGTCCCGCGCATCCGCTTCGCGGAGGTACAGCGCGAGGTTCTCCTCGATGGTCAGCGCCGGGAAGATGCCGCGGCCCTCCGGGGCGAGCAGCACCCCGCTCCGGGCCCGCCGCACGGACCCGTCCCGGGTCACGTCCCGCCCCCGTACGAGGACCGCTCCGCTCTGCACGGGCAGGAGTCCGGCCGCCACCCGGCAGGCGGTGCTCTTCCCGGCCCCGTTCGGCCCGAGCACGACGAGGACCTCCCCCTTGCGGACGGCGAGGTCGACCCCGTGCAGGACGAGCCCGCCGTCGTACCCGGCGGTGACCCCGCGCAGCTCCAGGGCGGGCCCGGCGGCGCCCTCCCGCGCCCCGCCGCCTCGCCGCTCCCCCTGCTCCGCCCGGACCACCCGCGCCCCGGGCTCCGGCGAGGCCGGAGCCCCGCCGACGGAGGCCGCGGCCCGCCGCCTCGCCAGCCGCACCGGGACGGCGGCGCAGTACCCGTCGGGATCGTTGGCGAGCGCCAGCCCCGCCAGGCCGAACAGGATCACCGGCAGGTGCGCGGACTGCGTGACGTAGTCCGCCAGGACCCGCGGGGCCACCGCGAAGACCACCCCCGCCACCACCGCGTACTGCGGCCGCCGCACCCCCGCGGCCACCACCACCGCCAGCCACACCAGCCCCGTCATGGCGGTGAAGTCCGTCGCCGTGATGCGGGTGTTGTACGAGGCGACCAGCACGCCCCCGAACCCCGCCAGCCCCGCCGACACCGTGAACAGCAGCAGCTTCGTCCGCAGGACGGACACCCCCGAGGCCATCGCCGCCGCGGGCGCCGACCGCACGGCCAGCATCGCGCGCCCCGAGGGCGAGTTCCGCAGCGCGCTCAGCCCGGCCGCGCACACCGTGACGAGCGCCACCAGCGCCACCCCCAGCGCCCGGTCGTCGCCGAGGTCCACCGGCCCGATCACCGGCCGCGGGATCGACCACCCGGAGTCCCCGTTGCGCAGCCACCGCATCTGGAACAGCACCTGGTCCGCGAGGAACGCCAACGCGAGCGTGGCCAGGGCCAGCGTCCGCCCGCCCAGCCGCAGCGCCGGCAGCGCGACCAGCGCCCCGAGCACCGCCGCCACGCAGGTGCCCACCGCCAGCGCCGCCACGAACGGCCAGCCCCGGCTCATCAGCAGCCCCGCCACCAGCGCGGCCCCCGTCACGAACGTGCCCTGCGCCAGGGAGACCATCGCCCCGAGCCCGGTCACCACCGTGAAGGACATGAACACCAGCCCGAGGGCCAGCCCTTGCGCGAGCAGCCCGCTCCAGAACGGCGTGGTGACGGTGTAGAAGGCCACGGCCAACACCCCGGCGGCCGCCGCCCACACCCCCCAGCGCCGCCCCCACGAAGCCCCCGCCGGATGGTCCACGGGCAGCGGACCCGGGGCGGAGTCCGCCGCCGCGGTCCCCGCCGTGCGCCCCCGCCGGGCCAGCACCAGCAGTCCGCCGAACAGGATCAGGAACGGCACGGCCGTCCGGAACCCGGTGATCCCCGCGGCGAACGAGGCGTATCCGGCCACCAGGTTCTGCAGCACCCCCAGCCCCAGCCCGCCCGCGAACGCCAGCGGCACGGAGGCGAACCGCCCGATCACCGCCGCCGTCGCCGAGACGAACAGGAACAGGGTGAAGTCGTGCGCCGACAGCCCCAGCAGCGGCGTCGCGAGCACCCCCGCCAGCCCCGCCAGCGCGGACGAGATCATCCAGGCCACCGAGGACAGCCGGTCGGCGCTGATCCCGCGCAGCTCGGTCAGCGAGCGGTTGTCCACGGCCGCCCGCAGCTGCAGCCCCAGCCGCGTGTGCCGCATCAGCACCCACAGGCCCACCGCCACCACCGCCGTCACCACCCAGGTGATCAGCTGGTCGGAGTCCACGCCCACCCCGTCGAGCGGCTGCCAGCTCCGGGCGGGGCTCGGCCCCACCCCGGGCAGCCCGAACTGGTTCTCCGCGGGCTTCACCGGTGCGCCCGCCTCCCCGAGCAGCTCGACGGCCCACAGCCCGGCCGCCGGCAGGGCCACGAGCAACCCGATCGTGGCCACGATCTGCGCCGTCTCGCCGACCCGCGCGAGCCGCCGGAACATCAGCCGGTCCAGCCCCCACCCGAGCCCGGGCGCCAGGACGCACACCACCAGCAGGGCCGCCCAGACCGCCGGCCAGCCCAGACCGGAGTGCACCTCGTAGAAGGTCAGGGCGCACAGGTAGGCGGTGGCCCCGTGCGCGAAGTTGAACAGCCCGGACGCCGAGTACGACAGGACCAGCCCGGTGGCCAGCAGTGCGTACAGGGCCCCGGAGACCAGGCCGCTCAGCACGAAGACGAGCAGATCTCCCATACCGCGTCCCCTACTTGAAGGGGATGGGCTGACGGCACGAGAAGGGTACGGAGACCTCGTACGCCCCGCCGCGCAGCTGGACCAGCGCCCCGCAGCCGAAGCTGTCCTTCTGCCCCTTGGGCTCCGAGCGGTCGCCGACGAGCGTGCCGGTGTCGGAGAAGCCCTGCGCGGCGGCCTGGAAGGACTCGACGGTCAGCTCCTTGCCCGCCTTCTGCGCGATGGAGACGAACAGGTCGGCCGACATGTACCCGGTGAGCGTGTGCATGCTCAGCGGGACGTCCTGCCCGCCCGCGGCCGCCTTCACGTCGGCCTTGAACCGGGCCATCTTCGGGTCCGCCGACTCGAACGGCTGGAACTGCAGCAGCACGTGCACCCCGTCGAGCGCCTGCTTGGTGGCGTCCTTGGCGAGCAGCCCGGGGTCGTAGTCGGTCGGGTCGGACAGCAGCCCCTGGTAGCCGGCGCGCTTGAGCGCCGTGAACAGGCCGATGTTGTTGGGGGTCTGCATGACCGAGACGACGGCGTCCGGGGCCTTGCCGTCGTTGCTCTCCAGGATCTCCTTCACGTACGCCGACCAGTCGCTGGGCACCGCCGTCGCGGGTACGGAGGCCTTGGCGTAGGCGACCTTGAACCCGGCGGCGGCGAAGCCCTGCCGGAAGGTGCGGATGCCGAACTTCCCGGCGTCGCTGTCGTTGGCGATGACCGCGACCGACTTGCCCTGCGCGCCGCCGAGGAGCTGGCCGATGCCCTCGGGCCAGGTCTGGTTGAGGGTGCCGCCGGGGGAGGGGACCAGGCAGCCGTTGAACCCATAGATGTACGTGGGCCCGCAGAAGGAGGGCAGGGTGCCCCAGCCGAAGGTGGGGACCTTCTCCTGCTGGAGGAAGTCGGCTCCGGAGAAGGTGACCGAGCTCATCGGCGCGACCGCGAAGACCTTGTCCTGTTGGACGAGCTTGCGGGCGGCGGCCATGTTCTTGCCGGGGTCCTGCCCGTCGTCCTCCGCACCCAGGTAGTCGATCCTGCGTCCGTTGATCCCGCCCTCGGCGTTGGCCCTCAGGTACCGGGCCTTGGCGCCGAGGTCGGTGTCCTTCTTGCTGTAGCCGCCGGCGGAGGTCATGGAGACGATCCCGCCGACCTTGATCGAGTCCGCGGTCACGCCGCGGGAGTTCCCCGCGGCCCCGGGCTTGCCGGGGGAGGAGCCGTTGGAGGCGGAGTTGCAGGCGGAGACGAGCGCGAGCGCCGCCGCCGCGGCGGCCAGGGTGCGGATCGGTCGCAGCATGTGTGGGATCCCCTCCGGTCGGAATCCCCGCATTCTGTGCGTGACCTGACGGATCGTCAATATTCTCGGCGAGAAGAAATGACGGATCGTCAGCTGATTGTCGGCGGGGCCGTGCCGGGCCCGTCAGGGCTGGTAGAGGGCCGCCACCTCCTGCGCGTACGCCTTCTCGATCGCCCGCCGCTTCAGCTTCAACGAGGGCGTCAGCAGCCCCCGTTCCTCCGTGAACTGCTCCGCCAGCACCCGGAAGGTACGGATCGCCTCGGCCTGCGAGACCAGCGTGTTCGCGGCCACCACCGCCCGGCGCACCTCCGCCGTCAGATCCGGGTCGTGGACCAGCTGCGCCGCCGGCAGCTGCGGGCGCCCGCGCATCGACAGCCAGTGCGCGATCCCCTCCATGTCCAGCGTGAGCAGGGCGGCCACGTACGGCCGGTCGTTGCCCACCAGCACGCACTGCGCGACCAGCGGATGCGAACGCACCCGCTCCTCCAGCGCGGTCGGGGAGACGCTCTTGCCGTTCGACGTCACCAGGATCTCCTTCTTGCGCCCGGTGATCGTGAGGTACCCGTCCTCGTCCAGCCGCCCCAGGTCCCCCGTCGCCAGCCAGCCGTCCCGCAGGACCTCCTCCGTGGAGCGCGGGTCGTTCAGGTACCCGGCGAACACGTGGCTCCCGTACAGCCACACCTCCCCGTCGTCGGCGATGTGCACCGTACTGCCCGGGATGGGCCGCCCCACCGTGCCGTACTTCGTCGCGCCCGGCGGGTTCGCGGTGGCCGCCGCGCACGATTCGGTCAGGCCGTAGCCCTCGAACACCGTGATCCCGGCCCCGTCGAAGAACAGTCCGAGGCGGCGGGACATCGCCGACCCGCCCGACATGGCGTGCCGCACCCGGCCGCCCATCGCCTCGCGGACCTTCCCGTACACCAGCTTCTCGAAGAGCTGGTGCTCCATGCGCAGCCCCGCCGAGGGGCCCGGACCGGTCCCGAACGCCTTCTGCTCGCGCGCCTCCGCGTACCGCACGGCGGTCTCGACCGCCCGGTCGAAGGGGCCCGTGCGCCCCTCCGCCTCCGCCTTGCGGCGGGCCGCCGCGAAGACCTTCTCGAAGACGTACGGGACCCCCAGCACGAACGTCGGCCGGAACGCGGCGAGGTCCGGCAGCAACTCGGCCGCCGCCAGCACCGGCTGGTGCCCCAGCTTCACCCGCGCCCGGACCGCCGCCACCTCCACCATCCGCCCGAAGACGTGGGCGAGCGGCAGGAACAGCAGGGTGGAGGGCTGCTCCCCGGGCCCCGCCTGGAAGACCGACTCCCAGCGGGCCACCATCGTGTCGGCCTCGTACATGAAGTTGCCGTGCGTGAGCACGCAGCCCTTGGGGCGTCCGGTGGTCCCCGAGGTGTAGATCACGGTGGCGACGGCGTCGGGCGTCACCGCCGCCCGGTGCCGGTGCACCAGGTCCTCGGCGACCCCGCGGCCGTCCGCGACGAGCGCGTCGACGGCCCCGGCGTCGAGCTGCCACAGCCGCCGCAGGTGCGGCAGCCGCTCGATGACGGACCCGACGGTCATGGCCTGGTCCTCGTCCTCGACGACGCAGGCGGTGCAGTCGGAGTCCTGGAGGATCCAGTGGACCTGCTCGACGGAGGAGGTCGGGTAGACGGGCACGGGCTGGGCGCCGATCGCCCACAGGGCGAAGTCGAACAGGGTCCACTCGTACCGGGTCCGCGACATGACGGCGACCCGCTCCCCGAACCGGACCCCCTGGGCCAGCAGTCCCTTCGCCAGCGCGAGCACCTGCGCGGCGAGCTCGCCGGAGGTCACGTCCCGCCAGACCCCGTCGGCCTTGCGCCCCAGCACCACCCGGCCGGGATCCTCCTGGGCATGGCTGAACACCACGTCGGCGAGCCCGCCGACGGGCGCCGCACCAACGACTGGTGGGACGGTGATCTCGCGCATGCCCCGCTCCTCTCCGCGCAGCGCGGCGACGCTACCCCCACACCCCACCAGGGTTGATCACCGAGCGAAGACCTCCACAAGACCTCCCCAGGGAGGCGCGCAGGCCCGGCGGAAGGGAGACTCCCCGTCCCACCACCCCGGAAACACCGAACGCGGCGCCGATCTTGCGCCGGGCGGGGCGCGGCGGCGCGCGAGCTCAGCGGCCCGGGGCGGCCGGACCTCCCGCGGCGAAGGAGTCCAGCGCCGCGTCGAAGTGGCTGCGGGCCTCCGGGAGCCGGCCGACGGGCGCGGACACCCAGACGTCGTACATGCGCCCGTTCTCCTCCCAGCAGAGGTCGAAGGTGTGCCGGGCGCCTTCGGCGGCGGTGAAGCCGTTCCAGGTGAACTCCCACAGGGCGGCGGGCAGTCCGTTGTGCGTGGTCGGTACGACCGTGCCGTCGCGGTAGCCGGGGTTGGTGGCCGGGCCGCTCGCGTGCGAGAGCCGCATGACGGTGACCGGCCCCTCCGAAGCCGCCGGCTTCGCCTTGACGCCGATCCGGAAGGCCCCGTCCGGGGACACGTAGAAGACGCGCTGGTCGTCGGTGCTCCGCTGGAAGCCGTTCGGCACGGCGAGGCTGAAGCCCTCGGCCTCGGACACCGACCGGTACCCGGCGGGTGCGGGCTTGGCGGACGCGGGCGAGGGCGCGGGCGCCGACGCTGACGCCGTACGGGCTGGCTTGGCGTCGGCGGGGGCGGCCTCGGCGGAGGGGGTGGCCCGGCCCGAGGCGGACGCGGCGGCCGGCGGCGCCTGCCCGGCGTCGTCCTGCGACCTCCCGCCGAGCTGTGAGGTGACGGCCACGGCACCGGCCACCGCGACCGCGAACAGCGCGGCGATCAGCCCCGCCCGCAGGGCCGGCCGGGCCCGCCGCACCGGGGCGGACGGCTGCGCGGCGTGCCCGGCCGGCGAGTGGCCGACCGCGCCACCGGGTCCGCCCGCGCGCCCGCCCGCGTTCGCGCCGGCGTTCCCGGGCGCGTTCCCGTCCGCGTTCCCGGGCGCCGGGGCGCTCTCCCGGGCGCTCTCCGGGCCCGGCCCGGGCACCCGGTCGGCCACGACGGGGACCGTACCGGTGCTCGCGCAGGCCGACAGCAGCCGCTCGGCCGCCGCCGCGTCCATCCGCCGCTCCGGGAGGCGCTCCAGCAGGCCGCGGATGACCGGCGTCAGCGGCCCCGCCTGCGCCGGAGGCCTGATCTCGTCGTACACGACGGCGTGCAGGACCCCGCCGAGCGAATCACGGTGGAAGGGCGACTTCCCGGTGAGCGCCGTGCACAGCAGTACGCCCAGCGACCACAGGTCGGATTCGGGTCCCGCGGCGGATCCCTGCATGCGCTCGGGCGACGTGTACTCGGGCGAGCCGACGAACGCGCCGGTCTCGTTGATGGTGGTGGACCCGGCGAGGCTCGCGATGCCGAAGTCGGTGAGCACCACCCGGCCGGTTCCCGCCTCCAGGAGGACGTTGGCCGGCTTGACGTCCCGGTGCAGCACCCCGCGGGCGTGCGCCGCGCGCAGGGCGCCGAGCAGGGCCAGCCCCGTCCGCGCGGTCTCGGCGGGATCCAGCGGCCCTTCGGCGCCGAGCCGGTCGGCCAGCGAGCCGCCCTCGACGAGTTCCATGACGATGTGGGGGCGCCCCTCGTGCTCCACGACGTCGTGCACGACCACCACGTGCGGATGCCTGACCTGCGCGACGGCCCGGGCTTCCCGCAGGGCGCCCCTGGTCTCCGCGCCCCCGTCGACATGGAGCTCCTTGACGGCGACCGGACGCCCGAGGAGCTCGTCGGAAGCCTGCCAGACGGTCCCCATGCCGCCGCGGCCCAGCCGCCTCTCCAGGCGGTACCGCCCGGCGATCGCGATGCTGCTGCCCGGCCCGTCGTGCGACACGATGTTTCCCCTCCGACCCCGTGCGCCCATGATGCCGCACCGCCGGATCGGCCCCGGCGAACGCGTGCCGGAAACGCAAAAGAACCCCACCGGAGTGGGGTTCCTGCTGGTGTCCGAGGGGGGACTTGAACCCCCACGCCCGATAAAGGGCACTAGCACCTCAAGCTAGCGCGTCTGCCATTCCGCCACCCGGACCAGGTGGTCGGCCCCGGTTTCCCGCGGCGACAAGGACAACAATAGCAAAGGATCGGCGTGCCTCCGACCAGGTATTCGGGCCGGGCCGCTCGCTGACCTGCGGGCATGTCCCCGCGCGGTCGGCGAGACCCTGCGTCTCGCGCGTCAGCGGGCCGGTTCGGCGCGCTCGGCCCTCAACCAGTCGTCGTTGTCCTGCCAGGCATAGAGGGTGGTGCCGTCCATGTAGGCGTAGTAGAGGCCGCAGCGGGCGGTCGCCTTCCCCCGGGCGTCCTTCGGGAACCAGTCCTCCTTGAGCGGGACCTCCTGCGCCTTGGGCCGCGGCTCGGTCGTGCACTCGGCCGGGAGCCGGTCGTCCGGCAGGGTGGCCGTCAGCAGGCGGTCGCCGCCGGTCGTCCGCATCGAGTACCGCACCGACTCCGCCTCGTCCGCCAGCCAGCGCGGGACCGAGGCCCGCGCCGACTTCGCCTCCGCTCCCGTCGCGTACGCGTTCGTCTCCTGGTGGCGGTTCCCGTACCAGTCGGCCGCGGCCGGGAGGGCGACCACGATCGCGAGCCCCACGGCCGAGACGACTGCTGCGGTGGTCAGGATGACGGACCTGCGGATCATGGGGCTTTCGCTTCCCTCGGCGGCGGGCTGACGGCGTTCCCTCATCCTCCGCCCCTGCCCGGGGGCGGCGCGTCCTTCCACCGGGCGGGATCCGCGTACGTCTCAGGTTGTACGGGACGGGGCGCCGCCCGGATGCCGATACCCGCTGGACACCGGGGCCGGCGAGGCGGTCGGATGAGCGCCGCACGTCCGCATCCAGGGGGAGTCACACATGGAAACACCGCAGCGCGTCAGCACGTTGGAGCTCTTCTTCGACCTCGTCTTCGTCTTCACCATCACCCAGCTGACGGTGCTCCTCGCGGACGACATCAGCCTCCGGGGCGCCGGCCAGGTGCTGGTGATCTTCACCGTGCTGTTCTGGATGTACGGGGGCTACGCGCACCTGACCAACCAGGTGCCGCCCGACCGCACCGTGCGCCGGGTGTTGCTCATCCTGGCCATGGGGGCGTTCCTGGTCTGCGCGCTGGCGGTGCCGACCGCCTTCGGGGCCGGCGGGGTGGCCTTCGGGCTCGGGTACCTGTTCGTCGTCCTCGTGCACAGTGCGCTCTACACGCAGGCGCACGGGTCCGGCGTGCTGTGGTTCGCACTGCCCAACGTCCTGTGCGCGCTGGCGGTGCTGGCCGCCGGGTTCTTCGACGGACCGCCCGCCTGGGCGCTGTGGGCGCTCGCCCTGCTGATCCAGTTCGTCGTACCCCAGGTGGTGCAGCGGGCCGCGGCGAGCCGGGTGGAGCCCGACGAGGGGGTGACGACCGTCAGCGACCAGCTGGGCGGCATGAGCGCCGAACACCTCGTCGAGCGGCACGGACTGCTGCTGATCATCGTCTTCGGCGAGTCCGTCATCGCGATCGGCATCGGCACCGGCTCGCTGCCGCTGTCCGCGGGCATCGCCGGGGGCGCCTTCCTCGCGCTCGCCGTCGCGTCGGCGCTGTGGTGGATGTACTTCGTGCGCGACGAGGGCCGGGCCGAGGAGGTCTTCGCCGAGACCGCCCCGGAGAAGCGTTTCAAGCTGGCGATGCTCGCCTACTACTACGCCTTTCTGCCCATGCTGCTCGGGATCGCCGCCTTCGCGGCAGGCGTCAAGAAGACCATCGGGCACCTGGGCGAACACCTGCACACCGGCCCGGCGCTCGCCCTCGCGGGCGGGGTCGCCGTCTACCTCGCCGGGGACCTGGCCTTCCGGGCCGTGCTCGGCATCGGCCCGGCCCGGTTCCGGCTCGCGGCGCTGGTGCTCGTCCTGGCGACGGTCCCGGTCGGTACGGGCGTCGCCGGGCTCTGGCAGCTCGTGGCGCTGGTCGTCGTCCTCCTCGGGACGCTGGGCGCCGAGGTCCGCTGGACCCCCGGCTGCTCGGCCGCGGCTACGGGCAGCGGATGACCTGTCCCGCGTACGAGAGGTTGCCGCCGAAGCCGAACAGGAGGACCGGGGCGCCGGTCGGGATCTCACCGCGCTGGACCAGCTTCGAGAGGGCCATCGGGATGCTCGCGGCCGAGGTGTTGCCGGAGTCGACGACATCGCGGGCGACGACCGCGTTCACGGCGCCGATCTTCGCGGCGAGGGGTTCGATGATCCGCAGGTTCGCCTGGTGCAGGACGACGGCGGCCAGCTCCTCGGGGGCGATGCCGGCCTTCTCGCACACCTTGCGCGCGAGCGCCGGGAGCTGGCTGGTGGTCCAGCGGTAGACGGACTGGCCCTCCTGGGCGAAGACCGGCGGGGAGCCCTCGATGCGGACCGCGTGGCCCATCTCCGGGACCGAACCCCACAGGACCGGGCCGATGCCGGGGTCCTCGCAGGCCTCGACCACGGCCGCGCCCGCGCCGTCACCGGTCAGCACGCAGGTGGTCCGGTCGGTCCAGTCGGTGATCTCGGTCATCTTGTCGGCGCCGATCACCAGGGCGCGGGTGGCGGAGCCGGCGCGGATCGCGTGGTCCGCGGTGGCCAGCGCGTGGGTGAAGCCCGAGCAGACGACGTTGAGGTCCATGACGGCCGGGCTGCCGCCCATGCCCAGCTTGGCGGCGACGCGGGCGGCCATGTTGGGCGAACGGTCGATGGCGGTGGAGGTGGCCACCAGGACGAGGTCGATGTCGTCGGGGGTCAGGCCGGCGCCGGCCAGGGCCTTGCCCGCGGCGTGGAAGGCCAGCTCGTCCACCGGTTCGTCGGGGCCCGCCATGTGCCGGGTCTTGATGCCGACCCGGGAGCGGATCCACTCGTCGTTGGTGTCGACCATCGCCGCGAGGTCCTCGTTGGTGATCACTTTCGCGGGCTGGTAGTGCCCTAGTGCCACCACGCGTGAACCGGTCATGGGCGGGGTCCCCCTTGCTGCGGATGTCAGGATCACCCAGCTTGACCTGCTACTGGTGGGTACAGGTGCACGTGACCCAACAGGATTACCGCCCCTTAATTTGGAGATTCCGGAGGATCTTCCTGCCGGGAGCGCCGGACGACGGCGATCCGCGAGAATGGGCTCGTCAGCTGCACGACGGGGTGCGCGACGAGGACGGACAGAACGGGCGGGCTGATCACCATGGGACGGGTCACCGAGCGCCGTCGTGTCATCCGGGTACGGGGCGGGGCGGCCGGTGTCCGCCCGGACACGCTGGTCGCCGAGGAGCCGCTGGAGATACGGCTGAACGGCAAGCCGCTGGCCATCACGATGCGCACCCCCGGCGACGACTTCGCGCTGGCCGTGGGCTTCCTGGTGAGCGAGGGCGTACTGGGCTCCGCGTCGGACGTACGGGCCGTGAACTACTGCGAGGGGGCCGCGGAGGACGGCACGAACACCTACAACGTCGTCAACGTGCAGCTCGCCCCGGGGGTGGAGGTGCCGGACATCACCCTCGAACGGAACGTCTACACCACCTCCTCCTGCGGTCTGTGCGGAAAGGCCAGCCTGGACGCGGTGCGCACGGCGACCCGCTTCCCGCTCCGGCCGAGCGCGGCCGAGGACGCCGTACGGATTCCCGCCCGGCTCCTGGGCGAGCTGCCGGACCGGCTCCGCGCGGCGCAGAAGGTGTTCGACCGCACCGGCGGCCTGCACGCGGCCGGGCTGTTCTCGCCGGAGGGCGAGCTGCTGGACGTACGGGAGGACGTCGGCCGGCACAACGCCGTCGACAAGATCGTCGGCCGGGCGTTCCGGGCCGGGCTGCTCCCGCTGGCGGGCGCGGTGCTGCTGGTGTCGGGCCGGGCCTCGTTCGAGCTCGCGCAGAAGGCCGTGATGGCGGGCATACCGGTCCTGGCCGCCGTCTCGGCCCCGTCCTCGCTGGCCGTGGACCTGGCCCTGGAGTCGGGCCTGACGCTGGTCGGCTTCCTGCGCGGGCAGGACATGAACATCTACGCGGGCGAGGAGCGGATCGCGCTGTAGCCGGCGGCCGCAGCGGCCGCGGTGGCCACGGCGGTCAGCGGCTGCGCCGGGCGCGGGTCCGCCCCTTCGCGGCGGGTTCGGCCACCGGCTTCGGCGGGTCGATGCGGTGCAGGTCCAGGGTCGCCGGGACCGGCGTGACGCCCGGACCGCCGGACTGCGCCCAGGCGATGACCTCGTCGGTCGCGGTGTCGTCCAGCGCCCAGCCGAACCAGGCCGCCCGGGCACCTCGGCGGCGCGCCTCGGTGGTGGGCTGGACCACGATCACATTGGCCTGCGCGCACGGCCCGAGGCAGTCGCTCGTACGGACGGCCAGCCGGCCCCCCGAGGCCGCGGCGGCCTCGCGCAGCCGGGCCAGCTGGCCCGCGTGGTCCGAGCCGGGGTTCTTGCGGGGGTCCCCGCAGCAGCAGCCGCGGCAGACCACCAGGGTGCAGGGGCGTTCGGCGTGGGCGGCGAGCGGGCGTATCCAGGTCACCGCCGCACGTTACCGGCCCTGCGGTGCGGGGTGTTGGAGCGTCGACGAGACCTCCACCACATGTCCGGCGGGCAGTTCGGGGCCCGTCGCGGGTTCGGCGTCCCCGGCGCGGCGCCGCGCCAGCACCGCGCACACCATCAACTGCATCTGGTGGAAGAGCATCAGCGGCAGCACCGCGAGGCTCGCCTGCGCCCCGAACAGCACGCTGGCCATGGGCAGCCCGGCCGCCAGGCTCTTCTTCGACCCCGCGAACTGGATCGCGATCCGGTCCGCCCGGTCGAACCCGAGCCGCTTCGCCCCGTACCAGCTCACCAGCAGCATGACGGCGAGCAGTACGGCCTCCACCGCCAGCAGCGCGCCCAGGCGCGCGGCGCTGACCTGGTGCCAGACCCCGGCGGCCATGCCCGCACTGAAGGCGGCGTACACGACGAGCAGGATCGAGCCGCGGTCGACGCGGCCGAGGACCTTCTTGTGCCGGACCAGGAAGCCGCCGACCCAGGGGCGCAGGACCTGGCCCAGCAGGAAGGGCAGCAGGAGCTGGAGGACGATCTTGAGGAGGGAGTCGAGGGAGAACCCGCCCCCGCTCCCGCCGAGCAGGCCGGCCGCGAGGAGCGGGGTGAGGACGATCCCGGCGAGGCTGGAGAAGGAGCCCGCGCAGATCGCGGCCGGCACGTTGCCGCGGGCGATCGAGGTGAAGGCGATCGAGGACTGGATCGTCGAGGGGACCAGGCAGAGGAAGAGCAGTCCGCTGTACAGCGGGGGCGTCAGGAGCGTGGGAACGAGTCCGCGAGCGGCCAGGCCGAGCAGCGGGAACAGGACGAAGGTGCAGGCCAGCACGGTGAGGTGGAGCCGCCAGTGGCGCAGGCCGTCGAGGGCCTCGCGGGTGGAGAGCCGGGCGCCGTAGAGGAAGAAGAGCAGGGCCACGGCCCCGGTGGCGACGCCCTCGGCGACCGTGGCGGCGAGACCGCGGGCCGGCAGGAGGGCGGCGACGGCGACGGTGCCGAGGAGGGTCAGGATCCACGGGTCCAGGGGCAGCCGGGCGGGTATCTGCGGGCGGCGCATGTGCGGGGCTCTCCGATGGGTGGCGCGGCTGGGGCCCCCTCATCGTCGCGGGTGCGCGGTGATCGGGAAACCTGCACACCACACTGACTGTCATCTCGTTCCATGATGACAGTGGCACCATGGCAGTCATGGCAGCCATGTACGACCCGGTCCAGCTGCGCACGTTCCTCACCGTGGCCCAGACGCTCAGCTTCACGCAGGCCGCGGGCCGGCTGGGCGTACGGCAGTCCACGGTCAGCCAGCACGTACGGAGGCTGGAGGAGGCGACGGGCCGGCCGCTGTTCCTGCGGGACACGCACAGCGTGGAGCTGACGGAGGACGGCGAGGCGCTGCTGGGCTTCGCCCGGACCATCCTGGAGGCGCACGAGCGGGCGGCGGCCTATTTCACCGGGACGCGGTTGCGGGGCCGGCTGCGGTTCGGGGCCTCGGAGGACTTCGTGCTGACCCGGCTGCCGGAGATCCTGGAGGGCTTCCGGCACGAGCATCCCGAGGTGGACCTGGAACTGTCGGTCGAGCTGTCCGGGACCCTGCACGAACGGCTCGACGCGGGGCGGCTCGACCTCGTCCTGGCGAAGCGGCGGGGGCCGGGGGACGAGCGAGGCCGGCTGGTGTGGCGGGACCGGATGGTGTGGATCGGGGCGGAGGGGCTGCGGGTGGACCCGGACCGGCCGGTCCCGCTGATCGTCTTCCCGCCGCCGGGGATCACCCGGGCCCGGGCGCTGGAGGTGCTGGAGCGCAACGGGCGGGGCTGGCGGATCGCCTGTACGAGCGGCAGCCTGAGCGGGCTGGTCGCCGCGGCCCGCGCCGGGCTCGGGGTCATGGCCCACACCCGGGGGCTCATCCCGCCCGGGCTGGTCCGGGTGGCGGGGCTGCCGGACCTGGGGTCGGTGGAGTTCGCGCTGCTGCGGGGCGCGCGGAGCTCTCCGGAGGCGGAGGCGCTGGCCTCCGCGATCCTCTCCGGCGCGGACCGCCTGACGCGCCCCGCGTGACGGCCGGTGCCGGCGGTTCCGGCGCGGCCGCGGTCAGGTGCTCAGGACCACCAGACCCTTCGCCGTGGGCAGGGCGCCCGGGATCAGCGGGGCGAAGGTGACCGGGAGGGACAGCCGGGGCTCCTCGGATTCCGGCAGGGGGTCGAAGAAGTACGCCGCCTCCGATGCCGTGTCGCTGACCAGGTGGGGATCGGCCGGCGAAGCCGTCGAGCGGGTCAGCGGGGTGCGGAAGAGCATGCGCAGGTGGCGCAGGGTCTCCGGGGCGACCCCGGACGGATGCGGTGCGGGCGCGGCGTCCGCGGCGGCCGGGACGCTCGGGGCGTCCGGCGGGATCGCCCCCGACAACAGCAGCGCCAGGAGGACCGGGACGGCCTTGCGGCGCAGGGCCTCCGTCGCCTCGTGCAGCCGGTGGGCGTGCGTCGCGGGCAGCGACAGCGCGAGGCTCCCGGCGGCGTCGCCGGTCGAGATCGGGACCGCCGAGCAGACCACGCCGGGGGAGTACTCGCGCAGGTCGAAGACCGGCGCCCCCGGAGCCACCGCGTCGAGGGCGGTGAACAGGGCCCGGCTGTCGGTGATCGTCTGCGGGGTCAGCCGGGCCGGCCGGTACCGGGCGACATGGTCGCGCCGCCGGTCGGCGTCGAGCTGCGTCAGCAGGCACTTGCCGACGGCGCTGGCGTGTGCGGCGGCCTTGAAGTCCACCCACTCCCGCACCGGCGGCGTCCCCGGCCCGTCCGCCATCTGGGTGATCCGGACCTCCCCCTCGGCGTACCGGCTCAGGTACACCGCGGCGCCCGCGCTGTCCCGGGCCAGTGCCAGGGTGCGCTGGAGCTGCCCCGGGAGCCCCCCGGCGCCGGAGGCGGCGAGCCGGTCGAGGGCGGGCCCGCGCGCGAAGACCCCCGCGCCCGGCCGGCAGGCGTACTCCTCCTCGCAGAGCATCGCCAGCAGTGGTCGCAGCTCCGCCTCGGCCAGGCCGGACTCCCGCCGCAGCTGGGCGGCCCGGACCCCCAGCGGATGCCTTTCGAGGACCCGTACGACGGCCAGCGCGCGCCGCGCCTGCGCCATGGCCTCGCTCGTCCCCGGGGAGCGGACCGGCTGCCCGGGCCCCGGCGCCACGCGCTGCCTCGGGACGGCGCGCTCCGGCTCCGCCTCCACCGGGGGCGCCGGCCGGAACGCGGCCAGCGCCGAGGGCAGTCCGGGCCTGGGCAGCGGCACCGGGCCCAGATCGGGATCGTCGAGCTGGTCGACGTAGCGCAGCACGGTCGCCTGCGCGCACAGCCGGACCTCGCGCAGATCCCGCCGGCCGCCGGGCCGGTAGCCGCGCCGGCCCAGCTCGCGCGCCCAGAACCGGGCGTCGTGGTGCTCCCCGCGCCGGGAGTGGTCGAGGAAGAGGCAGTACGCGGCGGACGAGGTCCGCGCCCGGCCGGAGCCGGCGGCGAACTGCCACCAGAAGCGGGCCCCCTCGCGCAGCCCGGCCAGGTGCAGCAGGCAGCCGAAGACCACGGCCCCGGCCAGGTCCGTGTGCCCGCTCTCGACGAAGGCCGTGAGCTGCGCCTCCGCCTTCGGGGCGCACACGGCGGCCAGGCAGACGGCCTTGAGGTCGCGCCGGGCGCGTTCGGAGTCGAGCGGGCAGTCCCGCGCGGGATCGCTCCACCCGTACGCGGCCCGGCGGCGCGAGGGCGGCGCGGAGGCCCGCCCCCGGGAGGCGCGCAGCAGCCGGGCCTCGGCCGCGCCCAGGTCGTAGTGCGGGTACCGGTCGCGGACGCCGGCCCGGGTCAGGAACTCGGCCAGGGAGCGGCGGCCGGCCTCGCCGCCGCGCTCCTCCTTGCCCTCACGGCGCCTCATGACTCGGGTGATTCGGCTGAGTCGGGTGCGTCGGGTGATCGCGCCGGGTCGGTGCGGTCCGCGGGGCCGGCCGGTTCCGCGGAGGCGTCGAGCATGCGCGCGAGCCGCCGGTGGGCCTGGCCGAGCTGCGAGCGGACGGTGGCCTCGTCGACCCCCATCACGGAGGCGGCCTCCCCGGGGGTGCACTGGAGCCCGTAGCGCAGCAGCACGGCGTCGCGCTGGCGCTCGGCGAGCCGGGACACGGCGGAGTAGAAGCGGATGGTGTCGGTGAGCACCTCGCACTGCTGATCGGCCCGGGCCTCCTTGAGGGCCGCCTCGAAGGCGCTGATGTCCATCGGCTCGGGTGCGGTCGGTCCGGGCGGCCGGGCGCCGTGGCCGCCGCGCCGCTGCTGCCGGTCGACCAGGCGCTGCTTGAGGATGGTCCAGGCGTAGGCGTCGAGCCGGTCCATGTGGAGCATGCGTAACCACTCGTTCATGATCGAGTCGAAGGTGGCGTCCACCGCGTCCTCGGCAGCCGCGTCGGAGCCCAGCTGCAGGTACGCGAAACGCATGTACGAAGGCCGCCGGTTCGCGTGGAAGGCCCAGTACGACAGGCGTGCCGTCGGGTCCCACTGGCTCATGGGCGTCGGCCGCCGCTGTCGGCTGGGCAGTGGCAGTCCCACGGCCCCACCGGACTCCTCTGGTCCGCCATCGCTCACCGTTCCACCTCACCTCGTCCCCTGTGCGCGGACAGCCTGGCAGTGCGGGCGCACCCGGGGAGCGGAAGAGAGACGTCGAGGGATTACGTTCGGTGATGATCGGCGGGTGACCGACTTCGACCACGCGCGCGCCCACTCCGTGCGTACGCATATGCCGGGGCCAAGGCGGGCCGCCGTGCACCGGCGTACGCCCCGTGGACCGGTGTCCGCGATGATCCGGACCGGCTGTAGCATGGGCCCATTGCGAGGGCCGTGACGCAGAGGTCACCACCCTCGCTTTTGCGTTACACCCACTGACGTCCACCCCACGAAAATGCGGCACGTGGCCTTTCGGCGGTTCGATACGATGAACCGCATCACAATCCGTCACGTCACGTTGTCACCGCATAGATGAAATGGAGCATCCGAGGATGGCTCGACACCTGATCACCAGCGCGCTTCCCTACATCAACGGGATCAAGCACCTGGGCAACATGGTCGGGTCGATGCTTCCGGCGGATGTGTACTCCCGGTACCTCCGCCAGCGCGGCCACGACGTCCTGTACATCTGCGCCACCGACGAGCACGGCACCCCCGCCGAGCTCGCCGCGAAGGAGGCCGGCCTGTCGGTCGCCGAGTTCTGCGCGCAGGCCCACGACGCCCAGAAGGCGGTCTACGACGGCTTCGAGCTGTCCTTCGACTACTTCGGCCGCAGCTCCTCGCGGCAGAACGCCGAGATCACCCAGCACTTCGCGCGCCAGCTGCAGGAGAACGGCTTCATCGAGGAGCGCGCGATCCGGCAGGTGTACTCGCCGGTCGACGGCCGCTTCCTGCCGGACCGCTACGTCGAGGGCACCTGCCCGCACTGCGGCTACGACAAGGCGCGCGGCGACCAGTGCGAGAACTGCACCCGCGTCCTGGACCCCACGGACCTGATCGAGCCCCGCTCGGCCATCTCCGGCTCCACCGAGCTGGAGGTCCGCGAGACCAAGCACCTCTTCCTCCTCCAGTCCAAGCTGCAGGTCGAGGTCGAGGCCTGGGTCGCGGAGCACGAGGAGGAGTGGCCGCAGCTGGCGTCCTCCATCGCCCGCAAGTGGCTGACCGAGGGCCTGCACGACCGCGCCATCACCCGCGACCTGGACTGGGGCGTGCCGGTACCGGCCGACACCTGGCCCGAACTGGCCGCCGAGGGCAAGGTCTTCTACGTCTGGTTCGACGCGCCGATCGAGTACATCGCCTCCACCAAGGAGTGGGCGGACGCCGACCCGGAGAACCGCGACTACAAGGCGTGGTGGTACGAGGCCGAGGACGTGCGCTACACGCAGTTCATGGCCAAGGACAACGTCCCGTTCCACACGGTGATGTTCCCGGCCACCGAGATCGGCACCCGCGAGCCGTGGAAGAAGGTCGACTACGTCAAGGCCTTCAACTGGCTGACGTACTACGGCGGCAAGTTCTCCACCTCGCAGAAGCGCGGCGTCTTCACCGACCAGGCGCTGGAGATCCTCCCGGCCGACTTCTGGCGCTACTTCCTCATCGCCAACGCGCCCGAGTCCGACGACTCGTCCTTCACGTGGGAGCACTTCACCACCACGGTCAACAAGGACCTCGGCGGCACCCTCGGCAACTTCGTCAACCGCGTCCTGACCTTCTCCCGCAAGAAGTTCGGCGACGAGGTCCCTGCGGGCAGCCCGGCCGGCGAGGTCGAGGCCAAGCTGGGCGAGCAGATCGCCGAGCTGCTGGCCGAGTACGAGGGCCACATGGACTCCCTCCAGTACCGCAAGGCCGCGGCCGCGCTGCGCGCCCTGTGGTCGGCCGGCAACGCCTACCTCGACGAGAAGGCCCCCTGGCTGGAGGTCAAGACCGACCTGGACGGCGCGGCGCTCACCCTGCGCACCGCGATGAACCTGATCCACCTGTACTCGGTGGTCTCGGAGCCGTTCATCCCGGCCTCGGCGCGCACCATGCGCTCCTCCTTCGCGCTGGCCGACGACACGACGACGTGGATCAGCCCGGAGCAGGCCAGGTCGCTGGACGCGGTCCCGGCGGGTACGCCGTTCACCGTGCCGCCGGTGCTCTTCGCGCGGATCGCCGAAGAGGACCTGGAGTCGTACCGCGAGCGCTTCGGCGGCACCGAGACCGCCTGACCCTCCGGCTGAGCCAAGGGGCGCGACCTTCCGTGGTCGCGCCCCTTCGCCGTACCCCTTTCGCGTCCCCGCCCCCGCCCCCGTTTCCGCCCCCGTTTCCGTTCGCGGGCGTGCCGGGGTAGGGAAAACCCGACCGCGAAGTGTCCACCTGGATGGGCAGACCCGGCCCGCCGGCGCGGATGGAATGGGCCCATGACCCCTTCCCCTTCCGTGTGCCGGACCGCCGGCTGGTCGGCAGCGGCCGCCTGGGCGCTGTCCTTTCCGCTCGTCTCCTCGCTGGGGCCGCACCGGCTGTGGGGCTGCTGCGCGGCCGTCGGCTACCTGTGCGCCGCCGTTCTCGAATCCCGACGGCCGCGCGCCGCCCTCGCCGCCGCCCTCACGGGCGCGATCGCCGTCCCCCTGCTGTGGCTCGTGCTGAGCGGGCAGGGCCAGTCGGAGGTGATGGTCATCGAACGCTCCGGCCGGCTGCTGCTGGAGACCGGGCGGATGTACGTGGACCGGCCGGCGGGGGTGGCGCAGTACACCCCGTACCTGCCGGCCATGGCGGCCTTCGGCATCCCGCACGCCGTGCTGGGCGGCCCGCTGGGCGATGCCCGCCTCTGGTGCGCGGCCGCGCTGTTGGGCGGCATGTGGGCCGGGCGCCGGCTGCTGGGCGGGCCGCGCTCCCCGTGGCTGCCGCTGCTGGTGGCCTCGCCGGTGGTGGCCCTGCCGCTGGCGGTGAGCGGGGTGGACCTTCCGCTGGCCGGGCTGCTCTGCCTGGCGCTGGCGGCCGCGGGGGCCGGGCGGCCGGTCCTGGCCGGAGCGGTGCTCGCCGGAGCCTGCGCGCTCAAATGGACGGCGCTGCCCGCGGTGGCCGTGGCGGTGGCCCTGCTCGCCGCCTGCCGCGGCCGCCGAGCGGCGTTGCGCTGCGCTCTCGTGGCCCTGCTGGGCTCGGCCGGACTGATCCTGCCCAGTGCGCTGCTCCAGCCGGCGGAGCTCTGGCGGCAGGTCTTCGCCTTCCCGACCGGACGGGCCGAGGTCCCCACCCCGGCGAGCAGTCCGCTTCCCGGGCATCTGCTGGCCGGGCTGGGCTCGTGGGGCTGGTACCTGACGGTGGCCCTGCTCGCGGTGGGCGCCCTCGCGGTGGCGCTCTCCCTGCTGGTGCGTCCGCCGCGCACGGTGGTGGCGGCCGCCGACCGCCTCGCGACCGGTCTCGTCCTGGCCTTCGCCCTGGCCCCCGCGGGCCGCTTCGGATACCTCGCGCTGCCGGTGCTCCTGTCGGTCTGGGCCCGGTCGGCGGCCGTCGCCGCCTCCCCGCGGCAGCGCTCCCTGGTCGTGGCAGGTTCCGCAGGCCGCGATCCGCGAACGGGCCGGCCGGTCAGCCCTCCTCGCCCCGCAGATGGGCCAGCACCGCGAGGACGCGCCGGTTTCCCTCGGTCGGGTCGAGGTCCAGCTTCATGAAGATGCTGCCGGCGTGTTTCACGACGGCGGCCTCGGTGACGAACAGCCGGGCCGCCAGGGCCTGGTTGTTGAGGCCCTCGGCCATCAGGGCCAGCACCTCGCGTTCGCGCGGGGTGAGCCGGGCGAGCGGCCGGTCCGACGCCTGCCGCCCCAGCAGGACCCGTACGACCTCGGGGTCGATGACCGTCTGGCCCGCGGCGACCCGCTCGAGGGCGTCGAGGAACTCCGCCACCTCCCCGACCCGGTCCTTGAGCAGGTAGCCCAGCCCGGCCGGACCGCCCGCCGCCGCACCGGCCGTCAGCAGCTGGGTCGCGTACGCCGTGGCGACGTACTGCGAGAGCACGAGGACGGGCAACGCGCCGTCCCGGGAGCGCAGTTCGAGGGCGGCGCGCAGGCCCTCGTCGCGGAAACCGGGCGGCATCCGGACGTCGGTGACGACGGCATCGGGCCGCTCGGCCTCCACCGCCCGTACCAGTGCGTCGCCGTCGCCGACGGCGGCGAGGACGCGGTGGCCGCCCCGGGTGAGGAGTTCCGTCAGCCCGGCGCGCAGCAGGACCGAGTCCTCCGCCAGGATCAGCCGGAGCACGGCACCTCCACCCGGAGTTCGGTCGGACCGCCCACCGGACTGGACACCACCAGCCTGCCCTGCAACATCGCCACCCTGTCCGCGAGACCCGCCAGGCCCGCACCCGCGCCGGGATCCGCCCCGCCGCGGCCGTCGTCGGTGACGGAGAGAGTCAGCCGGCCCCCGTCGACCCTACCGGCGATTGCGATGCAGGAGGCGCCGCTGTGCTTGGCCGCGTTGGCCAGGGCCTCCGTGACCGTGAAGTACGCCGTGATCTCGACCGGTTCGGGCAGCCGCGGCACGTCCAGGTCGACGGTGACCGGTACGGGATGGCGCAGCGCGACCTCCGCGACGGCCGCCGCGAGCCCGTGGTCGGTGAGCACCTGCGGATGGATCCCCCGTACGAGGTCCCGCAGTTGCTCCAGCGCCCGGCGCGCCTCACCGCGGCCCCGGGCCACCAGCGCGGCCGCGTCGGCTGCCTGCGGCACGCGGCGCAGCTCCAGCTCGGCGAGGCCGAGGGTCATGCTGAGGGCGACCAGCTGCTGCTGCGCCCCGTCGTGCACGTCGCGTTCGATGCGCCGCCGTTCGGCCTCGAACGCGTCCACGAGGCGCACCCGGGAGCGGGTCAGCTCCAGCACGCGGGGGTCCTCCTCGCGTGCACCGAGCAGCAGGCGCGCGGTCTTCACCTGAGCTCCGGCGAGCAGCCCGGACGCGTACGCGGCCAGCACGAGCCCGAACAGTCCGACGGCGGTGCCGCCCAGAGCTTCCAGCGGGCCGGAGACGGCCCTGCCGGGGATCAGCATCACGGTCTCGGGGGCGAGGGCCCACACGACGACCGGGCTCGCGACGAGGATCAGCGAGAAGGCGAGCAGGGCGACGACCCCGAAGCCGGCCGCCCCGAACGCGGGCCCGAGCAGGGCGGCGTACCCGAGCTCCCGCCAGGTGGCCCGCTCGCGCAGCCGGGTCCGCAGCCAGGCGGCCGGGCCGGCCCCCGCGAGCGAGGTGTGCGGATCGGGCACCGGGACCGGCTCCACCCACCGCAGCCGCCACCGCTCCAGGGCGCCGAGCGGCACGCTGCCGGCGACGGCCCCGAGCAGCAGGAGCAGCCCGATCCCGGCCACCGCCAGCACCACACCCAGCCCGACGAGCACCGCCAGCGCGAGCAGGACCCCGTACCCGAGGACCGTCCCGCCGGCGAGGTACGCCCAGCAGCGCCACGGCCACCAGGAGGCGAGGAAACGGACCGGCGTCTTCAGTACCGCCCAGACGGCGACGGGCGGTTCGGCGCCCCGCGGTTCTTCGCACGGCTCCCCGGGGGCGGCGGGTTCGGACATGCGGGACATGCGACCAGCCTAGGGGGTGGCCGATGAGGCCCCCCGGGGGGAGGGCCCGCCGTCCGCGGACAGGGCGTCAGATCGTGGCGCCGAGGACCAGGAAGCCGCAGATCAGCACGAGCAGGACGGCGAGCAGCGGCCATACGAAGCGCAGGTACGTGTCGTAGCCGACCTTGGCCAGGGCCACCCCGCCGATCGTCACGGCCGTGGTCGGGACCCAGAGGTTCATCCAGCCGCTCGCCGACTGCCAGGCGGTGACCACCAGTGCCCGCGAGACCCCGGCGAAGTCCGCGAGCGGGGCCAGGATGGGCATGGCCAGCGTGGCATGGCCGGAGGTGGAGGGGATCAGGAAGGCGAGCGGGAGGTTCACCAGGAACACGATCACCGCGAACAGCCCTGACGAACTGCCCTCGACCACACCCTCGATGGAGTGCAGGACCGTGTCCGTGATCTTCGAGTTGTTCATGATGACGGTCACCCCGCGCGCCAGCATGATGACCAGCGCCGGAGAGATGAAGTCCGCGGCGCCCCGGATGATCGTGGAACTGAGCTTCGCCTCTCCCATCCGCGCCACCAGGCCCACCAGCACCGACGCGCAGATGAACAGCGCGGACAGCTGCGGGAAGGACCAGTCCAGCTCCCAGGAGTACGGGACCGCGTCCGCCTCGCCGGTCAGCGCACCGGACCAGGGCACCACCGAGAAGATCATGAAGGCGAAGACGAGGACGAGCAGGCCCAGCACCGTCCGGTGGAGGCGGGTCAGTTCCGGCTCCACCGCGTCGGCCCCGGTCGCCTTCTGCTCGCGGTCGCCCGGCAGGAACCCGCACAGGGACCTCGCCGGGTCCTTCTGGACGCGCCGCGCGTACCGGACCACGTAGAGGATCGTGACGGGGGTGAGCACCAGCCACATCGCGAAGCGCAGCGCGATGCCGTCGCCGAGCGAGATGCCGGCGGCCGAGGAGGCCACGCCGGTGGCGAAGGGGTTCACCGTGGAGCACAGCACCCCGATGCCCGCGCCCAGCACCGCGGAGCCGACGGCGACCAGCCGGTCGTAGCCGAGGGCCAGCATCATCGGCACCAGCAGCCCGTAGAAGCCGAGGGTCTCCTCCGCGAAGCCCTCCACCGTGCCGAGGACCGAGAAGACCAGCATCACCGCGGCGATCAGCAGCGCGCCCCGCTCGCGCAGCCGGTGGGCGAGGACGGCGATGCCGCGGTCCAGCGCGCCGGTGGCGAAGACGACCGTGATGAACGCGCCGATGGCGAGGACGAACAGGAACACGCCCGCGCTGCCGTAGAGGGCGCCGGTCAGGCTCGGGCCGACCTCGTGGGTCCTGAGGTCCTGGATGCCGTACAGGCCGTTGACGGGGGAGAGGAACAGGTCGTTCAGGCGGTCGGTGAAGCTCTGCGTCCCCTGGACCCGGTGGTAGGTGCCGGAGACGGGAGCGCCGCTTTCGTCGCGGTCGTACTCGCCCGCCGGGACGAGGAACGCCACCGCCCAGATCGCGACGGTGACCAGGGCCAGGATCGTCAGCGCGCTCGGGAAGGCGAACTTCTTCGCGGGCGGCGACTCCTCCTCGGGGACCGGGGGCGCGGTGGGCGGCGTCGTCACCGGGAACCTCCCTCCGCACTCCCGGGCCGATCCTCGGCCGGGTCCGGTTGCGGGCGCCGCCGAGCCGCGCGTCCGCTGCTCCGATCATGGGGCGGGGGCGCCGGGGGTGCGGTGGCGGGATGGGCCGGGCGGGTGAATGATCTCTAAGAGGGGGCGGGAGCCCTTACGCGGACACCTGGTGCTCTACGGAGGTCATCATGGATGTGCTCGTGCTCATCGGCCGTCTGCTGTTCATCGGCCTCTTCGCCTCTTCCGCGGTGAACCACCTGACCAACACGAAGGCGATGGCCGGATACACGGCATCGCGCGGAGTCCCCTTCCCCGCCCTCTCCGTCGTCGTCAGCGGACTGGTCCTGCTGGTCGGCTCGGTGAGCGTGGCGGTCGGTCTGTGGGCGGACATCGGGATGCTCCTGCTGGCCGCGTTCTGCTTCCCGACGGCCTTCCTGATGCACGGCTTCTGGGCCGAGAAGGATCCGCAGGCCAAGATGGCGGACCAGATCCACTTCTTCAAGGACGTGGCGCTCGGCGGCGCGGCACTGGTCATGTTCGCGTTCTTCGCCTACGCGGGCCACGATCTCGGGCTCATGGTCACCGGACCGGCGCTCTCCATCGGCTAGACCCTCTCCGCCGGCCGGTGCGGGCACCGGGCGCTCCTCGTGCCGATGGCTTGAATCAGCCCCTCTGTCGAAGATCTTGACGCGTCTGCGGCGTATCGAACCGCCCTTGTGATCGTTTCTTCAGCCGAAACCCTCACAACGGGAGGACGCGCGGTGACGGCTTGGCAGTACCTCGCCGGAGCGGGCATGGTGGCGGCACTCTGCCCGCTGTACGGCCACGTGGCGATCGCGGACGACGGGACGGGACCCGAGCCCGTGCGCGGCCACGGGGCCCGGCTCGACGTCTGTGTCCCGGGCGGGAAGCCGCGTCCGCCCGCCGCCGTGCCCCCGGCCGCCGTACCGCCCGCCGTGCCGCCCTCGGCGCGGCCCCCGGTACGGGTCCTCGTGCCCGGCGCCGAGCGGCCGACCGTGCACCACCCGGGGCGGGGGCCCGCGCCGGCCGTCGCGGCGCCGGGGGCGGCGCCCTCGCCGACGGCGAAGGCCCGGGCCGGGGAGGCGGAGCCCGCGCCGCCCGCGCCGGATCCGGAGGTCGCTGCCGGGCCGGATCCGGCCGCAGCCGCCGCCCCGCCCCGGGGCGCAGCGGTGGCCGCGCCCGCGACCGCCTTCCACGTGCGTCCGTACCGCTCGATCGCCCTGGAGCGGCGTACCCCGGGCGGGATGTCCACCGTGATGCTCATGGTCGTCGTCACCACCCCGGCCGTGCTCGCCGCCGCCGCGCTGCGGCCGCGTTCCAAGAGCAGCCGCAGCTGAGCCCGACCGATCCACCCGATCCACCCGATCCACCGAACCGTCAACGGGAGAACCCTCGTGTCCGAATGGCTGGTCCTGGCCGTCGCCATGGCGCTCGTCTGCGCCCTCGTCCTCGCCTGCACCGCGCTCCGGCACCGCCGGGTCGCGGAGGACGAGGACACCAGCGAAACCCCCGACGTCATCGAGTACATGACGATGATGGTGGGCGTGGTCTATGCCATCGTGCTCGGCCTGGCCATCGCGGGAGTCTGGGAGGCGCGCGGCGCCGCCGAGGACAGCGTGCGCCGCGAGGCCCAGTCGCTGTACGAGGTCACCCAGCGCGCCGACGTCTATCCGGCCGCCGTCCGCGACCGGATCCGCGGCGAGGTCGACGCGTACGTCTCCCACACCGTCGCCGTGGACTGGCCGCTGCTCACCTCGGGCCAGGGCGCCTCGGCCCAGGGCGCCGACCTGCTCGGCAAGCTGCGCACCGACGTCACCCACCAGAGCCCGGCCAACGAGCTCCAGGCACAGGCCTACCAGCCGCTGCTCGACCACATCGCGGCCGCCGACGACGCCCGGCACTCGCGCATGCAGGCCGACGAGTCCACCCTGCCGAGCGTGGTGTGGTTCGGGCTGCTGGTCGGCGGACTGGTCACGGTGGGGCTGATCTTCACCCTGCAGATCCGCCGGTCCGGGCGGGAGCTGCTGCTGGCCGGGCTGTTCAGCGCGCTGATCGTGTTCCTGCTGTTCATGGTGTGGAGCTTCGACGCACCGTACGGCCGGGAGGGCATCGATTCCGCCGGCCCGTTCCAGGACCTGTTCCCCAAGGTGGCGCTGGCCGCGGCCGAGCGCTGACCGGCCCGGGTGCAGCGGCGGCGTCGGCGAGCCGGCTCAGGCCGGTCCGCTCCCCGACAGCGCCACCTGCCGCCGTACGGCCGCCACCACCGGCGAATGCCGCAGCGCGTGCGAGATCCGTACGAGGTCGCGCGGCCCCCCGAGGGTGTCGAGGACGCTCTCCTCGCTCTCCCCGATGACCGCGCCCTCCGGGTCCGCCGAGCGGGCCTGGACGGCGGCCGCGACCATCGCCGCGTCGGCGACCGCCCGCGCGGTCTCCTCCTGCGCCCCCGCCGCCAGGGCCCGCGCGTACGCGTCCTCGCGGCGGCCGGGGTCGAAGTAGGGGCCGAGGTGCAGGAACCCGTCGTGGATGTCCGACTCGCGCTGGATCACCCGCAGTTCCGCCGGGGCCCACCAGGACATCTGCACGACGTGCGTGCCGCTGGGGGCGCCGATCTGCACCTCGTGCCAGAGCGCGCCGAGGCGCCGGTACGTCGTCCAGGTCTGCCAGCTGTCGGACAGCCGCTGGCACAGCAGCGGCAGGACGAAGCCGATCGCGCTGATCAGCGCGCCGACGGAGGCGAGCGGCGGGGCGATGTAGGTGCTGAGGTCGTCGAGGTCGTGGCCGGCCCAGCGGGCGACGACCGCGGAGATCTTGGTGGCGTCGTAGCTGAGGTTGAAGACGTAGCCCGAGACGATGATCATCAGGCCGATCCGCAGCCAGCCGTGCACCTGGAGGGACCAGCGCCAGCACATGGCCACCATCACGACGGCCGCCACCAGGTGCGCCGTCAGGTAGAGGGCGATCATCTGCTGGATGTAGGGGGTGTTGGCGTAGTACGTGTCGAAGTCGCGCAGCCGCTCGACCGGGGTGTGGCCGAGCGCGAAGAGCACCACCAGCACCACGACGACCCCGCCGTAGCCGAGCATCCAGCGGCGCGAGATGCGCCGGGTCTCCTCGGGCGGGCCGCCGCGCCAGTTCACGATCAGCACCAGGCAGGCGGCGCTGAACAGGGTGATCAGGCAGTAGACGAGCGGGGCGGAGACGTTGGTGATGCCGGTCCACTCGTTGACCGCCTCGATGGTGGGCGGGGCGGCGAAGGTGAACACCGATCCGGCCAGGATCAGCAGGGCGCAGACCGACCGCAGGAGCGGGTCGCGCCAGTTGTGCCGTAGCGCCGGCAGCTTGAAGGCGAGTGAGACCGCCAGGGCGGCTGCCGGTATGTAGTAGTCCTGGCCGTTCAACGGTCGTTCCTGTGCCCCCGGTATCCGAGCGAGGCCTCGATGCGGCCCGCCAACTGATCACGCTGTGCGGGCGCCCGATGGCCGCCGGAGCCGGCGAGCCAGGTCCGGCACCGACTGCCCAGCAGTAAACCGAACGTCTCCGCCTCGGTCTCCTCCGAGACGTCGGCGCGCGTGCGCGCGGCGACGCTCCGGACGGTCTCGCCGAGGTCGGCCCCGTCCGACAGCAGCCGGGCGGCGACGGCGGCTCCGTCGACGTGGTGGCTGCAGTGGCCGGCCTTCATGTGCCACAGCTCGTGGCCCAGGATGACCAGCTGGTGGTCGGGTGCGGTGCGTTCCTCGATGACCACCAGATCGCGGTCCGCCATGTCGAGCCACAGACCGCTGGCCGTCCCCGGCGGGAACGAGGCCATCCGGAAGTCCACCCGGCGGCCGCGGTGTCTGCTCATGCCCTCGCAGAGGGCGGCGTAGAGGTCCACGGGTTCCGCGGGCGCGGTCAACCGGAGCCCGGCCACCAGTTCGCCGCACAACCGGCGCTGCTCTCTGCCTATGCTCACCGTTCTCCCCGTCGGCGCGGATCCGGATCAGGACTCAAGGATCAGACCCAGACTCTCGACCGGGTCATCATTCATTCGGTTTGACGCTTTCGAGAAGCATGTCCAGCCACTCGGTCACCTTGTCCCGGTGTTTGTCGCTGGGCAGTTGGGCCGCGCGCCAGGCGATGCCGCGGACACCGTGGTTCTGCAGGAGTCTTGCCAGCGGATCGCCGGTCGAAGCCGCCGGGGCGGGTACGGTTTCGCGCGTGCGGCCCGCGTAGTCCTGGAGCAGCTGCTGCTCGGTCCGCTGGAGGGCGTCGGTGAGCGCCTCGGCGTCGTGGGCGGTGAGGAAGCCGGCGTGGACGCCGAAGAAGCGCTGGATCGCGTCGCAGTGCTCCATGGTGGGCCGGCGGTCGCCGTTGATCAGGGCGCCCGCCTGCTGGCGCGACATGCCGGCGCCGTCCGCGATCTCCTGCTGCGTGTAGCGGCGTCCGTTCGGTTTCAGCCGGGTGCGCCGGAGCAGGTCGAGGCGCTGGAGGAAGCGTGTCTGCAGGCAGGGCTCGACGGCGGGGCGTCCGTCCAGCAGGGACCTGACAACGTCGGCGGGTACACCGGAGGCCTCGGAGAGGCGGCGCAGGTCGAAGACCTTGTTCAGGTCGTGGCCCATCTTGCCCGCGAGTTCGGCGACGCGCGTGACGGTGGCTGCCAGGGGCGCGTTGGCCACCGCGACGGGAGCCGGGAAGCCGTCTGTCACCAGTGGTTCTCCTAGATCGCGGCGGGGTCGGTACGGGCACATGGTCGGCTTTTGGAATCTAGCCGAGGAGCCGCCGCAGGGCCAGAACTTGCCACAGCTGTGGCGGGAATGAGCTGTCAAGAGGCTGGAATTGCCACGATAGTTGACACTCGAATGAAGTCGGTAGCAGGATCGCCAGAGGAAATTGAAGATCCAGACCGTGAAGAGGGGGAGCTCTCGGTGCCACATCTCGCAGCGGTGCGCCCGTCCGATGGGCTTGCCCGAGCCGGTGAGGAGCGCCTCGCGGGCGAAGAGTCCGCACGCGGCGCAGTGCGGTCGGAGCGACGCAAGGAGATTTTGCGCCAGCGGCGCGAGGAACTGGGCCTGAGCCAGGAAGACCTCGCCGCCCGGCTGCGCATCAGCGTCCGCGCTTACGGCAACTGGGAACGCGGCCTGGTCAAGGAGTGGACCGACCGCAAACTGCTCGCCCTGGCCGAGGCCTTGGAGATGAGCGAGCGGCAGTGCTTCTGGCTCTTCCGCGTCATGGTCGACCGGGACCCGCCGCCGACCTGGCGGGCGGCCGAGGAGAGCCGGCTGCCCCAGGACCCCGCCCAGCGGGACTACCTGTGTGACTACGCGGCGCTCATGGAGTCCGTGCCGTACCCGAGCTTCCTGGTGGACCACCGCTGGGACGTGGCGCTGACCAACTCGGCCTTCGACAAGCTCTTCCAGTCGGTGCGCCCGCATCCGACCGCCCTGCCGGACGACAACTTCCTGCGCTTCGTGCTGTTCCACCCGGACGCCGCGGCCGTGCTGGAGGACCACGAACCGGCCTGGTGCGTACCGCTGCTGGCCCAGTTCGCCGGCGCGCTCGCCGCGGCCCCCGACGACGAGGGCCTGAGCAGCATCCGCCAGGAGGTGGCCCGCGATCCGTTCATGGAGGCGGCCTACCGCTACGGGGTGCCGCACTGGCTGAGCACCCACGGGGCCGACGCCGCCGAGCGCGACGGGGCCGTGCGGACCGTCCGCCACTGGGATCCGCGCTGGGGGCACGTGCGCTGCCGGATGGTGGCCGAATCCAGCCGGATGCTCGACGCGATGGGCCTCACCCGGATCACCATGATCCTCTCGACCCCGCAGGGCGCGGCGGCGGGCCCGGCCGGCATCGGCGCGACCGCCCCGCTCCACCAAGGGCCGCGGCTGCGCGCCGTGCCGTCGCTGGACGACTAGTCGGGCGAGGGACACTGGAGCCCTCCAACACGGGTCGATCACGTGTAGCGGATCGGATGCCACGGATCGTGGCACCGATCGTGGCACGGGCGAAGGGCGGTAGGGCGTGCGGCTGACCATCCTCGGCGGGGGCGGATTCCGGGTACCGCTCGTCTACGGTGCACTCCTCGGCGACCATGCCGAGGGCCGGGTCTCCCAGGTGACCCTGTACGACGAGGACCCCGCCCGGCTCGGCGCCATGGCCCGGGTGCTCGCCGACCAGGCGGCCGCCTCCGGGGCCCCCGACGCCCCGGCCGTCACCGCCACCGGGGACCTCGACGAGGCCCTGCGCGGGGCCGACTTCGTCTTCTCCGCCATCCGCGTCGGCGGCCTCGAAGGGCGCGCCGCCGACGAGCGGGTCGCGCTGGCCGAGGGCGTGCTGGGCCAGGAGACGGTCGGCGCGGGCGGGATCGCCTACGGCCTGCGGACGGTGCCGGTCGCCCGCGAGATCGCCCGCAGGGTGGCCCGTATCGCCCCCGAGGCCTGGGTCATCAACTTCACCAACCCGGCCGGGCTGGTCACCGAGGCCATGGCCGAGGAGCTCGGCGACCGGGTGATCGGGATCTGCGACTCCCCGGTGGGGCTCGGCCGACGCCTCGCCCGGCTGCTCGGCGCGAGCCCCGAGGAGGCCTGGATCGACTACGTCGGCCTCAACCACCTGGGCTGGGTGCGCGGTCTGCGCATCGGCGGCCGCGACGAACTGCCGCGCCTGCTGGCCGACACCGAGGCGCTGGAGTCCTTCGAGGAGGGCAGGCTGTTCGGCGCGCAGTGGCTGCGCTCGCTCGGCGCGATCCCGAACGAGTACCTGCACTACTACTACTTCAACCGCGACACCGTACGGGCGTACACGCAGGCCAAGCAGACCCGCGGGGCCTTCCTGCGCGACCAGCAGCGCGCCTTCTACGCCGAGGCGGGCCGCACGGACCGGCCGGCCGGGGCGGCGCTGGCCGCCTGGGACCGGACCCGGGCCGAGCGGGAGGCCACGTACATGGCCGAGAACCGCGAGGCGGCGGGCTCGGGCGAGCGCGACGGGAGCGACCTGGAGTCGGGCGGGTACGAGAAGGTGGCGCTCGCGCTGATGCGGGCCATCGCCCGGGACGAGCGGGCCACGCTGATCCTCAACGTGCGCGGTCGCGGCGTGCTGTCCGCGCTCGACGCGCAGGCGGTCATCGAAGTGCCCTGCCTGGTCGACGCGAACGGTGCGCACCCGGTGGCCGTGGACCCGCTGCCGCTGCACGCGGTGGGCCTGGTGACCTCCGTCAAGGCCGTCGAGCGGGAGGTCCTCGCGGCCGCCGCCAGCGGCTCCCGGGCGGATGCGGTCAAGGCCTTCGCCCTGCACCCGCTGGTGGACTCGGTCGGGGTGGCCCGACGGCTGCTGGACGGGTACGTGGCCGAGCATCCGGGCCTGTCCTACCTGCGCTGATCCCGCGCCGGCCGGGCCGCCGGGGTCGCCCGTACGGCCCAGTGCGCATGCGGTGGGGCGGGGGCGCTGTGAGAGTGCGAGATGTGACCACTGCCCCCGCCGAAGCCGCCCCCGAGGCCGCGGTGCCTCCCGTGCTCGACCGGCGGCGGCGCAACGTCGTCTTCGGCACGATCATGCTGGGCGTGCTGCTCGCGGCGCTGGACCAGACGATCGTCGGCACCGCGCTGCCCACGATCGTGGCGGATCTGGGCGGCGGGGAGCACATGTCGTGGGTGGTGACCTCCTACCTGCTCGCGGAGACCGTCGCGACGGTGCTGGTGGGCAAGTTCGGCGACCTCTTCGGCCGGAAACTGATCTTCCAGATCTCCGCGATCGTCTTCATCACCGGCTCGTTCCTGTGCGGCCTGGCGAGCAACATGTCCCTGCTGATCCTGTGGCGGGGCGTCCAGGGGGTCGGAGCCGGCGGGCTCATGGTCACCTCCATGGCCCTGATCGCCGACGTGGTGCCGCTGCGTGAACGCGGCAAGTACCAGGGCGCGATCGGCGCCGTCTTCGGGGTCGCGACCGTCATCGGCCCGCTGCTCGGCGGGCTGTTCACCGACCACCTCAGCTGGCGCTGGGCGTTCTACGTGAACGTCCCGATCGCGATCCTGGTGGTGATCGCGGCGGCGCGGACGATCCCCTCGGTGCGGGCGGCCGGCGGAACCCGCATCGACTACCTGGGCATCGCGCTGGTCGCGGTGGGCTCCAGCGCGCTGATCCTGGCCACGAGCTGGGGCGGCAACGAGTACGCCTGGGGTTCCGCGACGATCATCGGGCTCTTCGTGCTCGGCGTCGTGGCCCTGGCCCTGTTCTGCCTGGTCGAGACGCGGGCGCCGGAACCGATGCTGCCGATGCGGCTGTTCCGCAACCCGGTCTTCACGGTCTGCTCGGTGCTCAGCTTCGTGGTCGGCTTCGCCATGCTCGGCGCGATGACCTTCCTGCCGACGTACCTGCAGTTCGTGGACGGGGACTCGGCCACGGTCTCGGGCGTACGGACCCTGCCGCTGGTGATCGGCCTGCTGATCGCCTCCGTCTTCAGCGGGAACGTGACCAGCAAGACGGGGCAGTACCGGATCTTCCCCATCGTCGGCTGCCTGGTGATGGGGGTCGGGCTGTACCTGCTGTCGCGGATGGGCCCGGAGACGGGCGCCTGGCTGGAATCGCTGTACATGTTCGTGCTCGGCGTCGGGATCGGCCTGTGCATGCAGGTCCTGACGATCGCCGTGCAGAACACCGTGGACTACGCCGACCTCGGCACCGCCACATCCGGCGTCACGTTCTTCCGTACGCTCGGCAGCTCGTTCGGCACCGCCGTGTTCGGGACCATCTACGCCAACACCCTCGGCCCCGAACTGGAGAAGGCCGTCGCGGAGGCCGCGCGGGCCACCGGGGAGGACCCGGCGCAGCTGGCGAAGGCGGCCCAGAGCCCGCAGGGGGTGCACGGGCTCGACCCGGCGGCGGCCGCCCCCGTCATCGAGGCGTACACACACGCCCTGCACACGGTGTTCCTGTGGACCGTGCCGGTCGCCGGGGTCGGTTTCGTCGTCGCGCTCTTCCTCAAGCAGGTCCGTCTGCGGGACTCCGCCCGCGCGGCGTCGACGGACATGGGCGACGGCTTCGCCTCACCCGCCACGGCCTCCGGGGACTCGGCCAAACTGCTGGAGCTGGCGGTCGGCAAACTCGTACGGAACATGGGGCCGGAGACGGCGCGGGCGATCGTCAACGCCTCGGACACCCGGCTGGACATCGCCGGCGCCTGGGCGGTGATGCAGGTGGAGATCATGACCCGCACGGTCGGCCACGCGAGCCTCGGGCTCATCGCCTCGCGCCGCGCCCTGCCGCCGGAGGTCCTGATCCCGGTCTTCGACCGGATGGAGCAGGAGGGGTACGTGACCCGCGAGGGCGCCTTCTTCACGCTCACGCCGGCCGGGCAGCGGGAGGCCGCGACGATCTCGAAGGCGTGGGGGGACTGGCTCGGCGACCAGCTGGAGAAGGACCGCGGCCGGCCGCGGAGCGAGGAACTCCGGGCGGCGGCCGACGCGATCGCGAAGCGGCTGCTGGTGGAGGACCTGGGCGAGGGCTACTTCGCGCAGAAGACCCCGGTCGGGGTCTGATGCGGGGCCGGGGCCGGGGCCGGGGCCGGGTCCGGGACCTGGGCCGGGGCCTTGGTCGGGGCCGGATTCCGGCGGACCGCGGCGTCAGTGTCCGGCCGGCCGGCCGCTGGTGATCCGGCTCCACAGGGAGCGGGTGGCGCCGAAACCGCTCTCGTGCACCCAGACGTGGGTGCAGGAGGGGCACTGCAGGTGCAGCAGGCTGCCGGTGTTGGTGAGCAGGTAGCGCCAGTGCGAGGAGCAGGTGCGCCGCTCCTCGCAGGGCGCGCAGCCGCGTGCGTCGTCGCAGCTCGGGCAGGCCACCCAGGCGCGTCGCCCGGGGTCCGCCTGCGGGTCAAGCGGCAGCATGGCCGTCCCCGCGCGGGGCGAGCACACCGGCCTCGACCAGGGCGTCGTGGATCCGCTGCTGCTCGGCGTCGAGGCCGGAGTAGAGCAGGTCGTACGCCGCCTCCTCACCGCGCAGTACCTCGATCGGGTCCCAGTCGGGGCCGAGGGCAGCCATGACCTGGGCCCTCCGGAGGACCTCCTGGGCGGTGAGGTCGACGGTGAAGTCGACCAGCCCGGGGGTGCCCGGGTCGCTGGGGGGTGTGGGGTGGTGTGGGGCCATGCTTCTGAACTTAGGTATGCCTTCCTTCCCCTGGCAAGAGGGGGTGGGAGATGTCACAGCGGGCCGGCGGCTCCCTCGCGGCGCTACGGGGTCGGGTAGTCGTACGAGGGGACGGGCGGCAGGGTCGGGCCCAGCTCGGGGCGCCAGGCGCGCAGGACCGCCACCGAGGGCCCGTAGAGGGCCTCCGGGATCCCGTCCGGGGCGAACCACTGCCAGCGCAGGATCTTGTGCGGCTCGGTGACCTCGGGCGTGCCCGCGGCGGCGCCGGTGACGGCCCCCGCGGTCAGGCGGGTCGTCCCGGCCTCCGGGGAGAGCTGGACGACCAGGATCCGGACGTCCTCGGGGGCCACCCTCAGATCGGTCTCCTCGGCCAGTTCGCGGGCCGCGGCCTGCTCGAAGCTCTCGCCGGGGTCGACCTTCCCGCCGGGCAGCTCCCAGCGGCCGTCGTGCGCCTGGCCGAGCAGTACCCGCCCGTCGGCGTCGGTGACGACGAGGCCGACGCCGACGACGGCGTTGGGCCGGGGGACGGCCCGTACCGGGTGGCCGGGCCGGTCGTCGGGTGTGGTCATCGCTGCGCTCCGCTCTCGTCGCTTTGCCGGTTCGGCAACAGAGTTTGTCAGCCCGGTGGGACGGCCACACCCTCGGCGGTATGGACAACGCAAGGGACGACATGCAGACCGGCTCCTTCGACGTGGTGGTCGTGGGCGGCGGGACCGCCGGACTCGCCGGGGCGCTGACCCTGGCCAGGGCGCGCCGTGCGGTGCTGGTGCTCGACTCCGGCAGCCCCCGCAACGCCCCCGCCGCCCACCTGCACGGCTACCTGGGCCGGGACGGGGCGAGCCCGGCGGAGCTGCTGGCCGTGGGACGGGCCGAGGTCACCGGGTACGGCGGCGAGATCCGCTCCGGTGCGGCCGGCACCGTGCTCGCCGCCGACCGGCTGCCCGGCGGCGGCTTCCTGCTCCGGTGCGCCGACGGGTCCGCGGTCCGGGGCGGCCGGCTGCTCATCGCCACCGGGCTGGTGGACGAGCTGCCGGAGCTGCCGGGACTGCGGGAGCGCTGGGGGCGGGACGTGCTGCACTGCCCGTACTGCCACGGCTGGGAGGTCCGCGACGACCCGGTCGCGGTGCTGGCCACCGGACCGCTCGCGGTGCACCAGGCGCAGATGTGGCGGAACTGGACCGACCGGGTGACCCTGCTGACCCACACCCGGCGGCTCACCGGCGAGGAGCGGGAGCTGCTGTCCGCGCTCGGCATCGCGGTGGCGGAGGGCGAGGTGACCGGCCTGGGCACGGCCGGCGACCGGCTGGCCGGGGTGACCCTCGCCGGCGGCGCGGCCGTGGCGTGCAGGGCCCTCGTGGTGGCCCCGCGGTTCACCGCCCGCGCGGGGGTGGCGGCGAGCCTCGGGCTGCCGGTGGCCACCGTGGAGCGGGCCGGAGCGGCGATCGGCACCTGTCTGGAGGCGGATCCGGCGAGCGGGGCCACCGCGCTGCGCGGCGTCTGGGCCGCGGGGAACGTGGCCGGGCCCATGGAGCAGCTGGCCGGTGCGGCCGCGGGCGGGGTGCGGGCGGCCGTGGCGATCAACACCGACCTGATCGAGGAGGAGGGGCGGCGCGCCCTCGAAGCCCACCGCGCCGCCGGCGGCCCGAGCGTGGACAGGGCCTGATCCGAAGGGCGCGGCCCGGTCCGTCGGACGGGTGTGCGGGTTTCGGCCGGGGCGGGTCCGTGCAGGCTCAGAGCGGTCTGATCTTCGTACCGTTCATCGGCTCAGAGGCTCGGGGGGCTCGCAATGGCACATGTGCTGGTCATCGGCGGAGGTGTCGGGGGGCTGGCGACCGCGCTGCTCGCCGCGCGGTACGGACACACCGCCGAACTGTTCGAACGCGATACGCGCGCACCCGGTGCCGCCCTCGACCGGGACTTCTTCGGCTGGCACCGGCCGGGCGTCCCGCAGGCCGCGCAGCCGCACGCCCTGCTCGGCGCGGCACGCACCGTCCTGCGGGAGGAACTGCCCGACGTCCACGCGGAGATGCTGCGGCTCGGCGCCCGCGAGCGGCACGAGCTGGACTGGTTCGACGTGCGCCCGCCGGCCCGGCCCGGCGACGAGGACCTGGTGATGCTGCAGGCCCGGCGCATCGTGCTGGAGAGCGCCCTGGCCACCGCCCTGCGCGCGGAACCGGGAGCCGTCATGCACCACGGGGAACCGGTGACCGGACTGCTGGCCGAGCCGGCGGGGTCCGCCGTACGGGTGAGGGGCGTGGTCACGCCGGCGGGCGCGTACGGGGGAGACCTCGTCGTGGACGCGGGCGGACGGCGCGGCGGCGTCGAGCGCCTGCTGCCCGCGGTGGGCTGCCGGCCCGCGGTCGTGGAGCGCCACCGCACGGGGCTTGCGTACTTCTGCCGCTGGTACCGGCTGCCGGAGGGGACGCAGGAGGGGCCGCGCCGGCCCTGGGCGGTGACCGGCGGCACGTTCGCCGGGTGCGCCGTCTTCCCGGCGGACAACCGGCTGTTCGCGGTGACCCTGTTCGTCCACACCCGGGACGCCACCCGCTCCGCACTGCGCGATCCCGCCGTGTTCGAGGCGGCCGCGCGTGCCTTTCCGCCCGGTGCGGCCTGGCTGGAGCCGGGCGCCGAACCGCTGTCCGGGGTCCTGGCCACGGCGAGCCTGGACAACCGGTGGAGCGCGCTGGTCGACGGGCGGGGGCCGGTGGTGACCGGGCTGGTGCCGATCGGGGACGCGATCACGCACACCAACCCGACGCTGGGGCAGGGCATCTCGCTGGCGCTGTGGGCCGCGCGCAGGGTGGCCCGTACGGCGCACCAGGACGCGGGCTCGGCGCGGTTCGCCGCCGCGTACCACGCGTGGGCCGTGCGGACCCTGAAGCCGTGGTTCGACTTCCAGGTGGTGGCCGACGCGGCCATCGGGGAGCGGTTCGCGACGCGGCCCGGGCGGCGGACGGAGTCGGCGCGCGCGGTGGCCGCGCTGTTCGAGTGCGCCCTGGAGGACCCCGAGGTGATGCGGGCCCGGGCGCGGGTGCGGCACCTCGTCGAGCCGCCGGAGCGGGCGTACGCGGACCCGCAGGTGCGGGCCCGGGTGGAGCGCTGGCTGGCGGCCCGGCCCGGATACGCGCCGCACGCCGTGGGGCCGGACCGGCGGGAGTGGGAGAGGCTGGTCTACGACCCGGCGGTCGGGCCGAGGACCTCGGCGAGGTCGTAGCCGACGACCTCCTCGAGCTGGGCGTACGTACAGCCCTGCGGTTCGCGGTCGGGCCGCCAGCGGCGGAACTGGGCGGTGTGCCGGAAGCGGTCGCCCTCCATGTGGTCGTACGCGACCTCGCAGACGCGCTCGGGGCGCAGCGGCACCCACGAGAGGTCCTTCTTGCCGGTCCAGCGGCTCTGCGCGCCCGGCAGCCGGGCGCTCTCGTGCGCGGACTCCTCGGCCCAGGCGGCCCACGGATGCCCGGTGGCGTCGTCCATCCGCAGCGGCGCGAGCTCGTCCACCAGCTCGGCCCGGCGCTTCATCGGGAAGGCGGCGCACACCCCCACGTGCTGGAGGGCGCCGTGGGCGTCGTACAGGCCCAGGAGCAGCGATCCGACAATCGGACCGCTCTTGTGGAAACGGAAACCCGCGATGACGACGTCGGCCGTACGCTCGTGCTTGATCTTGAACATGAGACGGGCATCGGGCCGGTAGGGGAGATCGAGCGGTTTGGCGACCACCCCGTCGAGCCCGGCGCCCTCGAACCGCTCGAACCACTCCTGCGCGAGCGCGGGGTCGGTGGTCGCGGGCGCGAGGTGAACGGGGGGCCGAGCGGTGGACAGGGCGTCGGTGAGGGCGGTACGGCGGGCTGCGAGCGGGGTGTCGAGGAAGCCCTCGTCGCCGAGCGCGAGCAGATCGAAGGCCACGAAACTGGCGGGGGTCTTCTGCGCCAGCATGTCGACACGGGAGCGCGCGGGATGGATCCGCTCGGTCAGCCGGTCGAAGTCCAGCCGCCCGCCGTGGACGATGACGATCTCGCCGTCCACCACGCAGCGCGCGGGGAGGTTGTCCTTCAGGGCGGTCACCAGCTCGGGAAAGTACCGGGTCAGGGTCTTGCCGGTGCGGCTGCCGATCTCCAGCTCGTCCCCGTCGCGGTGCACGATGGCCCGGAAGCCGTCCCACTTCGCCTCGTACTGCATACCCGGCGGGATCTTGGCCACCGACTTGGCGAGCATCGGCTTCACGGGCGGCATCACGGGCAGATCCATGTCTTAGATTCTGCGGTGGTACGTCCCGCACCGCCCGGTATGCGCACCGGGCGGGGGCCGCCTACCGTGGCGCACATGGGTGCATCCGGTAATGCCATCGAGCTGGACGCGGGCGGGCGGACCGTGCGGCTGTCCAGCCCGGACAAGGTCTACTTCCCCGAGCGCGGCCTCACGAAGCTGGACGTGGCGCGGTACTACCTGTCCGTGGCCGACGGGATCACGCGCGCCCTGCGCAACCGGCCCACCACCCTGGAGCGCTACCCCGAAGGGGTGGAGGGCGAGTCCTTCTTCCAGAAGCGCGCCCCGAAGAACCTGCCCGACTGGATCCCCACCGCCCACATCGAGTTCCCCAGCGGGCGGTCGGCCGACGAGATCTGCCCGACCGAGCCGGCCGCCGTGCTGTGGGCCGCCAACCTGGGCTGCCTGACCTTCCATCCCTGGCCGGTGCGGCGCGATGACACCGACCGGCCCGACGAACTGCGCATCGACCTGGACCCGCAGCCGGGCACCGACTACCACCACGCGGTGATCTGCGCCCACGAACTGCGCGACGTACTGGAGGACCTGGGCCTGCGCGGCTGGCCCAAGACCTCCGGCGGGCGCGGTCTGCACGTCTTCGTCCCGATCGAGCCGCGCTGGACCTTCACCGAGGTACGGCGCTGCGCGATCGCGATCGGCCGCGAGCTGGAACAGCGGATGCCCGGCAAGGTGACCACGGCGTGGTGGAAGGAGGAGCGCGGCGAGCGGATCTTCGTCGACTACAACCAGACCGCCCGCGACCGCACGATCGCCTCCGCGTACTCCGTGCGCCCGCGCCCGCACGCCCCCGTCTCGGCCCCGCTGCGCTGGGACGAGATCGACTCCGCCGAGCCCCGCGACTTCGACATCACCACGATGGGGGCGCGCTTCGCCGAAGTCGGGGACCTGCACGCGGACATGGACGAGCACGCCTTCACCCTGGACGCGGCCCTGGAACTGGCCGACCGCCACGAACACGACCACGGTCTGGGCGACATGCCCTACCCGCCGGACTACCCGAAGATGCCGGGCGAGCCGAAGCGGGTCCAGCCGAGCCGGGCGAAGCACGAGGACGCGAAGAGCAAGGACGCGAAGAGCAAGGGCGCGAAGGACAAGGGCACGGAGCGCGAGGACTGAGCGCTGTCGGTGGCGGGTGCCATGCTCGTGGGGAGGACGGAAGGAGTACGGGTCATGCTCACGACGGACTACAGGGACGGCTCCCCGAACTGGGTCGACCTCGGCACGCCGGACCTCGACGGCGCCGCCGGGTTCTACACCGCACTGTTCGGCTGGGACTACCGGCCGGGCGGCGAGGAAGCCGGCGGATACGCGATGTTCCAGCGCGACGGCAAGATCGTGGCCGGCGGCATGGCCGTCGCGCCGGAGGAGGTCCGGACGGCCTGGACGCTGTACTTCCAGAGCTCCGACGCCGACGCCACCGCGGCCGCCGTGGTCAAGGCGGGGGGCTCGGTGGCGGTCGCACCCCGGGACGTCCTGGGCCTCGGCCGGATGGCGATCTTCGCCGACCCGGCGGGGGTCACGTTCTCCGTCTGGCAGCCGGGCCGGATCGAAGGCCTCGGCGCGGTGACCGACGTCGGCACCCTGTGCTGGACGGAGCTGTACACGGGCGACGTGCCGGCGGCCGCGGCCTTCTACGGCTCGGTCTTCGGGTGGGAGATCGGCGAGATGCCCTTCGAGGGCGGCTCGTACACGGTGGTCAAGGCCGCGGGCACGCCCGACGAGGCGGCCTTCGGCGGCCTGGTCCCGATCGGGTCCGACCCGGTGGAAGACGCCGAACGGCCCTACTGGACACCGTACTTCGAGGTCGCCGACTGCGATGTGACGGCGGCCAGGGCGGAGGAGTCGGGCGGCAAGGTCCGGCTGTCACCGGTGTTCATGGAGGGGGTCGGCCGCTTCGCGAAGCTGGCGGACCCCTACGGCGCGCGGTTCGCGGTCATCGCCAGCGCTCCCGCACCGGGGGCCTGAGGCCGCACGGCCGGGCGCGGAGCGGTGTTGATCAGTCGTTGATCGGACGTCCATCGGCGGCGATGAGTATCTCCGGCATGTCGATGAACACCGCCACCACTGCAGCGCCCGCCTGGTACGACCTCGCCCTCTGCGCCCAGACGGGCCCGGGCTTCTTCTTCCCGGAGCCCGGCTCGTCCCTGCGGGACGCGAAGCGGCTGTGCGGGGCGTGCGAGGGACGCGCGGCATGCCTGGAGTACGCCCTGGCCAATGACGAGCGCTTCGGCGTCTGGGGCGGCCTCTCGGAGTCGGAGCGTCTCGCCCTGCGCCCGCGCGGCTGACCGGGCCCGCCACCACCGGGCCATCACCACGGGAAACGCGAAACCCTGGCAGGGCGGGGGCCATGCCAGGGTTTCGAGGCGTTGCGGGCCGGTCAGGCCTTGCGGGCGGCGAGACGCGCGGCGCGGGCGGCCAGGCGCTCGTCGAACTTGCGGGCCTCGGAGTCCAGGCCGTTCATGAAGAGCCCGAGCTCCTCCTGGGCCATCCGGCCCTCGGGGCCGAGACCGTCGATGTCCATGATCTTCAGGAAGCGGATCACGGGGCTCAGCACGTCGTCGTGGTGGATCCGCAGGTTGTAGACCCCGCCGATCGCCATCTGCGCGGCCATCCGCTCGAAGCCGGGCATGCCGTGTCCGGGCATCCGGAAGTTGACCACGACGTCCCGCACGGCCTGCATCGTCAGGTCCGGGGCGAGCTCGAAGGCCGAGCCCAGCAGGTTGCGGTAGAAGATCATGTGCAGGTTCTCGTCCTGCGCGATGCGGGCGAGCATCCGGTCGCAGACCGGGTCACCGGACTGGTGGCCCGTGTTGCGGTGCGAGATGCGGGTCGCGAGCTCCTGGAAGGCCACGTACGCCACCGAGTGCAGCATCGAGTGCCGGTTGTCGGACTCGAAGCCCTCCGACATGTGCTGCATGCGGAACGCTTCCAGCTTGTCCGGGTCCACGGCGCGCGAGGCCAGCAGGTAGTCGCGCATCACGATGCCGTGGCGGCCCTCCTCGGCCGTCCAGCGGTGCACCCAGGTGCCCCAGGCGCCGTTGCGGCCGAAGAGCGTGGCGATCTCGTGGTGGTAGCTGGGGAGGTTGTCCTCGGTCAGCAGGTTCACGACCAGCGCGATCTTGCCGATGTCGGTGACCTTGGACTGCTGCGGGTCCCAGGCCTCGCCGTCCTCGAAGAAGCCCGGGAAGTTCCGGCCGTCGCTCCACGGGACGTACTCGTGGGGCATCCAGTCCTTGGTGACCTTCAGATGGCGGTTGAGTTCCTTCTCGACCACCTCTTCCAGCGCGTACAGCAGCTTGGCGTCAGTCCACGCCTCCGAGCTGCCGAGGTGGGGAGAGGTGATTGTCACGGGTGCTCCTGAGGACAAAGCGAAATACCTACGGTTCCGTAGCCTACGAACCCGTAGGTTAAGCGGAGCGTGAGGACCAGCCAAGCCCCAGGCGTTCATATGACCGGTTACGTCCGGTTATCTGCGCAGTTTGAGGGCGCGCGGAAGGGACCCGACGGAGCGAAAGTCGCCCCGGCAGGTGGCCCGCGACACCCGCCTTGACGGCGTTCACCACCAGGACGGGCGTCGCGGCTGCGGAGCCGGCCGCGACGCGGTCCGGCCGCCGGCTCACTCGTGCCAGAGGGCCTCACGCACCTCCTCGGCCGTGGTCGGCTTCAGCTCGCCGTCCAGCAGCAGCCACCGGGTGATCCCGATCGACTCCAGGAACGGCACGTCGTGGCTGGCCACGAGCAGCGCACCCTCGTACGACTCCAGCGCGCCCGTGAGCTGCCGCACGCTCGCCAGGTCCAGGTTGTTCGTCGGCTCGTCCAGCATCAGCAGCTGCGGAGCCGGCTCCGCCAGCAGCAGCGCCGCCAGCGCCGCCCGGAACCGCTCGCCGCCCGACAGGGTACCGGCCGGCCGGTCCGCCCGCGCGCCCCGGATCAGGAAATGCGCGAGCCGCGCCCGGATCAGGTTGTTCGAGGCCTGCGGAGCGAACCGGGCCACGTTCTCCACCACCGAACGGCTCTCGTCGAGCACGTCCAGCCGCTGCGGCAGGAACCGCGTCGGCACGTGCGTGATCGCCTCCCCCGACACCGGCGCGAGCGCCCCCGCGATCGTGCGCAGCAGGGTCGTCTTGCCCGAGCCGTTGCGGCCCACCAGCGCGATCCGCTCCGGACCGCGCAGCTCCCACTCGCCCGCGGCCCGGGCCCCGTGCGCCAGGTGCAGGTCGCTCAAGGTCAGGACCCGCCGGCCCGGCGGGACCTGGGTGGCAGGCAGTTTGATCCGGATCTCGTCGTCGTCCCGGACGGCCTCCGCCGCCTGGTCCAGCCGCTCCTTCGCCTGCGCCAGCTTCTCCGTGTGCATGATGCGGTGCTTGCCGGCCGACTCCTGCGCCGCGCGCTTGCGGGCACCCATGACGATCTTCGGCTCGCGCTTCGAGTCGTACATCTTCTGGCCGTACCGCTTGCGCCGCGCCAACTTCATGTGGGCGTCCGACAGTTCCCGCTTCTGCCGCTGTACGTCGGCCTCCGCGACCCGGACCATCCGCTCGGCCGCGTCCTGCTCGGCGGCGAGCTGCTCCTCGTACGCGGAGAAGTTCCCTCCGTACCAGCGGACTTCGCCGTCGTGCAGGTCGGCGATCTGGTCGACCCGCTCCAGTAGCTCCCGGTCGTGGCTGACCAGGAGCATCACCCCGGACCAGGACTCGACCGCCGCGTACAGCCGGCGCCGGGCCCGCAGGTCCAGGTTGTTCGTCGGCTCGTCCAGCAGCAGGACGTCGGGGCGGGCGAGCAGCAGCGCGGCGAGCCGCAGCAATACGCATTCGCCGCCCGACAGTTCGCCGACGGTGCGGTCCAGGCCGATCCGGGCGAGACCGAGCTGGTCGAGGGTGGCCAGGGCCCGCTCCTCCACGTCCCAGTCGTCGCCGACCGCGGCGAAGTTCGCCTCGGTTGCCTCGCCCGCCTCGATGGCGTGCAGGGCGGCGCGGGTGGCGCGGATGCCGAGTGCCTCGTCGACGCGCAGGGCGGTGTCGAGGGTGACGCCCTGCGGGAGGTACCCGAGGGTGCCGGCCACGGACAACTGACCCTCGGACGGGGTCAGTTCACCCGCGATCAGCTTCAGCAGGGTGGACTTCCCGCAGCCGTTGACCCCGATCAGGCCGGTACGGCCGGGGCCGACGGCCAACTGGAAGTCCTCGAAGACGGGAGTGCCGTCGGGCCAGTCGAAGGACAGGGCGGAGCAGGTGATGAAAGCAGGGGCATGGCTCATGGAGGCCTCCAGGTTGCGTGAGTGGTGCGTGCAACGCGGGGAGACAGCCGACGGTCGGATCCGACGCACAACGGGTCGGATCGGCGGGATCGATGGGATCGGTCGGTGTCTCGAACCTCAGAAGAGCAACGTCCTGCTCCGTTTCGACGGCAATGGGGCGTCTACGAAGCTACGGGCGGCCGGGAGCCGCCCGCAAACGAATTAACCGGGGGAGGACGGGAGATCCGGATTCAGCGCGGGTCGCGCATCAGCTCGGCCAGGCTGTGGTCCATGTCGAGGTACAGGTGCTCCAGCCCCGGCGGCACGACCGTCGCGGCCCGCTCCAGGAACCGGTGCAGCTCGGCCGTCAGCACCAGCACGATCGCCACGCCCTCGGGCGCGTGGAACTCGATCGTGGTCCGGTCGATGTCGTACGGCCGCACCCGCACGTCGCCCCACCCCGTCGGGCGGTCCAGCCCCGATTCGAGGAGCTCGCGGGCGAAGGTCCACGAAACCTCGACGCCCTCCAGGGTGGCGGGAGCGGGGAAGGCCATGCGCACGGCGAAGGGATCCGCGCGGTCGTAGCAGAGCGTGACGGGCACGGTCTCGACCTTCGGGGCGGTGGCGACCAGACGGGCCTGCACGGCCTGCTCGATGACAGTGATCAAGGCTCGCTCCCTTGCGGCGGATCTGCTGCCGGGCATGGGGTGAAGCCCGGCAACCGGATAGACGCCGGAATCGGCAAATCCGTGCATGCGAACTGACGTGAGCTGTGTCACCGATTGGCTGGAACGCGTCCGTTTGATCGCACAGAGTGACGGGTGGAGGGGTGTGGGTGAAGGGGCCTCAGTCGTTGCCGCAGGCCCCGGAGTGGTCGCAGAACGGCTGGTTCCCGCTCACTCCACAGGCGCAAAGCATCGCCCTGCTCTCCCGTCGGACGGTCCCCTCGGGGGTCGTCACGCGCAGATCGCCGCGCATCACCAGCTGGCCGGCGGCTGACCGTACGACCGTGGTCGGCCGGTCCGGCTCCTCGGCGGGCCCCTCGTCGGCGAGCCGGTACTGGAGCGCACCCGAGGGGCATCGGCGGATCACCTCCGCGACCCGCTCCGGCTCGGCGCCGTCCGGCTGTACCCACGGGCGCTTCCCCGAGTCGAACACCTCGGGGAGCCCGCTCACGCATTCGGCGGCGTGCAGGCACCGCCCGGTGTCGTAGGTGACGGTGATGCGCTTGCCGTCGTAGGCCTTGGGTTCCTTGGATGGCATGGCCTCAGCCTAGGAACGCGGGCACCGGGACGCACCCTGGACGCCGAATCCGGTGTGCATTAGCTTCCGGCGCCATGAGACTTCTGGGAGTTGGCATGTGCGCGGCGGCTTTGGCGGTGGGCCTGCTGGCCGCCCCGGCGCACGCGGAGGAACCGGGCGACGTGCAGGGGTTACGGGGCGGGGGCGTGGGCTGGGCCCTGAAGGACACCGGCAAGGACGCCCGCTTCCGCGGGCTGGCGGCCGTCAGCCGCTCCACGGCCTGGGTGGCCGGCACCAAGGGAACGGTGCTGCGCACGGTGGACGGGGGCCGCAGCTGGCGTGACGTCTCACCGCCGGGCGCGGTCGCGGACGGCCTGGAGCTCCGCGACATCGAGGCCTTCGACGCGCGGCGCGCGGTGGCCCTGTCCATCGGGGAGGGGGAGGCCTCGCGGGTGCTGCGCACCGAGGACGGCGGCGCCACCTGGACCGAGACCTTCCGCAACCCCGACCCGCGGGCCTTCTACGACTGCCTCACCTTCTTCGACTCCCGGCACGGGCTGGCCATGAGCGACCCGGTGGACGGCGCGTTCCGGATCCTGTCGACGGAGGACGGCGGCCGGAACTGGGCGGTCCTGCCGAGTGAGGGGATGCCGGCCGCCCTGCCGGGCGAGGCGGGCTTCGCGGCCAGCGGCCAGTGCCTGGTGAACGCCGGACCGCGCGACGTCTGGCTGGCCACGGGCGGCGGCGCCACCGCCCGGATCCTGCACTCGGCGGACCGCGGCCGCACCTGGCGGGTCGCCGAATCGGGCATCCCGGCGGGCGACCCGGCCAAGGGGGTCTTCGCGCTGGCCTTCCGCGACCGTACGACGGGCCTCGCGGTGGGCGGCGACTACCGCACCGGCGAGGCCTCCCCGAAGGCCGCGGCGGTATCGGCGGACGCGGGCCGCACCTGGCGCCCGGCCCCGACCCCGCCACCCGCGTACCGCTCGGGCGCGGCCTGGCTCCCGCACCTGCGCACGGCGGCCCTGGCGGTGGGCCCGACGGGCACGGACGTGACGACGGACGCCGGCAGGACGTGGCGGCCCCTGGCCCCGGGCTCCTTCGACACGGTCGACTGCGCGAGCGACGGCGGCTGCTGGGCGGCGGGCGAGAAGGGCCGGGTGGGGAGGCTGGAGGGGGCCTGAGGGTGCGGGGCTTGCGTAGGCGGGGTCGGGTGAGTCGGGTGTGCCAGCGGAGCGGGACTCGATGACTCGGGGTCGGTGGTGTGTCCGGGGGCGTCCCGTCAGTCCACTGTCCTTCCGTGTCGGGTCGGTCCGTCAAGGGCGCTCCCTGCGGTCGCGTCGCTCCGCGATGGCCTTCGGCCACCCTTGACCGACCGCCCCGCCCCGGAATGCCATAAGACTGCCGGGAAGCCCCCGAAGGAATGGCCGGGAGGTTCACGTTCCAATAGAGGCCCCTGGAGATGCCGACCAGCACACCCTGGGGTCAGGACATCCCCTTCCCGGACCACCATCCCCGGCCATGACCGGGGGCGCCCCAGATCGCTACGCGCTCCACTCGGCCTAGCGTCCGACGACCGCCTGTGGCCGGGCATAGGCCGCCCACGACCGGGATGGGCGTCAGCGGCAGTCGGCTCGCGGCCGAACGGGTCGACGATGGGCGCCGAAGACGTTGCGGCCGGGTCGTCGTGGCGGAGCGTCATAGGGTGGCCGTCGCTCACCGGCGACGGAAGAACGGACGTTCATGGTGTACGAACGACGGGACCGCGCGATCTTTGGTGCCACCTCCGCCACGACCGCCACCCATGACATCGGCCTGCTCGTACTCCGGCTCGTCGTCGGCCTCACCATGGCCGCTCACGGCACGCAGAAGCTCTTCGGCTGGTTCAACGGTCCGGGCTTCACCGCGACCGGCAAGGGCTTCTCGATGAGCGGCTATCCCGCAGGGAATGCCATGGCCGCGATCGCGGGTCTCTCCGAGACCCTGGGTGGCCTCGGGCTCGCCCTCGGCCTGCTCACTCCGCTCGCCGGCGCGGCCCTGACCGGAACCTTCATCAACATCCTGGCCGTTCGGGGCTTGAGTACCTTCTTCGCCCCCAAGGGCGTGGAACTGGAGTCCGTGCTCTTCGCAAGCGTCATTGCCCTCACGCTGACCGGACCGGGCCGCTACTCCGTCGACCACCTGCTCCCCGTCCTACGCGAGTCGCGACCCCGCTACTCCGTGCTCGGACTGGTGCTGGGAGCCGTGGTCGGATTCATCGTCCTGCTCATCCGCGACTGACCCGACCACCTGCGCTCGCGTCTCCAGGGACGCCCATCCCGGTCCTGGGCGGCCTATGTCCGGCCACAGGCGGTCGTCGGACGCTATGCCGAGTGGAGCGCGTAGCGATCTGGGGCGCCCCCCGGTCATGGCCGGGGATGGTGGTCCCGGGAGGGAGGTGTCCGGTCGCCGGGGCTTGGCCGCGTATCGCTGAGGGCCCGTCCCTGAACATGTTCCTCCCGGCCATTCCTTCGGGGGCTTCCCGGCAGTCTTATGGCATTCCGGGGCGGGGCGGTCGGTCAAGGGTGGAGCGCAGCGACATCGCGGAGCGACGCGACCGCAGGGAGCGCCCTTGACGGACCGACCCGACACGGAAGGACAGTGGACTGACGGGACGCCCCCGGACACACCACCGACCCCGAGTCATCAGGTCCTGCCCCGGTGGCCCGCCCCACTCAACCGACCCCGCCCGTGCAAGCCCCGCCTCCCGAAGCCCCCCAGCCCCCTACGCCGCCAAGTTCTCCCGTACCGCCGCCAAGTCCCCCGACGTCTTCGTCGCGATGAACTCCGTGATGCGGTACTCGCAGACGCCGGCCAGGGTGAAGGGGTCCTCTGCCGCGATGCGCTCGATCTCCCCGCGGGAGACGCCCGCGGCCAGGATGATGCCGCCGTCGCGAGGGACCTTGCGGCCCGAGGCGAGGAAGACGCCCGAGGCGTAGTAGCCGTCCAGCCACGCGATGTGGGCGTCCAGCTCGTCTTCGACGGCTTCGATGGGTGCGATGTAGCTGAGCTCCATGACGAACATGATCGCCAGGCTACTCTCGCACCATCATGACGAGTGTGAAGACCCCCGCCGATGAGGCCGAGGCCCGGGCGATACAGGACGAACTGCGCAAGAGTGTGGTGCTCGACGAGGCCGGTCCGCCGCCCGGGCGCGGGCTGGTCGCGGGCGTGGACGTCGCCTACGACGACGAGCGGGACCTGGTGGCCGCCGCGGCCGTCGTCCTCGACGCCGCCACCCTGGAAGTGGTCGAGGAGGCGACCGCCGTCGGGCACGTCAGCTTCCCGTACGTGCCCGGACTCCTCGCCTTCCGCGAACTGCCCACCGTGCTGGCCGCGCTCGACTCGCTCACCGCCACCCCCGACCTGGTGGTCTGTGACGGTTACGGGCTCGCCCACCCCCGCGGCTTCGGCCTCGCCTGCCACCTCGGGGTCGTCACCGGACTGCCGAGCATGGGCGTCGCGAAGAACCCGTTCACGTTCACGTACGAGGAGCCCGGCGCCCGGCGCGGCGACGCCGCCCCGCTGCTGGCGGCCGACGGCGCCGTCGTCGGCCGGGCCCTGCGCACGCAGGACGGGATCAAGCCGGTGTACGTCTCCGTGGGCCACCGGGTCTCGCTCGACACCGCTTGCGCCCACGCGCTCGCGCTGAGCCCGCGCTTCCGGATCCCCGAGTCCACCCGGCACGCCGACTCGCTCTGTCGGCGTGCCCTGCGCGAAGCCTCCTGACCACCCGGCCGGTTCAGCGGGCCGAGGCCACCCGGAACCGGATCCCCGCCTTCTGGAGCCGGTCCAGCAGGGCGTCGCCCATCGCCACCGCCGTGGTGAGCTGGCCGGCCCGCTCCGGCAGGGCGTCGTACGCGAGGCACAGCGCCGACTCCGCCAGCATCTTGGCGGTCTCCCCGTAGCCCGGGTCGCCGCCCGAGACCTCGGTGAACACGCGGCGGCCGCCGCCCTCGCCCACGAAGCGGACGGTGAACCAGCTGCGCGCACGCCGCTCCGCGTCCGGGCCCTGGCCCGCCTCCCAACGGCCCATCAGCCACCGCCGCGCCGCCGGGAGCTGGGCCAGGGCCACCGCTGCGCCGACCGCCGCCGCACCGCCCACGGCGACCGGGAGGTGCTTGACCGAGGCGTACTGCCGATAGCGGAAGTCCGGCCCGTACCGTTCCAGCGCGGCCGCCGAGCGGGTCACGATCCGGTGGTCCAGCGTCGGCAGCGGCAGCGCCCAGGTACCGGTCTCCCGGCTGAACCGCGGCGCGCCCAGGGGCCCCCGTACGCGGCGGTGGAGCAGCCGGGGCTCGTGCAGCCGGCGCTCCTGCGCCGCGGCCAGGGTCTGCGGCCCGCGGCCCATGGCGGTCAGCGCCGAGGCCAGGGTTCCGCCGGAGAAGGTCGCGTTGGAGCGCATGAACCCGTCCACCCGAAGCGGGACGCCCTCCGGCAGCCGTCGCACGGTGAAGTAGGCGCCGAGGTCGGCCGGGATCGAGTCGAAGCCGCAGGCGTGTACGAGCCGCGCGCCGGTCTCCCGGGCCCGGGTGTCGTGCTCGACGTACGTCCGGTCCACGAACTCCGGCTCGCCGGTGAGGTCCACGTAGTCCGTGCCCGCCGCCGCGCAGGCGGCGACCAGCTCCGTCCCGTACAGCACGTACGGCCCGACGGTCGTGGCCAGGACCCGGGTGGAGGCGGCCAGTTCCCGTACGGCCCGGGGGTCCGCGGCGTCCGCGCGCAGCAGCGGCAGCGAGGCGCAGCCGGGGTCGAGCGCGGTCAGCCGCTCGCGCAGCCTCTCCAGCTTCCCGAGGTCGCGCCCCGCGAGGGCCCACCGGCAGTCGGCGGGGGCGTGCGCGGCGAGGTACTCGGCGGTGAGGGCGCCGACGAATCCGGTCGCGCCGAACAGCACCACGTCGTAGGAGCGTTCCCGTTCCCGCTGCCCTCCCTCTTCCACTTCCCCTTGCCCGTGCCGATGCCCGTCCCGTCCGTGCTCCGCTGCCCCGTCGGCGTGCCGAACCTCTTCGTTCATCACGGCTCCTCCCGCTCCTGTCGGTGGCTGAGGCTAACCCGCACGCCCCGAACGCGGAGCAGCGCCCCGGGGGCGGCCTGGACGGCCGTTCCCGGGGCGCTGCGAGTGGCGCGGGGCCGCGGTGGGTCAGTTCTCCTGGTACATCCCGAAGACGTCCACGATGAGGTCGGTGTTGCCGTCGCTCTGGTTCCAGAAGTCGACGACGCCGGTGCCGCCGGTGCTGGCCTGGACCAGGTTCGGGACGGTCTTGCCGGTCGTCCAGTTCAGGGTGGAGGAGGTGGGCGGCGGCGGCGGGCCCGCCGCGTTGTTCTCGTACTCGTCCAGGGTGTTCGGGTCCGGGGAGACCGCGAGGAAGCCGCTGTCCCTGGTGTTGGTCACGGTGGCGTTCAGCACGAAGCCCGTGATGCCGGAACCGGGCTCGGACATCGGCGCGTAGATGTAGTCGCGGCCGCCCAGCGGCCCGTGGACCGGGCTCTCGGGGTCGCGGGTGTCGAGCATCCGCTCCGGGGCGAACGGCAGGTAGGAGCCCTTGCTCTGCGGGCTGTAGTAGCCGACGACGTCGACGATGACGTCGGCCGGGTTCCAGCCGCCGTTGCGGACGCTGATCTTGCCGTCGGGACCGACCGGGACGATCACCGAGTTGGCGATGGTCTGCCCGGTGGTGAAGTTCACGTTGGACGCGGTCGGGGCCTGCTGGCCGCTCGGGAAGACGGTCAGGTGGCCGTCGCTGCGCGGGTTGGTGACGGTCACGTTGAGCGCCACGGCGGTGACGCCGGAGGCCGGGACCTTGCCCAGGCCGGTGATCTGGGTGCTGAAGGACCCGTACCCGGCGAGCTGGCCCTTGGGGGTGCCGGTGCCGCTGCGGGTGTCGACGAACCGCTGCGGCGCCAGCGGGGTGTAGCCGCTGGACGCGGTCTGCGTGAAGTAGCCGGTGACGTCGGCGATGAGGTCGACCGACTCCCAGCCGCCGTTGTAGAGGTTGACGTAGCCGTTCGGGCCGACCGGCACGATGACCAGGTTCGGGACCGTCTGCCCGGGGACGAAGTTGACGTTCGAGGTGCTCGGCTTCTCGTCGCCGTCGGCGAAGGCGGTGACGTGGCCGCCGCTGGTGGTGCCGGTGACGGTGACGTTGAGGACCACCGCGGTCACGCCGGCGGGGATGGAGCCGTTCCCGCCGATCTTCAGGTGCGCGGAGGCGTACGCGGGGACCTTGCTCTTCGGGGCGCCGGTGCCGTTGCGGGTGTCCAGCAGGCGGGTCGGGCCGTACGGGGTGTAGTCCGAGCCCGCGGTCGTGAACGCCACCTCGTTGGTGACCGTGGTGTTGGCGGCCTTGTCCGTCACGGTGACCTTGACGGTGTAGGTGCCGAGCTCCGCGTAGGTGTGCTCGGAGGAGACGATCTGGGTGCCGGAGGCCGAAGCGGTGGTGGTGGCCCCGTCGCCCCAGGCGATGGTGATGTCGAGCGGGGTGGCGGCGCTGGTGACGGAGCTGTCCAGCTCGATCGCGTGCGCGCTCATGGCGAAGGCGTCCAGGCCGACCGCGAGGGTCGGGTTGGCGGCGCCGGCGGTCTCCGCCATGGGAGCGGCCGCGAGCTTGCTCTTGGGGGCCGGTGCGCTCTGCCGGACCGACCGGTCGGCCGGGCTGGAGACCTTGGCGGTGTTCTTCAGCCCGGCCTGCGCCAGGTCGGGCTTGCTGATGCCCTGGGTGTCTCCGGAGTCGGTGCCGGCCGCGTGGGCCATGCCCGGTATGAGAGAAATGCCGGCCGCGAAGACGGCCGCAGATGCTGCGAGTCGGCGGTAGGACACCGAGCCCCCTATGTTCCGTGAGCCCTTGGCCAGGGCTGAAAGCACGCTCAGATTACATAGCTCCTGAGCTTCCGCTTAACGCCCCCCGGGCTCATTTCGCGCGCCTGTGGGAAGCGTCTCGAAAGCGGCACGGAAATCCCGTCTGGCCGCTGTGATCAGGCATTTCGTGTTCTCTGGTCAGTTGTCCGGGTAGGCCCCGAAAAGGTCGTCGGCGAGGCTGATGTCGCCGCCATTCTCATTCCGCTAGGCAGTGGCGCCGGTGGCGCGGTGGCGGGATCCGATGGGTCTGAGGGAAAGGGCGGTTGCCCGCTTACCGGTCCCTGTCGGGGGGCGGCGCTAGCGTGAGGGTCGGGTGTCCGTGCGAGCGGGTGGCTGTGCTGACGGGAGGCGTCGATGAAGGCTGCGGTGCGCAAGTGGGAGGCGGTGCGGGAGTTTGCCCGTGGGCTGCCGGAGGCGGTGATGGAGTTCCCCTGGGGGCCCGAGGACTGCGTCGTGAAGGTCAACAAGAAGATCTTCGTGTTCCTGGGCAGCGTAGACGGCCCGCGACCGCCCGGGCTCTCCGTGAAGCTGAAGGACGAGGCGCTCCACGGCCACGCCATGACCGCGCCCGGGGCGGAGCCGACCGGATACGGGCTGGGGAGGGCGGGCTGGGTCTTCGTACCCCTGGGGGAGAAGGGGGCGCCGGCCCTCGACGTGCTGTGCGAGTGGGTGGAGGAGAGCTATCGGACAGTCGCTCTCAAGCGGCACCTCAAGGAACTCGACGCACGGATCGAGGCGGGGACCGGCGCCGGCCCTGGCGCGCGAAACGAGTCAACCGGCTAAGCGGTTGCTCTTGTGCTGAGTGGAGCGCGTTCCTAGCATCGCTGGTGTTACATCAGTTGTGTCACACAATGGCGCGCGCCACGGATGCTACGGACGCTGGGGGCTCGATGGCAGTGACAGGGAACGTGCCCGGCGGGCCAGGCGGAGGCCCCGGCCCGCTCGCGGGCGTGCGCGTCGTCGAACTGGCGGGCATCGGCCCCGGCCCGTTCGCCGCCATGCTCCTCGCCGACCTCGGGGCGGACGTCGTACGGGTGGACCGGCCCGGCGGCGGCGGGCTCGCGGTGAACCCCGCGTACGACGTCACCAACCGCGGCAAGCGCTCCGTCCTGGTCGACCTGAAGTCCGCCGAGGGCCCCGCCCGCGTGCTGGACCTCGTCGAGCGGGCCGACGTGCTCATCGAGGGCTTCCGCCCCGGGGTCGCGGAACGGCTCGGCGTCGGCCCCGCCGACTGCCACGCCCGCAACCCGAAGCTGGTCTACGGCCGGATGACCGGCTGGGGCCAGGACGGCCCCCTCGCGCACACCGCCGGGCACGACATCGCGTACATCGCCGTCACCGGCGCCCTCGGCATGATCGGCAACCCGGGCGAGCCGCCGGCCGTCCCCGCCAACCTCGTCGGGGACTACGCGGGCGGCTCGCTCTACCTGGTGATCGGCGTGCTCGCGGCCCTCCAGCACGCCCGCACCCCCGCGGGCGCCGGCCAGGTCGTCGACGCGGCCATCGTCGACGGCACCGCCCACCTCACCGCCATGATCCACGGGATGATGGCGGCCGGCGGCTGGCAGGACCGGCGCGGGGCCAACCTCCTCGACGGCGGCTGCCCCTTCTACGGCACGTACGAGACCTCCGACGGCGGGTACATGGCGGTCGGCGCGCTGGAGCAGCAGTTCTACGACACCTTCGTCGAGCTGCTCGGCATCAAGGAGCAGGCCCCCGCCCGCAAGGACCTGGCCCGCTGGGGCGAGCTCCGCGAGGCCGTCGCCGCCCGCTTCAAGACCCGTACGCGCCAGGAGTGGACGGAGGTCTTCGAGGGATCCGACGCCTGCGTGGCGCCCGTACTGTCCCTGCGCGAGGCGCCGCTCCACCCGCACCTCGCCGCCCGCGCCACCTTCACCGACTTCGGCGGGATCACCCAGCCCGCCCCCGCGCCCCGGTTCTCGGCCACCCCGGCCGAGGTCACCTCGGGCCCCGCCCTGCCCGGCGCCCACACCGCGTCCGTGGCCCGCGACTGGGACGTACCGGCCCTGCTCCCGAAAGAGGTCTGATGGAACTGTCCATGATGCTCGACTACGCCGGGGACCCGCGCCGGGCCGCCGACGAGGCGGCGGCGCTGGAGTCGGCCGGGCTCGACGCCGTCTGGGTCGCCGAGGCCTGGGGCTTCGACTCCCCGACGATCATGGGCTACCTCGCCGCCCGCACCGAGCGGATGAAGATCGGCTCGGCCATCCTCAACGTCTACTCGCGCACCCCGGCCCTCGTCGCCCAGACGGCCGCCGGACTGGACGCGATCTCCGGCGGCCGGGCGCTGTTGGGCCTCGGCGCCTCCGGCCCGCAGGTCGTCGAGGGCTGGCACGGCAAGCCGTACGACAAGCCGATCGGCCGGACCCGCGAGACCGTCGAGCTGTGCCGCCGGATCTGGCGCCGCGAGACCATCGACCACCACGGCATCACCGACATGCCGCTGCCGCCCGAGAAGGGCGGCCGGCACGGCAAGCCGCTGAAGATCCTCACCCGGCCGGTCCGCGACGCGGTCCCCGTCTACATCGCCTCGCTCGGGCCCGCCAACGTGCGGATGACCGCCGAGATCGCCGACGGCTGGCTGCCCACCCTGTTCCTGCCCGAGAAGGCCCACGCGGTGTGGGGGAGCGCCCTCGCCGAGGGCGCGGCCCTGCGCTCCCCGGAGCTCGGCCCGCTGCAGACCGTGGCGGGCGGGCTGCTCGCGATCGGCGAGGACGCGGCCGCCGTACGGGACCTCGCGCGCCCGCAGATCGCGCTGTACGTCGGCGGGATGGGGGCGGTCGGCAAGAACTTCTACAACGACCTCGCCGTCGCCTACGGATACGGGGAGGAGGCCCGGAAGATCCAGGAGCTCTACCTCTCCGGCCGCAAGCGCGACGCCGCGGCCGCCGTACCGGACGAGTTCTGCGAGCTCATGACGCTGTGCGGGCCGGAGGGCTACGTACGCGAGCGGGTCGAGGCCTTCCGGGAGGCGGGCGTCACCATGCTCAACGTCACACCCGTCGGAGCCGAGCCGGCCCGGCTGATCGAAACCGTCAAGAGCTGGTTGTAGGGGGTGTCTTGCCGATCAGGCCGGGCTCGTGGTGTCTGGCACGCGCGCTCGCCGCGTTCTCGTCACTCGCCGACGCTCCGCGTCGACTCACTCCTCGGCCTTGCGATCACACGCACCAGACACCGCTCCCTGATCCGGCCCGATCGGCAAGACACCCCCTAGGAGGCCCCGATGCAACGCCGCATCTTCGACGCCGACCACGAGGCGTTCCGCGAAACCGTACGCACCTTCCTCACCAAGGAGGTGCTGCCGCACTACGAGCAGTGGGAGAAGGACGGGATCGTCAGCCGCGAGGCCTGGCGTGCCGCCGGCCGGCAGGGCCTGCTGGGCCTGGCGGTCCCGGAGGAGTACGGGGGCGGCGGGAACACCGACTTCCGCTACGCCGCCGTGATCGCCGAGGAGTTCACCCGGGCCGGGGCGGCCGGGCTCGCGATCGGCCTGCACAACGACATCATCGGCCCGTACCTGACCTCGCTCGCCACCGAGGAGCAGAAGCGGCGCTGGCTGCCCGGCTTCTGCTCCGGCGAGACGATCACCGCCATCGCGATGACCGAGCCGGGCGCGGGATCCGACCTCCAGGGGATCCGGACCAGCGCCGAGGACCGCGGCGACCACTGGGTGCTCAACGGCTCGAAGACCTTCATCTCCAACGGCATCCTGGCCGACTTGGTGGTCGTCGTCGCCAAGACCACCTCCGAGGGCGGGGCGCACGGCCTGTCGCTGCTGGTCGTCGAGCGCGGCGCGGAGGGCTTCGAGCGCGGCCGCAACCTCGACAAGATCGGCCAGAAGGCGCAGGACACCGCCGAGCTGTTCTTCCACGACGTGCGCGTCCCCAAGGAGAACCTGCTCGGCGAGCTCAACGGGGCCTTCGTCCATCTGATGACCAACCTCGCGCAGGAGCGGATGGGCATCGCGATGGCCGGCATCGCCGCCGCCGAACACCTGCTGGAGATCACCACCACGTACGTGAAGGAGCGCGAGGCCTTCGGGCGGCCGCTCTCCAAGCTCCAGCACATCCGCTTCGAGATAGCGGAGATGGCCACCGAGTGCGCCGTCACCCGCACCTTCCTGGACCGCTGCATCGTCGACCACTCCAACGGGGAGCTGGACCACGTTCACGCCTCGATGGCCAAGTGGTGGGCGACCGAGCTCCAGAAGCGGGTCGCGGACCGCTGCCTGCAACTGCACGGCGGGTACGGCTACATGAGCGAATACCGGGTCGCACGGGCCTTCACCGACGGCCGCATCCAGACCATCTACGGCGGCGCGACCGAGATCATGAAAGAGATCATCGGCCGCTCCCTCCTCGGCTAACGCCCGACTTCTCCCCGAAAGGCTTGACCAGTGAGCACCGAAGCGTACGTATACGACGCGATCCGCACGCCGCGCGGCCGCGGCAAGGCCAACGGCGCCCTGCACGGCACCAAGCCGATCGACCTGGTCGTCGGCCTCATCAACGCCCTGCGCGAGCGCAACCCCGGCCTGGACCCCGCCACCATCGACGACATCGTCCTCGGCGTCGTCGGCCCGGTCGGCGACCAGGGCTCCGACATCGCCCGGATCGCGGCCATCGCCGCCGGACTCCCGGACACGGTGGCCGGCGTACAGGAGAACCGCTTCTGCGCCTCCGGCCTGGAAGCCGTCAACATGGCCGCCGCCAAGGTCCGCTCCGGCTGGGAGGACCTCGTCCTGGCGGGCGGCGTGGAGTCCATGTCCCGCGTCCCCATGGCCTCCGACGGCGGCGCCTGGTTCAACGACCCGATGACCAACTGGGACACCGGCTTCGTCCCGCAGGGCATCGGCGCCGACCTCATCGCCACCATCGAGGGCTTCTCCCGGCGCGACGTCGACGAGTATGCCGCGCTTTCCCAGGAGCGCGCGGCCGCCGCCATCAAGGACGGCCGCTTCGCCAAGTCCGTCGTCCCGGTCACCGACCGCAACGGCCTGGTCGTCCTGGACCAGGAGGAGTTCGTCCGCCCCGGCACCACCGCCGACACCCTCGCGAAGCTCAAGCCGTCCTTCGCGGACATCGGCGACCTCGGCGGCTTCGACGCCGTCGCCCTGCAGAAGTACCACTGGATCGAGAAGATCGACCACGTCCACCACGCGGGCAACTCCTCCGGCATCGTCGACGGCGCCTCGCTCGTCGCGATCGGCACCCGCGAGGCGGGGGAGCGCAACGGCCTGGCGCCCCGTGCCCGGATCGTCTCGGCCGCCGTCTCCGGCTCCGAGCCCACCATCATGCTCACCGGCCCCGCCCCGGCCACCCGCAAGGCCCTCGCCAAGGCCGGCCTGACCATCGACGACATCGACCTGATCGAGATGAACGAGGCCTTCGCCGGCGTCGTCCTGCGCTTCGTCAAGGACATGGGCATCTCCCTCGACAAGGTCAACGTCAACGGCGGCGCCATCGCGCTCGGCCACCCGCTCGGCGCCACCGGCGCGATGCTCCTCGGCACCGTCATCGACGAACTGGAGCGCCAGGACAAGCGCTACGGGCTCGTCACCCTCTGCGTCGGCGGCGGCATGGGCGTCGCGACCATCGTCGAACGCCTCTGAACGCCGTCCTGATCCCCCCGACCTCCTCCCCGACACGGAAGCAGCGAGAAACATGAGCGAGTCCACCACGATCCGCTGGGAACAGGACGAGACCGGCGTCGTCACCCTCACCCTCGACGACCCGGGCCAGTCCGCCAACACGATGAACCAGGCCTTCAAGGACTCCATCGCGGCCGTCGCCGACCGCGCCGAGGCCGAGAAGGACTCCATCCGCGGCATCATCTACACCTCCGCCAAGAAGACCTTCTTCGCGGGCGGCGACCTCAAGGACATGATCCGGCTGCGCCCCGAGCACGCGCAGCTCGCCTTCGACACCGGCACCGAGATCAAGCGCTCCCTGCGCCGCATCGAGACCCTCGGCAAGCCCGTCGTCGCCGCCATCAACGGCGCTGCCCTCGGCGGTGGTTACGAGATCTGCCTCGCCTCCCACCACCGCGTCGCCCTCGACGCCCCCGGCTCCAAGATCGGCCTGCCCGAGGTCACCCTCGGCCTGCTCCCGGCCGGCGGCGGCGTCACCCGCACGGTGCGCCTGATGGGCATCGCCGACGCACTGCTCAAGGTCCTGCTCCAGGGCACCCAGTACAGCCCGCAGCGCGCCCTCGACAACGGCCTCGTCCACGAACTGGCCGCCACCCCCGAGGAGATGCTGGCCAAGGCCCGCGCCTTCATCGACGCCAACCCGGAGTCGAAGCAGCCCTGGGACGTACCCGGCTACCGGATCCCGGGCGGCACGCCGTCGAACCCGAAGTTCGCCGCCAACCTCCCGGCCTTCCCGGCCAACCTGAAGAAGCAGCTGAACGGGGCCCCGTACCCGGCCCCGCGCAACATCCTGGCCTGCGCCGTCGAGGGCGCCCAGGTGGACTTCGAGACCGCGCTGACCATCGAGGCCCGCTACTTCACCGAGCTGGTCACCGGGCAGACCGCCAAGAACATGATCCAGGCGTTCTTCTTCGACCTCCAGGCCGTCAACGCCGGCCGCAGCCGCCCGCAGGGCATCGCGCCCCGCAAGGTCACCAAGGTCGCCGTCCTCGGCGCCGGCATGATGGGCGCGGGCATCGCCTACTCCTGCGCCCGCGCGGGCATCGAGGTGGTGCTGAAGGACGTCACCGCCGAGGCCGCCGCGAAGGGCAAGGCGTACTCCGAGAAGCTGCTCGACAAGGCCGTCTCCCGCGGCCGCAGCACCGAGGCCCAGCGCGCCGAGCTGCTGGCCCGGATCACCCCGACCGCCGACGCCGCCGACCTGGCCGGCTGCGACGCCGTCATCGAGGCCGTCTTCGAGGACACCTCCCTCAAGCACAAGGTGTTCCAGGAGATCCAGGACGTCATCGCCCCCGACGCGCTGCTCTGCTCCAACACCTCCACGCTGCCCATCACGGGCCTCGCGGAAGGGGTTTCGCGCCCCGGGGACTTCATCGGACTGCACTTCTTCTCGCCCGTCGACAAGATGCCGCTGGTGGAGATCATCAAGGGTGAGCGCACCGGGGACGAGGCGATCGCCCGCGCCTTCGACCTCGTACGGCAGATCAACAAGACCCCGATCGTGGTCAACGACTCGCGGGGCTTCTTCACCTCGCGCGTCATCGGGCAGTTCATCAACGAGGGCGTGGCGATGGTGGGCGAGGGCGTGGAGCCCGCCTCCGTCGAGCAGGCCGCGGCCCAGGCCGGCTACCCGGCCAAGGTGCTCTCCCTGATGGACGAGCTCACCCTCACCCTCCCGCGCAAGATCCGCAACGAGACCCGCAAGGCCTTCGAGGCCGAGGGCCGCGCGTGGACCGCGCACCCCGCGGACGCCGTCATCGACCGGATGGTCGACGAGTTCGACCGCCCCGGCCGCAGCGGCGGGGCCGGCTTCTACGAGTACGACGAGAGCGGCAAGCGCGCCGGCATCTGGCCGGGGCTGCGCGAGCACTTCGCGAAGCCGGACGCGGAGATCCCCTTCGAGGACATGAAGGAGCGGATGCTCTTCTCCGAGGCCCTGGACACCGTCCGCTGCCTCGACGAGGGCGTCCTGACCTCGATCGCCGACGCCAACATCGGCTCCATCATGGGCATCGGCTTCCCGGCCTGGACCGGCGGCGTGATCCAGTACATCAACGGCTACGAGGGCGGCCTGGCGGGCTTCGTCGCCCGCTCCCGCGAGCTGGCCGCCCAGTACGGCGAGCGCTTCACCCCGCCGGCCTCGCTCGTGGCGAAGGCCGAGCGCGGCGAGACGTACGCCGACTAGCGCGGTGACGCGGAAGGCGGGCCGGTTCCTTCCCGGCCCGCCTTCCGGCCTGCCTTCCCCGCGGCGGCAGCGGGATCACGGCAGGGTCCAGAACTGCCGTGTCACGAGGTAGAAGACGAGAGCCCAGAAACCGAGCGCCGCCGCGACGATGCCGAGGCCGACGAGGTTGGTCCGCAGTGGCGGTGCCTCCGGTGCGGGCCACAGCCACCGCTTCAGGATCCGGTTCACGTAGTAGGGCATCGTGAAGAAGCTCATGACGACGCTCGACAGCAGGTTGCCCACGAGCAGCCCGAGCCAGATCGGCAACTTCAGCGGGGACAGGGCGAGCGCCAGCAGCACGACGGTCGGGTAGAGGCCCACCCAGACCGCGATGGCGGTCTTCGTTTCCGATGGTGGTGGGGGCGCTTCCCTGCCGTTCTCCTCGAAGGCGAACCAGCTGCCGAACGAGTTCTCGATGGTGCTCAGTTTGAAGTCGCTGAACTTCTCCCCCTCGGTGAGCATCCGCCGCCGTTCCTCCGACGTCAGCCAGGCATCGAGGTGTTCGGCGCTGTCGTACCGGTACAGCGTGGTCCATTCGTCCTGAAGGCCCTCGATCGGGCGGAAGATCTCCGTGCCGCGGAAGCCCGGGAACTTGGTCTCCTCCTCGCTCATGGCCCGCTGCCATCGGAGGAAGTCGTCGACGTGGTCCGGGTGGACCCGGTGGGTCACCACCACGGTGACGAGCGGGTCCATGGGCTGGGTGCCGCCGCTGATCACCTGCTGGGTCCCGGGGCCGTCGAAGAACTTCTCCCCGATGTCGAGGAGCCGTTGCCGGGTCGATCCGTTGATCCACGCCTGCAGATGGGCGAACGAATCGAACCGGTAGACGACGACCCAGTCGGGCTGCAGGTCCGTCGGCGGGGTCACCTCGGCGCCCAGGTGCCCGGCGTACCGGGCGGCGGCGGCGTTGACGCCCTCCTGCCACTTCTCGTACTCCTGGTCCATGCCGGGCAGGACCTTGTGGCCGATGATGACCGTGGCCGCGGCATCCGCCTGCTGTCCGGTGGTCATCGTCTCGGGCCCGATCGGGCCGACTGGCTCTCACCCAGCCGGCTGTAGATCCGCTCCGGAGTGAGGGGCAGCTCGCGGTAGCGGACGCCCGTGGCATCGCGGAGCGCGTTCGCCAGCGCGGGCGCCACCGGGTTGATGCAGCACTCCGCCATCCCCTTCGAGTGCATGGCCCCGACGGAGTCGGCGGAGCCCACCAGGAGCAGGTCGGTGCGCGGGACGTCCGCGTAGGCGGGGATCCGGTAGTTGCGCAGGTTCGGGTTGACCACGGCCCCGTCCGCGTCGACGCGGAAGTTCTCCGTCAAGGCGAACCCGATGCCCTGGGCGACACCCCCGTCCACCTGACCGCGGACCTGCTCGGGGTTGATCAGTACGCCGGCGTCGGCCGCGTGGACGCTGTGGAGGATGCGGATCTCACCCGTGATGCGGTGGACGGCGATGCGGAACCCGTGGGTGTTGGAGGTGACGCTGCGCGGTGACCCGTAGGCCTTGCGGGCGGCGGTGAACCGGATGCCGCTGGCCCGGGCCAGGGCGACGAGCTCGGCCAGTGGGACGCGGTCGTCCCCACAGACGACGTGCTCGTCGTCCATCGAGCACATCACGACGTGGACACCCGTGTGGGCGGCGGCGAACTCCAGGATGCGGTCGCGCACGGCGTTGGCCGCCCGGAGGACGGCGTTGCCCGCCACGAAGAGTCCCGCGCTGGCGAAGGCCCCGGTGTCGAATCCCGTGCGGTCGGTGTCCGACTGCACCAAGCGGATCCGCGACGGTGTGGTACCCAGCTGGTTGGCTGCGATCTGGACGTGGGCGGTCGACGTGCCCTCGCCGAACTCGACGGTTCCGACGGCGAGTTCGTAGACGAGGTCGTCGCCGAGGGTGAGCCAGGCTTCGGAGATGTGCTCGGTCGGGGGAGCGGTCTCGTGCATGGAACTCGCCACGCCGGTCCCCACGAGCCACCCGGGGCCGGGGGAGGGCTGGTCGGCCGTCCGGGCGAGCTCGCCGGCCACGAGGTCGATGCACTTGGCGAGCCCGTCCTCGTTGAACATCACGTCGTCGGGGCCGTCGTGCATCCCGACGAGCGGATCGCCGGGGCGCACGATGTTGCGGCGGCGCAGTTCGAGCGGATCCATGTGCAGGGCGATGGCCAGTTCGTCCATCGCGCACTCCACGGCGAAGGCCGGCTGGGTCATGCCGTACCCGCGCAGGGCGCCGCTCGGCACGGTGTTCGTGTAGACGGAGAAGGCGTCGTACTTCTTGTTGGGGCAGCGGTAGATCATGACGGCGGAGCCGCCCGCGTACAGTGTCTCCCCGCCGTGGTTGCCGTAGGCGCCCGTGTCGGACAGGTTGCGGACCTGGAACGCCGTGAGCGTGCCGTCGTTCTTCGCCCCGAGCTTGACCGTCAGCTTCATCGGGTGCCGGGGCGAGGCCGTGGTGAACTCCTCCTCGCGCGTGAACTCGAGACAGGAGGGCCGCCCGGTGTCCAGGGTGGCGAGGGCGACGAGGTCCTCGGAGATGACCTCCTGCTTGCCGCCGAAACCGCCGCCGACGCGCTTGCAGAACACGCGGAGCTGGTCCGGGCGCAACGCGAACAGGTAGGCCAGCTTGACCTTCGCGATCGAAGGCGACTGCGAACTGGTGCGCACGTTCAGCCGGCCGTCCTCCATCCAGGCGATCGAGCCGTGCGTCTCCAGGTGCGCGTGCTGCACGCGCGGTGAGAAGTAGGTGCCCTCGTGGATCACGTCGGCCGCCGCGAACCCCGCGTCGACGTTACCGATGTGCGAGTGGATCTCCAGCAGGAGGTTGTGGACGGAATCCCGTACGAACGGATCCTCCGAGCCGTGCAGTTGGGGCGCCCCGTCGGCCATGGCCTCCTCTGGGTCGAAGACCGCGGGCAGCACCTCGTACTCGACGTCCAGCTTGCGGCAGCCCTCCTGCGCCGCCCCGACCGTGTCGGCGAGGACGACGGCGACGCGCTGTCCGACGAAGCGGACGGTGTCGTCGAGGATGTAGGTGTCGTCCGGATCGACGAGGTGGTCGGTGTGGATCGCCGTGGTGAACCGTTTGCGCGGCACGTCCCGCCAGGTGTAGACGCGTTGCACGCCGGGGACCGCGAGCGCGGCGCTCTTGTCGACCGAGACGATCCGGGCGTGGGCGTGGGGCGAGTGCAGCACCTTGAGGTGCAGCATTCCTTCCATGCGGGTGTCCATCGTGAACTCGGCCCGACCGGTCACCACGTCCTCGGCCGCGGGCGCGCCGACGCTCGTTCCGACGGCCTTGCCCGGAGCGGCCGTCTGCACGTTGGTGACGCCCTTGACGGCGTCCTCGATCGCCCGGTAGCCGGTACAACGGCAGAGGTTGCCCTTCAACGCCCGGGGCAGGTCCGCCTTCTGCTCCTCCGTGAAGGTTGCCGAGGTCATGATCATCCCTGCGGTGCAGAAACCGCACTGGAAGCCGGGGGCGTCCCGGAACCGGCGTTGCACGGGATGCAGGTCGCCGGGCGATCCGAGACCCTCGATCGTGGTCACCTCACGGCCTTCCGCGCGGAAGGCCGGGGTGATGCAGCTGTGCACCGGGATGCCGTCCAGCCATACGGTGCACGCCCCGCAGTCGCCCGCGTCGCACCCCTTCTTGACGCCGAAGTGGCCGAGCGCGCGCAGGAAGGTGCGCAGGCACTGGCCGGGTTCCGGTTCGGCGTCGCAGCTCCGTCCGTTCACGAGGTAGGTCATGCCGGGCCCCCAGCGATGAGTTCGCCGCGGATCTCTTCGGCGAAGTGCCGTGTCAGGTGACGGCGGTGGTCGGGTGTCCCGTTGGGGTCGGCGAACCACACGTCGGCGGGGATGGCGTCGATGCTCTGCCGCAGCGTGTCGGCATCGGGCATGGTGTCGAAGGCGAACCGCACCGGCCGCGTGGTGCCCGCGGTGACGGTGAGCAGCAGATCGGTTCTTCCGGGAGTGCGCGTGCCGATGAGGAACACGGTCGAACGGCCGAGATGGGTCAGGGCGAAGCGGCGGTGCGCGGCACGTTTGCGCAGGGCGTGTGCCGGAATGTCGATCCGCCGCAGTACCTCCCCGGGCACGAGGACGTTGCGGTTGTTCCCGGTCACGAAGTCGAGGGCGTCGACGGTGCGTACGGACCCGCCGGGGGCCCACAACTCGTACCGTGCCTCGAGAGCGACCGTGAGCGTGATCATCGGGCCGGCCGGCAGGGACATGCAGATGTTCCCGCCGACGGTCGCCGCGTTCCAGACCTTGAACGAGGACAGGAACGCCTCGCAGGCCGTCGGGATGAGGGTGCCCGCGGTCCACCCGGCCGGCGGTGCGAAGGCGTACAGGTCGCGGATGGTGCACGTGGCACCGATCTCCAGGCCCGCGTCGCTCGGGACCAAGGGGTCCCACGGCAGCGACGTCAGGTCGATCAGGCGACGCAGGTCGGGCTGCTCCGCGGAGTACAGCCAGGTACCGCCCGCGAGCCAGGCGTCCCCGTCGTGCCAGTCGGAACCCGGCTGGTCGGCCGGCCGCCGCACGACTTCGGTGATGGTGTTGAGGTCCACGGGAACACAGCTCCCTCACGAAGGCGATCGTGAACTGCTCACGGGTGGACCGGCCCGGTACGGAGCTTCTCTTTCACCGTACCCACAACGGACCGGACCCGCTCGGCGGGGCCCGGTCCCCGTCCGGGGTGCACTACGCGCGGGGCTGCTCGTCCGAGACGAACGCCGCCCGCAGCTCCTCCTTCAGCGACCGCTGGAACGCTGTCACCAGCGCCTGCACCACCATCGGCTGCATGTGCGCGGACAGCGCCTTCATCGACTCCACCCGCTCCGGATCGCTCTCGCCCCGCGTGAACGGCCCCCACACCTCGTCCCGGAACAGCGCCGTCAGCTCGTGCGCGGCCGTCCGCGCGTGCTCCAGCAGCACCTTGCGCGCCGCCAGGATCGTCTCGTGCGCGATCGGCACGTCCAGCAGCGCGACCCCCAGCCGCAGCAGCCCCACGTCCACCCGGAACCCTCCGGCGGCCGGCGCCAGTACGTTCATCGCCGTCAGCCGCCGCACGTCGGCGTCCGACAGGCTCCGCCCGGCCCGCTTCTCCAGCTCCTCCCGCGAGACCTCCTGCGGCGCGTCGGGAGCCCAACTGGACACCATCGCCCGGTGGATCGCCAGATCGTGCGCGCTCAGATCGTCCGGCAGCGCGTCCAGATAGCGCTCGATGGCCGACAACGTCATGCCCTGGTGCTGGAGTTCCTCGATCAGCGCCAGCCGGGACAGGTGCTCCGGCCCGTAGTGCCCCACCCGACGAGGGCCGATCACGGGAGGGGGCAAAAGCCCGCGCGTGCTGTAGAAACGAACGGTGCGCACGGTGACGCCCGCCCTGGCCGCCAGCTCGTCGACGGTGAGCATCGGCTCGGGTGCCTGGTCGGCCATCGTCTGCGCCTCGCTCTCTGCTCCACAGCTTGGGTTCAACAGTATTGCTGTCGCACCAACGATGTGAAACGGCCAGGAGCTGCCCATGACCATGAAACTGCGACTGCCCGGACGACCCGAAGAGCTCACGATCCCCGCCCTGCTGGCGCGCAACGCCGCCGAGCACGGCGCTCTCCCCGCCCTCTCCTGGCGCGAGGGCGATGGCTGGACGACCCTCGACTGGACCGAGGTCCGCCGCAAGGTCGCCGTCCTCGCCTCCGGATACGCCGCCCTCGGCATAGAACGCGGCGAACACGTCCTGATCATGATGGGCAACCGTCCCGAGCACTGGCTGACCGACCTCGCCCTCGTCCACCTCGGCGCCGTCCCCGTCACCGTGTACGGGACCTCCGCGCCCGAGCAGATCGCCCACATCGCCCGGCACAGCCGGGCCCGGGTCGCCGTCCTCGAAGGCGCCGGCGAGCTGGCCCGGTGGGAGCCGCTGCTCGCCGACGCGCAGGTGCCTCTGGAGCGGCTGGTCGTGGCCGAGGCCGGCGAGGCGGGTCCGCACCGCACGTACGGATCGCTGCACGCGAGCGGCGCCCGTACGCACCGCCCCGAGGACTTCGAGAAGGCCTGGCGGGAGACCCGCCCCGAGGACCCGCTGACCGTCGTCTACACCTCCGGCACCACCGGCGACCCCAAGGGCGTGCGGCTGACGCACCGCAACATCATGCTCCAGGCCGTCCGCATCGACGGGCGCACGGACCTGCCCGAGCACGCCGAACACATCTGCTACCTGCCGTTCGCGCACATCGCCGAGCGGATCCTCGGCATCTACCTGCCGCTGCTGCGGGCCGCGCACGTCCGGCTCGTCGCCGACCCGGCCGCCGTGGGGGCCGCCGTGCGCGAGCTGCACCCGGTGCAGTTCTTCGGCGTGCCCCGGGTCTGGGAGAAGCTCGCCGCCTCCGTACGGGCGGTGCTCGCCCAGCTTCCGGCCGCGCAGCGGGAGTCCATCGAGGCCGCGAACGACCTCGCCCGCGCGCGGGCCGGGCACCGGGAGCGCGGCGAGCGGATCCCGGCCGCGCTCGAAGCCTCGTACGGCCGGGCGAAGGAGCAGGTGCTGGACCCGCTGCTGGGCCTGGCCGGGCTGGACCGGCTGGTGTGGACGGCCAGCGCCACCGCGCCGATGCCCATCGACGTCGTCCGGTTCTGGGCGGGCTGGGGGATCACCATCATGGACGCGTGGGGGCTCACCGAGACCTCGGGCGTGTGCACGATCAACAGCCCGGACGGCTTCCGGCTGGGCTCGGTGGGGCGGCCGATCGAGGGGCTGGAACTGCGGCTCGCCGAGGACGGGGAGATCCTCACGCGCGGCGCGACCGTCTTCGCCGGCTACCTGCGGCCCGACGGATCGGTGGAGAGCGCGCACGACGCCGACGGCTGGTTCCCGACCGGGGACGTCGGCCGGCTCGACGAGGACGGGTTCCTCTGGCTGACCGACCGCAAGAAGGAACTGATCATCACCTCGAACGGCAAGAACGTCTCGCCGGCCCTGGTGGAGAACACCGTCAAGGAGCACCCGCTGATCGGCCAGGCCCTGGTGCACGGCGACGGCCGTTCCTACCTCGTCGCCCTGCTGGTGCTGGACGGCGAGGTGGCCCCGGCGTGGGCGGCGGCCCGCGGCATCGAGGCCGGCCCGCTCGCCGGGCTCGCGGAGCACCCGGCCGTACGGGAGGAGATCGCCGCCGCCGTCGCGGCGGCCAACGCCCGGCTCAACCGGACCGAGCAGATCAAGCGGTACCGGCTGCTGACCGAGGAGTGGGGCCCCGCCTCCGGCGAGCTCACCCCGTCGCTGAAGCTGCGCCGCCGGGTCGTCCGGGAGAAGTACGGCGCCCTCATCGACGCGCTGTACGCCGACCCGTACGAGGACCCGCACGCCGACCCGTACGAGGGCCCGCACGAGGACCCGCACCGGGCCGGGGAGCAGTAGCCCGAACGGCCCCGTCCGGCGGGCGCGCGGACGCCCGCCGGACGAGGCTGGGAAGATGCCGGAGACCCGTTTCAGCCGCGAGGAGATCCAGTCCCTCGCACGGCTCAGCCCGTTCGAGCTGAAGGACAGGTTCATCCAGCTCGCCCAGGCGGCCCAGGCCGACGAGCCGGGCCAGAAGGGGACCGCCGCCCGCGCCATGCTGAACGCGGGCCGCGGCAACCCCAACTGGATCGCCACCGGCCCCCGCGAGGCCTTCCACGCCCTCGGCTACTTCGCCCTCGACGAGTCCCGGCGCGTGTGGACCGCGGACCACCTCGGCGGGATGCCGGAGCGCCGCGGGATCGGGGAGCGGTTCGACTCGTGGATCCGCCGCCACCAGGCGCTGCCCGGCACCGAGCTGCTCTCCGCGTGCGTCGCGTACGCCCTGTCGCGGTGGGGGTTCGACAAGGACGCCCTCGTCCACGAGCTGGCCGACGCCGTGACCGGCGACAACTACCCGGTGCCGGACCGGATGCTGGTGCACGCCGAGCAGATCGTCCGCGGCTACCTCGACTTCGAGATCTTCGGCGAGCGGCCGGCCGTGGACCGCCTGTCGCTGTTCGCCACCGAGGGCGGCACGGCCGCGATGTGCTACGTCTTCGACTCCCTCGTCCAGAACGGGATCCTCCGCAAGGGCGACAAGATCGCCCTGATGACCCCGGTGTTCACCCCGTACATCGAGATCCCCGGGCTCGACACCTTCGAGTTCGAGGTGGTGAACGTCCGGGCGAGCCTGTTCGCGGAGACGGGCGTGCGCCAGTGGCGCTATCCGCCGGAGGAGGTCGCCAAGCTGGCCGATCCGGAGGTCAGACTGGTCTGCCTGGTCAATCCGAGCAACCCGCCCTCGCTCGCGCTGAGCGACCGGGTGGCGCGCCAGATCAAGGAGATCGTGGCCACCGCCAACCCGCGCCTGCTGATCGTCACCGACGACGTGTACGGCACGTTCGTGCCCGGCTTCCGCTCGCTCGCCGCCGAACTGCCGCGCAACACCGTGCTGGTGTACTCGTACTCCAAGCACTACGGGGCCACCGGCTGGCGGCTCGGCGTCATCGGCCTGCACGAGGACAACCTCGTCGACGAGATGATCGCGGAGCTCCCGCGGGAGGAGAAGGAACGGCTCGCCCGGCGGTACGGCTCGCTCAGCCTGGAGCCGGAGCGGATCCGCTTCATCGACCGGATGGTCGCGGACTCCCGCTCCGTGGCGCTCAACCACACGGCGGGGCTCTCCCCGCCGCAGCAGGCGCTGATGGTGCTCTTCTCGCTGTTCGACCTGCTGGAGGAGGGCCAGGCGTACAAGGAGCGCATCCGCGGGATCGTCCAGCGGCGGCTCGGCCTGCTGCTGGAGGGCGCCGGCATGAAGATCGCCGAAGACGACCGGCGGGCCGGGTACTACGTCGAACTCGACCTGCTGGCCGAGGCGGAACGCGTCCACGGCAAGGGGTTCGCGGAGTTCCTGGAGAAGAACTACGAGCCCGTCGACCCGCTGCTGCGCCTCGCGGAGCAGACCTCGGTGGTGCTGCTGAACGGCGGCGGTTTCGAGGGACCCCAGTGGTCCGTCCGGGTCTCCCTGGCCAACCTCGACGACCTCGACTACCTCAAGGTCGGCCACCACCTGCGGGAGATCTTCGAGGAGTACGCGGCGCAGTGGCGGCGCTCGCAGGCCGACTAGGGCCCTCCCTCGGATCAAGGGAGGACTTTGTACTTCAGCTTGTAGAGGGCCCCTGCGCCTTCGAACTGCTTCTGCAGTTCTCCGTGATTGGCTTCATCGGCCCGGAGGAACACCGTCCCCAGAGAGAAAGAAGTGCCGTTCTTCACCGCGTGCAGGGCGACCTCGACGTCGCCGTCGGCCTCGGCGAACGGCAGGAAGATCTCCATGTCGTCCAGGTTCCACACTTCGCCTTGCTGCACGGTGACCGTGCCCTGGTCGGGCAGGAATTGGACGCCCCCCACTCGGCTCATGACGATCCGGTCCTCCCCGTCCGAGTCCTGGGACTTCACCACGCTGAGCTCGGTGAGCTTGCCGAGGGGAAACGACATGGGATCCTCCAACTGACGTGTAGCGGTACCAGAATCACGGACTCGGCATGGCGAACCGCAGTTCGAATTTGCCTTCGTGGCCCGAAACGTGACTCCGGAAGAGGGCGGGGCACGGAATGTGAGGAAGATGTGCCGGGCGGGGGCGGGGGCGGTTGCGGTGGGCGCCGAGGCACCTGGCAGCTCGTGAGCACCGTCCAGCGCCGTGCCGTGACGATACCGGCCTCCGAGGCGCGGCCGTCGGCTTCGCTCCTCTCCCCATGTTCCCTCTGCAAGACCCTCTCGGCAACCCGCCATCGGCCTGAGGGAAGGGGCGGAGGGAGCCGGCGCTCCCACGCGGGAATTGCCCATCATGTGCAGTGAGTTGCGGGCCTGCCCGCACGGCGTTCATGCCGGTGTTCGTTCTCGTGCAGGCCGTCGGTCAGGTCCGCCCGCCCGGCCCGGGGTGCACCGTGCCGGGTGCCGAACAGGGCTGCCGCGGCTACTCCTTGACGATGTCGACGAGCTCGTGCAAGGAGTCGATCGACCAGTCGGCGGCCGCCCGGACGGCCGGGTCGTCGGCCCACCAGAACCCCCACGGCCCGCGGCGCAGGTGCGCGGTCCGCAGTCCGGCGGCGCGCGCCGGCAGGATGTCGTTCGCCGGGTGGTCGCCGACGTACAGGGTCTCCTCCGCGGGCGCGCCGCTGACCTGCAGCACCCGGGCGAAGAACTCGGGCGAGGGCTTCGCCGCACGCCACTCGCCCGAGGTCGCGACCAGATCCGCGGGCAGGTCCAGGGCGCGCAGCAGAGCCCCCGCGCGCACCGTCTGGTTCCCCGCGACGACCACCCGGACCCCGGCCGCCCGGAGCGCCGCGAGCGCGGGCCGGACGTCCTCGTACAGGTCGGTGTCGTCGAGCCGCTCACCGCGGCCGGCGGCCTCGCGAGCGGCGTACTCCGCGCCCACGTCCAGGCCCGGCCGCAGGAGGCGCAGCGCGTCCGCGTTGTCCCTGCCGTCCACGACGACCGCTCCGACGAGCGCGGACAGGGTGTGTCGCGGCACGCCGAGCCAGTCGGCCCAGGACGCCCAGTAGCGGTCGTCGCGGGTCAGGGTCTCGCCCACGTCCAGGACCACGGTACGCATCACCCGGCCCAGCCTACGGGCCGCCGGGCCCCGGGTGCCGTCGTCCGGCGGCACCTGGGGGAGTGTGGCCTAGCGGCCGATCAGCGGGTAGTGGTCGCTGAGGTTGGTGTACGTGTACGAGGTGCCCCAGCTGGAGACGGTCCAGGGCGCCGACTCCTCCTTGACCACGTTGTTCTCCCAGCCCGCCGGGCGCGCGTTGCCCTTGCGGTACAGGACGTAGTCCAGGTCCTCGCGCGGGTCCGTCGGGTAGCGGTAGTTCGCGATGGAGTTCTGCGCGGTGTCGAACGAGTACGGGTGGCCCGTGCGCGAGTCGGAGTTCGCCAGGTCGGCGTTGGCGAGCATGGACGCGAACTCGGGGGAGCGGGAGTCGACGTTCATGTCGCCGGCGACGATGACCTGCTCGCTCGCCGGGATGTTCTTGCCGTCCAGGAAGGCGTCTATCGCCTTGAACTGGCGGGCGCGCATGTCGGCCGCCTCGCCGGAGCCGCAGCCCGGGTCGGTGGACTGGGCGTGGGTGCCGACCACGTGGACCTTGGTGCCGTTCACGTTCAGCACGACGTAGGCGAAGCCCTTGTTGGACCACCAGTCGGCCCCGCAGGCGTCCTTGTAGACGACCTGCTCCTTGCGGACGATCGGCCACTTGCTGAGGATCGTGACCCCGCCGTCCTCGGGGGTGGTCGAGGAGTACGCGCCGCCCGTGGCGTCCCAGCCGCTCTTGCTGCGGCCGACGATCGGGGTCTGGTACGGGTACTGCGCCGAGGCGTTGGACTTCAGCGCGTCCGAGGCGCCGTTGTCGAAGGCCTCCTGGAGCACGACCACGTCGTGGCCCTGGAAGAAGGACGCCTTGGGGATCTCCGAAGCCCGGTGGTCCTGACCCCAGTTGGGGTAGAGGTTCTTGCTCATCAGGAACGTGTTGTACGTGAGGACGCTGAGCCGGGGGGCAGCGGCGCTCTCCGCGGCCGAGGCGGCCGGCGCACTGGTGGCGGCCAGTGCGCCGACGGCGATCGCCGCAACGGCCGTGGCGGCGGCACGGTTGCGGCGGAGCTTGGTGTGCAGCATGAGGTCTCCATCATTCCTGCAGGGGGGAGATCGACTCCGTCATCCAAGCAGCCGCGGTTACCTCTGGGTAACACCCGTGACAAGACTTTCTGTCCGGGAGCGGACGTCTGGCATTCGCGACCCGAACCTTCAGCACTCGCATACTGGAACCATGAGAGAAACAGAGCTCCCCGCATCCGGGCCGAAGGCCGCGCGCCGCCCCGACCCCGAGCCGCCGGCCCCCGGCGGGGTGCTCTGGACCATCTCCGGCGACATCCGCGCCCTGCTGATGCTCCCCGCCGCCTTCACCATGCAGGTGGCCCACCCCGCGATCGGCGCCGGGGTCGACGAGCACTCCGTCTTCCGCACGGACCCCTGGGGGCGCGGCGAGCGCTCGCTGCGCTCCGTCCAGCTGTGGGTGTACGGCGGGGAGCAGGCCGCCGAGGAGGGCCGGCGGGTACGCCGCCTGCACAAGGAGATCCAGGGCATCGACACCCGGGGACGGCCCTACCACTCCCTCGACCCGGCCTGCTACTCCTGGGTGCACGCCACCGGCTTCCCGATCTACCTCTACGCCGGGCGGTACCTGCTGCGCCGCTTCACCCCCGCGCAGGAGCGGCAGCTGTACCGGGAGTGGCTCCAGGTGGGCCGGATCCTCGGCATACGCGACCGGGACATGCCGCAGAGCATCGAGGAGTACTGGGTCTACTACCGCCGGATGCTGGCCGAGGAGATCGAGCCGACCAAGGTCGCCCGCGAGCTGGTCGCCACCGATGCGCCGCTGCCGAGGCCCGAGGGCGGCTCCCTGCCGGTGCGGCTGCTGCTGCGGCTCACCTGGCCGGTGCTGCGGGCGGCGTTCCTGCGCTTCCGGGCGTTCGTCACCGTGGGGTACATGCCGCCCGAGGCCCGCGCCGCGATCGGGCTGGAGTGGAGCCCGGCCCAGGAGCGCAGGCTCCGGCGGCTCAGCACGGCCGTGCGGCTACTCGTACCGCTGCTGCCGGAGCGCTTGCGCTACCTGCCCATCGCGCGCGCGGCCCGGGCCCGGTGGCGCGCCGGCACCCCCTGAGGGGCGCCGGCGCGCGGGTGTCCGTGCGTACGCAGACCGGTACGTACGCGGATCAGTGCTCGTGGATCGTGTTCGTCTCGGCGATCTTCTTCCAGGACTTCGGCTCCACCGGCTTCGCGGCGGGGGCCTTGAGGGACCGGGCGGCCGGGGCCGCGGCGGCCGGCGGGGCGAACGCCGGCTTGCCCGGGGTGTAGAGCCAGGTCTCGAAGAGCTGAGCCAGCGGCTTGTTCGAGACCTTCTCCGCGTACCGGACGAAGTCCCCGACCTTGGCGTTCCCGTAGGCCCGCTCGGTCGGCCAGCCCTTGAGGATCTTGAAGAACTTCTCGTCGCCGACCTCGTTGCGCAGCGCCTGCAGGGCGATCGCACCGCGGTCGTACACGGCTCCGTGGAACTGGTTGTCCGGGCCCGGGTCGCCCGGCTTGACCTGCCAGAACGGGTCCTCGGCCGGGCGCAGCCCGTACGCCCAGTCGGCGAGCTCCTGGGCGGTGCCCTCGCCCTCCTTCTCCGACCACAGCCACTGGCTGTAGCGGGCGAAGCCCTCGTTGATCCAGATGTCCTTCCAGCCGTCGACGGAGACGCTGTCCCCGTACCACTGGTGGGCCAGCTCGTGCACGACCACCGAGACGTTGGCGCCGTTCGCGAACTGCTTCGGGCTGTAGAACGGCCGGGTCTGCGTCTCGAGCGCGAAGCTGGAGGGCACGTTCGGCACGTACCCGCCCAGGGCGTTGAAGGGGTACGGCCCGAAGACCCCCTCCAGCCACTCGGCGACCTCGCCGGTCCGCTCCACGCTCGCGCGCGCCGCGCCCGCGTTGTCGCCGAGGTCCTTGCTGTACGCGTTGAGGATCGGCAGCCCGTCCGCCGTCGTGCCGGTGGTGACGTCGAACTTGCCGATGGCGAGGGTGGCCAGGTACGTGGCCTGCGGCTTGTTCGAGCGCCAGTTGTAGCGGGTCCAGCCGAGTCGGGAACTCTGCGACTGGAGCACGCCGTTGCTGATGGCCTGCGTGCCGTCGGGGACGTTGACCGAGATGTCGAAGGTGGCCTTGTCGAGCGGGTGGTCGTTGCTCGGGAACCACCAGACGGCCGAGTCCGGCTCCTGCGCGGCGACGCCGCCGTCCGGGGTGCGCTGCCAGGCCGACCAGCCGTCGATCTTGAACTCCGAGGGCTTTCCCGCGTACTTGACGACGACCGACGCCGGCGTGTCCTTCTTCAGCGGCTGGGCGGGGGTCACCTCCAGCTCGTGGTCCCCGGACGTGGCGAACTTCGCCTTGGCGCCGTTGACCCGGATCTCGCTGACCTTCAGGCCGAAGTCCAGGTTGAAGCGGGAGAGGTCCTGCTTGGCGGTGGTCAGGAGGGTGGCGGTGCCCTCCAGCAGGTCCGTCTTCGGCTGGTACTGCAGGCGCAGGTCGTAGTGGGAAACCTCGTACCCGCTGTTGCCGCTGGCCGGGTAGTAGGGATCGCCGATACCCGGGGCCCCTTGGACGGAACTCGCCGCCGACGCCGGGATCACCAGCAGGAGGGAGGCGGCGAGGACGCTCGGGGCGATGACTTTGCGGTGCACGAAGAGCTCCAAGGGGTAGGGAGGCAGTTCTGTTCAACGGCGTGTCGTCCGACCGTATTCACGCCCGTCCCCCTACGTCATGTCCATGGCCCCCGGTGTCACACGATCGCCATTCGGCCGTCACAGGCCGGGGTCCGTACCCCGCGGTCACCGCCCCGAAGAGCCGCGTTCCGATACGCCGACGGCCTTCCTCCGCGTGGTGCACCGCGGAAGAAGGCCGGAAACCGGAGGCCGGCCGGACGCGGCCGGCCGGTCCATGCCGTGTGGCCAGGGCCGTGCGGCTTGGGCCGCAGCCTGGGCCGTGTGGCCTAGATGCCGTTCAGCTTGGACTGCGTGGCGAGGAACTGGGTGCCGATGCCGGTGTCGTTGCTGGAGAAGAGGCCCGACGCGCCGCGCAGGCTGGTCTTCTCCGCCGCCAGACGGCCCATCAGGGTCTTCACCTGCTGGTCCCAGGTGTCCGCCACCTTCTTCAGGCCGGCGGCGGTCTCCCAGCCGTCGAAGCCCTTCTGCGCGGTGCCGGTGTCGGCGTCCGCGTGTTCCGCGGCCTTCTTGGTGTTGGGCTCCAGCTCGGTCTCGATGGTGTTCGCCGCGGCCTTCTTCTGGGCCGGGGTCGAAGCGAAGTCCCCGGAGCCGCCCGGAACGAACGGGCCCATCGGGCCCTTCGGGTTGCCCGGCGCGGCCGGTCCCGTCGGAGCTGTCGGGCCGCTCGGCTCGACCGGCACGTGGTTCAACCGCATGCCGACCTGAAGGTCCGCCACCTGGCCGCCATCCTCTGACATGTTCACGCCTCCCCGTTGAATGTCGGCTCGATCATATGCATGGCGGCCGGGACTCGGTCTACCCGACATACTGAGCGGTCGGTAATCTGACCGGCATGACGATTCCTCCGCGCGCCGCCCGTCACTGTTGGCATGCTGCGATCAACCCGCTGCACGCGACCATCTACTTCTCTCCCGACCTGGGCAAGGAGTTCGCCGCCCTCGGGGTCACCGAGCGGCCCGCCGTGAACCTCGCCTCCCGCTCCGCCGCCATGGGCGCCGTCGGACCCGGCACGGTGACCGCCACCTTCTACAACTACCGCCACGACTTCGTCGCCCGGCACCTGCCCGCCGTCTGGGACACGATCACCCCCGAACAGGCCCTCGACGCCCGGCTGCGCGCCGCCGACGGCACCCTGCGCCGACTGCTCGGCGCGGAGGCGATCGAGTCCCCCGAGCTCGCGGAGGCCGCCGACCTCGCCCTGCGCGCCACCGAGGGCTGCACCCGGCACGCCCGTCCCCTCTACGCCGCCCACGCCGACCTGCCCGTACCCGAGGAGGCGCACCTGCGCCTCTGGTACGCCACCACCCTGCTGCGCGAGCACCGCGGCGACGGCCACCTCGCCGCCCTGCTGCTCGCCGGGCTGGACCCGCTGGAGGCGCTCGTCAGCCACACCGCCACCGGCCGCGGCATGACCCCCAAGTGGATCAAGGCCATCCGCGGCTGGGAGCAGTCCGACCTCGACGCCGCCGCCGACCGGCTGCGCGAGCGCGGGATCCTCGACGCGGCGGGCGAGCTCACCGAGGAGGGCGCCGCCGTACGCGAGCGCCTGGAGGCCGACACCGACCGCCTCGACGCGGCCCCGTACGAGCACCTCGGCGCCGAAGGCCTGGCCCGCCTCGCCGAGCTCGGCGGCGGACTCGTCCTCAAGGCCGTCACCGCGGGCGCCTTCCCCGCGGACGCCTTCGGCAAGGCCTGACGGGTCCGGCGCGGGTCCGGCGCGGGTCCGGGCGGGGTCCTGGCGGGGTCCGGGCGGGGTCCGGGCCCGGCTCCGGGCGCGGGTCTCCCGGCCCCCGTCACCGCCACCTGCCACAATTGGCAGCCTTCCAGTGCAAACGAAGGCAGGCGGGACCCGATCGTGACGATGTCCATCGAAGGCAGGATCGCCGAGGAGCTCGGCGTACGGGAGCGGCAGGTCAAGGCCGCCGTCGAGCTGCTCGACGGCGGCTCCACCGTGCCGTTCATCGCGCGCTACCGCAAGGAAGCGACCGAGATGCTCGACGACGCCCAGCTGCGCACCCTCGAGGAGCGGCTGAGGTATCTGCGCGAGCTGGAGGACCGGCGCGCGGCGATCCTGGACTCCGTACGGGAGCAGGGCAAGCTCGACGCCGAGTTGGAGGCCCGGATCAACGCGGCCGACACCAAGGCCCGGCTGGAGGACATCTACCTCCCGTTCAAGCCCAAGCGGCGCACCAAGGCGCAGATCGCCCGCGAGGCCGGCCTGGAGCCGCTCGCCGACGGCCTGCTCGCCGACCCGTCGGTGGAACCGGCCGCCGCCGCAGCCGCGTTCGTCGACGCCGGCAAGGGCGTCGCCGACCCGGCCGCGGCCCTGGAGGGCGCCCGCGCCATCCTCACCGAGCGCTTCGGCGAGGACGCCGACCTGATCGGCGAGCTGCGCGAGCGCATGTGGGGCCGGGGCCGGCTCGCCGCGAAGGTCCGCGAGGGCAAGGAGGAGGCGGGCGCCAAGTTCGCCGACTACTTCGAATTCGCCGAGCCCTTCACCGCGCTGCCCTCGCACCGTGTCCTCGCCATGCTGCGCGGCGAGAAGGAGGACGTCCTCGACCTCACCCTGGAGCCCGAGGCCCCCGAGGACGCGGCCGCCCCCGGCCCGTCCACGTACGAGGGCATGGTCGCCCGCCGCTTCGGCATCAACGACCGCGGCCGTCCCGGCGACAAGTGGCTGGCCGACACCGTCCGCTGGGCCTGGCGCACGAAGATCCAGGTGCACCTCGGCATCGACCTGCGGATGCGGCTGCGCCAGGCGGCCGAGGACGAGGCCGTACGGGTCTTCGCGTCCAACCTGCGCGACCTGCTGCTCGCGGCGCCCGCCGGCACCCGCGCCACGCTCGGCCTCGACCCGGGCTTCCGCACCGGGGTGAAGGTCGCCGTCGTCGACGCCACCGGCAAGGTCGTGGCGACCGAGGTGATCTACCCGCACGTGCCCGCCAACAAGTGGGACGAGTCCCTCGCCAAGCTGGCCCGCCTCGCCAAGGAGCACGCGGTCGAGCTGATCGCCATCGGCAACGGCACGGCCTCGCGCGAGACCGACAAGCTCGCCGGCGACCTGATCACCCGCCACCCCGAGCTGAAGCTCACCAAGGTGATGGTGTCCGAGGCGGGTGCCTCCGTGTACTCCGCCTCCGCGTTCGCCTCGCAGGAACTCCCGGACATGGACGTGTCGCTGCGCGGCGCGGTCTCCATCGCCCGCCGCCTCCAGGACCCGCTCGCCGAGCTCGTCAAGATCGACCCCAAGTCGATCGGCGTCGGCCAGTACCAGCACGACCTGTCCGAGGTGAAGCTCTCGCGCTCGCTCGACGCGGTGGTCGAGGACTGTGTGAACGGCGTCGGCGTGGACGTCAACACCGCCTCCGCGCCCCTGCTCTCGCGGGTGTCGGGCATCAGCGGCGGGCTCGCCGAGAACATCGTGTCCCACCGCGACGCCAACGGCCCCTTCCGCAGCCGCAAGGCGCTCAAGGACGTGGCCAGGCTCGGCCCGAAGGCGTACGAGCAGTGCGCGGGCTTCCTGCGGATCCGCGGCGGGGACGACCCGCTGGACCTCTCCAGCGTGCACCCCGAGTCCTACCCGCTGGTCCGGGGCATGGCCAAGACGGCCGGCAGCGACGTGGCGGCGCTGATCGGCAACACCGGCGTGCTGCGCTCGCTGCGGCCGGAGCAGTTCGTCACCGAGGCCTTCGGCCTGCCGACGGTGACGGACATCCTGCGCGAGCTGGAGAAGCCGGGCCGCGACCCGCGGCCGGCCTTCAAGACGGCCACCTTCAAGGAGGGCGTCGAGAAGATCGGCGACCTGGCCCCCGGGATGATCCTGGAGGGCGTGGTCACGAACGTGGCCGCGTTCGGCGCCTTCATCGACATCGGCGTCCACCAGGACGGGCTGGCCCACGTCTCGGCCCTGTCGAAGAACTTCGTCAAGGACCCGCGGGACGTGGTCAAGCCGGGCGACATCGTCCGCGTGAAGGTCCTGGACGTGGACATCCCGCGCAAGCGGATCTCGCTGACGCTCCGGCTGGAGGACGAGGCCGACCGCCCGGCGGGCGGCGCTCCCCGACAGCGCGAGGACCGTCAGGAGCGGCGCGGCGGCCGTCCCCCGCAGCAGCGCGGCGGCGGCCAGGGCGGCCAGGGGCAGGGCCAGGGACAGGGCGGCGGCCAGGGCCGGGGTCAGGGCGGCGGCCAGGGCCGGCAAGGACAGCGTCAGCAGGGACAGCGCCAGGGCGGCAGCGGCTCCCCGGCCCCGGCCAACAGCGCGATGGCCGACGCCCTGCGCCGGGCGGGCCTCACCGGCGGCCCCGAGGAGCGCCGCAAGCGCTGAGCAGGGTGCCTCCCGCGGCGTCGCACGCCCGGTTTCCAGGATGGCCGAATAGCCACCCCACCTGGAGACACACCTTGCGAACTGCCGTACATGATCTGTAGGCATGGTGGAACGCCCGTTCGCCGAATGGCGAACGGGCTTCCGTTTCTCTCCTCAGGACCCCACTCCCAGAGGCCGCCTTGAAGGCACAGGACGCCATGCCCACGCCCACGCACGCCTATCGACGCTGCCCGCGAAAGGGTCCGAAGAGGGATCACATGCCCCACTCGCAACCCAGCCTCCGTAAACGGTGCGAGAAGATTCTCAGCCATCTGGAGCTGACACATCCCTTCTCCATCGAAGGGCTGTGCAACCGGATCGCCGAGCAGCGGGGCCGCCCCATCCACCTGCACCCCCTCCCCAAGGAGGCGGCCGAATCAGGGGTGTGCGGGCTGTGGGTGGGCACCGACAGCGTCGACTTCGTCTTCTACGAGGCACAGACCACCGCACTGCACCGCGAGCACATCGTGCTCCACGAGCTCGGGCACATCCTGTTCGGCCACAACTCCCTGGAGGCCGAGGACAACGACGGGCAGGTCCCGGTCGTCCTCGGGCGCACCAACTACACCACCAGCCAGGAGCAGGAGGCGGAAATGCTGGCCAGCATGATCCGCATCCGCACCACGAGCCCCTGCCCGCAGTCGGCCGCCGGGCCCCGCTCCACCCTCGCCTGGCTGGAATCCGCCATGGGCTACGGGCGGGGGAGCCATGGACGCCGCTGACCTCACCGCCTTCGGCGACTCGCTCGCCGTGCCCAGCGTCGTCTGCCTCTGGGCGGCCGTCCTGCTGCGCGCCCCGGCAGCCCTGCGCTCCCCGCAGCAGCGCGGCCTGTGGCTCGCCGTCGCGACCGCCGCCGCCGCGATGACGCTGAACCTCCCGGACATCGTCGCGTACGCGATGCGCGACCCGGACTACGCGCACACCGTCGGCCTCGTGCGCAACCTGATCGGCGTGCTGTCCGCGGGCACCGTGCTCTACTTCGTCGCCGCCGCCACCCGCGGCCGGGCCCTCCAACTCGCCTCCTGGGTGGGGACGGTGGTCTGGCTGACGACCCTGGTGGTGCTGGACACGGCCGCCCCCGCGCACACCGTCCACACCATCCCCCCGCACGGCGACCCTGCGCCCTCCCTCGCGTACTGGCTGCTGCTGATCTCCGCGCACCTCCTCGCCAACACCACCTGCGTCTCGCTCTGCTGGCGCTACAGCCGCCGCACCGAGAGCCGGGGACTGGCCGCCGGGCTGCGGCTGTTCGGCCTGGGCACCGGGCTCGCCGGCGTGTTCTGGTTCGTGTACCTGCTCAAGGCCCTGTTCGGCAGCACCTGGGCGGTGCCCGCCCTGCCGCTGATGATGAACCTGCACGGGCTGCTGCGGGCCGCCGCGATCCTCGTGCCCACCCTGTTCACACTGCGCCGCACCTGCGCCGACATCGCCACCGCCTGGCGGCTGTGGCCGCTCTGGCACGACCTGGTCCAGGCGGTCCCGCACGTCGCCCTCACCAAGCCGCGGGCCGGCCGGGTCGTGGAGCTGCTGTGGCCGCCCGTCCCGCGCAACCTGCTGGTGTACCGCAAGGTGATCGAGACCCGCGACGCGATCCTGATCCTCGGCGAGTACGTCGCCCCGGGCGTTCCGGAGCTGGCCCGCAGCCACGTCACGGGGCACGGGATCCCCGAGCAGCGGCGCACCGCGGCCGCGCTGGCCTGCGTACTGAAGGAGGCGCGGCAGGCGAAGCTCGCCGGCCGGCCCGGGCAGCCGGGGGAGGACGCGGCGTGGGAACTGCCCGCCGCGATGCAGACCTCCGCCGAGGGCGGCGACCTCGACGACGAGGCCCGGTTCCTGGTCGACGTGGCGCAGGCCTACGGAGCGGCGTCGACCTCGGACTTCACCCCGCAGCGCCCGAGCCCGCAGCGCCCGAGCCCGCAGGGCCCGCACACCCCGTAAGGAAGTGACCCTCTCTTGACCACCGTTCTGATCACCGGGGCCAGTGCCGGACTCGGCGCCGCCTTCGCCCGCGGCTTCGCGGCCAAGGGCTGCGAACTCGTCCTGGTCGCCCGCGACAAGGACCGCCTCGAAGCCGTGGCCCGGGAACTCGGCCGGGAGTTCGGCACGGCCAGCGAGGTGCTGCCCGCCGATCTGCTGGACCCGGCGGACTGCGCGGCCGTCGGCGAGCGGCTGGCCGACCGCGAGCGGCCCGTGGACATCCTCGTCAACAACGCGGGCTTCGGGCTGCCCGCGCCGTTCCCGTACAGCCCGGTCGAGGACGAGGAGCGGCTGCTCGACCTGCTGGTGAGGGTCCCGCTGCGGCTCACCCACGCCATGCTGCCCGGGCTGCGCGAGCGCCGCCGGGGCGCGGTGCTGAACGTCTCCTCGGTGGCCGGGCTGCTGCCGACCGGGACGTACGGGGCCGCCAAGGCCTGGGTCACCGCGTTCAGCGAGTCGCTGAGGGTGGACATGGAGCCGTACGGGGTCCGGGTGCTGGCGGTGGTCCCGGGGTTCACCCGCACCGAGTTCCAGGCGCGCGCCGGGATGGACGTCAGCTCCCTGCGCGAGGCCGTGTGGCTGGAGCCCGATGCCGTGGTGGCCAAGGCCCTGCGGGACCTGGCCCTGCGCAGGCCGGTGAGCATCACCGGCCTGCGCTACCAGGCGTACGCGCTCGCCGTCCGGCACCTGCCGCGCGGCTTCGTGGCCGCCCGGCTGGCGCGCAAGCGGCGCGAGCCGCAGCGGTAACGGCTCGCCCCTAGGGGGTGTCGTCAAAGTAGCTTCGTCCGCCCGTGAGGGCGGGGCCGGCGGGGTCTGGTGCGTGCGATCGCAAGGCGGAGGAGAGAGGCGACGCTCGCGTCGTCGACCGACGACAACGCGGCGAGCGCGCGTGCCAGACCCCGCCGGCCAGAAGGGACTTTGACGACACCCCCTAGAGCTCGGTGACCTTGCCGTCCGCGACCTCCAGGCGGCGGGTCACGTGCACCGCGTCCAGCATCCGGCGGTCGTGGGTGACCAGGAGCAGAGTGCCCTCGTACGCGTCCAGGGCCGACTCCAGCTGTTCGATCGCCGGAAGGTCCAGGTGGTTCGTGGGCTCGTCCAGCACCAGCAGGTTCACCCCGCGGCCCTGGAGCAGCGCCAGGGCGGCCCGGGTTCGCTCGCCGGGGGAGAGCGTGGCCGCCGGGCGCAGGACGTGCGCCGCCTTCAGGCCGAACTTGGCCAGCAGGGTCCGTACTTCGGCCGGCTCGGTGTCCGGGACCGCCGCGCAGAAGGCCTCCAGCAGCGGCTCGTCCCCGAGGAAGAGCCCGCGCGCCTGGTCCACCTCGCCGACCAGCACGCCCGAACCGAGCGTGGCCGCACCGGAGTCGGGCACCAGCCGGCCGAGGAGGACGGCGAGGAGCGTGGACTTGCCCGCGCCGTTGGCGCCGGTGATCGCCACCCGGTCCGCCCAGTCGATCTGGAGGCTGGCCGGGCCGAAGGCGAAGTCCCCGCGCCGCACCGCGGCCTCGTTCAAGGTGGCGACGACCGAGCCGGAGCGCGGCGCCGCGGCGATCTCCATCCGCAGCTCCCACTCCTTGCGGGGCTCGTCGACGACGTCCAGCCGCTCGATGGCGCGCTGCGTCTGGCGGGCCTTGGCGGCCTGCTTCTCGCTGGACTCGCCGCGCAGGTTCTTGCCGATCTTGTCGTTGTCGCTCGCCTTGCGGCGGGCGTTGCGGACGCCCTTGTCCATCCAGTTGCGCTGCATCTGGGCGCGGCCCTCCAGGGCCGCCTTCTTGCCCGCGTACTCGTCGAACTCCTCGCGGGCGTGCGTACGGGCCCGCTCGCGCTCCTCCAGATAGGCGTCGTAGCCGCCGCCGTAGAGGTTGATCTGCTGCTGCGCGAGGTCGAGTTCGAGGACCTTGGTGACGGTCCGGGTCAGGAACTCGCGGTCGTGGCTGATGACGACCGTGCCCGCGCGCAGGCCCTTCACGAACCGCTCCAGGCGCTCCAGACCCTCCAGGTCCAGGTCGTTGGTCGGCTCGTCGAGCAGGAAGACGTCGTAGCGGGAGAGCAGCAGCGAGGCCAGACCCGCGCGGGCGGCCTGGCCGCCGGAGAGCGCGGTCATCGGCAGGTCCAGGCTCACGGCCAGCCCGAGCTCGTCGGCGACCTCCTGGGCCCGCTCGTCGAGGTCGGCGCCGCCGAGGTTCAGCCACTGGTCCAGGGTCGTCGCGTACGCGTCGTCCGCGCCCGGGGTCCCGTCGACCAGGCCCTGGGTCGCCGCGTCCAGCGCCGCCTGGGCGGCGGCGACGCCCGTACGCCGGGCCAGGAAGTCCCGTACGGACTCCTCGGGGCGCCGCTCCGGCTCCTGGGGGAGGTGACCGACGGCGGCGGTGGGCGGGGAGAGCCGCAGTTCACCGGTCTCGGGCGTGTCCAGGCCGGCGAGCAGGCGCAGCAGGGTGGACTTCCCGGCGCCGTTGACACCGACGAGGCCGATGACGTCGCCGGGGGCGACGACGAGGTCGAGATCGGCGAAGAGCGTGCGCTCACCGTGCGCGGCGGTGAGGTTCTTGGCGACGAGGGTTGCAGTCATGGTCCGTCGATCCTATCCGCGCCGCGGGCCATGGCCGTAAAGGTGGGATGAGCGTCATTGCGGCCATCGGCGCCGCGTCACACCATGGGGTCATGTCGGTGCGAAACGTGCTCGTCGTCCTCTACGACGGCCTGCAGAGCCTGGACGTGACCGGGCCCGTGGAGGTCTTTGCCGCGGTCGGCCGCTTCCCGGGGCGGGCGGGGGCCGGGTACGCGATCCGTACCGTCTCCCCGGGCGGGGCGCCCGTACGGACGAGCAGCGGGCTCACGCTGGTGCCGGACGGGGACCTGGAGGGCGAGCGGCCGGGCGCGGGCACCACCCTGCTGGTGCCGGGCGGGCAGTACCGGGGGGACTTCGAGCCCCGGCTGACCGAGTGGCTGCGCGCCTACGGGGGTGGCGCGCAGCGGCTGGTGTCCGTCTGCACGGGCGGGCTGCTGCTGGCCGAGGCCGGGCTGCTGGACGGGCGGCGGGCGACGACGCACTGGTACGTGTGCGAGCAGATGGCCCGGGACTACCCCGAGGTGACCGTCGAACCGGACCCGATCTACGTACGGGACGGCCCGGTGGCCACCTCGGCCGGGGTCACGGCGGGGATCGACCTCGCGCTGGCGCTGGTGGAGGAGGACCACGGGAGGGAGGTGGCGCTCGCCATCGCCCGGCACCTGGTGGTCTTCCTGCGCAGGCCCGGGAACCAGTCGCAGTTCAGCGCGCAGCTGGCGGCGCAGACCGCGCAGCGGGAACCGCTGCGGGAGGTGCAGCAGTGGATCACGGAGCATCCGGGCGCGGACCTGAGCGTGGAGGTGCTGGCGGCGCGGGCCAGGCTCTCCCCGCGCCACTTCGCCCGAGCCTTCCAGCGGGAGACGGGGGTGACGCCCGGCCGCTATGTGGAGCGCGTGCGCGTGGAGCACGCGCGGCGGCTCCTGGAGGACACGGGGGACGGGGTGGCCCAGATCTCCCGCGCCTGCGGCTACGGCACCCCGGAGGCCCTCCGCCGCGCCTTCGTGAAGACCCTGGGCCAGCCCCCGGCCGAATACCGGCGCCGCTTCGGCCCCGACCCCGCGTAGACCGCCGCTCGGCGGTCAGACCACCCACTCAGGAGGAAACATGCAGATCGCAGTCCTGCTCTACGACCGGTTCACCGCGCTCGACGCCATCGGGCCCTTCGACACCCTCGGGCGGCTCTCCGGCGCCGAGGTCGTGTTCGTCTCGGAGCGGCCCGGGCCGGTGCGGACCGACAGCGGGGCGCTCGCGCTCGTCGCCGACAAGGGGCTCGACGAGGTGACCCGGCCCGACATCGTCATCGTGCCCGGCGGGCCCCACCCCGAGCTGGAGATGGAGAAGCCCGCCGTCCTGGACTGGCTGCGCTCCGTCGACGCGACCACCACCTGGACCACCTCGGTCTGCACCGGATCGCTCCTGCTGGCCGCCGCCGGTCTGCTCAAGGGGCGGCGGGCGACGAGCCACTGGCTCTACCTGGACCGGCTGCCCGCCTTCGGAGCCGAGGCCACCGGCGAGCGCGTCGTGTACGACGGCAAGTACGTCACCGCCGCCGGGGTGTCCTCCGGCATCGACATGGGCCTCGGCCTCCTCGGCCGCATCGCCGGCGACGAGTACGCCCAGACCGTCCAGCTCATGACCGAGTACGACCCCCAGCCGCCCTACGACGCCGGCTCGCCGGACAAGGCCCCGGCCGAGATCGTGGCGCGGCTGCGCGCGGTCAATCCGCTGGGCGGCCGGTAGTCCGCCCGGCAGTCCTCGCTGTCGTCGCCGAGGCGGTCGCCGCGGCGGTCCAGCCGAAGGACGGCGTACGGCGCTCCAGGAACGCGGCGACGCCCTCCGCGGTGTCGCCGCTCCCGGCCGCCTGCTCCGCCCAGTAACCGTCCCGGTCCGTGCGCCCGTCCGCGAACTCCTTGGCCGCCGCCTGCGTCAGCTGCGAGCGGGTGGTCAGGATGCGGGCGAAGTCCGCGACGCGCTTGTCCAGTTGACCGGCCGGCAGCAGCTCGTTCAGGAAGCCGGCCCGCAGGGCGTGCTCGGCGTCGATCAACTCCGCCGAGAAGAGCAGGTACTTGGCCACGGCAGGGCCGACCAGCGCGGCCAGCCGGCGGGTCGAGGACGCGGGGTAGACGATGCCCAGCTTCGCCGGGGTCACCCCGAAGGAGGCCCCCTCCTGCGCGAAGCGCAGATCGCAGGCGGCGGCCAGCTGGCTGCCGCCGCCCACGCAGAATCCGCGGATCGCCGCGAGCGTCGGCTTCGGGAAGGCGGCCAGGGCCTCCTCCGCCGCCACGGCCAGCGCCTGCGGGTCCTCGTCGCCGGTCAGCGAGGAGATGTCGGCCCCCGCGCAGAAGGTCGGCCCGGCCCCGGTCAGGACGAGCACCCGTACGGCCGGGTCGGCCGCGAGCCCCTCCAGAACCTCCGGGAGCGCCCGCCACATCGCCGCCGTCATGGCGTTGCGCTTGGCGGGATGCGAGATGACGACCGTGGCGACCCCGTCGGCGACCGTGTGCCGGAGGGCTGCCTCCTGCCCCGCTTCCTGCACCTCTCCCGGCGCTGCGTCCTGGGCTGCTTCCTGGGCTGCGTCCATGCGCCGGATGCTATCCCGGCCGGTCGGCCCTGTGATCAAGGGGACTCGGTCCGGGCGGCGCCGGGGGAGGCGGCGCGACCACGGGCGCGACGGCGTTCGCCGCGCCGTTCCTCCTCCGCGTGATCGGAACGTTCTGCTCGCCCGCCCTGTTGTTCGACGGGCCGAGCCCGCTCCTCCGGGCGCGCGGACCCGGCGCATTCCGGGCTTGGTCAGGGAAGACGAGGTCCCGGCGGGCGCGGCCGCCGCGACCGGGCCCGGACATCGCGGCCGAGAAAGGTCCCACAGAAGATCAGGAACGGTCGCACAACTGACGCTGTCATACGCCAACGGTCAGAAAGCGCCCGATTGACGCTGACTTCTGGTCAGGGGTCCGGTCCGGACCAGTCCGCTCCCCACTCTTGACGCGTGGAGACGATCGAGCGTGAAGACGGGGGCCGGAAGATGGATGTCAGCGGGAGCGTCCCGCCAGCCAAGGAGGGGGAGCCGGCGGCCGCCCCGGCCGACCCCCTCGCGTACGAAGGCGTGTGGCGGTTCACCGTGCCCGCTGTAGAAGAATCCGTTCCGCAGGCCCGCCGGGCCGTCCGCGACCTGCTGGGCCGCCAGGGCGTGCCGGCCGACCGGGACCTCGTGTACTCGCTGCTGCTGATCGTCTCCGAACTGGTGACGAACTCGGTCCGGCACGCGGCCCTGCTCTCGCCGGAGGTCGCGGTCGAGGTCGCCATCGGCCGGGAGTGGGTACGGGTGGCGGTCGAGGACAACCACCCGTACCGCCCCAAGGCGCTGGAGGCGGATTTCGGCCAGACCGGCGGCCGGGGCCTGCTGCTGGTGCGCGAGGTCACGCGCGAGTCCGGCGGGGTCTGCGACGTCGAGCACACCTCGACGGGCGGCAAGGTCATCTGGGCGGCCCTGCCGCTCGCCGCACCGGCCCCGCGGTCCCCCGCGGTCTGAAACGACGTACGGGCGGCTACCAGCCCGCGGCATCCCCGGTCAGTTCGCGGATCGCGGGCCGGGCCGCGTCGAGCACGGTCATGAACCAGGCGGAGAACGGCACCTCGGCGTGGCGCTTGGCCAGCTCCTCGGCGGTCACGAACGCGGTGTCCCCGACCTCCTCCGGATCCGGCCGCAGCCGCGACTGCGCGAGTCCCACGAAAAGGTGGTTGTACTCCTGCTCCACCAGGCCCGACGCGGGGTCCGGGTGGTTGTAGCGCACGGTTCCCGCCTCCGCGAGCAGCGAGGGCGACAGGCCCAGCTCCTCGTGGGTGCGCCGGGCCGCCGCCGCGAACGGCGACTCCCCGGGGTAGGGGTGACCGCAGCAGGTGTTCGACCAGACGCCGGGGGAGTGGTACTTCCCGAGGGCGCGCTGCTGGAGCAGCAGGCGGCCCTGCTCGTCGAAGAGGAACACGGAGAAGGCCCGGTGCAGCAGACCGGGCGCCTGATGGGCGGAGAGCTTCTCCGCCGTGCCGATGGTGTTGCCGGACTCATCGACCAGTTCGAGCATGATCGGTTCCTGAGTGCCGGTGCCGGGGGACGCGGTGTTCGCGGCGGTGGCTGGTGTGGTCGGCATACCCATCCTTCGCTTCGGACTTCGGCCTTCAGTCTGCCGTACAAAAGAGGCTTGTCCCCACTTCGGCCATCCGCGCATGTCCGCCCTTGGGGCGTGGTAAGCGGCGGGGGCGGAGCACCCCCGCTCCCCGGGTTTGTGGTATCTCGCCGTGATCGTCAATGATGATCGCGCCGGGGCCGGAAGCCCCGGAATATTCGGCTTATCGGGGAGTAAACGGGTGGTGAACCCCCGCTTCCATTCATCCGATAGCCTCTGCCGACGTGCCGCCGCCCCCGCCGGGGCGCCCGTCCAGTGTTCGCTGCAAGGAGTGAGTCCGTCTGTCGACCGTCATCCTCACCGGCCTGCCGGTCCCCGGATCACCGCTCACCGACGGGCTGCGCTCCCTCGGCTTCGACGTCCGCCCGGCCGCCGGCCCCGAAGAGGCAGCCGCGGCGCTGGCCGGCGTACCCGCCGACCAGCGCGTCGCCGTCGTCGACAGCGCCTTCGTCGGACACGTCCACGCCCTGCGGCTCGCGCTGACCGACCCGCGCTTCGACGCCTGCGCCGTGACCGGCGCCTTCGCCGTCCAGCCGGCCGCCCGCGCGGCCCTGGACAAGGCCGCGGCCCTCCCGGCGGAGGGCGACGGCCCGTACGCGGACCGGCTCGCCGCCGCCGTCGAGGCCGCCGGGACCGCCGTCCAGCACCCCGAGCTCGGCACCCTGGTCGCCGCCGTCCCCGCCACCGAGGCCGAGCGCGCCGCGGCGGACGCCGCCGTCGCCGCCGTGGACGACGAGGCCGTACGCCTGCGCACCGCCGTGAAGTCCCGCGACGGGTTCTTCACCACCTTCTTCATCAGCCCGTACTCGCGCTACATCGCCCGCTGGTGCGCGCGCCGCGGCCTGACCCCGAACCAGGTCACCACCGCCTCGCTGATCACCGCGCTGATCGCGGCCGGCTGCGCCGCCACCGGCGAGCGCGGCGGCTACGTCGCGGCCGGCGTGCTGCTCCTCGTCTCCTTCGTCCTGGACTGCACGGACGGGCAGCTCGCCCGCTACTCGCTCCAGTACTCGACGATGGGCGCCTGGCTCGACGCCACCTTCGACCGCGCGAAGGAGTACTCCTTCTACGCGGGCCTCGCGCTCGGCGCCGCCAGGAACGGCGACGACGTGTGGGCCCTCGCGCTCGGCGCGATGATCCTCATGACCTGCCGCCACGTCGTGGACTTCGCCTTCAACGAGGCCAACCACGACGCCACGGCGAACACGAGCCCGACGGCGGCCCTGTCCGACAAGCTCGACAGCGTGGGCTGGACGGTCTGGATCCGGCGGATGATCATCCTGCCGATCGGCGAGCGCTGGGCCATGATCGCCGTGCTCACCGCGGCCACCACCCCCCGGATCGTCTTCTACGCCCTGCTCATCGGCTGCGCCTTCGGCGCCCTCTACACCACCGCCGGCCGCGTGCTGCGCTCGCTGACGCGCAAGGCCGAGCGCACCGACCGGGCCGCCCGGGCACTGGCCGACCTCGCCGACTCCGGCCCGGTCGCCGAGCTCGCGGGCCGTCTCGTGGGCCGGATGGCGCCCGGGGCCGCGATCGCCGCCGCCGTGATCGGCTCGGTGGCCCTGCTGTGGACGGCCTGGGCGTACGAGTTCGGCGCCCGCCAGGTGGTCATCGCCGCCGTCTTCTACGCCGTGCTGGCCGGAGCGGCCGTCGCCCGCCCCCTCAAGGGCGCCCTCGACTGGCTCGTCCCGCCCGTCTTCCGGGCCGCCGAGTACACCACCGTGCTGATCCTCGCCGCCAAGGCGGACGTGCCCGGGGCCCTTCCCGCGGCATTCGGACTGGTCGCGGCGGTCGCCTACCATCACTACGACACGGTCTACCGCATCCGCGGTGGATCGGGCGCGCCCCCGCGGTGGCTGGTGTGGACGATCGGCGGTCACGAGGGCCGGGTCCTGCTGACCGCGGTCCTGGCCTCCGCCCTGGCGACGCGCGCCGCCGACTTCCCCGTCGCGCTCACGGCCCTGGCCGTGTTCGTGGCACTCGTGGTGCTCGTGGAGAGCATCCGCTTCTGGGTCTCCTCCGGGGCACCCGCCGTACATGACGAAGGAGAACCAGCATGATCGGCCTTGTACTCGCTGCCGGTGCCGGACGCCGCCTGCGTCCCTACACCGACACCCTGCCCAAGGCCCTCGTGCCCGTCGGTCCCGAAGGCGCCGAGGACAGCCTGACCGTGCTGGACCTCACCCTCGGCAACTTCGCCGAGGTCGGCCTCACCGAGGTCGCGATCGTCGTCGGCTACCGCAAGGAGGCCGTGTACGAGCGCCGCGAGGCCCTGGAGGCCAAGTACGGGGTCAAGATCACGCTGATCGACAACGACAAGGCCGAGGAGTGGAACAACGCCTACTCCCTGTGGTGCGCGCGTGACGTCCTGAAGCAGGGTGTGATCCTCGCCAACGGCGACACCGTCCACCCCGTCTCCGTCGAGCGGACCCTGCTCGGCGCCCGCGGCAACGGCCAGAAGATCATCCTCGCCCTCGACACGGTCAAGAGCCTGGCCGACGAGGAGATGAAGGTCGTGGTCGACGGCGCCAAGGGCGTGCAGAAGATCACCAAGCTCATGGAGCCCTCCGACGCCACCGGCGAGTACATCGGTGTCACCCTCATCGAGCCGGAGGCCGCCGAGGCCCTCGCCGAGGCGCTGAAGACCACCTTCGAGCGCGACCCCGACCTGTACTACGAGGACGGCTACCAGCAGCTCGTCAACGACGGCTTCGTCATCGACGTGGCCCCCATCGGCGACGTCAAGTGGGTCGAGATCGACAACCACGACGACCTCGCCAAGGGCCGGACGATCGCATGCCAGTACTGACGAGGCTCATCCCCTCCCCGGTCGTCGTCGACATCAGCCGCGGCGCCATGGACGACCTGGCCGGCCTCCTGGCCGACCAGCGGATCTCGGCGTCCGGCAAGCTGGCGATCGCGATCAGCGGCGGCTCCGGCCAGCTGCTGCGCTCCAAGCTGGAGCCCGTACTGCCGCACGCCGACTGGTACCCGGTCGCCGACGGCACGATCGACTCCGCCGTCAAGCTGGCCGACGACATAAAGGGCCGTCGCTACGACGCCGTCGTCGGCCTGGGCGGCGGCAAGATCATCGACGTGGCGAAGTACGCCGCGGCGCGGGTCGGGCTGCCCATGGTGGCCGTCGCCACCAACCTGGCGCACGACGGCATCTGCTCGCCCGTGGCCACGCTGGACAACGACAACGGCCGCGGCTCCTACGGTGTGCCCACGCCGATCGCGATGGTCATCGACCTCGACGTGATCCGCGACGCCCCGGTGCGGTTCGTCCGCTCCGGCATCGGCGACGCGCTCTCCAACATCTCGGCCATCGCCGACTGGGAGCTCTCGCACAAGATCACCGGGGAGCCCGTGGACGGCCTGGCCGCCGCCATGGCCCGTACCGCGGGCGAGGCCGTCCTGCGCCACCCCGGCGGCTGCGGCGACGACACGTTCCTCACCGTCCTCGCCGAGTCCCTGGTGCTCACCGGCATCGCCATGTCGATCAGCGGGGACACCCGGCCGGCCTCCGGCGCCTGCCACGAGATCAGCCACGCCTTCGACCTGCTCTACCCGGGCCGCTCCGCGCTCCACGGCGAGCAGGTCGGCCTCGGCGCCGCCTTCGCGATGTTCCTGCGCGGCGCCGACGAGCAGGCCGGACTGTTCGTCGAGTCGCTGCGCGGCCACGGGCTGCCCGTACTGCCCGCCGAGATCGGGTTCAGCGTGGACGAGTTCGTCGCGGCCGTCGAGTACGCCCCCCAGACCCGTCCGGGACGCTTCACGATCCTGGAGCACCTCAATCTGTCCACAGCCGAGATCAGGGACGCTTACGCCGACTATGCCAAGACCATCCGTAGCTGAACTCCGGCCCGTCGTTCACCCGCCGGGCGTCAAGGACCGGCGCAGTGGCGAGCACTGGGGCGGTCGCCTCTACATGCGCGAGATCTCCCTGCGCATCACCCGGGTCCTGGTGAACACCAAGGTCACGCCCAACCAGCTGACCTACCTGATGACCCTCGCCGGTGTCCTGGCGGCCCCGGCACTGCTCGTGCCGGGCATCTGGGGCGCCGTACTCGGCGTGGTCTGCGTCCAGCTGTACCTGCTGCTCGACTGCGTCGACGGCGAGGTCGCCCGCTGGAAGAAGCAGTACTCGCTGTCCGGCGTGTACCTGGACCGGGTCGGCGCCTACCTGTGCGACGCGGCCGTCCTCGTCGGCTTCGGCCTGCGCGCCAGCGACCTGTGGGGCACCGGGCGGATCGACTGGCTGTGGGCCTTCCTGGGCACCCTCGCGGCCCTCGGCGCCATCCTGATCAAGGCCGAGACCGACCTGGTCGGCGTCGCCCGGCACCAGACGGGCAAGGAACCCGTCGCCGAGGCCGCCGCCGAGCCGCGCTCCTCCGGCATGGCGCTGGCCCGCCGGGCCGCGTCCGCGCTCAAGTTCCACCGGCTCGTCCTCGGCATCGAGGCCTCGCTGCTCATCCTGCTGCTGGCGGTCTTGGACCAGGTCCGCGGCGACCTGTACTTCTCCCGGCTCGGCGTGGCCGTGCTGGCCGGCATCGCGATGCTCCAGACGGTGCTGCACCTGGTGTCGATCCTGGCCTCCAGCAGGCTCAAGTGACGACGCCGATGCGGCTGGGCGCCGTGATCATCACCATGGGCAACCGCCCCGACGAGCTCAAGGCGCTGCTCGACTCCGTGGCCCGCCAGGAGGGCGACCCGGTCGAGGTCGTCGTCGTGGGCCAGGGCGTCCGGCTCCCCGGTCTGGAGGGTTCGCTGCCGGGCCTGCGCGTGGTCGAGCTGCCCGAGAACCTGGGCATCCCCGGCGGCCGCAACGTCGGCATCGAGGCCTTCGGCCCCGGCGGCAGCGAGGTCGACGCCCTGCTCTTCCTCGACGACGACGGGCTGCTGGAGCGCACCGACACCGCCGAGCTGTGCCGGCAGGCCTTCGCCGAGGACCCCCGGCTCGGGATCGTCAGCTTCCGGATCGCCGATCCGGAGTCCGGCGAGACCCAGCGCCGGCACGTGCCCCGGTTGCGCGCCTCCGACCCGATGCGCTCCTCCCGCGTGACCACCTTCCTGGGCGGCGCCAACGCCGTCCGCACCTCGGTGTTCAAGCAGGTCGGAGCCTTGCCGGGAGAGTTCTTCTACGCGCACGAGGAGACCGACCTCGCCTGGCGGGCGCTCGACGCAGGGTGGTTGATCGACTACCGGGCGGACATGGTGCTGCTGCATCCGACGACCGCCCCCTCCCGGCACGCGGTCTACCACCGTATGGTGGCTCGTAACCGGGTGTGGCTCGCCCGCCGCAACCTGCCTGCTCCGCTGGTCCCGGTCTACCTGGGCGTCTGGCTCCTGCTGACGCTGCTGCGCAAGCCCTCGGGGCCGGCGCTCAAGGCCTGGTTCGGCGGGTTCAAGGAGGGGTGGACCACCCCCTGCGGTCCCCGGCGCCCCATGAAGTGGCGTACGGTCTGGCGGCTGACCCGGCTGGGCCGACCGCCTGTCATCTGACAGGCTCGCGTCTGAGAACATACGTGATCCCGGGACGTACGCGGTCACGGAACATGCATGATCACGGGCCGAGCGCCCCAGGCCCGATGCCACCTTCTGCCGCATCTTGAAGACGGAAAGTTTCAACTTGTGAGTGACACAACCCAGGATGGCGCCCTCGCCACGAGCAAGCCGCCGTCTGAAGACGCCGGGCTGACCCCGGCGGAGCTCGCCAGGAAGTACGGCCTGTCCGTCAGCGGTGCCCGGCCGACCCTGCCCGAGTACGTGCGCCAGCTCTGGGACCGGCGCCACTTCATCATGGCGTTCTCCCGGGCCAAGCTGATGGCCCAGTACAGCGAGGCGCGGCTCGGCCAGATCTGGCAGGTGGCCACCCCGCTGCTGAACGCGCTGGTGTACTACCTGATCTTCGGCCTGATCCTGAACGCGGGCCGGGGCATGGAGAAGGGGGTCTACATCCCCTTCCTGGTGACGGGCATCTTCGTCTTCACCTTCACGCAGAGCTCGCTGATGGCGGGGGTCCGGGCCATCCCCGGCAACCTCGGCCTGGTCCGCGCCCTGCACTTCCCGCGCGCCTCCCTGCCGATCTCCTTCTCGATGCAGCAGCTCCAGCAGCTGCTGTACTCGATGATCGTCGTGGTGGTCGTCACGGTCGGCTTCGGCAACTACCCGAGGCTTTCGTGGCTGCTGGTCATCCCGACCCTGGCGCTGCAGTTCATCTTCAACACCGGTCTCGCGCTGGTCTTCGGGCGGATGGGTTCCAAGACCCCCGACCTCGCGCAGCTGATGCCGTTCATCACGCGTACCTGGATGTACGCCTCGGGCGTCATGTTCTCGATCAGCGGGGCGCTCAAGGAGAGGGACGTGCCCGCGTGGGTCTCGGACGTGCTCCAGTGGAACCCGGCGGCGATCTACATGGACCTGGTCCGGTTCGCGCTGATCGACGACTACGGCCGGGAGAACCTCCCGCCGCACGTCTGGGCCTTCGCCGTCGGCTGGGCCGTCGTGATCGGCCTCGGCGGATTCGTGTACTTCTGGAAGGCTGAGGAGCGTTACGGCCGTGGCTGAGAACTACCGGGGCAACGTCCCCACCGTCATCGCCGACGACGTGCACATCGTCTACCGCGTCAACACCGGCAGCTCCGGCAAGGGCAGCGCCACCGCCGCGCTGAGCAAGATAATGCGCCGGGGCAAGGGCGATGCCCCCGGCGTCCGCCGGGTCCACGCCGTGCGCGGCGTCTCCTTCACGGCGTACCGCGGCGAGGCCATCGGCGTCATCGGCTCCAACGGCTCCGGCAAGTCCACCCTGCTGCGCGCCATCGCCGGCCTGCTGCCCTGCGAGTCGGGCAAGGTCTACACCGACGGCCAGCCCTCGCTGCTGGGTGTCAACGCCGCACTGATGAACGACCTCACCGGTGAGCGCAACGTGGTCCTCGGCGGTCTCGCGATGGGAATGAGCCGGGAGCAGATCCGGGAGCGCTACGACGACATCGTCGACTTCTCGGGCATCAACGACAAGGGGGATTTCATCTCCCTTCCGATGCGCACGTACTCCTCCGGTATGGCGGCGCGCCTGCGCTTTTCCATTGCCGCGGCCAAGGACCACGACGTTCTGATGATCGACGAGGCCCTCGCCACCGGTGACCGCAAGTTCCAGGTGCGTTCCGAGGAGCGCATCCGCGAACTGCGCAAGCACGCCGGAACCGTTTTCCTGGTGAGCCACAACAACAAGTCCATCCGCGACACCTGCAGCCGCGTGCTGTGGCTGGAGAAGGGTGAACTGCTGATGGACGGGCCCACCGAGGAAGTCGTCTCGGCCTACGAGAAGGCGACCAGCGCCTGACCGCGGTCCTCGCCGGCCCCCGTCGCTCCCGAGCGGCGGGGGCTTCGGCATGCCGGCCGACATTCGGTAGCCGAGTGAATACCCGAGAGGCTGCCGCGGCGTTGTACAGCGTAAGCTGGAGCAGTCCTGAATCACGCCAGAGGGGACGATTCCCCGCAGGTGAACGGCCTGGGGTACCCCGGGGAAAGTCCGGCGGCGTGTCCGAAATAGGATGTATTGGGTCCGCAGTGTAGAACGGGAGACGTGACGGCAATGGCTACGGGAATTCTCCGGCCCCCAGGCATTACGGCCGTCCCCCGCGCGGGCGGCGGGCGGTGACCCCCGGGCACGGTATCCGGCCACGGCGGGACGCGGCCCCCTCAGCCCCAGACGCCCGAGCCCAGGCGTACGCCACCCTCGGCAAGGCGCGCTCGGAGAACTTCCCCGTCGCCCCGTCCTTCCTCCCGCGCGCCTGGCGCGACGGCCTCATGGCGGTGTACGGGTACGCCCGCCTGGTCGACGACATCGGCGACGGCGACCTCGCCCCCGGCGGGCACGACGCGGTGCTCCTGGGCCTCGACCCGGCCGCGGCGGACGAACCGCTCGCCATGCTCGACGCCCTCGAAGCCGACCTCCGGCGCGTCTTCGGCGCTCCGGGCGGCCCCCCGCGCCACCCCCTCCTGCAGGCGCTGCGGCCCGTCGTCCGCGCCCACGGCCTCACCCCCGAGCCCTTTCTCGGGCTCATCGAAGCCAACCGCCAGGACCAGCGCGTCACGCGCTACGCGACGTACGGGGACCTCCTCGCGTACTGCGAGCTCTCCGCGAACCCCGTCGGCCGCCTCGTGCTCGCCCTCACCGGCACCAGCACCCCCGAGCGGATCCGCCGCTCCGACGCCGTCTGTACCGGCCTGCAGATCGTCGAGCACGTGCAGGACGTCGCGGAGGACCTCGGCCGCGACCGGATCTACCTCCCGGCTGAGGACATGCGCCGCTTCCACGTGGCCGAAACCGACCTGAAGGCCCACCGCGCCGGCGCGTCCGTACGCTCCCTGGTCGCGTTCGAGGCGGAACGCGCCCGGGACCTCCTGAATGAAGGCACCCCGCTCGTGGGTAGCGTGCACGGCAGGCTCCGGCTGCTGCTCGCGGGCTTCGTGGGAGGAGGGCGTGCCGCCCTGCGAGCCGTCACCGCCGCCGGCTTCGACGTACTTCCCGGCCCGCCCAAGCCCACCAAGAGCGGCCTGATCCGCGAGGTGGCCGCCGTCCTGCGCACAGCGCCGAGAAAGGGGTGAGCCCGACCGTGGAGGGTTCCGCACACACGTCCGCACCGTCCCCGGCGGTCCTGGCGGCGTACAGCTACTGCGAGGCCGTCACCGGCTCCCAGGCGCGCAACTTCGCGTACGGCATCCGGCTGCTGCCCTCCGACAAGCGGCAGGCGATGTCCGCGCTGTACGCGTTCTCCCGGCGCGTCGACGACATCGGCGACGGCACGCTCGCCCCCGAGGCCAAGTTCGCCCGGCTCGAGGAGACCCGCTCCCTCCTCGGCCGGATCCGGGCCGAGGAGATCGACGAGGACGACACCGACCCGGTCGCCGTCGCCCTCGCCCACGCCGCCCGCCGCTTCCCGATTCCGCTCGGCGGCCTCGACGAGCTCATCGACGGGGTCCTCATGGACGTCCGCGGCGAGACCTACGAGACCTGGGACGACCTCAAGGTCTACTGCCGCTGCGTGGCCGGGGCCATCGGGCGGCTCTCCCTCGGCGTGTTCGGCACCGTGCACACCGGCGGCCTCGGCGCGGCCGACGCCGCGCGGGCCGGCGACTACGCCGACACCCTCGGCCTCGCCCTCCAGCTCACCAACATCCTGCGCGACGTCCGCGAGGACGCCGGCAACGGGCGTACCTACCTGCCCTCCGAGGACCTCGCCAAGTTCGGCTGCTCGGACGGGTTCGGGAGCGAGCGGCTGCCCGCCGGAGCCGACTTCGCCGGGCTCGTCCACCACGAAGTCCGGCGCGCCCGCGCCCTGTTCGTCGAGGGCTACCGGCTGCTGCCCATGCTCGACCGGCGCAGCGGCGCCTGCGTGGCCGCCATGGCCGGCATCTACCGGCGCCTGCTCGACCGCATCGAGCGCGAGCCCGAGGCCGTGCTCCGCGGCCGCGTCTCGCTGCCCCCGCACGAGAAGGCGTACGTCGCCGTGCGCGGCCTGTCCGGCCTCGACGCCCGGACCATCTCCCGACAGAGCACGCGGAGGCGGAGCTGATGGGCCCGACGCAGACGCCGCACACCCCGGCGGCGCATCGCACCAGGCCGACGGCCGCCGCGCGGGCCCGCGGCCGGCAGGCAACCCCGGCGCGGGCCGCCGCGTCTCACCGTGCGGGCTCCGCCCGGACGGCCGCCCCGGCGGGCAGTGGGCGTACGACGGGGGAGGCCGCATGAGCGCGACCGAACAGCGTGCCGTCGTCGTCGGCGGCGGGCTCGCCGGCGTGAGCGCCGCGCTCGAACTCGCCGACGCGGGGCTGGAGGTCACCCTGCTCGAAGGCCGCCCGCGGCTCGGCGGGCTCGCCTTCTCCTTCAAGCGCGGCGACCTCACCGTCGACAACGGCCAGCACGTCTACCTGCGCTGCTGCACCGCCTACCGGTGGTTCCTCGACCGCGTCGAAGGCGCCGCCCTCGCCCCGGTCCAGAACCGGCTCGACGTCCCCGTGCTCGACGTCGCCCACCCCGCCGGCCCGCGCCTGGGCCGGCTGCGCCGCAGCGCCCTGCCCGTACCCCTGCACCTGGCGGGCTCACTCGCCCGCTACCCGCACCTCTCGCTCGCCGAGCGGGCGGCCGTCGGCCGCGCCGCCCTCGCGCTGCGCCGGCTCGACCCCGCCGATCCGGCACTGGACGGCGTGGACTTCGCGACCTGGCTCGGCCGGTACGGCCAGAGCCCGCGCACCATCGAGGCCCTGTGGGACCTCGTCGGCATCGCCACCCTCAACGCCACCGCCGCCCACTCCTCGCTGGGCCTGGCCGCGATGGTCTTCAAGACGGGCCTGCTCTCCGAGAACGGCGCCGCCGACATCGGCTGGGCCACCGTCCCGCTCGGCGAGCTGCACGACACGCTCGCCCGCAAGCAGCTCGACGCGGCCGGCGTGCGCACCGAACTGCGCACCCGCGTCACCTGTATCTCCCGTACGCAGGAAGGGAACTGGCGGGTCGACACCGACGGCGAGTCCATCGACGCGGGCACGGTCGTCCTCGCCGTCCCGCAGCGCGAGGCGCACGGCCTGCTGCCGCCCGGCGCCCTGGCCGACCCGGACAAGCTCCTCGACATCGGCACCGCGCCGATCCTCAACGTCCACGTCGTCTACGACCGCAAGGTGCTCAAGCAGCCCTTCTTCGCCGCGCTCGGCTCCCCGGTCCAGTGGGTGTTCGACCGCAGCGACGCCTCCGGGCTGGCCGACGGCGGCCAGTACCTGGCGCTCTCCCAGTCGGCCGCCCAGGACGACATCGACGAGCCCGTCTCGGTGCTGCGCGCCAAGTACCTCCCCGAGCTGGAACGGCTGCTGCCGGCCGCCCGGGGCGCCAAGGTACGGGACTTCTTCGTGACCCGGGAGCGGACCGCCACGTTCGCCCCCACCCCCGGCGTCGGCCGGCTGCGCCCCGGGGCGCGGACCGACACGCCGGGCCTCTACCTCGCCGGTGCGTGGACCGCCACCGGTTGGCCCGCGACCATGGAGGGCGCTGTCCGCAGCGGACTGAGCGCGGCGCACGCCGCACTCGCCGCACTCGGCCGCCACCGGGAGCACCCCCTGCAGGAGGCGGCATGACGACCACCAGCACGACCGCAGCAGCACGTACAGGACACAGAGGAGAGCCAGTGAACCCGGGGAATCCGGCTGTCGAGAACACGGACGCCGGCAACGGCGCAGCCGGGGCGGGCGTCGAGAAGGCGGACACGCTCGCGCTCCTGGAGCGCGGCCGCGCGCTGTCGACCCCCGTGCTCCGCGCCGCCGTCGACCGGCTCGCGGCGCCCATGGACACCGTCGCCGCGTACCACTTCGGCTGGATCGACGCCCAGGGCAACGCGGCCGACGGCGACGGCGGCAAGGCCGTACGCCCCGCCCTCGCGCTGCTCTCCGCCGAGGCGGCGGGAGCCTCGGCCGAGGTCGGCATCCCGGGCGCGGTCGCCGTCGAGCTCGTCCACAACTTCTCGCTGCTCCACGACGACCTGATGGACGGCGACGAGCAGCGCCGCCACCGCGACACGGTGTGGAAGGTGCACGGCCCGGCGCTGGCGATCCTGGTCGGCGACGCGCTGTTCGCCCTCGCCAACGAGGTCCTGCTGGAGCTCGGCACGGTGGAGGCCGGCCGCGCCGCGCGCCGCCTGACCACCGCCAGCCGCAAGCTGATCGACGGCCAGGCCCAGGACATCTCCTACGAGCACCGCGAGCGCGTCAGCGTCGAGGAGTGCCTGGAGATGGAGGGCAACAAGACCGGCGCCCTGCTGGCCTGCGCGGTCTCCATCGGCGCCGTGCTCGGCGGCGCCGACGACCGTACGGCCGACAAGCTGGAGGAGTACGGCTACCACCTCGGCCTCGCCTTCCAGGCCGTCGACGACCTCCTCGGCATCTGGGGCGACCCGGAGGCCACCGGCAAGCAGACCTGGAGCGACCTGCGCCAGCGCAAGAAGTCCCTGCCGGTCGTCGCCGCCCTCGCGGCGGGCGGGCCCGCCTGCGAGGAACTCGCGAAGCTGCTCGCCGCCGACGCCAAGAGCAACGACTTCGAGAACTTCTCGGAGGAGGAGTTCGCGGCGCGCGCCGCGCTCATCGAGGCCGCGGGCGGGCGCGAGTGGACCGCCGAGGAGGCACGCCGCCAGCACGCGATCGCCATCCGCGCCCTGGACGACGTGGACATGCCCCAGCGGGTGCGCGAACAGCTCGTCGCCCTCGCCGACTTCGTCGTCGTGCGCAAGAGGTGACCGCCACCCGAGCAGGGATATGACGCGCGAGTCGCCGGCCGGCGCCGCCTGAGAGCAGCGCCCGGCCGACGGCATACCCCAGCACAGCAGAGGACCACTGCCACGTAAGGGGAAGCCATGACAGCGACGACCGACGGCGCCGGTGCCCCCGGCGCCGATCCGGATTTCACCGCGCCGGACACGGTGCGGGGTGCGCAGGAGGCCGCCGCGCGGGCGACCCGGCACCTGCTGGCCCGTCAGGACGCGGCCGGCTGGTGGAAGGGCGACCTGGAGACCAACGTCACCATGGACGCCGAGGACCTGCTGCTGCGGCAGTTCCTCGGGATCCGGGACGAGGCCACCACACAGGCGGCCGCCCGTTTCATCCGGGGCGAGCAGGGCGCGGACGGCACCTGGGCCACCTTCCACGGGGGACCGCCCGAACTCTCCGCCACCATCGAGGCGTACGTCGCCCTGCGGCTGGCCGGCGACGCGCCCGACGCCCCGCACATGGCCCGCGCCTCGGCCTGGATCCGGGCCCACGGCGGGATCGCCGCCGCCCGCGTCTTCACCCGGATCTGGCTGGCCCTGTTCGGCTGGTGGAGCTGGGACCACCTGCCCGAACTCCCGCCCGAGCTGGTCTTCCTGCCGCCGTGGGTGCCGCTGAACATCTACGACTTCGGCTGCTGGGCCCGCCAGACCATCGTCCCGCTGACCGTGGTCTCCGCGAAGCGGCCCGTCCGCCCCGCCCCGTTCGCCCTGGACGAGCTGCACACCGACGCGCGCCGCCCGTACCCCGCGGCCAAGCGCCCGGCCCCGCTGGCCAGTTGGGAGGGCGCCTTCCAGCGGATGGACAAGGCGCTGCACGTCTACCGGCGGTTCGCCCCGCGCCCGCTGCGCAAGGCCGCGATGGACACCGCCGCCCGCTGGATCATCGAGCGGCAGGAGAACGACGGCTGCTGGGGCGGGATCCAGCCACCGGCCGTGTACTCCGTCATCGCCCTGCACCTGCTCGGGTACGACCTCGGCCACCCGGTGATGCGGGCCGGGCTGGAGTCCCTCGACCGGTTCGCGGTGTGGCGCGAGGACGGTCCCCCCGGGCCCGACGGCCGAGGAAGCGCCCCCGTCCGGATGATCGAGGCCTGCCAGTCCCCGGTCTGGGACACCTGCCTCGCCGCCATCGCCCTGGCCGACGCGGGCCTGGCGCCCGACCACCCGGCGCTGCTGAAGGCCGCCGACTGGATGCTCGGCGAGGAGATCGTGCGCAGCGGGGACTGGGCCGTGCGCCGGCCCGGACTCGCCCCGGGAGGCTGGGCGTTCGAGTTCCACAACGACACCTACCCCGACATCGACGACACCGCCGAGGTGGTGCTCGCGCTGCGCCGGATCAAGCACCCGGAGCCGGCCCGGGTCGAGGCGGCCATCGCCCGCGGGGTGTCCTGGAACCTCGGGATGCAGTCGAGGAACGGCGCCTGGGGCGCCTTCGACGCCGACAACACCAGCCCCTTCCCGAACCGGCTGCCGTTCTGCGACTTCGGCGAGGTCATCGACCCCCCGTCGGCCGACGTCACCGCCCACGTGGTGGAGATGCTCGCCGTGGAGGGCAAGGCGGCCGACCCGCGGACCCGGCGCGGCATCGCCTGGCTGCTCGCCGAACAGGAGCCCACCGGAGCCTGGTTCGGCCGCTGGGGCACCAACTACGTGTACGGGACCGGGTCGGTGGTCCCCGCCCTGACGGCCGCGGGCTTCGCCCCGGCGCATCCCGCGATCCGGCGGGCCGTGCGCTGGCTGGAATCCGTACAGAACGCGGACGGCGGGTGGGGCGAGGACCAGCGCTCCTACAAGGACCCCGAGTGGGCCGGGAAGGGGGCCTCGACCCCCTCGCAGACCGCCTGGGCGCTGATGGCCCTGCTCTCGGCGGGGGAGCGGGAGGGCAAGGCCGTCGAGCGGGGAATCGCGTACCTGGTGGAGACCCAGTGCGGGGACGGCTCCTGGGACGAGCCGTACTTCACCGGCACCGGCTTCCCGTGGGACTTCTCCATCAACTACCACCTGTACCGGCAGGTCTTCCCGCTCACCGCGCTCGGCCGCTACCTGCACGGTGAACCCTTCGCGCCCGGGGAGGCCTGATGGCCGCCGCCGGGGCCGAGGGCCCCGGACCGCCCGCCCCGCTGCTGGTCGCCTGCGCGCTGCGCATCGAACAGGCCGCCCTGCGCAGCGGCGGCGGCCGCGGGGCCGCCCGCCCCGAACCCGGCTGGGCGGTCCTGCGTACGGGCATGGGCCCGCGCGCCGCCGAGCGGGCCGTCGGCCGGGCCCTCGCCGCGCCGGGGATGGGCCGGGCCCCGGTCCTGGCCACCGGGTTCTGCGCCGGGCTGGTCCCGGGCATGAGCCCCGGCGACCTCGTCGTCGCCGAGGAGACCCGGGATCCCCGGGGCACCGTCGCGTGCGAGGGCACCGCCCTGCTCGCCGAGGCGCTGGCCCGGGCCGCTCCGGGCCGGACCGTGCACACCGGCGCACTGACCGGATCCGACCACGTCGTCCGCGGCCAGGAGCGCGCCCAGCTGCGCGCCACCGGCGCCATCGCGGTCGACATGGAGTCCGCGGCCACCCTGTGGACGGCCGTGGGGGCCGCCGCCGATGGCTGGAACCGTCCGGTTGCGGCCGTCCGGGTGATCGTGGACGCTCCGGAGCATGAGCTCGTCCGCATCGGCACGTTCCGCGGTGGAATATCGGCCTTCCGCGTATTGCGTGCCGTACTGCCCGCGTTTTATGACTGGCACCGTTCTTTGCTGCTCCCCAGGAGGTGAGCCAGATGGCCATGCCGCTGCGACAGTCCATCAGGGTCGGGACGTATCTTCTCGAACAGAAGCTCCGCAAGCGTGAGAAGTTCCCGCTGATCGTCGAGCTGGAACCGCTCTACGCCTGCAATCTGGCTTGCGAGGGGTGCGGGAAGATCCAGCACCCGGCGGGCGTGCTCAAGCAGCGCATGCCGGTGGCCCAGGCGGTCGGCGCCGTCCTGGAGTCCGGCGCGCCGATGGTGTCCATCGCGGGCGGCGAGCCCCTGATGCACCCGCAGATCGACGAGATCGTTCGGCAGTTGGTGGCCAAGCGGAAGTACGTGTTCCTGTGCACCAACGCGATGCTGCTGCGCAAGAAGATCGAGAAGTTCACCCCGTCCCCGTACTTCGCCTTCGCGGTGCACATCGACGGGCTGCGCGAACGCCACGACGAGTCCGTGGCCAAGGAAGGCGTCTTCGACGAGGCGGTCGCCGCCATCAAGGAGGCGAAGAGGCGGGGGTTCCGGGTCACCACCAACTCCACCTTCTTCAACACCGACACCCCGCAGACGATCATCGAGGTGCTCAACTACCTCAATGACGACCTCAAGGTCGACGAAATGATGATCTCGCCCGCCTACGCCTACGAAAAGGCCCCCGACCAGGAACACTTCCTGGGCGTCGAGCAGACCCGCGAACTCTTCAAGAAGGCCTTCGCGGGCGGAAACCGGCGGCGCTGGCGGCTCAACCACTCCCCGCTGTTCCTCGACTTCCTGGAAGGCAAGGCGGATTTCCCCTGCACCGCCTGGGCCATTCCGAATTACTGCCTCTTCGGCTGGCAGCGCCCCTGCTATCTGATGAGCGACGGCTACGTGGCGACGTACCGGGAGCTGATCGAGGAGACCGACTGGAGCAAGTACGGCCGCGGGAAGGACCCGCGCTGCGCGAATTGCATGGCGCACTGCGGCTACGAGCCCACCGCCGTCCTCGCCACCATGGGCTCCCTCAAGGAATCCCTGCGCGCCGCCCGCGAGACGGTCTCGGGGAACCGGGAGAAGCAGTGACCGGCTTCGACCTCCGCGCCCTGCTCGACGAGCGGGGCGGGGAACGGTACGAGCTCCACGCGCGCCACCTCAACCACCAGCTGCCCCGCATGCTGCACACGATCGGCTTCGACAAGGTCTACGTACGGGCCGAGGGTGCGCACTTCTGGGACGCCGAGGGCAACGACTACCTGGACATGCTGGCCGGGTTCGGGGTCATGGGCCTGGGTCGGCACCACCCGGTCGTCCGCCGGGCGCTGCACGACGTCCTGGACGCGCAGCTCGCCGACCTGACCCGCTTCGACTGCCAGCCGCTGCCCGGGCTGCTGGCGGAGAAGCTGCTCTCGTACAGCCCGCACCTGGACCGCGTCTTCTTCGGCAACAGCGGCACCGAGGCGGTGGAGACGGCCCTGAAGTTCGCCCGCTACGCCACGGGGCGGACGAGGGTCCTCTACTGCGACCACGCCTTCCACGGGCTGACCACGGGCTCGCTGTCGGTCAACGGGGAGGGCGGCTTCCGGGACGGCTTCGCGCCGCTGCTGCCCGATACGAAGATCGCCCTCGGGGACCTGGCCGCCCTGGAGCGGGAGCTGAAGCGCGGCGACGTCGCCGCCTTCGTCGTCGAGCCGATCCAGGGCAAGGGCGTGCTCGCGGCCCCGCCCGGATTCCTGCGCGCGGCGCAGGAGCTGCTGCACCGGCACAAGGCGCTGCTGATCGCGGACGAGGTGCAGACGGGCCTCGGCCGGACCGGCGATTTCTACGCGTACCAGCACGAGCCGGGCGTGGAGCCGGACCTGGTGTGCGTGGCCAAGGCCCTTTCGGGCGGCTACGTGCCGGTGGGCGCGACCCTGGGCAAGGACTGGATCTTCAAGAAGGTCTACTCGTCCATGGACCGGGTGCTCGTGCACTCCGCCAGCTTCGGCTCCAACGCGCAGGCGATGGCGGCCGGACTGGCGGTGCTCTCCGTCATGGAGGACGAGTCGGTGGTCGCGAACGCGCGCGCGACGGGCGACCTGCTGCGCGGGCGGCTCGCGGCGCTCGTGGACGAGTACGAGCTCCTCCACGAGGTGCGGGGGCGCGGCCTGATGATCGGCATCGAGTTCGGGCGGCCGTCCTCGCTCGGGCTGCGCAGCCGGTGGGCCATGCTCCAGGCGGCCCGCAAGGGGCTCTTCGCGCAGATGGTCGTGGTGCCGCTGCTGCAGAAGCACCGGATCCTGACGCAGGTCTCGGGCGACCACCTGGAGGTCATCAAGCTCATCCCGCCGCTGATCGTGGACGAGGGGGACGTCGACCGCTTCGTCGGGGCCTTCCGCGAGGTCATGGACGAGGCGCACGGCGGCGGCGCCCTGATGTGGGACTTCGGCAGGACATTGGTGAAGCAGGCCGTCGGCGGCGGCTGACGGCCTGCTCCACCTCGCGGGGCCGGCTCAGTCGAGCAGCCGGTCCCGCAGCCGGTCGAGGGTCTCGGGCGCGAGTCCGAGGCCTTCGGCGAGGTACCGCTCGAGCCCGCCCCAGTGTCCGTCGATGGCGTCGAAGGCGGTCGTCAGGTACTCGGCGCGGGCGTCGAAGAGCGGCGCGAGCAGCTCCATCACCTCGGCGGAGCGGGCCTCGGGCACGTCGCTGCCGCGGCGCACGCGGTAGCGGCGGTGCGGGGCGTTGGACTCCAGGTAGTCCGCCACGATCGCCTCGCGCTCGACGCCCAGCGCGAGCAGGGTGACGGCGATCGACAGGCCGGCCCGGTCCTTGCCGGCCGCGCAGTGCATGAGCGCCGGAACGCTGTCCTGCGCGAGGGCGTGCAGGACCCGGCTGTGCTCGGCGGTGCGGTTCTCGATCATCGCGCGGTAGGAGTTGGCCATCCGGGCGGCGGCCTTTCCGTCGCCGAGGAGCCCGCGGAGCTGTTCGACGTCACCGTCGCGGACCATCTTCCAGAATTCCTTGCCGTCGGCCGGATCCGACAGCGGGATGTTGACGTTCCGTACGCCGGGGAGCTCGACGTCGAGCCCCTCCAAAGCGTGGTCGGCGCCGTTGCGGAAGTCGAAGACGGTGTGCAGGCCGAGCGATGCGAGGAATTCTGCATCGGTTTCGGTGGCATGTGCCAGATGTCCGCTACGGAACAGTTTTCCCGGCTTGACCCTGCGCCCGTCGGCGGTCGGGAGGCCGCCCACGTCACGGAAGTTGCGCACTCCGGCGAGCTCGGGCTCCGGTACGGGCTCCGTCCGCGGGGGCCGGGGTATCTGCTGGGTCACGGGAACTCCTCCGCATCGTCATGGTGTGTCCGAATTACACTACTTGGGGCCAACTTGCCATCACCGGAGGCGAGATCGGGCGCGGCCCCGTGAGCCAGATCATACGGTGACCGTGAGTGCCTGATCGTCAAAGTCGAATGGCCCGGCCGGAGGGGTTGTTGGCACCCGGGAATGGACGCAGGGTGACCGGAATTCCGGTGGATTCCCGCTCCTGTGAATCCGTCAGGAAATTCGTGGCTTGTTCGGTGTGGCTCAACTCGATTACCTTCACGATCGATCCGGATGGACCGCCGAATCCTGCCGCCGTCCGGAAACCGCACCCGACTATTCACGCGCGCGGCAGGAGCGGGGGAACCAGGTAGGCCGCTGTTCCCGATCATTCGCATCGGAGCAGCTCGGGGTGAAGCCGTTCATGCTCTGTTCATGTGCGGCCGGACATCTCCAGTCCGAACCCGACAGCTCACCTCGCAGGCGACGGAGAGGAATTCGCCATGCCTGCAAAGGGTAAGCACCGACGTCCCAAGTCCCGTTCCGTGGCGCGCGGCTTCGCCGTCGCGGGCACCGGTGGCGCGGCCCTCGCGCTGCCGCTGCTGGGTGCCGCCGGCGCCCAGGCGGCCGGCGCCCCGGCCGCCGCACCCGCCGCGGCTCCCGTGCAGGCCCCGCAGCTTCCGGCGGCGCTCCAGGCCGCGCCCGCCGCCGCCGAGCAGGGCTCGCCGGCCACGTCGGCCGTCTACACCGTCGTGCCGGGCGACTACCTCTCCAAGATCGCCCAGGAGCGCCACCTCTCGGGCGGCTGGCAGCAGCTGTACGCCGACAACCGCGAGGCCGTCGGCGCCGACCCCTCGCTGATCCACCCCGGGCTGAAGCTGACCCTCGCCGCGAAGGGCGGGGCGGCTCCCGCTCCGGCCAAGGAGGCGGCCCCGGCCCCGGCGAAGAAGTCCTCGGCCTCGGGTGCGGCTTCGGGCTCGGCCTCGCAGGCCAAGGACTCCGCGGACGCCGCCCCGGCCCAGGCCCCCGCCGCCGCGCCCGCCAAGAAGGCCGCCGCCAAGCCCGCGGCCGGTGCGGTCAGCGCCGCCGGCTTCGTCGCCCCCGTCGGCGGCGGCGGGATCTCCACCCAGTACAAGACCCCCGGCGCCATGTGGTCCAGCGGCTACCACACCGGTGTCGACTTCATCGCGAGCTCCGGCACCACCGTCCGCGCCGTCGGCGCGGGCACCGTGGTCTCCGCCGGCTGGGGCGGCGCGTACGGCAACGAGGTCGTCATCCGGCACGCCGACGGCAAGTACTCCCAGTACGGCCACCTGTCCCAGCTCTCCGTCTCGGTCGGCCAGAGCGTCGCCGGCGGCCAGACCATCGGCCTCTCCGGCTCCACCGGCAACTCCACCGGCCCGCACCTGCACTTCGAGATCCGCACCGGGCCGTCCTACGGCTCGGACATCGACCCGCTGGCCTACCTCCGCTCGAAGGGCGTGAGCATCTGACGGCTCCCGCCGTCGGAGAGGCAGCCGGACACGTGGGGCCGGGACCCGAGGGGGGTCCCGGCCTCACGCGCTGTTATTCCGTACCGACCGGGTGGTATAGATCACGGTCCGTCAACCCCTGCCTACGGTGGCGTAGGTCACGTGCCGGGGTGAAGGATGTGTTCTCGTGGCAGCGACGAAGACGACACTCAAGACCATCGGCTCGTACGCGGCGATCGGGGACAGCTTCACCGAGGGTGTGGGGGACCCGGGGCCCGGGGAGACCTTTCTCGGCTGGGCGGACCGGCTGGCCGTACTCCTGGCCGATCAGCGCGAGGAAAACGAATTCAGGTACGCGAACCTGGCCGTGCGGGGGCGCCTCCTCGACCAGATCGTGGCGGAACAGGTCCCCCGGGCCAAGGAGCTCGCACCGGACCTGGTGAGCTTCTGCGCGGGCGGAAACGACATCATCCGGCCCGGCAGCGACCCGGACGCCGTGGCGGAGCGCTTCGAGGCGGCGGTCGCCGACCTCACCGGAGCCGTCGGCCGGGTCATGATCACCACGGGCTTCGACACCCGCGGCGTTCCGGTCCTCAAGCACCTGCGGGGCAAGGTGGCGACGTACAGCGCGCACGTGCGCGCCATCGCCGACCGCTACGACTGCCCGGTGCTCGACCTCTGGTCCCTGAAGTCCGTGCAGGACCGGCGGGCTTGGGACGACGACCGGCTGCACCTCTCGCCCGAGGGGCACACCCGGGTCGCGCTGCGCGCCGCCCAGGTGCTGGGGCTGGAGGTGCCGGCCGACCCCGACCAGCCGTGGCCGCCGCAGCAGCCGCGCGGCTCGGTGGACGTGACCCGGGACAACATCCAGTGGGCGCGGGAGTACCTGGTGCCGTGGATCGGGCGCCGGCTGCGCGGGGAGTCCTCCGGGGACCACGTCGAGGCGAAGCGGCCGGACCTGCTGCCGCTGTAGGTCCCGGCGGGGGACGTGGCGGACGCGAGGGAAGAAGGGGGGCGGGGGGAGGGAAGGGGAGCGGGCGAGAACGGGGGCGCGCGGCGGAATCCTTCGGGGCCGGTGCGCGTTGGCATGGTGGTAGACCGGTATTCCCTACGGCCTCACGACCATCCGCCCCACCCTCCCAGGAGGCGCTTTGACCGGCTCCCGTCCCCTGCGTCCCCGGCTGCGCGCCCTGCGGCCCGAAGCCTTCGGCGCGGATCCGTCCGGCGCCCGCCTGGAGCGGATCCGGCGCTCGCCGAACTTCGCCGACGGCGTCTTCCAGAACCCGGTCGGGGCCCGGACCAGGCCCTCCGGCTCCATGACGGAGTTCGCCAAGATCTACTTCCACAAGGAGCAGCGGACCCGGCGCAATCCGGGTGCGCCGATCCCGGTGTATCCGACGACGCTCGCCGAGCTGGCGAAGCCGCCGGTGAGCGGGTTGCGCCTGACCTGGATGGGGCACTCGGGCGTGCTCGCGGAGATCGACGGACGGCGGGTCCTGTTCGACCCGGTGTGGGGCGAGCGGTGCTCCCCGTTCCCGTTCGCCGGGCCCAAGCGGCTGCACCCCGTGCCCGTACCGCTGGCCTCGCTCGGGTCGGTCGACGTCGTGGTGATCTCGCACGACCACTACGACCACCTCGACCTGCCGACGATCAAGGAGCTGGCCGGGACGGACACCGTCTTCGCCGTCCCGCTCGGCGTCGGCGCGCACCTGGAGCGCTGGGGCGTGTCGCCGGACCGGCTGCGCGAGCTCGACTGGAACGAGGCCACCGAGGTCGCGGGGCTCACGCTGACGGCGACCCCGGCGCGGCACTTCTGCGGGCGCGGACTGCGCAACCAGCAGAACACCCTCTGGGCCTCGTGGGTCGTCGCGGGCGACGAGCACCGGATCTTCCACAGCGGTGACACGGGGTACTTCCCCGGGTTCGCGGAGATCGGCGCTGCGCACGGCCCCTTCGACGCGACGATGATCCAGATCGGCGCGTACTCGGAGTACTGGCCCGACATCCACATGACTCCCGAGGAGGGCATGCGGGCCCACCTCGACCTGCAGGGCGGGATCCCGCACGGCACGATGCTGCCGATCCACTGGGGCACCTTCAACCTGGCCCTGCACCCCTGGGACGAGCCGGGCGAGGGCACCGTCGCCGCCGCCGAGGCCACCGGGGCGGCGATCGCGCTGCCGATCCCGGGCCAGCCGTTCGAGCCGGGCGACGCGGACGCCCCGAGCGAGGCCTGGTGGCGCCCGTTCGTGGCCTCTGCCGCGCCCGTACCGGCGAGTCCGGCCCGGCCGGTCGCGACGGCGCGTCCGCCGGCCGCGGCGCACGAGGAACCGGAGGCGGTCGGCTCGTAGCAGGCGGTCGCGGGGGCGGGAGCGGGGCGCGCGCGGCGGACCACCGCACGGGGTTGTGCGTCCCGTCCGGTCGTCGCGAACGTGCGCCCCCGGCGGATTCGGGCTGTCGTACGAGCGCTCCATCGGGAGCGGGAAGCACCCCGGTGAAGTTCCCCAACTGGCTGTCAGGGGCGGGATCCTGCGGTCTAGCGTGGGTATCCGGTGATCAACACCGTGATCCACACCGGGCCCCGGACAGCTGGGGGCCCGGGCCCCACGTAGAGGACGCCGATGTCCGGACTCCGCGCCGCCCGCCACGCCCCGTCGAGACACGCCGTCACCGGTCCCGGGCGGCAGATACGCCCCCAGCTGCTGCGCGCCGCCCTGCTGCCCACGCTCGCCGCCGGGTTCAGCGGGGCCGCCGCGGTGATCTTCACGCTCCAGCTCGGCGGGGGCGCCGGTGAGCGGGACGCCCGGCTGTGGCCGGTCCTCGCGGGCTGCGCCCTGCTCGTCGTCGGCGCCCTGGCCGCCGCCCTGCTCGGGGCCCAGCGCTCCGCCAAGGCCGTCCGCGACCGCTGCGAGGCCCTGCGCCGCTCCAGCGTGCGCGGACGCCAGGAGCTGCGGGCCGCCGCCGAGCGGCTGGAGCGGGGCGAGCCGCCGGTCCGCCCGGTCCGCGGCGGCCCGACGGCGCCGCCCGCCGGAGGCGACGCCGACCGCGTGGACGAGTTCTGGCTGCTCTCCCAGGAGCTGCGCGGCGCCCGCGAACACGCGCACACCACCCTCGTACGGGTGGCCGGCCCGGCCGCGCCGTCCGACAGCGACCGCAAGGTCGAGGTCTTCGTCAACCTCGCGCGCCGTCTCCAGTCCCTCGTGCACCGGGAGATCTCGCTGCTCGACGAGATGGAGGACACGGTCGAGGACCCCGACCTCCTCAAGGAGCTCTTCCACGTCGACCACCTCGCCACCCGGATCCGCCGCCACGCCGAGAACCTGGCCGTGCTCGGCGGCGCCGCCTCCCGGCGCCAGTGGACCCGGCCCATCGACCTGAGCGAGGTGCTGCGCTCCTCCGTCGCGGAGGTCGAGCAGTACACGCGGGTCAAGGTGGTGCCCCCGGCGGGCGGCACCGTACGCGGCCACGCCGTCGCCGACGTCGTGCACCTGCTGGCCGAACTGGTCGAGAACGCCACGGTGTTCTCCGCCCCCGACACCGACGTGGTCGTGCGTGCCGAGCGGGTGACCGCGGGCATCGCCGTCGAGGTGGAGGACCGGGGGCTGGGCATGCCGGCCGCGGAGCAGCACCGGATGAACGCCCTGCTCGTCGACCCCGACCAGATCAGCGTCCGGCACCTGCTGGCGGACGGGCGGATCGGCCTGTTCGTGGTGTCGGCGCTGGCCCGGCGGCACGGGATCGCCGTCGAGCTGAAGTCCAACATCTACGGCGGCGTGCTCGCGGTGCTGGTGCTGCCGCAGGAGCTGCTGGGGGCGGAGGCGCCGAGCGCCGCCGATGCGCTCGGGGGCTCCCGGGCCACGTCCTGGGGGACCGGGGACGGGGGCGCCGGAATGCCGCCCCTGGAGCCCGTACGGGTGGCCGTGCCGAAGCCGCAGCCGGAGGTACGCAGGGTGCCGGAGCCGGCCGCGCCGACCTGGGCGGCCCCGCCGCCGCCCGCGCCGCGCCCGCAGCCGCAGCCGCAGCCGCGTCCGCGGCCGGATCGCACGGGACCGCATCGCCCGGGCCCGGCGGAGGCGCCGGCCGTCGAGACGACCCTGGACCTCGGCCTCGACCTCGGGCTGGACGCGCCCTCGCCGGACCGGCCCGCGGGCGCGGCCCCGGGCGCGGGGGCCGCCGGACGGTCGGCCGCGAGGCAGGTCGTACGGGAGCCGCTCGTACGGGAGCCGGTCGTACGGGAGCCGCTCGTACGGGAGCCGCTCGTACAGGAGTCGCTCGTACGGGAGCCGGCGCCCGCGGCGCCCGCCCCGGCCTGCGCGTCGGTACCGCCGGCCCCGCCGGCCTTGGCGGTGGTCTCCGTACCGGCTGCCCGGACGGATCCCGACCGGCCGCCCCTGCCCCGGCGCCGGGCCCAGCACCACCTCGCCCCGCAGCTGCGGGACGCCCCCGCCCCGAGGCCCGCCGACACCCCCGAGCAACCCGTGCACGACCCCGGCCTGATGGCCGCCTTCCAACGGGGCTTCGGCCTCGCCCAGTCGGAGAACCAGCCATGACCCCGACCTCTCACCTCAGCAAGGAGCGCACCACCATGGGCGGCGAAGCGGCGACCAAGACCAGCCGGCTCTCGGACCTCGACTGGCTGCTCAGCGGCCTGGTCCAGCGGGTCCCCTACACGCGCAGCGCGGTCCTCCTCACCGCCGACGGCCTCGTCACCTGCGTCCACGGCCTCGACAACGACAGCGCCGACCACCTTGCGGCCCTGGCCTCCGGGCTCTACTCCCTCGGGCGGAGCGCCGGATCCCGGTTCGGGGACGGGGCGGAGGTCCGGCAGGTGGTGGTCGAGCTCGACACCGCCCTCGTGTTCGTGTCGGCCGCCGGGGCGGGCACCTGCCTCGCGGTCCTGGCCGACCGGGAGGCCGACGCCGGCGTACTCGGCTACGAGATGGCGATGCTGGTCAAGAGCGTCCGGCCGTACCTGGCGGCCCCGCCGCGGCGCCCCGTCGGCGACCCGGAGTGATGCGCGCCCGCGCCACGTACGGCATGGGGGGCCCGCGCGACACGCCCTGGCTCGACGATTCGGCGGGCCGGGTGATGCGCCCGTACACGGCCAGCGGCGGGCGGACCCGCCCGGCCGCCGCACTCGACCTGCTGTCCCTGGTGACCGCGACGGGGGTGCGGCCGCGCGGCCCGCTCGGCGCGGAGCACACGCTCGCGCTGCGCCTGTGCGCCGGCTCCGCGGCCGTCACCGTCGCCGAGGTGGCCGGGCAGCTGCGGCTGCCGGCGGTGGTGGTGAAGGTGCTCCTGTCCGACCTGATGGAATTCGGGGCCGTCACGGCGCAGGCGCCGCGGTTCCCGGGCGGCGGATACGTCGCCGCCGACGACCAGAACCTGCTCCGGGCGGTGCTCGATGGCCTACGCCGACGACTGTGACACCCGTCCCGCCCCCGTCCTGCCCGCGACGCTGAAGATCCTGGTCGCGGGCGGTTTCGGGGCGGGCAAGACGACCTTCGTGGGCGCGGTGAGCGAGATCGAGCCGCTGTGCACGGAGGAGCTGCTCAGCGGGCTGAGCGAGGGCCCGGACCCGCTGGAGGGGGTCGAGGCGAAGACGTCGACGACCGTCGCGCTCGACTTCGGGCGGATCACCCTGGACGAGCGGCACGTCCTGTACCTCTTCGGCACGCCGGGGCAGCAGCGGTTCTGGTTCCTGTGGGAGGAGCTGTGCGCGGGCGCGCTCGGCGCGGTGGTGCTCGCGGACACGCGCCGGCTCGCCGACTGCTTCCCGGCCGTGGACTTCTTCGAGCGCCGCGGCATCGGGTTCATCGTCGCCGTGAACGAGTTCGACGAGGGCCACCGCTACACCCCCGGGGAGGTCCGGGAAGCGGTGGGGCTCGGGCCCGAGGTGCCGGTCGTACGGTGCGACGCGCGGCTGACCAGCTCCGGGACGGGGGCGCTGGCCGCCCTGGTCCACCACCTGCTCTTCACGGCGGCGACCGACTCGAGGGACCCGAGGGACCCGAGGGGCTCGACGGGCTCGACGGATTCGGCGGGCTCGACGCGATCATGGAATCTGGACGGGGGAGAACCGAGATGACGTACTACGAGTCGACCGGACACCTGCTGCTCACGCCGGTGGACCGGGAGGCGCCCGCGCGCACCGTCCGGCTGCGCGAACTGGGCCTGGGGGAGCGGGCGGACACGGAGCTCGACGCCTTCGCCCGGCAGGTCGCGGACGTGCTGGCGGCCCCGTACGCGGGGGTCAACTTCATCGGCGAGGAACGGCAGTTCTTCGCCGGGCTGCACCACGCGCCGGACGCCCCGGCGAGCGGCTACCCGGCGCGGGTGCTGCCCCGGGACCACGGGTACTGCCCGCACGTCGTGGTGCGGCGCCGGGCCCTGGTGCTGGAGGACGTACGGGACTTCGCGCGCTTCGCGGGGAACGCGGTCGTGGACGAGAGCGGGATCCGGTCGTACGTGGGCGCGCCGCTGACCGACCGGACGGGGGTGGTCCTGGGCACGGTGTGCGCGGTGGAGCTGGAGCCGCGCCGGTGGGGGATGCAGGGGCTGGCGACGGTCAAGTCCCTGGCGGCGGAGCTGGTGGAGATCATCCACGCGCGGGAGGACGGGCTGCGGGCGGGGTGAGGGGCGGAGCCGTCGCCCGGGGGCGGTTGTCGGTGCCGGGCGCTACGGTCGACGACATCAGCCCGACCGGTTGCAGTGGTGGGAGAGGAGCCGCGGGATGGCCGTGACCGCCGAGGACGTCCGTACGGCCGCGCTGTCGCTCCCGGAGAGCAGCGAGAAGCTCGCCTGGGGCATGCCCACGTTCCGGGTGGGCGGGAAGATCTTCGCCGCGCTCGGTGAGGACGACGCCTCGATCGGGGTGAAATGCCCGAAGGAGGACCGCGCGGAGCTGATCGCCGCCGAGCCGGCGAAGTTCTTCCTCCGGGAGGGCCACGACGACAACTACGCCTGGCTCCGGGTCCGGCTGGCGGCGCTGGAGAGCGCCGCCGAGCTGCGCGCGATCCTGATCGACTCCTGGCTCCAGGCGGCCCCCGAACGCCTGGCCGCGACCCATCCGGAACTGGCCGGTGACGCCGCCCGGGGTGCGGACACCTCCTAGGGGTGTCCGCCCAGGGGTGTCTGCCTAGGGCCGGCGGAACGCGCTGATCCGCTCGCGGAGGGAGTGCGGGTCCAGGCCGTGCGCGGCGGTGTGCTCGTCGATGGTGCCGTAGCGGCGCAGCTCGGCGCGGCCGACGCCGAGGCCGAGGATCCGGTGCGGGACCTCCGTCAGGGCCCTGGCGGCGGCCCCCGTGGAGGTGCCGGCCAGATACGGCTCGACGAGCACGACGTCCGCCGTGCCCCGGCCGACGGCCGCGAGCAGGGCCGCGTCGTCGAAGGGCCGCACGGTGGTCGCGTACAGCACGGTCACGTCCAGCCCCTCCGTCGCGGCGAGCACGTTGTCCAGCAGCGGGCCGACGGCGATGACGACGGCGGCTCCCGGGCCGCCCTCCCGCACGGTCAGGAAGCTCGCGCCGTCCACCGCGCGCGGGGCGGCGTTCGACTGCTGCGAGAGGCGTACGTAGACCTTGTCGTCCCCGGCTGCGTAGGCGTGCCGCAGCAGCGCCTCGGCCTCGTCCGGATGCCCCGGCACATGGACCGTCCAGCCGTCGAGGGTGTCCATCAGCGCCACGTCGCCCGGCGCCATGTGCGTGAACCCGCCCGTCGGCCAGTCGTAGCTGGCGCTCGCGCTGACCAGGACCCCGCCCGTGCCCTGGTGCCCGAAGTCCAGCTTGACCTGCTCGAACGGCCGCTCCACCAGGAAGCTGGCGAAGGTGTGCACGATCGGCCGCAGCCCGGTCAGCGCCAGCCCGCCGCCGACCCCGATCAGCAGCTGCTCCCGGATCCCGACATTGATCACCCGCTCCGGATGGCGCTGCTGCCCGGGCCGGAACCCGTCCATGGTGATCTCGGCGAGCACGAGCGCCAGCCGCGGGTCCTCGTCGAGCGCGCGCGACGTGACGGAGACGAACCGCTCCCGCATGGTGTCCACGATCTTCCAACCCCTCTGCTGCTCTACTGCTTCTTCTCGACGCGGGCGATGACGGCGTGCGGCCGGCCCGGATGCGGTGTGGTGAAGGCGGCGTGCAGCGCCGCGTGGTCCCGGCCGTCGACGGTCACCGCCGACCAGCCGGCGGCCTCGAAGCGGGAGGCGATCCCGCCGCGCCAGCCGTGGGTCGCGGAGTCGTTGTCGATCACCACGGTGTGCAGCCGCTCCAGCCCGGCCGCGCCGGCATAGGCGATGGCCTCGTGGTTGCTGCCCTCGTCGAGCTCCGCGTCCCCGATCAGCACCCACACCGCCGGCTCGTCCAGCCCCTGCGCCCGCAGCCCGAGCGCACTGCCGACGGCGAGCGGCAGCCCGTGCCCGAGCGAGCCGCTGCCGATCTCCACCCCGGGGATCAGGGTGCGGTCCGGATGGTGCCCGAGGGGCGAGTCGTACGCACCGAACCCGCTCAGCCAGTCCACCGGGAGGAACCCCTTGGCGGCGAGCACGGCGTAGTACGCCATCGGCCCGTGCCCCTTGGAGAGCAGGAACCGGTCCCGCCCGGGCTCCTCGGCCCCCTCGGGCTCCACGCGCAGCACCCGGTCGTAGAGCACCCACAGCACGTCGAGCGTGGAATGCGCGGCGGGCGCGTGTTTCTCGGCCCCGGTCATGAGCCCGATGAGCCGGCCCAGATCCTCGTAGCGGAACCCCGTGTCCGCGGTTGCCTGTGTCATGCACCGATCGTGCAACCTCAAGCCCGCTTGAGGTCAAGCACGCCCCGACCCCGCGAAAGGTGCGCGCGACCACCCCGCGAAGTGCGGTATTGTTCTCCTGCGCGTTCACCCCGGGGAAACCCCAGGTCAGCGCGCATCGGGACGTGGCGCAGCTTGGTAGCGCACTTGACTGGGGGTCAAGGGGTCGCAGGTTCAAATCCTGTCGTCCCGACTGTGCTTTACGCACATCGGAGGCCGTTCTCTCATCCGTGAGGGAACGGCCTTTCCCGTGTGTCGGTCCGGGTGGCCGGGTAGGGTCGTGCCACCTGGCGGAGGTGGGAGTGCGACGACGGCGTGACGTCACCCGGTACCGGTACTGGTCCGAGCGCCAGGTCCGCGCGCTCGAGCTGGACAACGGCCTCCGCCTCGCTCGCTCGTGGCGGGTCACCGCGCTCAGGACGCCGGAATCGGCCTTCGGCCTCCCCCTCCCGACGATGGAGCTCGCGGGCTCGGAGGTTCGAGAGCGCAGCCGTCGTCAGGTGGCCGACCGGTTGGCGGCCGCCACGCGACGGCAGACCGCGGTGACCTATCAGGAGCCGCAGCCGGTGTTGTTCGCGACAGGTGTGGGCGCGGTGGCCTTCTCGGCGTTCACCGACGGGCCCGCGAGGGACAAAGGGGTCGTGCTTCACACCCGGACCCGGAGCACTGACGGCCGGCGGGTCGACCTGTGCCTCTTCGGCAGCCTGGACAACACCCTTGACTTCCGCCCCGGCGAAGCGCTGGAAGGAAGCTCGTCATCCGCCTGGTACGCCGTCGCCGAACTCCTGGAGAGCCGCGGCCGACGGAACACCTCGCAGTGGGACGACCACGGCCTCGCCGTCGAGGCGCTGAAGATCGCCCTCAACGACAGGGAGCGTGCGGAGAACCCCGACCACGACGACGCCCCCTGGACGCGCCCGCTCGCGCTCGGCCGCGCCGTCGATGCCGAGTGGTTCGCGGTGATCTACTCCGACATCACCCTCGACCCGGCGCGGTGGCATCTCGACCGCACCGGCCTCGCCGGCACCCGGCGCATCATCGTCGGCGCACCGGTGTGGGTCCGCTCTGCGAGTCCCGACGCCCTGGTCCGGTATGCCGAGGGCCGGCGGTCGGCGCCCGGTCGACGGCCCCGGTGGCGGCGCTTTCTGTCGTCAGGCCAGGATCTCGAAGGTCTGTAGGGCCTGTGGGGGTTCCTCGTGGACTTCCACTCGGGTGACCTTGGCCGTGGGCGGGCCCTGGTGGGTCCAGGCGATCAGGTGGGCCACCGCTTCCGCGGGGCCCTCGAAGGCCGCCTCGACCGTGCCGTCCGGGAGGTTGCGGACCCAGCCCGATACGCCGTACTCGAGGGCCGTGCGGCGGCAGGTGTCGCGGAAGAAGACCCCCTGCACCTCGCCGTGGACGATCACCCTGCTGTGCACCCGTTCCATGGTCCGACCATAGCCGGGCGGAGGCCGGACCGTACGGACCGTGATCGCGTCGTCACGGGACGCCGCTCCCGGGAATCTTCACCCGGTGAAAGTGGAGTGGGCGCGTCCTGTTACATCTCCAGCGGATCTTTGGGTGGTTTTGGTGGCGTTTGGCGGTTCGGGGTGGCGGGGTGCCCGGATCTGTTACTCGATCTTGTGGAGGGGGTGTGGTGATCCGCCGGATTGATCGGAGAGTTCGTGGTGCGCCTTCCCGAATCCCCTCCTACGGGGCGTCAATGCGGTTCGCTGCGTTGGTTGTTCGCGTGCTTTCATCTGTCCGGCGTGGGTCGGGATCCGACCGCGTATTCGAGGAATGATCAGACGACTGAAAGGGTGCGCACATCATGCGTAACGACATCGAGACCCGTGAGATCGCCGACGACGAACTGGACGCGGTTTCCGGCGGTGTCAGCATTTCCGGTGGGCTGCTCGGCGCCGTCACCGGCGACGTCTTCCACGTGGTGAACACGGTCACCTCGCTTCACACGGTCCAGGGCGTGCAGGCCCTGCCCGGCCAGGTCGAGGGCATCGCCGGCGTCCGCGCCGGTGTCGCCGGCCTCTGAGTCGGATGTCCGTGTGAGTGGACCCCGGAGCGTATTCACCGTTCCGGGGTTCGCCGTGTGAACAAGGGGAGTTCGTGCAGTTTCGTCGAAAGGCACTCTCCAAGCTGCAATCGGGTGACGAGCTCGATCTGCCCGTGCGCTTTGCCCGGCCGCAGGGGAAGTTCGTGCTCGGTGTGACCGTTCTCGTCATGGCCGTCCTCGGTGCGTGGACATTCGGCGGATCCGTTTCCGCAAAGCTCAGCGCGCCCGGCATCCTGACGCGCGCCCAAGGCAGTTATCTGCTCCAGAGCCCCTTCTCCGGCCAGATCACCACCGTGCACGCCAAAGAGGGGCAGCTACTCTCCCCCGGGGCGCCCCTGCTCCAGGTCGCCACCGAGCAGGGCGAACGGACCGTGCGCGCCGTGGCCGGGGGGCGGGTGACGAGCCTGGTCGCCAAGACGGGCGCCGTCGTCGCGACGGGGGCGGACCTCGCCGTCCTGGAGCGGGTCACCGCAGCGGACGAGCCGCTGATCGCGGTGTTGTACGTGTCCGGGGGCGGTGGCGCGGAGATCCGCGTCGGGGCCCCCGTCGACCTGGACGTCCAGTCCGTCCCCCGGGAGCGGTTCGGCGTACTGCGCGGGCGCGTCAAGGAAGTCGGGCGGGCGCCCCAGACGCAGGCGCAGATCGGCGGTTTCCTCGGCGACGCCCGCCTCGCCGCGCACTTCGCCCGCCAGGGCAACCCCATCGCGGTGCTCGTGCAGCTCGAACCCGCCACCGCCACCGCCACCGGCTACCGCTGGTCCACCGCGGGCGGGCCCCCGTACCCCCTCGACTCCACGACGCCGGTCACCGGAGCCGTCCACCTCCCGGCACAGCGCCCCGTCGATTGGCTGCTCCCGTGACCACCTCCAACCGCGGCCGCCCGCGCCCCCCGCGCCGCCCGCCCCGTCCCGTACGCACCCCCACCGTGCTCCAGATGGAGGCCGTGGAGTGCGGGGCCGCCGCGCTGGCCATGGTGCTCGGCCACCACGGCCGGCACGTACCGCTGGAAGAGCTGCGCATCGCCTGCGGGGTGTCGCGGGACGGCTCCCGCGCCGGGAACCTGCTCAAGGCCGCCCGCGGTTACGGGCTGACCGCCAAGGGCATGCAGATGGACCTGGCCGCGCTCGCCCGCCTGAGCCCGCCTGCCGTCCTCTTCTGGGAGTTCAACCACTACGTCGTCTACGAGGGCACCGGCCGCCGCCTCGGCCGCCGGGGCGCGTACGTCAACGACCCCGCGAAGGGGCGCCGGTTCGTCCCCATGGAGGAGTTCGACACCGCCTTCACCGGTATCGCGCTCGTCTTCGAGCCCGGCCCGCGCTTTCGCCGCACCGGCCGCAGACAAGGCGTCATGAGCGCCATGCCGGCGCGCCTGCGCGGCACCTCGGGCACCATGCTCGCCGCCGTGCTCTCCAGCCTCCTGCTGGTGGCCGTCGGGGCGACGGTGCCCGCGCTGAGCCGCACGTACATCGACATGTTCCTCATCGGCGAGCAAACCTCCCTGCTGGGCGTGCTGTTCGCCGCGATGGCGGCCGCCCTCCTGCTCACGGGCGTACTCACCTGGCTGCAGCAGGCCAACCTGCTGCGCGGCCGGATCATCTCCTCGACGCTCGGCAGCGCCCGCTTCCTGCGCCACCTGCTCCGGCTCCCGGTCGCCTTCTTCACCCAGCGCAACCCGGCCGACCTCGTCCAGCGCCTCCAGTCCAACGACGCGGTCGCCGAGACCCTCGCCCGGGACCTGGCCGCCGCCGCAGTGGACGCCGTCGTGGTCGTGCTCTACGCGGTCCTGCTGTGGACGTACGATCCGCAACTCACCGTCGTCGGGGTGCTCATCGCCCTGCTCAACCTCGTGGCCCTGCGGATCGTGATGCGGATGAGGGCCACCGGCACACAGAAGCTGCGCGCCGAGAACGCCCGGCTCACCAACACCTCGTACAGCGGCCTCCAGCTCATCGAGACGATGAAGGCCACCGGCGGGGAGAACGCCTTCTTCCGCCGCTGGGCCGGCCAGCACGCCGTCACCCTCGACGTGCAGCAGCGGCTCGGTGTCCCCAGCGCCTGGCTGGCCGTGGTGGCGCCCACGCTCGCCGCCCTCAACAGCGCGCTGATCCTGATGATCGGCGGCCTGCGGGCGGTGGAGGGCCACCTCTCGGTCGGCCTGCTGGTCGCCTTCCAGGCCCTGGTGACCAGCTTCACCGCTCCGATCACCCGCCTGGGCGGCGTGGCAGGGCGCATCCAGGACTTCGCCGCCGACGTCGCCCGGCTCAAAGACGTCGAGAACTTCCCCGTCGACCCCCTCTACCTGCGCCGCGAACCGCTCTCGGGCACCCGCCGCCTCAAGGGACACGTGGAGCTGGACGGCATCACCTTCGGCTACAGCCCGCTCGACGCGCCGCTGCTGAAGGGCGTCTCGCTCGCGGTCGGCCCCGGCCGGCAGATCGCGCTCGTCGGCGGCTCCGGCAGCGGCAAGTCGACCGTCTCCCGCCTGATTTCCGGCCTCTACACCCCCTGGGAGGGCGCCATCCGCATCGACGGGATGCGGCTGGAGGACATCCCGCGCGGCGCGCTGGCCGCCTCCGTCGCCTTCGTCGACCAGGACGTCTTCCTCTTCGAGGGCACCGTCCGCGACAACGTCGCGCTGTGGGACCCCTCCATCACGGACGAGGCCGTCGTCGCCGCCCTCCAGGACGCCGCCGTGTACGAGGTGGTCGCGCGCCGGGCGGGCGGCATCCACAGCCGCGTCGAGCAGGACGGCCGCAACTTCTCCGGCGGCCAGCGCCAGCGCCTGGAGATCGCCCGCGCCTTGGTGCGCCGTCCCAGCGTCATGGTCCTGGACGAGGTGACCAGCGCCCTGGACGCGGCGACCGAGCAGATCGTGATCGACAACCTGCGGCGCCGCGGCTGCGCCTGCGTGGTCATCGCCCACCGGCTGAGCACCGTGCGTGACAGCGACGAGATCGTCGTACTCGACCGGGGCACGGTCGTGGAACGCGGCCGGCACGAGCAACTGCTGGCCGCGCAGGGCGCGTACGCCGCACTGGTCAAGGAGCACTGACGTGGCGACCCCGCAACGGGCCCATCAGGGCCACGCCGTATCGGATCCCGTCGTCGCGGCCCTCGGCGGGCTCGGTTCCGCCGTCGACTGCACGGGCCTGCGCAGCCTGTCCCTGGAGGGGCCGCTCGTCCTGTGGCTCGTCGTCCGGGGCGAGCTGGACCTGTTCGCCGTCGACGCCGCGCAGGCGGGCCACTGGCACTTCCTCGGCCGGCTGGAGTCGGGCGCGCTGCTCCTCGGCCCGGTCGACGGCCCCGCGCACACGCTGACCGGGCGCCCGCTGCAGGGCTGCGTACTGCGCCGCATCGAACTGCGCGAGCTGCACCGCCCGGCGCACGGCGGAGACTGGGCCTGGCCCGGCGAGTACGCCGACCACACCGAGGCCTGGCAGCCCGCGCCCAGCCCCCTGGAGGACGCCTTCGCCCGCGGCATCGGGCGGGGCCTGCGCGTGCTGTACCAGGCCCCGCTGGACGGCGGCCCGGACACCGCCGGCCGGGGCGGCGCCGACGAGGACATCCTCTGGATGCAGATCCCGCCGGGGAGCGTGCAGTACGGCGCCGTGTACGAGCCGTACGAGTCGTACGGCTCGTACGGCTCGTACGGCTCCGGCGAAGGCGCGGCGGGCGCGGCCGGCGCGCTCCTCGTCGACGAGGCCCTGTGGCAGGGCATGGTCGACCGGCAGTACCGGCTGCTGTCCGCGCTGGACCGCCGCATCGAGCAGGACGAACGCGCCCACGCGGACCGCACCGCGGCCGGCATCGAGGCCGGGGAGGCCGCCCGTACCCAGGCGGACCGCGCCCTGCTCGCCTCGATCGGGCGCTCCCCCCGGGGCTCCCGCCGCGCCGCGGGCGACGACGCGACTTTCGCCGCGTGCCGTCTGGTGGCCGCCGAGGCGGGCATCGCCCTGACCGAGCCCGCGGGCGCGGCCCCCGGCGCCGCGCGCACGGACCCGGTCGAACGCATCGCCCTCGCCTCCCGCATCCGCACCCGCCCCGTGAAGCTGGCCGGCCGCTGGTGGCGGGAGTACGGCGGCCCCCTGGTCGGCCGGCGCGCGGACGACGAGGCACCCGTCGCGCTGCTCTGGCGGCGCGGCCGGTACGAGGCCCTCGACCCCGCCACCGGCACCCGCGAGCGTGTCCGCCGGCGCAACGCCGCCGCCTTCGCACCGCACGCCGTCATGTTCTACCGCCCCCTGCCCGACCGGAAGCCGGGCCTGCTGCACCTCCTGCGCTTCAGCGTCCGCGGCAGCGGCCAGGACCTGCGCGGGCTCATCCTGGGCGGGCTCGGAGCCGTCGGCCTCGGCGCGCTCGTCCCCGTGGCCACCGGCCGCGTGCTCGGCACGTACGTGCCGCACGCCGAGGACGGACTCATCGCGCAGACCGCGCTCGCGCTCATCGCGACCAGCGTGGTCTCGGCCGCCTTCATGCTGCTGCAGAACGTCTCGGTCCTGCGGATGGAGGGCCGCATCGAGGCCACCTTGCAACCGGCCGTGTGGGACCGGCTGCTGCGCCTGCCGGTGACCTTCTTCGCAGGCCGCTCCACCGGGGAACTCGCCGCCGCGGCCATGGGCATCAGCTCCATCCGCAGCGTCCTGTCCGGCATCGTGGCGGTGTCCCTCCAGGCGGGCACCGTCGGCGCGATGAACCTGGTCCTGCTGCTCGTCTACAGCGTGCCGCTGGCACTGGCCGCGCTCGCCATGCTGCTCGGCGTCGCCGCCGTCTTCCTGGGCCTCGGGCTGTGGCAGCTCCGCTACCAGCGCCGGCTGATCAGGCTCGGCAACAGGCTGGACAACCAGGCGTTCCAGACCCTGCGCGGACTGCCCAAGCTGCGCGTGGCCGCCGCCGAGAGCTTCGCGTACGCGGCCTGGGCGCGGGAGTTCGCCCGCACCCGCGAGCTGCAGCAGCGCATCGGCCGGATCAAGAACGTCCTCACCGTCCTCAACGCCGTCTACCTGCCGCTCTGCACGCTCGCGATGTTCATGCTGCTGGCCGGACCGGCCCGCGGCAGCATGTCGGCGGCCGAGTTCCTCACCTTCAGCACCGCCGTGACGATGATGCTGGCCTCCGCCACCCAGCTGACCGGCGCACTCCTCTCGGCCGCCGCCGTGCAGCCGATGTTCGAGCAGGTCAAGCCGCTGCTCCAGGAGGCTCCGGAGGTACGGACCGCAGGCATCGGTCCGGGCGTTCTCAGCGGAGCCGTCGAGGTGCAGAACCTCTCGTACCGGTACGCCGACGACGGGCCGCTCGTCCTGGACGGCGTGTCGTTCGCGGTGCGGCCGGGGGAGTTCGTCGCGGTCGTCGGGGCGAGCGGCTGCGGCAAGTCGACGCTGCTGCGCATGCTCATCGGCTTCGACCGGCCGGCCTCCGGCAGCGTGCTGTACGACGGCCAGGACCTGGCCGCCCTCGACCAGGCGGCCGTACGCCGCCAGTGCGGTGTCGTCCTCCAGAACGCGCAGCCGTTCTCCGGGTCGATCCTCGACTGCATACGCGGCTCCGGTGCGTACTCCCTCGAGGAGGTGGCGGAGGCCGCCGCGCTCGCCGGCCTCGCCGAGGACATCGAGGCGATGCCGATGGGCCTGCACACCGTACTGTCCGACGGCGGAGGCACCGTCTCGGGCGGCCAGCGCCAGCGGCTGATGATCGCCCAGGCCCTCATCGGCAAGCCGCGCATCCTCTTCCTGGACGAGGCGACCAGCGCCCTGGACAACGAGGCCCAGCGCGTGGTCATCGAGTCCACCCGCGCCCTGCGCGCCACCCGCATCGTGATCGCGCACCGGCTCTCCACCGTCATGGACGCCGACCGGGTGATCGTCATGGCGGACGGCCGTATCGCCCAACAGGGCCCGCCCGCAGACCTGCTCGCCGATCCGACGGGCCCCTTCCGCGAACTGGTCCGCCGCCAGGTCGGGTGAGCCGCAGGATCGACGGCATCCTCCGCAAGGGCGGCGGCTGATTCCTCGGCTCCGGGCTGATTCCTGCGCCCCGGGCCGATGGCTCAGCCCCGGGCTGTTGGCTCAGCCCCGGGCCGTTGGCTCAGCCCCGGGCCGGTTCCTCAGCCCCGGGCCGGTTCCGTGGCCGCCTGCGCCGGGGTCGGGGTCTGCGGGGTGTGTGCCGGTTCCGCGGCCTGCGCCGCCTCCGGGGACCGCACGCCGCCCCGGCCGGCCACCCGGCCGCCGGCCGGGGACCCGGCCTCCTCCGGGAGGGCGAAGACGCGGAGGAAGAGCTGCGAGAGCGGGCCGATGGCCAGCGCGTACGCCACGGTGCCCACCCCCGCGGTACCGCCGAGGAGGACTCCGGCGGCCAGGACCGTGAGCTCGATCCCGGTACGGACCAGCCGCAGCGAGCGCCCGGTCCGCCGGTGCAGCCCGGTCATGAGGCCGTCGCGCGGGCCCGGCCCGAAGCGCGCGGCGATGTAGAGGCCGGTCGCGACCCCGTTGAGGACGATGCCCGCCGTCAGCAGCGCGGCCTGCGGGGCCGCGCCGTGCACGTCCGGCAGCACCGCGAGCGTGGCGTCCATGGTCAGGCCGACGGCGAACACGTTGGAGACGGTCCCGAGCCCGGGCCGCTGCCGCAGCGGCACCCACAGAAGCAGGACCAGCGCGCCGACGGCCACCGAGACCGTGCCGATGCTCCATCCCGTGAGCTCGGCGAGCCCCTGGTGGAAGACGTCCCACGGGTCCAGCCCCAGACCGGCGCGGACCAGGAACGCGGAGCTCGCGCCGTACAGCGCGAGCCCGACGTAGAGCTGCAGGAGCCGGCGGGGCAGGCGTCGCGCGGGGCGGACGGGGGCGAGGGACACCGGTGGAGCCTTTCGGGGGAGCCAAAGACCGACAGGTCTTACCGTGTGGCATCCCCCGAACGGCCCAACAGGGCCAATCCGAACCAAGTGGCCTTACTTTCGCCGGTTCACTCCGGTGGCGCCCCGGCCTACCGCCTCTCGTGAGAACAGGCACATTTTCGTCCCTTTTAGTCCGAATTGATGAATGCTGGGTTCCGGTCCACACCGACCCACCAGCGCCACCGGCACCGGGAGAGACGAGAGACATGCGACGCGTACACCGCCTGACGATCAACCGGCGGACGGCCCTGCCCCTCGTCGGCGGAGCCGCCGTCCTCGGCTTCGGCGGCCTCTACCTCACCGGTCTGGCCGTGGCGGGCGACGCCATCGCCGACGGCACCCACGTACGGGGCGTCGACATCGGCGGCATGAGCCGTACGCAGGCCACGGCCGCGCTCGACCACGCGCTCGGCCCCGCCGCGGCCGCCCCGATCGAGCTGCGGATCGGCGACCGCGCCGAGAAGGCCGTACCCGCCGCCTTCGGGCTGTCCCTGGACACCGCCGCCACCGTCGACCGCGCCGCGCAGGCCGGATCCGACCCCTTCACCGTGATCGGCCGGCTGCTCACCCCGGCCGAGAACCGCGAGGTCGAGCCCGTGATCCGTACGGACGGCCCCACGAGCACCGCCGAGGTCGACCGGATCACCGCCGCCGGCCGCGACGCCCGCGACGGCGACATCACCTTCGAGGGCGGTACGGCCCGGGCCACCGCCCCCGTGACCGGCATCGCCGTACGGGCCGACCAGGCGGCCGACACCGTACGGGCCGCCTACCTGCGCCCGCAGGCCGGGCCGGTCGCCCTCCCCGTGGACCGCAAGCCCCCGGCCGTGGGGCAGCAGGAGACCGCGCGGGCCCTGAAGGAATTCGCCCAGCCCGCGATGTCCGGCCCGGTCACGCTCAAGGTGGCCGGAAAGACGGTCACGCTCACCCCCGCCGTACTCGGCAAGCACCTGTCGGTCGCACCCGACGCGCAGGGCCGGCTGGTGCCGAAGCTCGACGCCAAGGGGCTGATGGCCGAGCCCGCCGTCGCCCGGCAGGTCGCCGCGGCCACCACCCCTTCCCGCGGGGCCGCCTTCCGCCTGGACTCCGCCGGCCGCGCGGTCGTCGCCCAGGACGGGCGCTCCGGGGTGCAGGTCACCGAGAAGGCCTTCGCCGACGCCGTCGTCCCGCTGCTGACGCGCACCGGCGCCGCCCGCACGGGTGAGGTCGCCGTGACGACGGTCCACCCGCGGCTGACCGCCGAGAACGCCCAGAGCCTCGGCATCAAGGAGAAGATGTCCTCCTTCACGGTCAAGTTCCCGGCCGCGCCGTACCGCACCACCAACATCGGGCGGGCCGTGGAGCTGATCAACGGCTCCGTCGTGATGCCCGGCGAGACGTGGAGCTTCAACAAGACGGTCGGCGAGCGGACCAAGGAGAACGGCTTCGTCGACGGCATCATGATCAACGACGGCCAGTTCGTGAAGTCGCCCGGCGGCGGTGTCTCGGCGGTCGCGACGACCATGTACAACGCCATGTTCTTCGCGGGCGTCAAGCCCCTGGAGCACGGGGCCCACTCGTTCTACATCGAGCGCTACCCCGAGGGCCGCGAGGCCACCGTCGCCTGGGGCACCCTCGACCTGCGCTGGAAGAACGACTCCGGCCACGCGATCTACGTCCAGGCCCAGTCCACCGACACCTCGGTGACCATCAGCCTCCTCGGCACGAAGAAGTACGACGAGATACGCGCGACCCAGGGCCCGCGGACGAACACCACCCCGCCGGCCAAGCGCACGGGCTCCGGTCCGACCTGCGAGGTGCAGACCCCGCTGGAGGGCTTCGACGTCGCCGTCGACCGCGTCTTCGTCCAGGGCGGGCAGGAGGTCAAGCGGGAGACCTACCGCACGCACTACACCCCGCGCGACGAGGTCACCTGCGACGAGCCGCAGGCCTCGAAGGCCCCGGCGGGCCCGGCGAGCCCGAGCCCCTCGCCGGCCCCGACGGGCCCGGCCGCCGCACAGCCGGGCCGCGCCGCCTGACAGCCGGCCGAAGGCGGGGGCCTCCGGTCGGAGGCGTGGGCCTGCGGCCGAAGGCGGGTACCCCTAGACGAAGCCCGCGGGCGGGCGCGCCCGCCAGGAGTGGGCGGGACAGTGCACCACCGACGTCACGTTGCGGTCCCAGTGGGCCCGGTGGCGCCGGGAGGAGTGGGGCGCGCACGGCACGGGAGCCGTGCGCGCCAGTATGAGCAGGGCGGCCGTGAGGGCCGCCAGTTCTATGTGGTCCGGGGCGCCCCGGACCACCTTGATCCGGTGCCGGCGTATCACCAGGTCACCGGCAGGGTCTTGGGCCCCCGGATCAGCGCCCCGGCCTGCCATTCGAGCTGCTCCGGCGGCACGGCCAGGGCGAGCCGCGGATAGCGTTCGATCAGCGTGCTGATGATGATCTCGGACTCCATACGGGCCAGCATCGAGCCGACGCAGTGGTGGGGCCCGTTCCCGAAGGCCATATGGGCGATCGGCCCGCGGTCGAAGTCCAGCGCGTCGGGGTTCGGGAAGACCTCGGGATCGCGGTTGGCCGCGAGGTACGAGGAGTACACCGTCTCCCCGGCCTTGATCGTGACCCCGGCGATGTCCACGTCCCGCGTGGCGATCCGCGGCAGACCGACCCCGCTGCGGTGCGGGATGAACCGCAGCAGCTCGTCTACGGCCTGGGGGATCATCTCCGGCTCCCTGCGCAGCCGTTCGTGGTGCTCCGGATGGGTGAGCAGGGCGTACACCATGTTCGCGCTGTTGTTGCGGACGGCGTGCGCACCGCTCACGAGGATCGCGGTGGCGATGGAGACGGCCTCCGGCTCGGTGATCTCGCCGGCGTCGGCGGCCCCGGCGAGGACTCCGGCCAGGTCGTCGCTCTGCTTCTCCCGCCGCATGGCGAGCAGGGCGACCACGCATTCGCGCACCGTCTTCAGGGCGTCGGTGCTCTTGTCGGGGGCCGGGCCCGGGGTCATGATCACGTTCGCCCAGGAGGTCATGTCCTTGCGCATGTCCTGTGGCATCCCCAGCAGGTCGGCGACGGCCGCGAGCGGGAACGGGCCGTGCAGGTGCTCGACCAGGTCCGCCGGCGAGCCGTGCCGCTCCATCTCGTCCAGGAGGCTGTCGGCGGTCTGCTGCACGGTCGGCCGGAGCTTTTGCATGCTCTTGCCGGTGAAGGCCCGGGCCACCACGCGGCGCATGTCGTTGAGGCGCGGCGGATCGGCGTAGTTCATCGAGGCCTGCTGCGAGGCGATCGCGTGCGGGGAGGAGGCGGTGATCGTGCGGCCGACCAGTTCCGAGCGGCTGAAGCGCGGGTCGGTGGTCGCCGCCTTCACATCGGCGTAGCGCGCCATCAGCCAGGCGGTGCCCTGGCCGAACGGCAGCCGGATCCGGGTGGCCTGTTTGTCCCGCAGGCGGTCGTGCAGGAACGGGTCGAAGTCCAGCGCCTCGAAGTCGTCCAGGTTCCAGCAGTGCACCGGTTCGCCCGAGGCCGGGTCCACCCCGGCGTCCATCTCCGGGTCCATCTCCGGCTCCGGCCTGAGGGCGGTTTGCGGGTCTGACGTCATGGTTCATCTCCCTGCGTGGATGGCACCCCCCAAGGCGCGATTCCGCGGGAAATCGGCACAGCCATCCCTTCCCTCTCGTCACACGCTCCGCTGCCTCCTCCGCGCAGCGTCACCGGATTGGCTCATGGCACCAACGCCGTAGTCCCGCGCGCGCATCCGGCGGAGGTCGATGAGGCTGTGTCAGACACGAAAGGAGAGCCACCCATGGCGACTCTGTGCAGGCCAACGGTGTGCGTGCCCGAGCACGTGATCACGATGGAGCAGACCCTTGATCTGTGCCGGTCCGTGCACGCGGATCATCCGCAGCTCGACCTGGCGCTGCGCCTGATCCGCAACACCGGCGTCGCGAAGCGGCACATCGTGCAACCCATCGAGGAGACGCTCAAGCACCCCGGTTTCGAATCGCGCAACGCCGTGTACGAGGCCGAGGCCAAGGCGCGGGTCCCGGCGGTGGTGCGGCAGGCGCTGGAGGACGCCCAGCTCCGGGCCAAGGACATCGACATGATCATCTACGTGTCGTGCACGGGCTTCATGATGCCCTCGCTGACCGCCTGGATGATCAATGCGCTGGGCTTCCGGACGGACACCCGGCAGCTGCCCATCGCCCAGCTGGGCTGTGCGGCGGGCGGCGCGGCGGTCAACCGGGCCCACGACTTCTGCATCGCCTACCCCGAGGCGAACGCGCTGATCGTGTCCTGCGAGCTCTGCTCGCTCTGCTACCAGCCCGCCGACCTGGAAGTCGGCAACCTGCTCTCCAACGGCCTGTTCGGCGACGGAGTGGGCGCGGCCGTCGTCCGCGGCAGGGGCGGAACCGGCATGGAACTCCACCGCAACAGCTCGTACATCATCCCCCAGACGGAGGACTGGATCATGTACGACGTCAAGTCCACCGGATTCCACTTCAAGCTCGACCGGCGGGTCCCGGGGACCATGGAGCCGCTCGCGCCGTCCCTCAAGGACCTGGCCAAGCTCCACGGATGGGACGCCGCCGCGCTGGATTTCTACATCATCCACGCAGGCGGGCCGCGCATCCTGGACGACCTCAGCAAGTACCTCGGTGTGGCACCCGAGGCATTCCGCTTCAGTCGGGCCACACTGACCGAGTACGGCAACATCGCCAGCGCCGTCGTCCTGGACGCACTGCGCCGAATGTTCGACGAGAACGGTACCGCTGACGCCGCGCGGGGCCTGCTGGCCGGTTTCGGCCCGGGCATCACCGCAGAGATCTCACTGGGCAGCTGGACCTCGGAATGAGGGACCGGGTGAGGGAGGAATCCGAAGAATGCTGAAGGACGGCCCCGCTACCGCAAGGCCACCCATCACGCACTGGCCCACCCCGGCCCTGGACGGGGTCGATTTCGACCCCGTCCTCGCCGAGCTGATGCAGGCGGGTCCGATCACACGGATCCGCATGCCCAACGGAAGCGGGTGGGCCTGGCTCGTCTGCCGCTACGACGACGTGCGCATGGTGGCCAACGATCCCCGGTTCAGCCGCAAGCTGGTCGTGGAACACGATGTCACCCGGCTGGCCCCGCACTTCATCCCCGCACCGGGTGCGGTCGGGTTCGAGGACCCGCCCGACCACACCAGGCTGCGGCGCACGGTCGGCGCGGCCTTCACCACCCCCGGGGTGGAGCGGCTGCGCAGTCGCGCGAAGGAGATGCTCGACGGCTACGTCGACGGGATCCTGCGCGACGGCCCGCCCGCGGACCTGACCGAACGCCTGCTGGCACCCTTCCCGCTCGCCGTCGTGTGCGAGCTGATGGGCGTCCCGGAGGAAGACCGGCCCATGGTCCACGAATGGACCACGCTGATCCTCTCCTCGGCCCAGGGCGTGGAACGCAGCGAGCAGGCGAAGAACGACATGTGCGCCTACCTGGGCGGGCGCATGGGCACCGGGGAAGTGGCCGGCGGCGACAGCGTCATCGGGCTCCTGGTGAAGGCCATCGAGGCGGGCGAGGTCACCGCCGAGGAGGCCACCGGCCTCGCCCTGCTCCTCCAGATCGGGGGCGAGGCCGTCACCAACAACGTGGGCAACATGGTCTACATCCTGCTCACCCGTCCGGACCTGATGGACCGGATGCGCAGCGACCCCGGCCTGCGGCCCTCGGCCATCAACGAGCTGCTGCGCTACATCCCGCACCGCAACGCGGTCGGGCTCTCCCGGATCGCCCTCGAAGACGTCACCGTGGCCGGCCAGCTCATCCGGGCGGGTGAGGCGATCTACGTCTCCTACCTCGCGGCCAACCGCGATCCGGAGATCTTCCCCGACCCCCACGAGCTGCAGCTGGACCGCAGCCCCAACCCGCACGTCTCCTTCGGGTACGGACCCCACTTCTGTCCCGGGAACATGCTGGCCCGCCTCGAATCCGAGCTGATGGTGGACGCCCTGCTCGACCGCTTCGCGGACTTGCGCTTCAGCGTCCCCGTCGGCGAACTGCGCTGGCGGCCGGGGGCCCTCATCCGCGGGCCCGAAGGTCTGCCCGTGACCTGGTCATGACCGCGCACGTCGCCCGCGACGGGCTGCTCGTGCCACCGGGTCACGGCCGCACACTGCACACCGAAGCCCAGCAGGTCACGTTCAAGGTCACCGGGGAGCACTCCACGGTGGCCTCGAGCTTCGAGGTCGTCGTACCGCCGGGGTTCGACGTCGGGGCGCACCTGCACACCCGGAGCGAGGAGCTCTTCTACGTCCTGGAGGGTGAACTCGACGTCATGGCCTTCGAGCCGCGCGTCCGTTCCGGGGACGACTGGCGACACTGGGAGGCGCTCGACGGACGCCAGGTCGTCCGTGCCACGCCCGGAACCGTCATCGTGGTTCCGCCCGGTTGCCCGCACGCCTTCGCGAACCCCACCGGCGAACCGGCCCGGATGTTCTTCCAGGCCTCCCCGCCCCCCGATCACGAGCGGTACTTCGAGGAGCTCCTCGAACTGCTCGACACGAGCGCCACCCCGGATCCCGCGGCGATCCACGCACTCCGGAAGCGCTACGACATCGAACAGCTCACGCCGCTGCGCCACGAGCTGTCCTGACCCCCCCCGCAACACCCCCACACAAACGCACACCATTCTCGGGAGAATTCATGCTGCGCACGCGCCGCAAACTTCGCACGGCCACCTACGTCCTGGCGACCGTGATCGCCGCCAGTGCCTCGATCGCCGCGGCCCCGGCACAGGCCGCCCGCTCCCTGCCGTCCTACTGGTGCTACCTCAACGGTGTCGAGGTGAGGTCCGGTCTGACGGTGGTGAGAGGCACGGAGGGCGTCGACACCATCACGTGCGAGAACGACGTCGAGAACGTCATCATCGACGGCGGCGGCGGCAACGACAACATCCGCGTCAAGGGCATGCTGATCGACGCCCAGGTGCTCGGCGGCGAGGGCGACGACACCCTCCAGGTCAACAACCTCGCCCCGAAGAACGGCAACTCCTCGGTGCGCGGCGGCGCGGGCAACGACACCATCATCACTGCGCTCGTCGTGGGCACGGCCGACCACGGCTCCAGCGTCTACGGCGACCACGGCGACGACAAGATCACCACGGGCAGCGTCATGGGTCAGCCGGGCGAGTACGAGCGCGGCGGCGGCCAGGTCTTCGGCAACGACGGCAGCGACCTGATCCGCACCGGCAACATCGACCTCGGCGGCCGGGTCCTCGGCGGCAGCGAGAACGACGTCATCGAGCCCAAGTCGGTGGGCGCGGAGTCCGCGGGCATCGTCCAGGGCGGTCCCGGCAACGACACGGTCCGCGGTCTGAACGACACGGTCCTGACCATCGGACCCGGCTACGGCCAGGTCGACGGCGGGATCGGGACCAACGCCTGCCGGGTGCGGCACTTCTCGACCGGCGACCGGGTTCGCAGCTCGCTGTCGAACTGCGCGAACACCGAGGCGAGCCCGGCCGTTCCTGCCAAGCCGGCCGACTCCACCGCCCCTGCCAAGCCGGCCGACTCCACCGCCCCTGCCAAGCCGGCCGACTCCACCGCCCCCGCCAAGCCGGCGACCCCCGTGGCCGCCGGCGGCCACTCACCGCGCTGACGGGCGGCGGCCCCCGGGAGCGCCGTGCCGGCGCTCCACGGACAGGCCGCCGGGCAGCATGAACAGGGTCAGCACCGCGCCGACGGCGAAGATGGCCGCCGCTGCCGTGAAGACCGTGTGGTAACCCTCCAGGGCAGCCCGCGCCATCAGGTCCGGCGTGGGCTGCCGGCCCGCCAGTGAGCGGGCGACGGCTCCGGCGGCAAGGGTGCTCATGAGCGCCGTGCCGACGGAGCCGCCCGTCTGTCGCATGGCGTTGACCGTCGCGGAGCCGACCCCCGCGTCCCGCGGGTCGATGCCGGCCGTACCGAGGTTCATGGCGGCCGCCGTGATCAGGCCCATGCCCAGCCCCGTCGCCACCTGACCCGGCAGCACGTCCACGACGTACGGGCCGGTCGCCGTCAGGTTCGTCATCCAGGCCATGCCGCACGCCGAGAGCAGCATGCCGGTGACGATGCGCGGGCGCCCGCCGATCCGGCCGAGCAGCCCCATGTTGCTGCCGATCGCGCCGATCATCGTGCAGCCGGACATCGGCATGAAGGCCAGCCCGGTCCGGGCCGGGCTGTAGCCGCGGGTGTGCTGCAGGTAGTACGTGAGGAACAGGAACACCCCGAACATGCCGACCCCGGTGATGAACACGGCGATCAGCGCCGCCCCCCGGACCCGGTCGAGCACGATCCGCAGCGGCAGCAGCGGGTGCGCGCTGCGGCGCTGCCACCACACGAAGGCGGCGAGCAGCAGCGCGGCCGTGGCCAGGAAGACCGGGCTGTGCCCGGACTCCCAGCCGCGGGGGCCGGCCGTGGCGAGGCCGTAGACCAGGCAGAAGAGTCCGGCCGAGGCGAGGACCGTGCCGGGCAGGTCCAGCCGGGGCGGCGTGGTGGGCGCGGGCCGCTTCAGCAGCAGTGCGCCGCCGGTGACGGCGACGGCGGCGAACAGCAGGTTCACGTACATCGTCGAGCGCCAGCTCAGGTGCTCGGTGAGGAACCCGCCGAGCAGCAGCCCCACGGCGCCCCCGGAGGCGGCGAGCGACCCGAACACGCCGAACGCCTTGGCGCGTTCGGCGGGCGCGGAGAACGTGGTGGTCAGCAGCGAGAGCGCGGCCGGAGCCAGCAGGGCCGCGAACACCCCTTGCAGGGCGCGGGCCGTGACGAGGACCCCGAAGGTGGCCGCGGCGCCGCCCAGCGCGGAGGCCGCCGCGAAACCGATCTGCCCGATGAGGAAGGCCCGGCGCCGCCCGAACTTGTCGGCCAGCCGCCCGCCGAGCAGCAGGAGGCTGCCGAAGGTGATCGCGTACGCGGTCACCACCCACTGCCGCTGGTCGTCGGAGAACCCGAGACCCGCCTGGGCGGAGGGCAGGGCGATGTTCACGATGGTGGCGTCGAGGACGACCATGAGCTGGGCGAGGCCGATGACGCCGAGGATCCACCAGCGGCGCGGATCGGGCGGCGCCGCGGCGTCGGGGGCGGCGGAAGCGGTGCTGGTTCCGGGACGGGTCGGCTCTGCGGACATGGTGGCGCTCTCCATGGGTTCCGCGCGTTCTCGCCGGCGAGAGGGCGTACGCGTATGCGTGGACTGTCTGCTCCGACGATGCGTGAGAGCGCCCCGTCACCCGTGCGCCACGCCATGACGCCGTCCGGATGGACCAGTGCAGCGTTCGTTTCTTCTGCCGTTCTCCTACCGTTTCCCCTTCTTCTTCCCCCTCTTGCGCGGGGCGTCGGCCGGGCGCCCGGCGTGGAGTTCCAGCGGGCCCGTGCCCTCGGCGCGGGCCCGCAGGCAGGCCTCGATCTGGCGCCGCAGGGAGGGTTTGACCAGGGCGCGCAGCTCCCCGGCGGGCACCATCCGCCAGCGCAGCAGCTCGAAGGGGGCGAGCCGGATCCGGCCCAGGGCGGCGGCGTCCAGCACCCCGCCGTCGTAGAGGAAGCGGATGCGGGCCGGGTAGCCGGGCTTGTGGGCCCAGTTGACGCCGAGCAGCCGGCCCGGTGGGAGGTCGAGGCCGAGTTCCTCCAGCACCTCCCGGCGGGCGGCGGCGCGCGGGGTCTCGCCGAGGTCGCTGTCGATCCCGCCGCCCGGCAGGTTCCAGCGCCCGGAGTCGCCGTACGAGGGCTCCACCAGCAGGACCCGGCCCGCCCGGTCGGTGAACACCACGCTGGCCGCCGTGATGGCCTTGGGGCGTGAGGCCCGGTGGCTCGCGGCGTCGAAGGACCCGGCGTGCTCCAGGGCGGTGCGCCGCCGCGGGTCCAGGCCGGCCGGGGAGCCGGGTTGGGGCACGCCGTCGACGAGGTGCGCGAGGGACCCGGAGTACAGGGCGGCCAGACCCGCGCGCAGCCGGGGCGCGATCCGGGCGGGCAGCACCTCGTACGCCTCCTGCGGCGCGAGCCAGCGGGCCGCGGCGGCCTCGTCGTCCGCGGCGGCGAGTGCGCCGGCCTGCTGCGGCGGGAGCGGCCCGACGAGGTGGACGTGGGTGATGAGGGAGCGGCCGAGGGAGCCGGGCCGCCGGGAGTCCACGGCGAGCAGCCGGCCGACCGGCACGGACAGGCCCAGCTCCGCCTCCAGCTCCCGGGCCAGCGCCTCCTCCGGGGTCTCGGTGTCCTCGACGGTGCCGCCCGGCAGTTCCGCGGCCCCCCGGTGCGAGGGCGCCCGTACGAGGACCCGTCCGGCCGCGTCCAGCACGATCGCGGTGGCGGCGACGAGCGGGGACGGCCGGGCGGCGTAGTACAGGCGCGCCTCGTCGGGGGAGGGGGCGCCGGAGGGCCGGCCGGACGGGTCGTCGTACGGCCGGTCGGTCGGACGGTCGGACGGGCGCTCGGGCACTGCGGACTCCCAGGGTCTGGTCGTGCCACCGTACGGGGCGGATCCGCACCCCGCGCGGGCCCGCCGCGCTCGCCGCTCAGGCCCGGGCCAGGAGCATCCCGCCCATCGTGACCATGGTCGCCGCGACGAGCCCGTCCAGCACCCGCCAGGCCGAGGGGCGCGCCAGCACACCGCTCAGCAGCCGGGCGCCGTAGCCGAGGGTGGCGAACCAGACGAGGCTGGCCAGCCCGGCCCCGATGCCGAAGGCCCAGCGCAGGTCGCCGCGGTCGGCCGCCAGGGAGCCGACCAGCAGGACGGTGTCCAGGTAGACGTGCGGGTTGAGCCAGGTCATGGCCAGACAGACCAGCACGGCCCGGCGGCGGGACCCGGCGGTGGCCCCCTCGGTGGCCAGGGCGGCGCCGGGGGTGGGCCGCAGCACCCGGCGGGCGGCGAGGAATCCGTAGGCGATGAGGAAGGTGCCGCCGGCGATGGCGACCACGGTCAGGGCGGCCGGCCAGGCGGTGACGAAGGCGCCGACCCCGGCGACGCCGAGGGCGATGAGGAGCGCGTCGGAGACCGCGCAGATCGCGACCACGGCGAGGACGGCGTGCCGGCGCACCCCCTGCCGCAGGACGAAGGCGTTCTGCGCGCCGATGGCGACGATGAGGGAGAGTCCGGTGCCGAAGCCGGCGAGTGCCGCCGTGATGATGCCGTGTGTCATGCCTCCGACCGTAGGCAGCGGCGTGGTTTCAGTACAGCTAAAGATTTTTACGTACCCTTAGCGTTCGTGATGGACGAGCTACCCCTGGACCAGGTGCGGACCCTGCTCGCCGTGGTCGACGAGGGAACCTTCGACGCGGCGGCCGCCGCCCTGCACGTGACCCCGTCCGCCGTGAGCCAGCGGGTGAAGGCGCTGGAGCAGCGGACCGGGCGGGTGCTGCTGATGCGGACGAAACCGGTACGGGTGACCGAGTCCGGACAGGTGGTGGTCCGCTTCGCCCGGCAGCTGGCCCGGCTGGAACGGGACGCGCGCGCCGAGCTCGGCATGGCGCAGGAGGCGGGCGGACCGGTGCGGCTTCCGATCGCCGTCAACGCGGACTCCCTCGCCACCTGGTTCCTGCCGGCGCTCACGCGGGTGCCGCAGGATCCGCCGGTCTTCTTCGAACTGCACCGGGAGGACGAGGGGCACACGACGGCCCTGCTCCGGGAGGGCCAGGTGATGGCGGCGGTCACCTCCTCGCCGGACCCGGTGGCCGGGTGCACCGTACGCGGGCTGGGGCTGGCGCGGTACCTGCCGGTGGCGAGCCCCGCCTTCGCGGCCCGGTACCTGGCCGGGGGCCTCGAACAGGGCCTGCGCGACGCCCCGGTGATCGTCTTCGACCGGCGGGACGAGCTCCAGGACGGGTTCGTACGGTCGCTGACCGGCGATCAGGACGCCGGGGCCGGGCCGCTGCGCCACCACGTGCCGACCTCGGAGGGGTTCCGCGACGCGGTCGCGGCCGGGCTGGGCTGGGGGCTGGTGCCGGAATCCCAGGCGGAACCGCTGGTGCGCGCGGGAAGGCTGGACCTGCTGCTCCCGCGGCGGCCGCTGGACGTCGCGCTGTACTGGCAGCAGTGGAAACTCGACTCCCCGGCGCTGTCCACCGTGGCGGAGGTGGTCGCGGCCGCGGCGGCCGAGGCCCTGCGCCAGGGCGGCGCCGGCCACCCGGCGGGCCGGGGTCGGTCCTGATCGCCACGGACACCCCCTAAGCTGCGGGTATGGAGTCCTACACGATCGGCCAGGCCGCCCGGCTGCTCGGCGTGAGCGTCGACACGGCCCGTCGCTGGGCCGACGCGGAGCGCTTCCCCACCCGCCGGGAGGGCACGCGGCGCATGGTGGACGGCCCGGATCTGGCCGCGTTCTGCGTCCAGGCCGCCCAGGAGGCCGCCGAGGGCGAGGACGCCCCCTACACCTCGGCGCGCAACGCCTTCCCCGGCATCGTCACCGCCGTGAAGCTCGGCACGGTCGACGCCCAGGTGGAGATCCAGGCCGGCCCGCACCGGGTCGTGTCGCTCCTGACCCGGGAAGCGGTGGAGGAGCTCGGCCTGGAGGTCGGCGCGCAGGCCGTGGCCCGGGTGAAGTCGACGAGCGTCTTCATCGACCGGCTCTGACGGAGCCGGCCGGCGGCGGTGGCAGACTGGCCGCTGATCCGCCGAAGGGAAGTACCTCGTTGTCCATGTTCAGCAACCTGCGCCGGGCCGTGCGTCGCGGCTACCGGCGGGCCGTCGACCTCAGCCACCCCTCCCGCTCCCCGCTCGGCAGCGCGGTGGTCAACTGCGTGGTCTACGTGGACGGCGCGCGGCAGGACGGCTGCGCCGAGGTGGAGGAGGCGCTGCGGCGGGTCCGCAAGACCGGCGACGGGTTCGTCTGGATCGGCCTCCACGAACCGACGAGGGAAGAGCTCGCCGGGCTCGCCGAGCTGTTCGGCCTCCACCCGCTCGCCGTCGAGGACGCGGTGACCGCGCACCAGCGGCCCAAGGTGGAGCGGTTCGACGACATACTCTTCTCCGTCTTCAAGACCGTGCGCTACGTGGAGCACGAGGAGCTCACCGCGACGAGCGAGGTCGTGGAGACCGGTGAGTTGATGGCGTTCACGGGCGACGACTTCGTCATCACCATCCGCCACGGCGGCCACGGCACGCTGGGCCCGGTCCGCGAGAGCCTGGAGGCCGCCCCGGACCAACTGGCCAAGGGGCCCGCCTCGGTGCTGCACGCCATCGCCGACCACGTCGTCGACGACTACGTGGCCGTCACGGACGCGGTGCAGAACGACATCGACGCCGTCGAGACGGCGGTGTTCAGCGAGTACGGCGGCCGGGGCGACGCGGGCCGGATCTACCAGCTCAAGCGCGAACTGCTGGAACTGCGCCGGGCGGTGGCCCCGCTGAGCCGCCCGCTCCAGCACCTGGCCACGCAGCCGATACCGGTGATCCCGGCGGAGGTCCGCGCGTACTTCCGCGACGTCTCCGACCACTTGACCCGGGCCACCGACCAGATCAACGCGTACGACGCGCTGCTCGACTCCATCCTCCAGGCGCACCTGGCGCAGGTGACCGTCGCGCAGAACGAGGACATGCGCAAGATCACGGCGTGGGCGGCCATCGTCGCCGTGCCGACCATGGTCTGCGGGGTCTACGGCATGAACTTCGACAACATGCCCGAGCTGCACTGGACGTACGGCTACCCGATCGTGGTCGGCGTCATGGCGCTGGCCTGCTTCGTCATCCACCGGGGCTTCCGCCGCAACGGCTGGCTCTGACCCGCCGGCATCCCCGCATTCCCTCGCAACACACGTGCCGTGCACGGGTATTGAGCTGTCGCGACCTCTGGTAGTAAAGTTTCCTAACGAAGTCGCCCAAGCCTCAACTTCCCCATGGAGGACTTGTGTTCGCCCCCCACCGCAAGAGAATCGCCCTCAGCGCCCTGCTCGGCGGCGCTCTCCTCGCCGTACCGGTGACCGCCCACGCGACGGCGGCGCCCGGGTCCGCGCCCGCCTCCGCGTCCCCCGCCGCGGCATCGGCGAAGGCCGTCGGCCTCGACGACCCGGCGAAGAAGGACATCGCCATGCAGATCGTCTCCAGCGCGGAGAACTCCTCCCTGGACTGGAAGGCGCAGTACAAGTACATCGAGGACATAGGCGACGAACGCGGCTACACGGCCGGGATCATAGGCTTCTGCTCCGGCACCGGCGACATGCTCGACCTCGTCGAGTACTACACCGACGTCAAGCCCGGCAACGTGCTCGCCAAGTACCTCCCCGCCCTGCGGAAGGTCAACGGCAGCGACTCGCACCAGGGCCTCGACCCGAACTTCACCAAGGACTGGGCGAAGGCGGCCCAGGACGGCGAGTTCAAGAAGGCCCAGGACCACGAGCGCGACCGGGTGTACTTCAACCCCGCCGTGAAGCAGGGCAAGTCCGACGGGGTCGGCGCGCTCGGCCAGTTCATCTACTACGACGCCATCGTCATGCACGGCGACGGCGGCGACTCCACCAGCTTCCGCAACATCCGCAAGCGCGCCCTGTCCAAGGCCAAGCCCCCGGCCCAGGGCGGGAACGAGACCACCTGGCTGAACGCCTTCCTCGACGCGCGCGTCTGGGCCATGAAGCAGGAGGAGGCGCACAGCGACACGAGCCGCGTCGACACCGCGCAGCGGGTCTTCCTGAAGAAGGGGAACCTGAACCTCAACACCCCGCTCGACTGGAAGGTCTACGGGGACTCGTTCCACATCGGCTGAACGGGCCGGTGAGTTCAGGGTGAGTCCGCGGCGTCCCGCGCCGGCCCCAGGGCCCGGCGCGGGACGCCGGCGCGGGACGCCGGCGCGTGTACGTGACAGCGTCTGACAGGGTCGCAGAGCCGTAACGATGTGGGTGTGGATGAGTGCGCTCCGCCGGGGGAGAGGGCCTGCGCGGGTTGCCGCCGAGCGGCTCGGAAGGCTCTCCCGCATCACGAATCGGTCCCTATCGCCCCCGTTTCGTCACCGCGCGTGACCCGGTACGACCAGTGGGTTCCAAGTGGCGCTCGCGGCAGGTGATTTTGGTCCGTGAACCCGGGAAAAGCGGTGATTCCGGCGTGTTGTGAACTGGCTTGACCACCACATAAGCGGGGCATAAGTTCTGCCTCGGCTTGCTCCAGCAGGACGGGCCGACGAACCGTCCTCAGGGGGGACTCATGAACTACTACACCGACGTCCTGAAGAAGTACACCGTCTTCTCCGGCCGCGCCCGCCGCCAGGAGTACTGGATGTTCTTCCTGTTCAACATGGCCGCCGCGATCATCCTCGCCATCGTCGACGGCGCGCTCGGCACCTACCCGCTGCTCTACGGGATCTACGCCCTCGCGGTCTTCCTCCCGAGCCTCGCGGTCGCCATCCGCCGCCTGCACGACACCGGCAAGTCCGGCTGGTGGCTGTTCATCGCCCTCGTCCCGCTGATCGGCGGCATCTGGCTCATCGTCCTCATGGCGACCGAGGGCCAGGCCCAGCCGAACGAGTACGGCCCGAACCCGAAGGCCGTCCACGCCTGAGCAGGCGCGCACGCCTGATCGCCTGAGCGCCGTCCCCCGGCTGGAAACAGCCGCGGGGCGGCGCTCTCGCCGTTTCCCGGGCCCGTCGGGCCGCGGCCGGCCCGGGGGTGACGCGCGTCTCCCCGGGACTCGGGCAGGGGGCTGTCCGGACCGGCCCGATCACGAGATATCTTGATGTCGAGCAATGTTGCAGACGAGAGACGCAGACTGTGGAGCGGAGCATCCGGTGACTGACTCGACCATCATCTACACGCACACTGACGAGGCCCCGGCCCTCGCGACGTATTCCTTCCTGCCTGTGATCCAGGCCTACGCGTCGACGGCCGGTGTGAATGTCGAGACCCGTGACATCTCCCTGGCCGGTCGGATCATCGCCAGCTTCCCCGAGCACCTCGAGGAGGGCCAGCGGATCGCCGATGCCCTCGCCGAGCTCGGCGAGCTGGCGAAGACGCCGGAAGCGAACATCATCAAGCTGCCCAACATCTCGGCTTCGATCCCGCAGCTGAAGGCCGCGGTCGCCGAGCTCCAGGGCCAGGGCTACGCGCTCCCGGACTACCCGGACGACCCGAAGACCGACGAGGAGCGCGAGATCCGCGCCCGCTACGACAAGGTCAAGGGCAGCGCCGTCAACCCGGTCCTGCGTGAGGGCAACTCCGACCGCCGCGCCCCCGCCTCGGTCAAGAACTACGCCAAGGCCCACCCGCACCGCATGGGCGCCTGGACCCCCGAGTCGAAGACGAACGTCGCGACCATGGGCGAGAACGACTTCCGCTCGACCGAGAAGTCCGCCGTGATCGCCGAGGCCGGCACGCTCCGCATCGAGCACGTCGCCGCCGACGGCACCGCCACCGTCCTGCGCGAGTCCGTACCGGTCCTCGCCGGCGAGGTCGTGGACGCGTCCGTCCTGCACGTCGACGCGCTGCGCACCTTCCTGAACGACCAGATCGAGCGCGCCAAGGCCGAGGACGTCCTGTTCTCCGTGCACCTCAAGGCCACGATGATGAAGGTCTCCGACCCGATCATCTTCGGCCACGTGGTCCGCGCCTTCTTCCCGAAGACCTTCGCCCGCCACGGCGAGACCCTGGCCGCCGCCGGCCTGTCTCCGAACGACGGCCTCGGCACCATCCTGAACGGCCTGGGCGCGCTGCCCGACGCCGACGCGATCAAGGCCTCCTTCGACGCCGAGATCGCCGAGGGCCCGGCCCTCGCGATGGTCGACTCGGACAAGGGCATCACCAACCTGCACGTCCCGTCCGACGTCATCGTCGACGCCTCCATGCCGGCCATGATCCGCACCTCCGGCCACATGTGGGGCCCGGACGGCAACGAGGCCGACACCCTGGCCGTCCTCCCGGACAGCAGCTACGCGGGCGTCTACCAGGTCGTCATCGACGACTGCCGCGCCCACGGCGCCTTCGACCCGTCCACGATGGGCTCGGTGCCGAACGTCGGCCTCATGGCCCAGAAGGCCGAGGAGTACGGCAGCCACGACAAGACCTTCGAGATCGCCGCCGCGGGCACCGTCCGCGTCGTCGACGCCGAGGGCAAGACCGTCCTGGAGCAGCAGGTCGCCAAGGGCGACATCTTCCGCGCCTGCCAGACCAAGGACGCGCCGATCCAGGACTGGGTCAAGCTCGCCGTCACCCGCGCCCGCGCCACCGGCGTCCCGGCCGTCTTCTGGCTCGACGAGGGCCGCGCGCACGACGCGCAGCTCATCGCCAAGGTCCGCACGTACCTCGCCGAGCACGACACCGAGGGTCTGACCATCGAGATCCTCTCCCCGGTCGAGGCCACCCGGTACTCCCTGGAGCGCATCCGCCGCGGCGAGGACACCATCTCGGTGACCGGCAACGTGCTGCGCGACTACCTCACCGACCTCTTCCCGATCCTGGAGCTGGGCACCAGCGCCAAGATGCTGTCGGTCGTCCCGCTCATGAACGGCGGCGGTCTCTTCGAGACGGGCGCCGGCGGCTCCGCCCCGAAGCACGTCCAGCAGCTGGTCAAGGAGAACTACCTGCGCTGGGACTCCCTCGGTGAGTTCCTCGCGCTGGCCGTCTCCTTCGAGCACCTCGCGACCACCACCGGCAACGCCCGTGCCCAGGTGCTGGCCGACACCCTGGACCGCGCGACCGGCACCTTCCTCAACGAGGACAAGTCGCCGAGCCGCAAGCTGGGCGGCATCGACAACCGCGGCAGCCACTTCTACCTCGCCCTGTACTGGGCGCAGGAGCTGGCCAAGCAGACCGACGACGCCGAGCTGGCCACCGCGTTCGAGGCGCTCGCCAAGACGCTGGGCGAGCAGGAGCAGACCATCGTCGGCGAGCTCGTCGCCGTCCAGGGCTCCCCGGCCGACATCGGCGGGTACTACCAGCCCGACGCCGCGAAGGCCTCGGCGGTCATGCGGCCGTCCGCGACCTTCAACCAGGCCATCGCGACCCTCGCCTGAGGTCCGATCGTCTTGAGCGATTCCGCCCCGGTCGGCAGCAGTCGACCGGGGCGGACCCGTATGCCGGGGCCCGCGCGCGCGGGAAACCCGGTTGCGGGGAGGCTCGGCCGAGGGCTAGGAAGTCCCCGTGATCCAGGGAACCCTGGCCGGGCTGCGCGCCCGGCACGCCGATGACGTAGCCGTGCTCCACGCCGGGCTGTACGAGGACGTGGCGACGCGCTCGCGCGCCGAGGCCGGGCCGTGGCGTCCGATAACCCCGAGCACCGGCCACTCCCCGTACGAGCCCTCCGCCCCCTCCGAGACCGCGTCGTTCTTCTCGGTGTTCGAGGTCGCCTCCGGATCGCTCGCGGGCGACGCCGCGCTGTGGGGCATCGACACCCACAACCGCAGCGGCCACCTCGGGATCTCCCTGCTGCCCGGCTCCCGCGGCCGCGGCCTGGGCGCGGAGGTCGTGCAGCTGCTGTGCCACTACGGGTTCACCGTGCGCGGGCTGCACCGGCTCCAGGTGGAGACCCTCGCCGACAACGCCGCCATGATCGGCGCCGCGACCCGCGCGGGCTTCACCCTGGAGGGCACCCTGCGGCGCTCGGCCTGGGTGGCGGGGGCCTTCGTCGACGAGGTGATCCTGGGGCTTCCGGTCGGGGAGTGGAAGCGGGTGGCCGAACCGCGCCCGTGACCCCGGGCGGACCCTGGCGTGCCCGGGACGGGTGGGTTGGCGTGCCGCCGGGGATCTGGGGGGAGTACGGGTGGCGCGTCGCAGGAACACGTCCCGGGTGGCCGCCGTGCTCGCCGCCGTCGCCGCCCTGGTGGGCTTCGTCGAGGGGCGGGTCGCCGGGCAGCCCTGGAACGTCCGGATGACGGGCGAGGCCTGCGCCGCCGGGTTCGCGGCGCTCGTCGTGTACCTCTGCGTGCGCTGGTGGGACAGGGCGTTCGGCGCGCGCCCGCGGCCGGGCGAGGTCTGGCTGGCCATGGTGCCGCTGCGCGAGGACCCCGGGCGGCAGCTGCGGCACTACTGCGTGGTCCTGGAGACCGGCTCGGGCGCGGCCCGGGTCGCCCAGATCACCAGCAAGGACAAGGACGGCCGGCGCGACCACATCCGGATCCCGAACCACGGCTGGGACGAGGTCTCGGGCCGCTCCCACTGGGTGGAGATCGGCCGCGAGCCCCGGGTGGTGCCCTACCGCGGGTTCCTCAAGTCCCGGCCGCAGGGCCCCTGCCCGCCGACCGTGTGGGACCAGCTCCGGGCCCGCCTCCCGGCGGCCGTGCCGGCGGCCGTCCCCGCGGCCGCCGGGACGCCCCTGCTGCTGCGGGTCCTGCGCAAGTACCGGGGCTGACGCGCGCCTTCGCGCGTCCCGCCGCCCGGTCAGAGGCGGTGGACGCGTTCCCCCGCGAAGGCCAGCGGGGACCGGCCCGCGGCCAGGATGCGCAGCCCCGGGGCCGCCGTGAGCAGGCGCCGCAGCCAGGCCAGGGCCTCCGGCGCGAGGTGTTCGCTGCCGTCCAGGACCAGCAGCATGTCCCGCTCCGCGAGCCATGAGACGGCGTCCGTCGTCCCGTACGGCGGGAACGGCATGCCCGGTACGCAGCCCAGCGCGGCCGTCAGCTCGCGCACGCCGAAGGGCCGGCCCAGCGCGACGACGGCCGCACCGTCGTAGAAGTTGGACGACAGCCGCTCGGCGATCTCCCGCACCAGCAGGCTCCGGGGCTCCCGGAACCGCCCCGTGATCGTCAGCACCCGCCCCCGCCGGACGGCGGTCAGCAGACGCGACAGTTCGTCGGATGTCGCCGGCAGCGTGCCGGCCCGGCCCGGATCCCTCATCGGCACGATGCCCCCCATTGCATGCGTGTCCCATGCGCGGCCAAGGGTTCTTTCGAGCCGCGTAGCGATGATTATGCGCCAGTTCTGCCGGAAGACCAGGGGAATGTCGGATTCCGGAGAATTCCGGGGGAAGGCCCGCGCCGCCCGCCGGGTGGGCGACCCCGGCGGGCGCGGGCGGCCGTCCTGTGGTCGGATGGTGATCATGGGCCATGATCACGGAGCTCCCTCGGCGGCGGCCGGGACCGTCAGCGGGACCTTCCGCGCCCGGCTGCTGTGGACCATCGGCATCAGCGCCTCGATCACCCTCATCCAGGTCGTCGGCTCCCTGCTCTCCGGGAGCCTCGCCCTCCTCGCCGACGCCGCGCACAGCCTCACCGACGCCGTCGGCGTCTCCCTCGCGCTCGGCGCCGTCACCCTCGCCCAGCGCGCCCCGACCCCGCGCCGCACCTTCGGCTTCTACCGGGTCGAGATCTTCTCCGCCGTCCTGAACGCCCTGCTCCTCCTCGGCATCTTCGTCTGGGTGCTCTACACCGCCATCCGCCGCTTCAGCGAACCCGTCGAGGTCAAGGGCGGGCTGATGTTCGGCGTCGCCGTGCTCGGCCTGGCCGCCAACGGCGTCGGCCTGTGGCTGCTGCGCGACGCCAAGGAGCACAGCCTCAACCTGCGCGGCGCCTACCTGGAGGTGCTCGGCGACGCCCTCGGCTCCGTCGCCGTCATCATCGGCGGCCTGGTCATCCTGCTCACCGGCTGGCAGGCCGCCGACCCCATCGCCTCCATCGTCATCGGCCTGCTCATCGTCCCGCGCGCGTTCGGACTGCTGCGCGAGGCCGCCCACGTCCTGTTGGAGGCCACCCCGCAGGACATGGACCTCGCCGACGTACGGCGCCACCTCCTGGAGGAGCCAGGCGTGCTGGCCGTGCACGACCTGCACGCCTGGACCGTCACCTCCGGCATGCCCGTGCTCACCGCGCACGTCGTGGTCGCCGCCGAGACCCTGCGCGGCGAGGACCACGGCAAGCTGCTCGCCCGGCTCCAGGCCTGCGTGGGCGAGCACTTCGACGTGGCCCACTCCACCCTCCAGCTGGAACCGGAGGGGCACACCGAGGACGAACGGGCCCTGCACGCATGACCTCCGGAGCGGGCGCCCTCACGCCCACCCGGCCCGGTGCGGAGCCCGGGGGAGCGCACCGGGCACGGCGGCGGCCACCACCACCGTCTCCGTCCGACGCGCGCGGTGGCGCTTCAGGTCCTCCTCCCGGTAGCGGCGGGTCTGCGCGTGCCACGTGGCGAGCGCGGCCATCCACTGCTTGAGCTCCTCCGCGTACCGGTCCAGCGCCGCCCGCGCCGCCGCGTCCAGCCCGAAGTCCCGGTACATCGCGGGGAACTCGTTGGCCAGTACGTGCTCGAACTGCTTCATCCGCGAGGTCATCAGGTCGTTCACGACCCCGAGCGCCGTCGGGTAGTCGCAGCCGAAGAAGGTCTCCGTGACCACCAGGATGTTGAGCAGCTCGCCCTCGTACTCCACCTCCTTCTGGTACGAGTACACGTCGTTCATCATCCCCGAGTAGTCGAAGGCGGCCGCCTCCAGCGACTGCATCGCCGCACTCCCGTACACGGCCTCCGGCACGACGTCCATGTGCGCCATCCGGGCCAGCGAGGTCGTCATCGGCGAGCCGAAGGTCACCCGGCGCATCTCCAGGTAGTCCACCGGGTCGGGCACCCGGTGGGCCGCCTGGTTCTCCACCTCCCACAGCCAGCCGTCCAGTACCGCGTCCATCGCCGCCCGGAACATGCGCCGCCCGGCCGGGGCCATCGGCGTGATCGTGCGCAGCCAGACGTCGGCGAGCCCCCGTTCCACCGCGTTCACCGGGGCGGGAGCGGGCGCCCCGGGCTCCAGGGGCATGAGCGCGCGCAGCCGGGCGTCCTGGGCCCTGGCCCCCGCCAGGTCGCGGGTGGCGCCGAAGCGGAGCGGGTAGAGGTCGTCCGCGTACGTGCCCCAGCTCAGCCAGGCCGCGCTGACGTCCAGGTCCTCGGCCGAGGCCTTCGGATCGATGCCCGCCGAGCACAGCGCGAAGTCGTAGTCGACGGCCTTCTCCTCCCACCACAGCCCCTCGTCGAACATCCCCATCGCGCGGTTCCACTCCACCAGCCGCCCGCGGGCGCCCTCCAGGTGCGGGTTGAGCCGCGTCGGGTACGGCAGGTGGAAGTCCGGGATCACCGACGGGCCCACCGGGCGCGGGGCGCGGGTGTGCCGCCGGCGGCGGTCCGCGCCGCCGGTGACCCCCAGCAGCGCCTTGAGGCCGCAGACCGCGCTGCCCAGCCCCGAGGGCCCGGAGGGCAGGCCGGCCCGCCGGTTCATGTAGCGGCTGGAGCGCAGGTGCCACTCGTGGCCGCCGGACTGCCAGTCCTGGAGCCCGCGGGCGTACGTGAGCACCGCGGCGACCTGCTCCGGGGGCAGGCCGGTCCGTACGAACATCGGGGGCAGCTCGGCGAAGAAGGTGTGCTCGAACTGCTGCAGCCGCGAGGTCAGCAGCCGGTTCAGCTGGTCGGCCGCCTCCTGGGTGGAGCACCCGAAGAACGTCTCCAGCACCAGCACCCCGTTGCTGAGTTCGCCCTCCTGGCCGACCTCGCGCTCGTAGGAGAAGAGGTCGTTGCGCAGGTGCACCGAGTCGGCGAAGCAGTCGCGCAGCACGCGCAGCGGCCGCTCGCCGGAGACGGCGGCGGGCACCTCGGCGCCCACCGCGTGCTCGATGAGCCCCGCCGACCAGGGCGCGCCGCCGACCTTGCGCCGCTGCTCCACGTACTCGACCGGATTGGCGACCCGGCCGATGCTGATGTTGTCGAGCTCCCACAGGGACTCCACCAGCAGATTGCGGGTGCTCAGCGAGAAGCGGGCGATCCAGTCCGGCGAATGCCCGGGGACGGTACGGGCCCACAGGTCGGCGAGCCCCGCCTCGACCGGGTTGGCGGGCTCCGGGGCGGGCTCCGGGGTCCGCGCCGCCGCTTCGCGTGCGGGCGCCGCCGCGGGCATGAACAGGGCCAGGCGCTCCAGCGCCGTGCGCCCGCCCTCCCGGTCGCCGCGCCGCTTGAACACCTCCAGGAACCAGTCGTCGAAGAAGAACACCCACACGTACCAGTCGGTGACCAGCGAGAGCATCGCGGCATCGCATTCGGGGTGCGTGTAGGCGCACAGCAGCGCGTAGTCGTGGGCCTCCAGGTCGGCCCGGTCCCAGACGCCGGAGCCCTCCAGCATGCCCATGGAACGGGCCCAGTCGAGGGCGTGGGCGCGGGCGCGGGCCAGGTGGGGGTTGAGGCGGGCCGGATGCGGGACGTAGAACTCGGGCAGTTCGAAGGGCTGCCCGCTCCCTGTGCTGCTGCTCATGCGTCCGCCGCCCTCAGTCCTCGAAGCGCGAGATCTCTACGTTCTCCAGCACCCCGACGGCATCGGGAACCAGGATGGCCGCCGAGTAGTAGGCGGTGACCAGGTAGGAGACGATCGCCTGCTCGTTGATGCTCATGAACCGGACGGACAGCCCCGGCTGGTACTCGTCCGGCAGGCCCGGCTGGTGCAGCCCGATGACCCCCTCGTTGTCCTCTCCGGTGCGCATGACGAGGATCGAACTGGTCCGCTCCTTCGTGATCGGGATCTTGTTGCAGGGCAGCAGGGGCACCCCCCGCCACGCGGGCATCATGTGCCCCTGGAACTCGACCGAGGCCGGGTACAGTCCGCGCCGGCTGCACTCGCGGCCGAACGCGGCGATCGTGCGCGGGTGCGCGAGGAAGTACTGGGAGCCGCGCCGCCGGCTGAGCAGGTCGTCCATGTCGTCGGGGGTGGGCGGGCCGGTGCGGGCGTAGATCCGCTGCTCGTACTCGGCGTTGTGCAGCAGCCCGAACTCCGGGTGGTTGACCAGCTCGCTCTCCTGCCGCTCCTTGAGGGCCTCGATGGTCAGGCGCAACTGCTGCTCCGACTGGTTCATCGGCTGGTTGTAGAGGTCGGCCACGCGGGTGTGGACGCGCAGCACGGTCTGGGCGACGCTCAGTTCGTACTCGCGGGGGCTCAGGTCGTAGTCGACGTACGTGCCGGGCAGCATGACCTCGCCGGTGTGGCCGGCGGACAGGTCCACGGCCTCGCTGCCCTTGCGGCCGACCCGCTCCGCCTCCAGATACGCCTCGGCGTGCCGGCGCAGGGCGGGGGAGCGGCTCAGCGCCTCGTCCCAGTTGCCGCGGTTGTACGTCATGGTCACCACGTCGGTCTGGGCCCGGGCGGTGAACTCCCAGCGGGCGTCCGGCAGCGGGTGGTGGCCGAAGTGGTCGCCGTCGCTGAGGACGCCGAGGCTCGCCTCCTCCCCGTACGCGCTCTCGCCGAGCCGTTCGATGCGGCCGTGCGCGATCAGGTAGATCTTGTCGACGGGCTCGCCGCGGCGGACGATCACGTCGCCCTTGCGGAACTCCTCCTTGACGAACCGGTCCGCGATCGCCTTGACGACCGCGTCGTCGGGGAAGTGCCGCAGCATGCCGAGCTCGCGCAGCATGGGCGGGATGACCCGCAGTTCGGAGCCGGTCTTGACGAAGCTGATCCGCCCGTCGCCGAGGGTGTAGCTGACCGTGCGGTTGACCCGGTACGTGCCGCCGCTGGTCTGGACCCACGGCAGGATCTTCAGCAGCCAGCGGGAGCTGATGCCCTGCATCTGCGGGGCGGACTTGGTGGTGGTCGCCAGGTTCCGCGCCGCGTCCGTGCTGAGGCTCTGGCGGGCGGAGCGGGTCCGCGGTGCGGCGGCGCTGTCTTCGGTCGTCGGGTCGACAGACATGACGGAACGTCCTCTCGGTCGGTCTTCCTTGGTCGGTCTTCCTTGGTCGGCCGGCCTTCCTGGCTCCGGATGGGGCGTCGGTGCCGGTGGCGGCGGTCGCGCACGTCGCGCACGTCGTGTACGGGGTCGATCGGAAGGAGCGGCCCCGCTTGTGCGTGATCCGCCGTGCTCCCGCACGCCACGCTCACCCGGTGTGACCGGGTGCCACCGTGTGCACACGTCTTAGTTAGAGGCAGGGCGGCCCCACCCGGTACACGGGCCCCTGTCCCACCCTGTTGAATCTCCGCACGTGTTGAAGCGCTGGACACACGTACGAGTTGGGCGGTTCTGGATGGCGAAGCGTGACCCCAACGGACGACTCCGCACCCTCCTCACCGAAGCCCGCTGGAGCGGGCAGGACTTCGCACGGGCCGTCAACGGCGTCGCAGCCGAGGCAGGCCTCACCCTGAACTACGACCGGACCTCCGTCTCCCACTGGCTGGCGGGCACCAAGCCGCCCGCGCACGTCGTCGCCCTCGCCGCCGAGGCCCTGAGCCGGCGCACCCGGCGCCGGATCGCCGCCGCGGACACCGGGCTCGCCCGGCCGTCCGCCGGTACCCGCACCGGCGGACGGCCATCCGACGGCGGGCCGGATTTCGGGGTCGGCGCACTGGGCGAGGTGCCGGTGTACTCCTCCGCCTGGCGGCCCCCGCAGGAGCGGCCGGACGGCCCGGAGGCGGCGGGCGCACGGACCGCCGGGCGGATCGGGCAGGACCACGTACGGGCCGCCGAGGCGGTGCTCCCGGTCTTCCGCAACGCCGACATGATGTTCGGCAGCGGCCTCGCCCGGCCCGCCCTGACCGCCTACCTCGCCACCACCGTCGCCCCGTGGCTGCGCGCCGGCGCGCCGCCCTCCGTACGCCACCGGCTGCTGGGCGCCACCTCCCGGCTGGCCTACACCGCGGGGTTCCTCTGCTTCGACAGCAACCAGCACGGGGTGGCCCAGGCCTACTACCGGGCGGCCCTGCGGCTGGGCCGGGAAGCCGGCGATCCGCAGTGCCACGCGCCGGTACTGCGGGCGATGAGCGTGCAGGCCCACCACCTCGGCCACCGTACGCAGGCGCTGGAGCTCGCCCAGGCGGCGGCGCGGGAGGCGGGGCGGCTGCCGACCCTCCAGGCGGCCTTCGTCACCGGGCAGCTGGCCGTGGCGGAGGCCGCCTGCGGGGACCGGCGGGCCGCGGTCTCCCATCTGGCGGGCGCCCAAAGGCTGTTGGAGCGCTCGCAGGGACAGAGCGCGCCGATCGGGGACTACCACCAGGCCGCGCTCTGCCACCAGGAGGCGGAGGCGCTGGCCGCGCTGGGCGACGGCCCGGGCGCCATCGCCGCGCTCGGCGCCTCACTGCGCCACCGGCCGGCCGCGGAGCGCCGGGCCCGGGCCGTCACGGCGGCCCGGCTCGCCGAACTCCACCTGGGCCAGGGGCACCTGGAGCGGGCCTGCGCCGCCTGGCACGAGGTGCTGGACGTCGTACCGCAGCTGGAATCGGCCCGGGTGACGGACGCGCTGCGCCGGATGCAGGGGCGGCTGAGGGCGGTCCGGGCCAGCGGGGTCGTACGGCCGCTGCTGGAGCGGGTGGCCGCGGGGACGTGACGGGACGGGGCGGAACGGGACGTGACGGGACCCGCCGTCGCACACCCGTCCAGAGCTTCAACCGCGCGGGATTTTCAACAGGGCCGCCGCCGGCACGGCTACCCGGACGCCCGGCCCGCGACGCACTGTCGTGCCATGCAGAAGCATCCGCCCGCTGCCTGCCCCGCCCACCCGCCCGACCCCGCCGACCGGTCCCGCGCTCCCGCCCCGTCCGTACCGCCGGCCCCTCCCGTCCCGTCCCGTACGGCGCTGCTGGCCCGGCTGCGCGGGGGGCCCGGCGGCCCCGGCACCGGCAGCCTGCGCATCCGGCCCGCCCTCGCGGCGCCCGCTCTGCCGGTGACCGCACCGGCGGCCGTACCCGCTCCGGGCCCCGCCCGCGGGCCGGCCGCGGGGAACCCCGCCGTCCCCGAGCTGTACTGCCCGCCCCCGCAGCGCGACGACCCGGCCCTCGCGGAGGCGGTCGAGGACCGGCTCATCGCGTGGGCCGAGCAGACCGGGATCTACGCCGGCCGGCCGGGCGACGTACGGGCCCTGTCGATCGGCCGGTACACCATGCTCACCTACGCCCACGTCGAGGACCCGGACCGGCTGCTCGCCCCCGCCAAGTGCACCCTCGCCCAGTGGGCCACCGACGACTACTACTGCGACGACGAGAGCGCCGGCGCCGTCCCCCTCCGGATCGCCACCCACCTGTCCCAGGCCCTGGCCGCCATCGACCCGGCCCACCTCCCGGCCGCCTACGCGCCCCTGCTGGAACAGGCCATGTGCGCCGACCCGGTCCTCGTGGCGCTGCGCTCCAGCACCGAGCACCTGTCCCGGTACGCCACCCGCTCCCAGCTCACCCGCTACCGGCACGAGATGGCCGCACTGTTCTCCGGCTACACCGCCGAGGCGGGCTGGCGGGTATCCGGACGCACCCCGCCCGTCTGGGAATTCCTCGCCGTCCGCCAGGACAACAGCTTCATCCCGACCATGGTGATGCTCGATCCGGCGGGCGGCTACGAGCTCCCCGTCGAGGTGTACGCCGATCCGCGCGTGCGGGGCGCGGTCCTCAAGGCCGCCTCCGCCAGCGTCATCGTCAACGACCTCTACTCCATGCACCGCGAGGACGAGGGCGCCGCCGTCAACTACAACCTGCCCGCCCTGATCGAGGCCGAGGAGGGCTGCTCGCGCGCCGAGGCCGTACGCCGCTCCGCCGACCTCCACGACGAGCTCGTCCACGCCTTCGAGGAGGAGTCGGCCCTCCTGGCCGCGGCCGGATTCCCGCCGCTGGTGCGCTTCCTGGCCGACGTATGGGCCTGGCTCGGCGGAAACCTCGAATGGCACCGCACCACGGCCCGCTACGACCCGGCGGGCCGGGCCCGGGCCGCACCCCCGGCCCCGGACAGCACCCGCAAACCCGGCCCGACACACGGAGGGACCCCGGCATGACCACCCCCGAAGCCACCACCCCCGAGGCCGAAGCGGCGGCCCGGCAGGCCGCCCTCAGCACCGCGGCCGCCCGCAACCTCGCGACCACCACCAAGTCCGTCCCCCAGATGCAGGGCATCAGCTCCCGCTGGCTCACCCGCGTCCTGCCCTGGGTCGACGTCAGCGCCGGCACCTACCGCGTCAACCGGCGCCTGAGCCACGCCGTGGGACGGGGCAGGGTCTCCTTCGTCCAGTCCGGCGCCGACGACGTACGGATCCTCGCGCCCACGCTGAGCGAACTCCCCACCCTCAAGGGCTTCCCCGACCAGGCCGTCTTCGAGGACCTCGCCGTGCGCTTCGTCAAACGCGACCTGCGCGCCGGCGACGTCCTCGTCGAGGAGGGCGCGCCCGTGGAGGAGGTCTTCATCATCGCCCACGGCCGGCTGGAGAAGCGGGCCCAGGGCAAGTACGGGACGACGGACGTCCTCGGCGTCGTCGCCGACGGCGACCAGCTCGGCGACGACGCCCTCGGCCGCCCCGAACCGCGCTGGGACTACTCGGTGCGGGCCGCCACGGCCGGCACCGTGATGGTGCTGCGCTGGCGCGCCTTCCAGGAGGTGCTGGAGCGCTCCGCCGCCCTGCGCGCCCACCTCGAACAGTACGTGGAGAACGGCCGCCGCCCGGTCAACCGGCGCGGCGAGGCCGACATCGAACTCGCCTCCGGCCACACGGGCGAGGCCCTGCTGCCCGGCACCTTCGCCGACTACGACCTCAGCCCGCGCGAGTACGAACTCTCCCTCGCCCAGACCGTCCTGCAGATCCACACCCGCGTCGCCGACCTCTACAACGACCCGATGAACCAGTTCGAGCAGCAACTGCGGCTGACCGTGGAAGCGTTGCGCGAGCGCCAGGAGTGGGAGCTGCTCAACAACCGGGAGTTCGGGCTGCTCCACAACGCCGCCTACGACCAGCGCGTCAACACCTGGTCAGGGCCGCCGACCCCCGACGACCTCGACGAGCTCGTCACGATGCGCCGCGGCACGAAGGTGCTGCTCGCCCACCCCAAGGCCATCGCCGCCTTCTTCCGCGAGTGCAACAAGCGCGGGCTGATCCTCGACAACGTCGAGGTGCAGGGCAGGTCCGTGCCCGCCTGGCGCGGGATCCCGCTGCTGCCCTGCGGCAAGATCCCGGTCGTCGGCGGCCACACCAGCTCGATCCTCGCCCTGCGCACCGGAGAGGAGCAGGAGGGCGTCATCGGCCTGCGCCCGACCGCGATCCCCGAGGAGTACGAACCCGGCCTGAACGTCCGCTACATGGGCATCGACCAGCGCTCGATCATGTCCTACCTGGTCAGCGCCTACTACTCGGCGGCCGTCCTGGTCCCCGACGCCCTCGGGATCCTGGAGAACGTGGACATCGCGGCCCCCCGCTCCTGACGGTTGTCCGGGAGCCGCCGATCGGCTGTACTGCTCTCCAGTCCCGCACTCGGGGCGCCGTGCAGGGGAGGGCACCCACGATGAGTTCACACCGCCGCCGTCGGGGTTTCCGGGGCCGGCCGCTGCCGACCCTGCTCGCCACCGCCTTCCTGCTCGTCGGCGTCTGCGCCGCCGCCGGCATCGCCTGGCACCCGTTCACCGCCGACGCCCGCCAGGGCGCCGCGTCCGCCCCCGTGATCGGCACGCCCTGGTCCGCCGGGCCCGGCACGGGCGCGGGGAGCCCGGAGCCGGCCGCCACCGGCCCGAACCCGACCGCATCCGGCGGGAGCCCGGGCGTCCCCGGCGCCGGCAGCACCCCCGGCGCCGGGGACACCGGAGGCGGACGGTCCGCCGGCGCCCTGCCGTTCGACCTGCCCGGGCCGGCCGCCCTGCGCACCGGCGCAGCCGCCAAGAAGCTGGTGTTCGCGCACTACTTCACCCCGTACCCCCTCTCGCTGGACAACGCGAGCGCGGACGCCGACTACTACACCCGCAACTACCTGAACCCGGCCGGGGAGAACGGCAAGCACGAGCGGTACGGCGGCCTGCTGCGCGACCGGCCGCTGCCCGTCCAGCCCAAGGGCGGCAACTGGGAACGCGCCAACCTCGAACAGGAGGTGCGCACCGCCCGCGCCGCGGGCCTCGACGGGTTCACGCTCGACATGCTCTCCCTGTCCGGGCCGAACCGGGACCGCGCCCAGCTCCTGATGGAGGCCGCGCACGCCGTCGACCCCGGTTTCAAGATCATGCTGATGCCGGACATGACCTCGCTGAACACCGACGACCCCGCAGTGCTCGCCGACGCCGTCGCGGCCCTGGGCAAAGCCCCCGCCGCGCACCGCCTCGGCGACGGCCGGCTCGTCGTCTCCCCCTTCAAGGCCGAGGCGAAGAGCGTCGCCTGGTGGACGCAGGCCCTCGACCTCCTCAGGACCCGGCACGGCATCGGCACCGCCTTCGTCCCGACGTTCCTCGATTACGACGCCAACAGCGCCCGGTTCGCGCCGATCAGCCACGGCTTCTCGGAGTGGGGCAGCCGCAGCTACGTCGGCCAGGAGAGCGCCACCCGCGACGTGCAGCGGGCCCACGGCATGGGCAAGATCTGGATGCAGCCCGTGTCGGTCCAGGACGCCCGCCCCAACCAGGGCGTCTACGACGAGGCCGGCAACACCGCCACCCTGCGCTCCACCTGGACGCACGCCATCGAGGACGGCGCCGACTGGGTGCAGCTCACCACCTGGAACGACTACTCGGAGGGCAGCCAGTTCGCGCCCTCACTGCACAACGGGTACGCCTACCTGGACCTTTCCTCGTACTACCTGACCAAGTTCAAGACGGGCAGCTGGCCGAAGATCGTCCGCGACACGCTGTACGTCTGCGCCCGTACCCAGTTCGCCGCGGCGGACCCCACCGGCGCCCAGTCGCTGGTGATGTCCCTGCGCAAGGGCAGCGCCGCGCCCCGCGACGCGGTGGAGGTACTCAGCTTCCTGACGGCCCCGGCCACCGTCCGTACCGTGGTGGGCGCGGGAGAGGACACGCACGAGGCCCCGGCCGGCCTCCACTCCGAGCTGCTCCCGCTGCGCCCGGGCACCAGCTCGGCGGCGGTGGTACGCGACGGGAAGACCGGCACGGAGGTGGAACTGCCCTACCGGGCGGACCGTACGGTCGACGTCCAGGACCTGCAGTATTACGCCGTCACCAGCGGGCGCGACTAGAGACCGACCGCGGTCGCGGGTGATGATGCGGGCGTCCGCCGCGCCGCACACCCGGAGGTCCCGTGAACCCGACCACGCCGATACACCCCGCCGAGTTCCCCGGCGGGCGGGCCCTGTTCCGGCTCGATCCCGCCGTCTCCCATCTGAACCACGGGTCGTTCGGCGCGGTGCCGATCCCCGTGCAGGAGGCCCAGGCCGCCCTGCGCGAGGAGGCGCACGCCGATCCCGACGCCTTCTTCATCGACGCCCCCGACCGGATCGCCGGAGCCCGCGCCCGCGTCGCCCGGCACCTGGGCGCCGACCCCGACGGCATCGCCTTCATCGCCAACGCCACCGAGGGCGCCAACCTCGCCCTGGACGCGGTCCCGTTCGCCGACGGCGACGAGATCCTGGTCACCGACCACGGATACGGCACCGTCGTCGCGGCCGCGGCGCGCCGCGCCCCGATCACCACGGTCGCCCTCGACCCCCGCCTGCCCGACGAGGACGCCGTCCGCGAGACCGTGCTGGCCGGGCTGACGCCCCGTACCAAGGCGGTGGTGCTCGACCACATCAGCTCGCCCACCGCCCGGCTCATCGCCTCGCCCCGGCTGCTCGCCGAGCTCGCCGCGCGCGGGATCACCACCCTGGTGGACGGGGCGCACGCCCCCGGCATGCTCGCGGACCCGCTCGCCGCGGGCGCCGACTTCTGGTTCGGCAACCTGCACAAATGGGGGTACGCCCCCTCCGGCAGCGCCGTCCTCGCCGTCGCCCCCGCACACCGCGGCCGGGTCCGCGCACTGGTCCCGTCCTGGGAGGACGCGCACGGGTTCCCCCGCTCCGTCGAGAACCGGGCCACCGCCGACTACACCGGCTGGCTCGCCGCCCCCGAGGGCCTGGCCCTGCTCGACGGGCTGGACGCCTCGAAGGTACGGGCCCACAACGCCGCCCTCGCCGCACACGGGGCGGCCCTGCTCGCCGAGCTCCCCGGGCTCACCCCGCTCCCGTACACCGAGGGGCTCGCGATGCGCGCCCTGCGGCTGCCGCCCGGCACCGCCGAGACCCAGCCGCAGGCGAGCGCCCTGCGCGAGCGGATCGCGGCGGACCTGCGCATCCGGGTGCTGATCTGGGCGTGGCCGGGCGGCGGCGGCATCCGTGTCTGCGGGCAGATCTACAACCGGCCCGAGGAGTACGAACGCCTCGCCGCGGAGCTCCCGGCCTACCTCTAGGGGGTGTCGTCAAAGTCCCTTCTGGCCGGCGGGGTCCGCCCTCACGGGCGGAGCTAGCTACTTTGACGACACCCCTAGGGAGCCCCTCAGCCGCGCCGGAGCAGGTACGTGTCCATGATCCAGCCCTTGCGGGCGCGGGCCTCGGTCCGCAGTTCCTCGATCCGGCCGGCGACCTCCGCCAGCTTCCCCGAGACCAGGATCTCGTCCGGGGTGCCGACGTAGGCCCCCCAGTAGATGAAGAGGTCCTGGTCGAGGTGGGCCGTGAAGGCGTGCCGCGCGTCCAGCATCACCACCACGTCGTCCACGTCCTGCGGCCAGCCCGCGGCGAGGCGCCGCCCGGTGGTGATCTGGACGGGCCGGCCGACCCGGTTCAGATTGGTCCGGTGCCGGGCCAGCAGTGCGGAGATGCTGCTGATGCCGGGTACGACCTCGTGCTCGAACGCCACCCGGCCCCGCTCCAGCACCTCGTCGAGGATGGCGAGGGTGGAGTCGTACAGCGAGGGGTCGCCCCAGACCAGGAACGCGCCCGTCTCCCCGTCCGCCAGGTCCTCGGCGACGAACCGCTCGAAGATCTCGGCCCGCGCGCTGCGCCAGCCGTCCACGGTGGGGGCGTACTCGGCCGGGGTCCGGTCGCGGTCCGGGTCCCGGCCCTCCACGAGCCGGTGGCCGGGGCGGGCGTGCGCGTCGAGCATCGCGCGCCGCAGCCCGGTCAGATCCGCCTTCTCCTCGCCCTTCTCCAGGATGAGGAATGCGTCCGCCGCGCCGATCGCCTTGACCGCCTGGAGGGTCAGGTGGTCCGGGTCGCCCGCGCCTATGCCGATCACTGAGAACTTCTTCACGCCGCTATTCTGCCCGTCATGCGTGCCGCCCTGTTCGTCACCTGCGTCAACGACGCGCTGTACCCGCGGACCGGCGTCGCCGTCGTACGCCTGCTGGAGCGGCTCGGCGTCGGCGTGGACTTCCCGGCGGCCCAGAGCTGCTGCGGGCAGCCGCAGTACAACACCGGCTACCGGCGCGAGAGCGAGCCGCTGCTGCGGCGCACCGCCGAAGCCTTCGCGGGCCACCCGTACGTGGTCACCCCGTCGGGTTCCTGCGCCGCGATGGTCCGCACCCACTACCCGCGCATCGGCCGCCAGGCGGAGAGGGAGGGGCGGGGCTCCGGGCTGGCTGCGCTGGCCGAGGACCTCGTACCGCGCGTGTACGAGCTGACCGAGTTCCTGGTGGACGTCCTCGGGGTGACCGACGTGGGCGCGTACTTCCCGCACACCGTCACCTATCACCCCTCCTGCCACGGCCTGCGCGGGCTCGGGCTGGGGGACCGCCCGCGGCGGCTGCTCGCCGCCGTCAGGGGCCTGGAGCTGGTCGAGCTGCCCGGCGCCGAGGAGTGCTGCGGTTTCGGCGGCACCTTCGCCGTGAAGAACCCGGACGTGTCGGCGGCCATGGGCACCGACAAGGCCGCCGCCGCGCTGGGGACGGGCGCGGAGGTGCTCTGCGGGGCGGACAACTCCTGCCTGGCCCACCTCGACGGGATCCTGCGCCGCCGGGGCGACGCGATGCGGGCCCTGCATCTCGCCGAGATCCTGGCCTCGACCGAGGAGGAACCGCTGACATGACCGGCACGTTCGTGGGCATGCCCGCCTTTCCGGCCTTTCCCGCCTTTCCCGATGCGGCCCGGCAGGCCGTGGCGGACCCGGTGCTCCGCGCCAACCTCCACCACGCCACCCACACCATCCGCGACAGACGGGCCCGGGCCGTCGCCGAGCTGGCCGACTGGGACCGGCTGCGCGCGGCGGGCAAGGCCGTCAAGGACCACACGCTCCGCCACCTCGACCGCTACCTCGTCCAACTGGAGCAGGCGGTCACGGCCGCGGGCGGCACCGTCCACTGGGCGGCCGACGCGCAGGAGGCCAACCGGATCGTGACCGGGCTGGTGCTGGAGACGGGCCACCGGGAAGTGGTCAAGGTCAAGTCCATGGCCACCCAGGAGATCGGCCTCAACGAGGCCCTCGAAGCGGCCGGGATCGCCGCGTACGAGACGGACCTGGCCGAGCTCATCGTCCAGCTCGGCCACGACCGGCCCTCGCACATCCTCGTCCCGGCCATCCACCGCAACCGGGCCGAGATCCGGGAGATCTTCGCGGCGGAGATGGGCCGCTGGGGCCGCCCCGCGCCCGAGGGTCTCGGCGACGACCCGCGCGAGCTGGCCGAGGCCGCCCGCCTCCACCTGCGCGAGAAGTTCCTGCGCGCGAAGGTCGCGGTGTCCGGCGCCAACTTCATGGTCGCCGAGACGGGCACGATGGTCGTCTTCGAGTCCGAGGGCAACGGCCGGATGTGCCTCACGCTCCCCGAGACCCTCATCTCGGTGGTCGGCATCGAGAAGGTGGTGCCGACCTTCCGGGACCTGGAGATCTTCCTCCAGACGCTGCCGCGCTCGTCCACCGCCGAGCGGATGAACCCGTACACGACGATGTGGACCGGACTGGGCCCTTCGAGAGGGGCGGACGGCGACGGGCCCCGCGCCTTCCACCTCGTCCTCCTCGACAACGGCCGCACCGACACCCTCGCCGACGAAGTGGGCCGCCAGGCCCTGCGCTGCATCCGCTGCTCCGCCTGCCTCAACGTCTGCCCGGTCTACGAACGCGCCGGCGGCCACGCGTACGGCTCCGTGTACCCCGGGCCGATCGGCGCCATCCTCAGCCCCCAACTGCGGGGCACGGGCAGCGAGGTCGACGCCTCGCTGCCGTACGCCTCCACGCTGTGCGGGGCCTGCTACGAGGTCTGCCCGGTCGCCATCGACATCCCGGAGGTCCTGGTCCACCTGCGCGAACGGGTGGTCCAGGGCGGCCCCGTGACCCGCGAGGGCATCCGCGTACGGATCCGCCCGGCGCGGGGGCACGCCGCCGAGCGGGCCGCGATGCGGGCCGCCCGGCTGCTCCTGGACCGCCCCGGCGCGCTGCGCGCCGGGGAGCGGCTGCTGGCCAGGGCGCGGCGGCTGCGACCGGGCCGGCTGCCGGGGCCCGGGCGGGCGTGGACGGACAGCCGCGCGCTGCCGCAGCTCCCGGCGGAGCCGTTCCGGGACTGGTGGGCGCGGGAGCGGGGAGGGCGGGCATGAGCAGCAGGGACCGCATCCTGGGCCGGATCCGCCGCGCGGTCGCCGACGGCGGCCCCGACCCGGCCGTGCCCCGGGACTACCTCCGGGTCCACGGCGACCGCACCCCGGCCGAGACGGCGGAGCTCCTCGCCGCCCACCTCGCGGAGTACCGCGCGAAGGTCCACCGTACGGACGGGGCCGGGATCGCGCCGCTCCTCGGGCGGCTGCTGGCCGAGCGCGGCGCCCGGACGGTCCTCGTCCCGGCGGGCCTGCCCCCGCACTGGCTCGGGTCGACGGAGGCGACCCGCGTCGAGGACCGACCCGACGCCACCCCGTACGAACTGGACACGGTGGACAGCGTGGTGACCGGCTGCGCCCTGGCGATCGCCGAGACCGGCACGATCGTCCTGGACGGCGGCCCCGCGCAGGGCCGGCGCCGGATCACGCTGGTCCCGGACCACCACGTCTGCGTGGTCCGGGTCCCCGGGCAGGTGGTGGACTCGGTCCCGCAGGCCCTGCCCCTGCTGGACCCGACGCGGCCGCTGACCTGGATCTCCGGCCCCTCCGCCACCAGCGACATCGAGCTCGACCGGGTGGAGGGCGTACACGGCCCGCGCACCCTGGAGGTGATCCTGCTGACCGGACCAGCAGAATGAGTGCCATGTCCGCATACATCGCGCTCACCGCCCTCGTCGTCCGCGACTACGACGAGGCCATCGACTTCTACACCCGTGCCCTCGGCTTCACCCTCGTCGAGGACACCGCGCGCCCCGACGGCTCCCGCTGGGTCGTGGTCCGCCCCGACGGAGCCACCGAGGCGGCGCTGCTGCTGGCCCTGGCCAAGGACGAGGCCCAGCGCTCCCGGGTCGGGGACCAGACGGGCGGCCGGGTCGGCTTCTTCCTCTACACCGACGACTTCGCCCGGGACCACACCCGGATGACGGCGGAGGGCGTCCGCTTCCTGGAGGAGCCGCGCCACGAGGCGTACGGCTCGGTGGCGGTCTTCGAGGACCTCTACGGCAACCGCTGGGACCTCCTCGAGCCCGCGTAGGCCCGGACGGCGCCGGCGCCGGCCCGCCCGCGGTCAGGGGGCGGCCGGCCGGTCCGGCGGGGAGGCGAGCCGCGGCGCCTCGGCTGCCGCGTCGACGGCCGCGCCGGACTCCACCCGCCCGGCCAACTCCCGGGCCCAGCGGACCAGCTCCGGTACGTCGATCCCGTACGAGACCCCGGCCTCTGCCCCTGTCCCCGCCCCGGTCCTGGCCACCGCCCCGCCCGCCGCCCCGGCGCTGGCCCCCGCCCCGGCGCCCGCGTCGGGCCCGGCCAGGGCCGTGGCCCCGCGGCGCAGCAGGCGCGCCCCGCCGACGGCGTTCCCGCGCGCGGCGTGGGTGAGCCCGACCGCCAGCTGCGCGAGGGCCCGCCACAGCGGGGCCTCGGCCTCGGGCCCGGACTTCCAGGCGTCCTCGAACACCTCGTGCGCGTGGAACGGCATCCCGGCGTCCAGCAGCCGCTGCGCCTCGGCCACCGTCTCGGCGGGCGTCCGTACGACCCCCTCTGGCTGCCGCTCCACGCCCGGCTCCCCGTACGCCAGCGGCCGCCCCAGCCCGTCCCGGGGCCGCGCGCTGCGCGCCCGCCCCTCACCGTCCCGATCCCGTGCGTTCACCCCGCCATCCTCCCTGCCTCCGGAAACCCGTGCATGCGCACCCCTCTACGTGGGGTAATGTTCTGCATGTGCCGCCGGGACGGGGAAACCCCAGCTCAACGGCACAACGGGACGTGGCGCAGCTTGGTAGCGCACTTGACTGGGGGTCAAGGGGTCGCAGGTTCAAATCCTGTCGTCCCGACTTTGCTTCATGCAGGTCGGAGGTCGTTCTCTCATCAATGAGAGGGCGACCTTTCGTGCGTCCGGGAGGGCCCCCGTCCGGCTGCGGCTGCCGTCGATGATCACCTCGCGGGACGACGGCGAGTCTGCGTGTGCGAGCCGCCTCGGCCTTCAGCCGGCTCAAGGCCTCCCTCTCCTTCCATCCCTCTCCCTTCCGTCCCTCGTCCGCCGCCTCCGACCGGCTGGATCCGGCCGTTTCGCGGGATGCGGCCCACGGCCTCGCACGGGGCCCGCGGACGGGTGCCGACAACGGTGGCCGGGGACCCGGCGTGGCCGCGCCGGAGAGCACGGACCTGCTGGTTTCGGCCATATTCCGGAGCGTCAACCTCCAAGCGCCGTCCGGATCATGACCTGCTGTCAAGAGCCGCGCGTATAGACGCTAAGATTCCGGGCCGTTGTCATATGATCATTCGCTTTCGATCGTTTGAGGGTTCTGATGGTTCGCGTGGGATCGTCGCCCGGAAGTCCAGGGCCCACCTCACCCGTCGTTTGGGCGCTGCCCGCCCTGCTGACCGCCGCCGCCGCGGTGATCGCCGTGGTGCAGGTGTCCGCACCTGCCCGCACCCCCGTCGCCTGGATGGGAGCCGTCGCCTTCGTGGCCGTCGCGCTGTCCTGCGGTGAGGCCGCCCGGCGCGGCAAGGCGGTCGCCGCGCTGCGGGCGACGGTCGCCGCGCAGGAAGCGGCCCTGCACCGGCAGCAGGCCGAGACCGTACGACTCGCGCAGGAGCTGCTGCCCGACGTCGTGGAGCGGCTGCGCAAGGGCGAGTTCCCCGAGGAGGTGCTCGCCTCCCTGGAGGAGCTCGAAACTCACGGGCCAGGCCTGGCACCGGAGTTCAGGGCGGCCCACCAGGCCGTGCTGCGCTCGGTGCTCGAAGCCGTCGTCGCCGAGGAGGACCTGCGCGACTCCGCCCAGCGCGCCTTCGTCAACATCGCCCGCCGCGTCCAGGCCATCGTGCACCAACAGGCCCAGGAACTGCGGGAGATGGAGGACCGCCACGGCCGCAGCCCCAAGGTCTTCGGCGACCTCCTGCGGCTCGACCACGGCACGGCCCTCATCGGCCGCCTCGCCGACTCCATCGCCGTGCTCGGCGGGGCCCGGCCCGGCCGCCAGTGGAGCAAGGCCGTCCCGCTGTACAGCGTGCTGCGCGGCGCCATGTCGCGGATCATCGACTACCAGCGCGTGGAGCTGCACTCCGTCTCGCAGGTCGCCGTCGTCGGCCCCGCCGTCGAACCGCTCATCCACGCGCTCGCCGAGCTGCTGGACAACGCGACCCGCTACTCCCCGCCGCAGACCCGCGTCCACCTGACCGCCGTCGACGTGAACTCGGGCATCGCCGTCGAGATCGAGGACGGCGGCGTGAGCATGAGCGAGGAGGCCCGCAAGCGGGCCGAGCGCATGCTCCGCCAGGCCCAGCAGGGCATCGACCTCACCGACCTCGGGGAGACCCCGCGCCTGGGCCTCGCCGTGGTCGGCCGGCTCGCGCAGGCGTACGACTTCCAGGTCTCGCTGCGCGCTTCGGCGTACGGCGGCGTCCGCGCCGTGCTGATCATCCCGCAGTCGCTCATCACCACGGCCGCCGCCGCCACCGGCGTCGCCCACGGCATCGGCACCGCCTCGGGCCCCCGTGCCGCCCTGGCGCCCGCCACCGGCCGGGCCGGCGCCGAGTCCGCCGCCCCGGACGTACGGCCGGAGCCGGCGCGCCCGGTCACCGGCCCCCGGATTCCGGCCGCGCCCGACGAGGTACCCGCCGTGACCGAGCGGACCCCTGGCGGCCTGCCGCAGCGCCGTCGCAAGACCCGCGCCGTGGCGCCCGAAGCACCCGCGCCCGCAGCGGGCACCGGCACGGCCGCCGGCGACCGGATCGTGGCGGCCGCCGAGGCGGCCGCGGACCGCGCCGGACACGGGTACGCGGAGGAGACCGGGTACGCGTACGGATCGGGACGCGCGCCCGATCCCGCGCCGGAGCCGCAGCCCGAGGTACAGCCCGGGATGTGGCTGGCCGCCTTCCAGGGCGGCCTGTCGGGGGACAGCCAGACCGCCGCGACGCGGAGCGGCGCAGCAAGCCAGAACACGGATGCCTCGCCGGCCTCGGCGAGCAAGGGGGAACAGCCATGAGCCAGCAGCAGACCAATATGGACTGGATGCTCAAGGACCTGGCCGAGGGCGTTCCGCAGACCCGCCACGTCATCGTGCTGTCCGCGGACGGCCTGCGCATGGCGCAGTACGGGGCGGAGACCGACACCGCCGACCGGCTCGCCGCGGCCTGCGCCGGACTGCAGAGCCTGGCCGGCGCCGTGGCCACCGAACTCCCGGGCAGCAGCGGGCGGATGCGGCTCGTCGTCATCGAGATGGACGGCGGCTTCTTCTACCTGATGGCGGCCGGGGCCGGCGCCTTCCTCGCCGTACTGGCCGACGAGGGCGTCGACGCCGGACTGATGGGCCAGCGGATGCGCGACCTCGTCGCCCGGATCGGAGAACACCTGAGCAGCCCGCCGCGCCGCGACGGGCAGCCGGCGTGAGCAACCCGGGCGGGGACTGGGAGGACGGCACTCCCGAGCGGCTGTACGTGATCACCGGCGGCCGCAGTGGCGATTTAGAACCCAGCCACCTCGACCTCGTCACGCTGATCATCGCCAAGTCGGGGCCCAAGCCCGGGATGCAGCCGGAGCACGCGGCGATCATGCGGTTGTGCCAGTCGCCGCTCTCGCTGGCCGAGATCTCCGCGTACCTCGGCCTGCCGGTGAGCGTGGTCACCGTACTCCTCGGTGACCTGCTCGCCGCGGGCCACGTGCTCTCCCGCCCACCCGTCGCCCCCGCCAAACTCCCGGACCTGGCACTGATTGAGGCAGTCATCGATGGACTTCGAAAGCTCTGACCGGGCCACCGTGCCCCGGCGCGAGGACGCGCTGCCGGCCACGGCCGCCGCCGCAGTCAAGGTGGTGATCGTGGGCGGCTTCGGGGTCGGCAAGACGACCCTGGTCGGCTCGGTCAGCGAGATCCGGCCGCTCACCACCGAGGAGACGATGACCCAGGCCGGGGTCGGCGTCGACGACACGGCGGGGGTGGAGCGCAAGACCTCCACCACCGTGGCCATGGACTTCGGCCGCATCAGCATCAACCAGGAGCTGGTGCTGTACCTGTTCGGCACCCCCGGCCAGGAGCGCTTCTGGTTCCTGTGGCGCGGCCTGTTCGAGGGCGCGCTCGGCGCGGTGGTCCTGGTCGACACCCGCCGCCTGGAGGTCAGCTTCGACGTGATCGGCCGGCTGGAGGAGCGCGGGGTGCCCTTCGTGGTCGCCGTCAACTCCTTCCCCGACGCGCCCGAGCACCCCCTGGAGGAGCTGCGCACCGCCCTCGACCTGCCCGCGTCCGTACCGCTCGTCTTCTGTGACGCGCGCCGGCGCGATTCCAGCCGCGACGTCCTGATGACGCTGATGCGCTACCTGCACTCCCTCGCCGCGACCCCGGAGGCATCGTGAGCACCACCCCCACCCACCAGCCGGGTCCGGCCGCCCCGCCACCCGGCTGCCCCGCCCACCGGCTCTACGGCCCCGAGGCCGAGGCCGACCCCATGGGCCTGTACGAGAAGCTGCGCGCCGAGCACGGCGCGGTGGCCCCCGTCCTCGTCCACGGCGACCTCCCCGCCTGGCTGGTCCTGGGCCACCGGGAGAACCTGGACGTGGCGCGCACCCCGTCCCGGTTCACCCGCGACCCGCGCCACTGGCGGGACCAGCAGGAGGGCAACGTCCCGCTGGACCACCCGCTGACCCCGATGACCGCCTGGCAGCCGGTGTGCCACTTCGTCGACGGCGTCGAGCACGAGCGGCTGCGCGGAGCCCTCACCGAGTCGCTGGAGCGCTTCGACCGGCGTGGTGTGCGCCGGTACGTGAAGCGCTTCGCCGACCAGTTGATCGACGCCTTCGCCCAGTCCGGGAAGGCCGACCTGGTCGCGGACTTCGCCGAGCCCCTGCCGATGCTGGTGATGACCCAGCTCGTCGGGGCGCCGGAGTCCTACGGACCGCGCCTCGTCGAGGCCGCCCGCGACATGATCCGGGGCACCGAGACGGCCCTCGCCAGCAACGAGTACGTCGTGGTCACCCTGCGCGAGCTGGTCGCCGCCAAACGGGAGCAGCCCGGGCGGGACTTCACCACCTGGCTGTTGGAGCACCACACCGCCCTCGGCGACGAGGAGATCGTGGAGCACCTGCGGCTGGTGCTGATCGCCGCGTTCGAGACGACGGCGAACCTGATCGCGAACACCGTGCGCATGGTGCTCACGGACCGCCGCTTCCGCGCGAACCTCTCCGGCGGGCACATGACGCTCCCGGACGCGCTGGAGCAGGTCCTGTGGGACGAGCCCCCGCTCATGACGGTCCTCGGACGCTGGGCCACCGGTGACACGGAGCTGGCCGGGACGCCGATCAAGGCCGGGGACATGCTGCTGCTCGGGCTCGGGGCCGCCAACCTCGACCCCGAGATCCGGCCGGACGCCACCCTGCCCGTCCACGGCAACCGCTCGCACCTGGCCTTCAGCAGCGGCCCGCACGAGTGCCCCGGAGCGGACATCGGCCGCGCCATCGCGGACACCGGCATCGACACCCTGCTGACCCGCCTGCCCGACCTGGAGCTGGCCGTCCGCGAGGACGAGCTCCGGTGGAATTCCTCGCTGATGTCCCGTCACCTGACGGCGCTCCCCGTACGGTTCACCCCGCGCGGCGCCACCGTCACCGGGTCCACGCCCGTTCCCGGCGCCGAGCGGCCGGCCTCCCGGCCGCCGTACGCGCCGCCGCCGGCCTCCCCCGTCGCGGGGGAGCGGCCGGCGGGCCGGGGCTCCTGGTGGGCCCGGCTGCTCGGCCGCCGCTGACCCCGGCGGAACCGGCGGCGCCCGGCAGGGGCCCGGCGCCGCCGCCCTCAGCGCGAGGGCGCGTCGAGCTGCTGCCACCACCAGGCGAGAGCCGGGATCGGCAGCGGCTCGAGGCTCGGGTCGCTGGGTGCGTCGCTCCAGGTGATGTCGAACGAAGCCCCCTCCACGGGCAGGGCGTTGCGGTTGCGCGGGCTGGCGTAGCGCAGGGCGCCGTTGTGGTAGGCGGTGTCGCCCGAGACCCAGTGCTCCACCGAGTCGAGGTGGCGGGCGAGCTGCTCGTCGGCGCCCCGCGCCAGCTGCTCGCGCAGCCGGGCGAACAAGGTCACCGACCGGTCCCGCAGCCCGTACACGGCGGGCAGCGCCTCGGCGGGCGTACAGCCGTGGTGCAGGGCCAGTACGTTGACCAGGTTCTGCTCCAGCGGCTCCTGGTGGTCGTCCTTGTTGTACGAGAACACGTCGTTGTCGCAGGCGACGATGAACCCGGCGGCGTCCGTCAGGGCCTGGACGGGTGCGGAGTACAGCACTTCGCCCGGTACGTGGATCCCGTTCGCCACATCGCACCAGGTCAGCAGGAACCGGGTCGCGCCGACCGAGACGCGGGTCGCCGCGAAGTCGTTGAGCCCGGGCATGACGCCCTGCTCCTCGGCGGCCGTCCGCGCGGCGGCGCCGAGGATCCAGTCCCGGAGCCCCTCGACGAGGCGGTGCAGCTGCTCGGGGGCGAGCATCTCCCGGGTGCGCGCCACCAGGTCGTCCAGCGCCGCCGTGTACGGCCCGGGCGGCAGCAGGCCGGAGCCGGGCACCTCCAGGGTGCGGATCATCCGCGCTCCGTGGTCGGCGACGGCCGCCGTCCGCGCGGGGCCGGAGCCGGAGTCCTGCCAGTCGTCGGCGGCGAAGGCCCAGTAACACCACTGCGAGAAGAGCAGCATCGGCTCGACGTCGCCGAAGGGGACGATCCGGCTGACCATGTCGGCGCTTCGCGTGGCCAGCCCCCAAGCGCGCTCGGTGGCGTCCGGGTAGAGGCCGAAGGCGTCGATCCACGCGACGGACCGCTCTTCGAGCTCGGCCGCCTTGGGATGGATCAGATCCCTCTCGAACGGCCAGTAGAAGGGCGGCAGCGGCCAGCCGATGCGGGAGGGGCGGGTGTTGTCGCCGTACGCGGGGGGCATCGGTCAGCTGCCCCCGCCCAGGCGGAACATCAGCAACCGGGTCTCGAGCGCGTGGTCGCGCCAGATGCGGAACAGCTTGCCGTGCGTGATGGTGGACTCCTGGAGTCGTTCGCGCGACCAGGCGGAGGGGACGCCGGTGCTCTCGACCCGGTCCAGCTCGGCGGTGTTCCAGGCCATGGACTGCACCCAGAACTCGGCGACCCGGTCGGTGACGTCCTCGTCCTGCTCCAGCTCGAAGCCGGCCGCCTCGGCGGCGGTGAGGTACTCGGTGAGGGTGCCGAGGCGCGTCTTGTAGTAGCCGTCGATGAACTCGGTCCACTCGGGCCGGCAGATGAAGTGCTCCTGGATGCCGAACCAGCCGCCCGGCTTGAGCGACTGCGCCACGACCTGGAACAGCCGCCCGCGGTCCATGTAGCCGGAGCTCTCGTTGGCGTACGCGGCGTCGTACTTCCGGTCGGCCGTGAAGGCGTGCACGTCGGCCAGGAGGGGGGTGACGCGGTCGCCGACGCCGGCCTGGCGGGCGAAGTCCTGAATCACGGGTATGTGATCGGCCGCGACGGTGAGCCCGGTCACCGTCGCGCCGTGCTCCTGAGCCCAGTAGAGCGAGCCGCCGCCGACACCGCAGCCGATGTCGAGGACGCTGCCCGGCGGGGTGGCGTACGCGCCCCAACTGCGGGCGGCGTGTTCGACGATGGCTTCCTGGGACTCCACGATGCGGCGCTTGAGCACGCGTTGGGAGACGGTGGTGTTCGGCGTGGCGCCCGGGCCGAACAGGCCCATGTGGAAGTGGACCCGGGGGCCGGGGCCGTACTTGTGGAGGATGTCCGCGGTCTTGCGGCTGTAATAGAGCGGCACTTGGCTCTCGTCGAACTCCTGGCCACCAGCGGGGGTCTGGATGACAAGGTTCCTGTCCATCGATTCTCCGGTCCTGCGGTCGCGTGGGGGTGTTTATCGGCCGCCCCACTCTGCCCGTAAGCGATCGATAAAAGTCATCCATCGCTCGGGTGATGAGCATAACCACAGCTGAAACGGCAACAATTCCGGCCATTTGATGTCACGTCAGGTGTGATCCAGGCGGGTAAGCGGAATACATGTCGCGCCGTCAGGCGGAATGCGGGCAAGGAAGTCGGGTTTGGCGGTGGCCGGACGGCCGACGCGCGCGGAATGGGAACGTGAGTGCGAATTTCGCGGAATCCCGGCCCGAACCGAATGCGCGCTCAGGCGCCCGGCGTCGGCGCCGGCTCCGGCAGCCGCCGGGCCAGGGCCCACGCCAGCAGGGGGAGGACGGCCAGCGGGAGCAGGGCCGTCCGTACGGAGGTGGCGTCCGCGAGGGCGCCGATGAAGGGGCTCGCCAGGCCGCCCACGCTGACCGTCAGGCCGAGCGTGACCCCGCTCGCCGTCCCCATCCGGGTCGGCAGGTAGTCCTGGCCCAGGGTGACCTGGAGCGAGAACGGCACGTACAGGGCCGCGGCCGCCAGCGCCGCGCAGACGTACACCAGGGGGAGGGGCAGGCACAGCACGCCCACGACGGCGGGAGCGGCCGCGGCGTACGCCCGGCGGACGGTGGCGACCCGGCCCCGGCGGGCGGCCAGCCGGCCGCCGAGCAGCGTGCCGCCCGCGCTGCCCGCGAACAGGGCGGACAGGGCCAGTGCCCCCGCGCTCTCGCCACCGCCGCGCTCGCGCACGTACAAGGCGATGAACGTGCTCAGCCCGATGAACGCCACGGACCGGACGACCACCACCAGGCAGAGCCGCAGGAACGCCCGCCGGTCCTCCGGCCCGCGCGCCGCGGCCGACGCCGCCCCCGGTCCCCCTGCCCGCTCCCGGACCGGCTCGGGGCGGTTCAGTACGACGCCCAGCGCGGCCGGGACCGCCAGCAGCCACCAGCCCGCCGGCCCGGGCACCGACAGGGCCCCGAGGACCAGCAGCGGGGCGCAGGCGAAGCCGATGTTGCCGCCGAGCGCGAACCAGCTCATCGCCGTGTGCCCGGGGCCGCCCGCCGCGGTGCGCACCAGCCGGGCGGCCGCCGGATGGTAGGCGGCCACGCCCAGCCCGGACAGGGCCACCGCGGCGACGGTGGCCGGATAGCCCGCGTCCGCGCCGACGAGGGCGATGCCCAGCCCGGCCGCGGCCGTGCTCAGCGGGATCAGCCACGGCATCGCCCGGCGGTCGGCCAGCGCCCCGAACAGCGGCTGGACCACCGAGGACAGCAGCGAGGCGGCCAGCACGATGCCGGACGCGGCGGCGTAGCCGTACGCACGCTCGGAGACCAGGAAGGGGACGAGCGCGGCGACGGCCCCCTGGTAGACGTCCACGCAGGAGTGTCCGGCCGCGTAGGCGGCGATGCGGCGGCGCCGCACGGGGGGTGTCCCCGTGGCGGCGGGCGGCTCGGGAACGGTCTTCGATGAGTTCACCGGTCGAGAATCGCCCGTACCGCGAGCGGCCCGCTTCCGATAAATTGCCCGGTGATGCAGAAAATCCGCCACACCCCCAGGGCTGCGACGAGCATCCGCGCGCTCGACACCCACGTCGGGATCGATCCGCACCGGCACGACGACCACCAGATCGCCTACGCCGGTTCCGGGGTGCTGTCCGTCACCACCGACGCCGGAACCTGGGTGGCCCCCACCACCCGCGCCCTGTGGATCCCGGCCGGGACGGTGCACGAGCACCGCGCCTACGGCCGCACCGACCTGCACTCCGTCGGCCTGCCGACCCGGCTCAACCCGCTCTCCCTCGACACCCCCGCCGTGATCGCCGTGGGCCCGCTGCTGCGCGAGCTGATCCTGGCCTATACGCGGGCCCCGGAGGACGACGGCCCCGAGCGGCGGCGGATGCTCGGGGTCCTGCTCGACCAGCTGCGCGCCGCGCCCCTGCAGCCCCTGCACCTGCCCGCGCCCGCCGACCCCCGGCTGGCGGCGGTGTGCGCCCTGCTGCACGCCGATCCCGCGGATTCCCGCGGGCTGGCGGCGCTGGGCGCGGCCGCCGGTGCCGGGGCGAGCGAGCGGACGCTGAGCCGCCTCTTCCGCTCCGAACTCGGCATGACCTTTCCCCAGTGGCGCACCCAGCTGCGCCTGCACCAGGCGCTGCGGCTGCTCGCCGTCGCCACCCCGGTCACCGCCGTCGCGCACCGCTGCGGCTGGTCCTCCGCGAGCGCCTTCATCGACGTCTTCCGCCGCGCCTTCGGCCACACCCCCGGCAACCACCCCGGCCGGCTGCCGTGAACCGGGTAGGTCGGAATGATCTTTCGCATGCCGGGCCACGCCCCATACTGGCCGGTGTGAAGACCGAAGACGGCGCAGACGACACGGCCCTGTTCACCACCGAGGGCCACACCGGGGTGATCACCCTCAACCGCCCCAGGGCGCTCAACGCCCTCACCCACCCCATGGTGCTGCGGATCACCGAGGCGCTGACGGCCTGGGAGCAGGACCCCGCCGTCGTCCAGGTCCTCATCCGCGGAGCCGGCGAGCGCGGCCTGTGCGCCGGCGGGGACATCCGTGCCATCCACGACGACGCGAAGGCCGGCGGCGACGCCTCCGAGGGCTTCTGGCGCGACGAGTACCGGCTGAACGCGCGGATCGCCCGCTACCCGAAGCCGTACGTGGCCCTCATGGACGGCATCGTCATGGGCGGCGGAGTCGGCCTCTCCGCCCACGGCGCGGTGCGCGTCGTCACCGAACGCTCCCGCGTCGCCATGCCCGAGACCGGCATCGGCTTCGTCCCCGACGTGGGCGGTACGCACCTCCTGGCCCGCGCCCCCGGGGAGCTCGGCACCCACCTGGCCCTGACCGGGGCCGCCGTGGGCGCGGCCGACGCACTGCAGTGCGGGCTCGCCGACCACTTCGTACCCGCCGCCCGGCTCCCGGAGCTGAGCGCGGCGCTCGCCGGCGCACCCGCCCGCGAGGTGCTGCCGCGCTTCGCGCAGCCGCCCGCGCCGGGCGAACTGGCCGGGTGGCGTGCCTGGATCGACCGCTGCTACGCCGCCGACACCGTCGAGGAGATCGTCGAGCGGCTGTCGGCCGAGGGCGATCCGGCCGCCAAGGAGGCCGCCGAGACGATCCTGGCGAAGTCCCCGACCTCGCTCAAGGTCACCCTGGCCGCCCTCCGCCGGGCCCGCGGACTCCGCTCTCTGGACCGGGTACTGGAACAGGAGTTCCGCGTCTCCTGCCACGCCCTGCGCACCCCCGACCTGGTGGAGGGCGTACGGGCGCAGGTCGTCGACAAGGACCGGAGCCCGAGCTGGTCCCCGCCCGGGCTGGCCGACGTCACCGACGCGGACGTGGAGCGGTTCTTCGCCCCGCTCGGAGAGGACCGCGAACTCCGGCTGCCCTGAAGGCCGTCGGCTGCCGACCCGGTCAGCGGTAGCCGCTCACGTCGGCCGGAAGGCCGCGGTCCTGGACCTCGACCAGGTACCGCCAGGCGTCCGGCCGGCTCCCGTCGAGGTCCGTGAACCCGTACGCGCGGGCCAGCTGCGCGCTGGACACCGACTGCCCGTTCCAGCGCGCCACCTCCGGGTCCGCGGCGAGCGCGGCCACGGCCCGCCCGACGTAGGAGGGGGTCTCGGAGATGGCGAAGTGCGGCATCCGCTCCAGCGCGTCCCGCCAGTTCGCCTCGGTCACCCCGAAGTTGTCCAGCATCATCTCCGAGCGCAGCCAGCCGGGCGTCAGCGCCACCGCCGTCGCCCCGCGCGGCCCCAGCTCGTGCCCGAGGGCGAACGCCATGCGCAGCACCGCCGACTTGGCGAGGTCGTAGAAGAACGAGACGCGGTAGTTGGCCGCGTTGTACTCGGCCGTGCCGTCCGTCATCTCCACCACCAGCCCGCCCGGCCGGCGCAGGAGCAGCGGCAGCGCGAAATGGCTGGTGATCGCGTGGGTGTCCACGGCGAGCCGCAGGATCCGCAGCCCGTTGTCCAGGTCGTGCCCCCACACCGTGCCGTCCCACTCGAACAGCTTCTCGCCGCCCCAGATGTCGTTCACCAGCACGTCCAGGCGCCCCTGCTCGGCGTCGATCCGCCCCACCAGCGCCTCCACCTCGGCGGGCACGAGGTGGTCGGCGACCACGGCGATGCCGCGCCCGCCCGCCGCCGTGACCAGCTCGGCCGTCTCCTCGATGGTCTCCGGCCGGTCGTACTCCGAACGGCTGCCGCGGGTGCTGCGCCCCGTCGCGTACACCGTCGCGCCCCGCGCGCCCAGCTGGACCGCGATGCCCCGGCCCGCGCCCCGCGTCGCCCCGGCCACCAGGGCGACCTTGCCTTCGAGAGTCCGCCGCTCATCCGCCATGCCCCGACCCTATGCCGCCGCCGCACGCCGGGCACGGCGCCACGCGCGCCCGGACGGCCCGCGCGAGGGCCCCGCCCATGGCCGGATCGGCGGCCTTTCGACGCGGCCCCGCGGGTGGGTACGACTGGGGTCCCGGACCTGCCCCTGACCCGCGGAGGCGTACGCCCGATGACCACTGCCGGCATGACGAGCTTCGACGAGATCTACGCACTCCCCGACCCGCGGGGGTACTTCGCCCGGCTGGCCCCGTACGCCTACCAGACCCCGGGCCACGCCCAGCCGGTGTTCCGCGCCCTGGCCGGCGAACTCCCCCCGGAGCGGCGTACGGTCCTCGACGTGTGCTGCTCGTACGGGATCAACGCCGCGCTCCTCAACCACGACCTGACCCTCGGCGAGCTGTACGCGCGCTACACCTCGCCGGCGGCGGCCGGGCTGACCACGTCCGAACTCGCTGACCGCGACCGCGAGTTCTACGCCGCGCGGCGCCGCCCCGACGCCGTGCGGGCCGTCGGCACCGACGTCTCGGGCCCCGCCCTGGAGTATGCGGTGGCCGTCGGACTGCTCGACGAGGGGCACCGCGTGGACCTGGAGGCCGAAGAGCCGGGGGAGCGGCTGCGGCGCTCGGCCGCGGGCGCCGGCCTGATCACCGTCACCGGCGGCACCAGCTTCCTCACCGGACGCACCTTCGCCCGCCTGTTCGCCGCCGTAGGCGGGCCCGTACCGGTGGCCGCCTTCGTCCTGCGCACCCACGACTACCGGCCGATCTCCCGCTGCCTGGAGTCGTACGGACTCACCGTCGAGCGCTCCGCCGCCACCCGGCCGCAGCGGCGCTTCACCGACGCGGGCGAGCAGCGGCGCGCGGTGGCCGCCGTCACCGCGCTCGGGGAGGATCCGGCCGGCAAGGAGGCGGCGGGCTACTTCCACACCCGTCTGCACCTGGCCCGTTGACCCTCCCCGACCGGCCGCCCGAGGGCGCTGCCGGAACGGACTTGTCCAACCCGCCCTCCAGGCCGCACTGTTGCCCGAGTCCCGCCCACTCGCCCAGACGGTCAGGAGACCCGGCTTGTCACCCGACAGCGCATCCGCGCCCGCGTACGCCATCGATCCCGCGGGCGGCTGCCCGCACGCCCTCAACGCCCGGCTGCGCGCCCGGGGCGCCGTCGCGGACGTGGTCCTGCCCGGCGGGGTGCCCGGGGCCGTCGTCCTCGGACACGAAGCGCTCAAGGAGTTCCTCGCCCACCCCGACGCGGCCAAGGACGCCCGGCACTTCCCCGCACTCCACGACGGCACCATCGCCCCCGACTGGCCGCTGCGGGTGTTCGCCAACGCCCAGGGCATGCACACCGCCGACGGGGCCGACCACCGCCGGCTGCGCTCCCTCGTCGGCAACGCCTTCACCGCCCGCCAGGTGGAGCGGCTGCGGCCGCGCGTGGAGGAGCTGACCGCCGGACTCCTCGACGACCTCGCCCGGGCGGCCGCCGAGGCCCCCGACGGGGTGGTGGACCTGCGTTCCCGCTTCGCGCTGCCGCTGCCGATGAGCGTCATCTGCGAGCTGCTCGGCGTCGACCCCGAACACCGGGAACGGCTGCACCACCTGTCCCACACGGTGATCATCGCCACCGACACCACCCCCGCCGAGGTGATGGCCGCCGTACGCGAGCTCGTCGAGCTGATGGGCACGATCGCCGCCACCCGCCGGGAGGCCCCCGGCGAGGACCTGACCAGCGCGCTGATCGCCGCCCGCGAGGACGACGGCGACCGGCTCAGCGAGGCCGAACTCAGCGGCACCATGCGGCTGATGCTCGTCGCCGGCCACGAGACCACCCTCAACCTGATCGGCAACGCCGTGCGCGCCCTGTGCACCCACCGCGACCAGCTCGCCCTGGTCCTGGAGGGCAAGGCCGGCTGGTCCGACGTGGTGGACGAGACCCTGCGCTGGGACGCACCCGTCAGCTGGTTCCCCTTCCGGTACGCCGCCCGCGACCTCACCGTCGACGGCACCGTGATACCCCAGGGCACCCCGGTCCTCGCCGCCTACACCTCGGCCGGCCGCGACGAGGCCTTCCACGGCCCGGACGCCGACCGGTTCGACGTCACCCGCCCCGGCGCCGCCCGCCACCTCTCCTTCGGGCACGGCGCGCACTACTGCGTGGGCGCCCCGCTCGCCCGGCTGGAGGCCACCATCGCCCTGGAGCGGCTCTTCACCCGCTTCCCCGACCTCGACCTCGCGGTCCCCGATCCCGAACTGCCGCACCTGCACAGCTTCATCGGCAACAGCGTCGAATCCCTCCCGGTCCGGCTGGCCTAGGGGGTGTCGTCAAAGTAGCTTCGTCCGCCCGTGAGGGCGGGGCCGGCGGGGTCTGGTGCGTGTGATCGCAAGGCGGAGGAGAGAGGCGACGCTCGCGTCGTCGACCGACGACAACGCGGCGAGCGCGCGTGCCGGACCCCGCCGGCCAGAAGGGACTTTGACGACACCCCCTAGGCCGTGTCTTTCGGATCATGCCGGGCCCGCGGCCTTCGGATCGGGCCGGCCGCGGCCCCGGCGTCAGCCGCGGCCTTCGCCGGGCGGCGAGAGCTCCGTGCTCAGCCAGGCCAGCGCCTGCGGATACATCGACGTCCAGGTCTGGAAGTTGTGGCCGCCGGACGGGCGGACCAGGGTCTTGACCCGGACCCCGGTGCCCGCCGCGGCCCGGCTGAAGGCCTCCAGCTGCGCCGGCGGGCTGTCCTTGTCCTGCGCCGAGGTGGCCAGGAACAGCCCGACATCGGCCCCCTTGGCCTGCCGGACCAGCCACAGCGGGCTGTTGCGCTCGCGCAGCACCGGATCGGGCAGCACCTCCGGGTCACCGGCCAGCGGATCCGGGTCCAGGGCCGCCCCCGCCCGGAACACCTTCGGGTACTGGAGCGGCAGCTTGACCGCGCAGAACGCCCCCGTCGAGACCCCCATCAGCCCCCAGCCCCGGGGCTCGCGCAGGGTACGGAAGTTCTTCGCGACGAGGTCCGTGACGTCCTCCGCGAGCCAGCCGGCCACCTTCCGCGTCGGCGTGTTGCTGCAGTCGGTGTTCACCCCGCCGGGGTACACGTCCGGGATCACCACGATGAACGGGTGCGCCGCGCCCAGCCGGACCAGCTGGTCCAGCGTCCCCGGCATGCCGCCCAGATCGATCCAGGTCCGCGGTGACCCCGGATACCCGTGCAGCAGCATCAGCACCGGGAAGCGGGTCTTCTCCGCGCCCGGCGCCCGGTACTCGGGCGGGGTCCACACGATCACCTGCCCGGCGAGTTTCGAATGCGAGCCGCGGAAATAGGTGCTCTGCGTACCGTCCCCGCCCTGGGTGAACTTGGCCCGACCCGGCGGCGGCCCGGTCATCGCCGACGCGTTCTGCGCGTTCTCCGTGCCCAGCAGGTCGTTCCACGAGGAGTAGAGCCCGTAGCTGCCGTTGATCCACGTCGCGATCACCGCGATCGACGTCAGCTGGCACAGCGCGATCATCAGGACCCGCACCGGCCAGCGCACCCACCCCGGCCCGGGGATCCGGTTCCACAGCAGCAGCGCGGCGAGCATGGCGAGCACGGTGACGCCGATGAGGGTGACGAGGAACGACGTACTGGTCAGCTCCACGAGGGCCGGCTCCTGACGTGCGGGTCGGTTTCCCAGGGTGTCCGCATCATGCCTTCCTCCCGGGCCCCGGACGGACACGCACCGGCACCGAGTGCCACCCGGTCGCCCCGTCGGGCACGGTCCCCCTGCGCTCACCCGTCTGCACGGCGCCCGTACCGTCCGTGGCCCGGACCTCCAGGGTGTGCTGCCCCGGCGTCGCCTCCCACACCCAGACCCACTGCCGCCAGGTGTCCTTGCCGTCCGCCGCCCCGAGCCGGGCCTCCTGCCACGGGCCCCCGTCCACCCGCACCTCCACCCGGGCGATGCCCCGGTGCTGGGCCCACGCCACGCCCGCCACCGGCACCGGCCCCTCCTGCGGTGCGGCGCCCGGGCGCGGGGTGTCGATCCGGGACTGCGTCTTGACCGGGCCCTGCTGGGCCCAGGACCGGCGCACCCAGTACGCGTCGTACGCCGCGAAGGTCGTCAGGCGCAGCTCGGTCAGCCACTTGCACGCCGAGACGTACCCGTACAGACCCGGTACGACCATCCGTACGGGAAAGCCGTGCGCGAAGGGCAGCGGCCCGCCGTTCATCCCGACGGCCAGCAGCGCGTCCCGGCCGTCCATCACCGTCTCCACGGGCGTGCCGATCGTCATCCCGTCCACCGAGCGCGACACCAGCTGGTCCGCCGGACCGCCCTGCGAGGGCGGCCGGACCCCCGCCTCGCGCAGCAGGTCGGCCAGGCGCACGCCGAGCCAGCGGGCATTGCCCGCGTACGGGCCCCCCACCTCGTTCGACACGCAGCACAGGGTGATGTCGTGCTCGACGAGCGGGCGGGCCAGCAGCTCGCGGAACCCGAATTCGAGCGGGTTCGAGACGCCCTCGCCGTGGATGCGCAGCCGCCAGGTGTCCGCGTCCACCCGGGGAACCACGAGGGCCGTGTCCACGCGGTAGAAGTCCCGGTCGGGGGTGATGAAGCGGGAGATCCCGGGGACCGGCAGCTGCGCGCCCGGCGGCACCGGCGGCGCGGGCACGGCCGGCTCCGGCAGGACCAGATCCGACCGCGAGGCCGTCGCCCCGGCCGAGCCGTAGGCGCCGAGCCGCCGCCCCGCGTACCCGATCCCCGCCGAGGCCGCGAGGGCCACGGCGACCAGCCGCCCGAAGCCGCGCCGGTCCATCGACCACGCACCGCCCGGCGGCGCGCCCACCGGGCGCGGTCTGGTCAACGCGCCGACCAGCAGGTGGAGCACCGCGGCCGCGGCTGCGCCGCCGACCAGCGAGGGCAGTGCGTCGTGCCAGGTCGCCCCCGGCCGGCTGAGCGCGGCCGCCGCCCCGACCAGCCCGAAGCTGCCGGCGAGCGCGATGCCGGCGGGCAGGTGCCGTACGGCGAGCACCCCGGCGGCGACGGCCACGGCCCCCAGGACGAGGACGATCCCGAGGGCCAGCAGCAGCTTGTCGGCGGTGCCGAACTCGCGGATCGCCCATTCCTTGACGCCCACCGGCGTACGGTCGACGACGGCCCCGCCGACCGCGGTGACCGGAGAGGCCTCCGGGCGGACGGCCGCCGAGGCCAGTTCGGCCACGGCCAGTCCGGCGCAGGCGGCGACCAGTCCGCAGACGGCGCCGCCCAGGACGCGGCGGCGGCGCCCCGGGTCCGCCTTCACACGGGTGGTCATGAGCAAGTCACCGTCCGCCGGGAAGCTGGGCTTCCAGTGTGACTCCGGCCGGGGCGGACCCGCGGCCGGCCACGCCGGTTCGGGTCAGCGCACGGTTTCGGACCGGTGCACCGGCGCCGGCGGCGGCGGCACCCAGCGCCCGGTGCGCGGCGCCTTCACCCCGTACTCCGCCTTCAGCTCGGCCGGGATGGCGTGGTGCATGACCCGCCCCCGGGTCAGCGAGGACAGCTCGAAGCCGGCGAGCAGCGAGCCCGCCTTGTCCAGCGCCCACTCCGCGAGCGGGCTGCTGTCCTCGAGGGTCTCCAGCAGCCCCAGCACCACGGGGACGGCCCTGGCCGCCGAGTCCCAGGGGCTGCGGGGGACCTCCAGCCAGTCGCCGATGGTGTCGCCGACCAGGAAGCGGACGGTGGCCGGGACCATCGGGTCGAAGAGCGTGCCGGGGACCACGTCCTCGTACAGCCGCAGCAGCTGGGAATTGAGGACCACGCCCTCGGGGGAGGGGCCGAGGTGGCGCCGCAGGTAGAGGTCGCAGTACGCGCGGGCCTCGGCGAGGTCCTGCGGTACGGCCGCCATGTCGCAGCCCAGCAGGGCGGCCACGACCCGCCAGGCGTAGTAGTAGGCCTCCGCGCCCTCCTCGCTCATGTGGATGCCGAGCCGGTGCATGGCGTCGAGCACCAGCAGCGAGAAGAAGGTCTGCCCGGCGATCATGTCCTCCTGGCAGATGGGCATGCCGTCCCGCTCCACGTCCCAGTGGCCGCCGTGGCGCAGGTGGTGGCGGACCGCCGCGTGCAGCAGTCGGACCTTCTGGGCGGCCGGGACGAACTTGCTGCCCTGGGCGAAGGAGTCCGTCCGCATGAGGTACGTGACGAACTGGCCGGTGTTGGCCATCCGGCGGGAGGGATACGCGAGCGAGTGCGTCGAGGACAGCAGCCGGGCCATGCGGGGGACGGCGTAGCTGACGGGCATCGCGGCGAACGACAGGCCGGTGTTGATGTGGGCGGCGTTGTCCATGAAGAACAGCCGGGCCTGCTCCATGACGTCCCAGTCGACCCAGGCCGGGGGCAGGGCGGTGGCCTCGAAGTAGCCGCGCGCGGAGGCCGGGAGCCGTTCGGGGAGCGGATCCCCGGCGGTGGTGAAGAACCGCATGAGCGTGTTGAAGTCGCCCACCTCGCCGCGGCGGAACAGGGCGGCGACCGTCTCGTCGGCGAGCGGGTCGCCCTGGGCGGACAGGGCGTCGAGGGCGTCGTCGTCGTAACGGGGGCACGGCGGGGCGGAGGGGTTCTCGGCGGTGGTCACGTGACTCGTCCTTCTCGTGTGTACGGTCGGGCGCCGCGGCTACAGCGAGCGCTCGGCGGCGGTGCCGGCGAGCTCGCGCAGCGCGGACCGCGCCTCCGCGGGCATCGGTACGGCGTCCAGCGCGTCGGCGGCCCGGGCGATGCGCTCCCGGATCATGTCCTCGACCTGCTGCCGGGCCCCGCAGCGCTCCATCAACGCCCGTACGGAGGCGGCCTCTTCGGGGCCGAGGTCGGGCCGGCCGACCAGCTTCGCGAGCAGTCGCCGCTCGTCGGCGTCGGCCGCGGCGACGGTCAGGGCGAGCAGCGCGGTCGGTTTTCCGTCCCGCAGGTCCTCCACGTTCGACTTGCCGGTCCTGGCGGGGTCGCCGAAGGTGCCCAGCAGGTCGTCGCGCAGCTGGAAGGCCTCGCCGAGCGGCAGCCCGTACGCGGAGAAGGCGTCGAGCAGGGCGCGCGGGCCCCCGCCGAGGGTGGCGCCGAGGTGCAGCGGTCGCTCGACCGTGTACTTGGCCGTCTTGAAGCGGGCCACCTCCAGCGACTCCGCCACCCGCGGGAGCGGCTCGGCCCGGGTGCGGAGCACCTCCAGGAACTCGCCCGCCATCGTCTCGCGCAGCAGGGTGGCCCACAGGGGGACGGTCCGGGCCAGGTAGGCGCCGGGCAGCCCGCAGGAGCTGAAGACGTGACCGGCGTAGCCCATCAGCAGATCGCCGAGGATCATCGCGAGGGAGGTGGAGCGCCGCCCGGCGGACGTACGGGCGGCGAAGGCGGCGTGCGCGGTGAGCCGGCCGTGCCGCATCAGGCTGTCGTCGATGATGTCGTCGTGCGTGCACGCGGCCGCGTGCACCAGCTCCATCGCGGCCGCGGCCCGGATCGCCCCCTCGCAGTCGGGCTGCCCCGCCGCCCGCCAGCCCCAGTACAGGTAGGCGGCCCGGATCCGCTTCCCGCCCGCCAGCGAGCGGCGCAACTGCTCGGACAGCGGGGAGAGTTCGACGTGCAGTCCGAGCAGAGCCCGCTCCTCCTCGTCGACCAGCCGGACCAGCACCTCGTCGATGCGCTCCTTGAAGCCGGTGTGGTCATGCACGGGGGTGGCCCTCGGAGGCGACCCGCTCGGCGGCCCGCCGGGCCACGGTCTCCAGGTGGTTCTCCGTGGCCGCGCCAGACCGGCGGGTGGCCAGCTCGCCGCGCTTGCGCAGTTCCACGACCCCGTCGGTGAGCAGTTCCCGCAGGTCGGAGCGGCGCAGTACCTCCTGGGCCCGGTCGGCGGACTGCCGTAACTGGTCGAGGGCCAGATCGGCGACCCCGGCGGCGAGGAGCGCCAGCAGCTCAAGGGTCACGGGCGGGGCGGCGGGTTCGCCGCCCTGTTCCGGTGCGGGCTGCGCGGGCTGCTGCGGGCGTTCCGGCTGTTCGTGCCGTGCGGACTGCCCGGGCTGTGGGGGCCGTTCGTGTCCGGTGTGGGACATGCGCGGTGCACTCCTGTTGGCGTCGGGCCGTGTGAGGGCGTCGGAAGGGGCGGCCGCCGGATGTTCCGACGGCCGCCCCTGGTGGTCGCTCCGGGCCAGTCAACCGAGTGCGCGTCCCGCGCGTCGAACCACCCGGTGGTTTCTCCCTCGCACGGGTCGTGGGATTCCCACGGCCGGGTGATGATCGGCGCATCGTCCGAACGCCACCGTCCGGGGTGGTGTAGGAGGTCAGCGGGCGGCGCCCTCCGAGGACTTGAGGGCCGCCGCGATGTCCGCCGCCAGGGCGTGCGGATCCCCGCTCGGACCGTCCGCCCCGCTCGGGTGCCGGGTGGTGCGCCGGGCCCAGTCCTCCTCGAAGGCGTGCCAGTCGATCTCCCGGGGCGCCGCCCGCCGGACCAGTGACTCCTCCAGGCTCTCGAAGTAGGCCGCCCAGCGGGGCGCGTACAACTCCGAGACCAGGCCGCTCCATTCGCGGTTCGCGTAGTCGTGGAGGAAGCCGCCCTCGCTGGTGCTGCGCCGGCCCCACACGCTGAGGATCGAGCGGGCGTCGTACTCGTACCGGTCCTGCTCGGCCTCGTCCGCGCCCCAGGAGCGCGCCGCCGCCAGCCAGTTGCCGAGCAGGAAGTCGGGATCGCAGCCCGTGATGGCGTCCAACCGGCGCTCGCCGTCGGCCCATTCGGAGGTCAGCGTGCGGAACCGGGCCAGGTCCTCGGCCTCGTACGCCGCCTTGATCTTCGGGAGCAGTACCCGCGAGTGGTTGGCCAGGGCCTGCCGGGCCGTGTCCACCAGGTCGAAGCGGTAGGCGCTCGAGCCGCGCAGCTTCGGATCCACCTTGAGCAGGTGGTCCAGGGCCCGGCGCACCCCGTCGGCCGGGTACCGCATCGACTTGGGGCTCCAGTACGCCGCGCCCACCGCGGTCAGGCTCGGCCGCGCGGTGAACAGGCTGTCCTGGGACTCCGACCACAGGCCCGAGGAGGTGCTGTACGGGCCCGTGCGCAGCTCCTCCCAGGCGGCCGCCGCCTCCTTGTCGGCCCGCCCGTAGCGGCGGGCCGCGAAATCGGCGAACCACTTGCGCTGGTCGATCGGCGAGGGCTCCCAGGCGAGATCGGTGAAGAGGTCGAAGGCGGCCGGATTGGTGCCGGTGGCCTCCGGCAGATAGGCGATGCCCTTCAGCGCGCTGCCGGCCTTGGCCCGCCAGGGGCCGAACCGCTCGATCCACACGGAGGTGTTCGCGCCGATCGTGGTGTGCCCGCCGAAGTTGTAGATCGTGCCCATCGCGTACGGGGCCCCGCCCCAGCGGGCCTCGCGGTCCAGGCGGTTGTACCGGTCGGACAGCCCGTCCAGGATCAGCAGCTTCGAGGTGTCCACCCCGGCGAGCAGCTCCGGCTTCGGACTGTCCTGCCAGCCCAGCACCGCCCACATCGCGCCGGGGTGCGCGGTGTGCAGCGCCTTCTGGACGGCCCCCGCGGCCGCCTTCACGTCGACGGTGCCCACCGTCCCGCCCTCGTGCAGCGGGCTCATCCGGTACATGCCGCTGTCCCCGAACACGGCCCGCTGCTCGGCGTAGTACGAGGCGGCCAGCTTCCCGAACACCGGGGAGGTCGGGTCCAGCCAGTCGGGCCGGTCGAAGCCCGCCCAGTCGCCCTGCGCCACCGTCTTGGCGCCCGCGTTGCGGGCGGCGAAGCCGGGCGGCACCGTCCCGAAGTAGCCGGGCAGCACCGGGGTCATGCCGAGCCCGCGCAGCTGCTCGGCGATCTGCCCGCCGAGCTCGGCGCGCTCCCGCATCAGCCGCTCCGAGACCGGGCCGCCGAAGCCGCTCAGGTTCTGCAGCAGCCACCAGCTCTGGTGGCCGGGGCCGGGGATCCACTCGCGCAGCTCGTCGGCGGAGTAGCCGAAGCCCTGGAGCGCCCGGTAGTAGGGGTACTCGGCGCCGGCCTGGACGAACACCTCGTTGATGCCGTGCAGGGCGAGCAAGTCGATCTGCCGCTGGTGCTGCTCGAAGGTGCGGTACGCGCCCGAGTAGCCGTCGTCGGTGTCGTTGAGGGCGTACCGGTGCGGGACGAGCGCGCTGCGGGTGACCGGCGCGGGTACGGCGGGCAGCCGCGCGGGCAGCATCCCGATGCTGTCGCCGGGCCAGCCGATGTCCGCCCCGGCGACGTGCTGGAGGTACCAGCCGACGCCGGTGAGCAGGGTGGCCCCGGTGGACCCGCGCACGGTGATCGCGCCGGCCGACCCGGACACGGTGAACCGGTCGGCCCCGGCGGCCGGATCGGGTACGAGGGTGAACTGGTCGGCGTGGCGCGGCAGCAGCCGCCGCAGCGCCTCCCGCGCGGGCCCGACGTCGAAGGCCCGGGGCCTGGACGCACCGGGGGAGCCGGGGGAGCCGGGGGAGTCCGGTACCGGTACGGGCGCGCGGCCCCGTACGTCTGCCACGTCGTCGGCCACGTCGGCCAGTGCGGGGGAGCCGGCGCCGAGCAGGGCCACCAGTGCGGCCAGGGCGGCGCGGCGGCGCAGCTGCGCGCGCCGCCGGCGCGGGGGCGGGGAGTTCGTCATCCGATGAGTCACCGATCCGTGGTGTGGCTCGGGTCCCGTGCCGGGGCCCGTGGGTCCGGGTCCGGGCCGTGTCTCTCGGATCGTGGCGGGCCGGCCTGATCCGAGGGACACGGCCTGGTCGTGCTGGGGCGCGGGCCGGGGGCCCGACGGGTGATCGGGGCTGCCGGCCCGGCCCGGCATCAGACGGGCAGGGACCAGGCCTGGTCGACGCGGTGCTCGCCGCAGTCGGCCAGGCGCAGCCGCTCGGCCGGGGCGTCGGGGGTGGCGGCCGCGGCGGGAGCAGTCAGGCACAGCCCGCTCACGTCCTCGACCAGCGCCCCGTCCCGGCGGTGCGTCCAGCGCTGGCCCGGCTCACCGGACGCGCAGCCGGCCAGTTCCACCACGCCGTCCTCGCCCGCCGACAGGCACTTGCCGGTCAGGCGCAGGGTGGCCTCCGGCCCTAGCACCCAGCGCTGGTCGCCGGCCGCGGTGCACGGGGAAAGGACCACCGCGCCCACCCCGGTGGTGTTGACCCCGTCCGCGCACTGCGCCCCGTTGCCGGTGATCTGCCCGGTCGGCCGGGCCTCGCCGCACCCCTCGTGCGGGGTGAGCCGGAAGACCGCGGTGTCGTGCGCGGCCACCTTCCCCGTCAGGGAGGTCGAGACCTCGGTGCTCTTGCCGCTCCACAGGTCCTTGGCGTCGACGGTGCAGGAGTAGAGCCCGATGTCGGTGAGCGGTACGGAGATGTCCCGCGCGGCGGCGGACCGGTTGAGCACGGCGACGGCGCGGTCGCCGTTCGCCAGCGGCCGGGCCAGCACCTCGAAGGTGGCGTTGGCGGAGAGCACCGCGCCCTGGCGGCCCATCGGGTCCTGGTCCAGCGCGATCAGGTCGGTGTTGCCCAGGGCGGCCAGTCCGGCCGGGGTGAGCTTGGAGACGTCGGAGGACAGGATGAACGGGGCCGCCATCATCGCCCACAGGCCCACCTGGCTGCGGCTCTCGGCCGCGGTGAGCCCGGGGGAGCCCGCGATCAGGAAGTCGGGGTCGTTCCAGTTGCCGGGGCCCGCGTACCGGCCGAGCCAGCGGTTGTACCCGTAGTTGCCGAGCACCGAGCTCCACCGGGAGGTCGCGGGCGCGGCGGCGTTGTAGACCTTGATGTCCTTGCCCTCGCGCCACAGCTGGCCGGTCTCCCCGACCCAGCCGAGGACCTTGTGCCAGTCGGAGCCGCCCCACTCGCCCTGCTGGAAGTAGGCGGGTGCCGAGGCCGAGAGCACCATGGCGCGGCCGCTCGTACGCAGGGCCTCGGCGACCGCGTTGTACGCGTCGCGGTACGCCTGCTCCTTCGTCGTCCCGGGCGGCACCCACAGGTTGCAGCCGTCCATCTTGACGTAGTCGACCTTCCAGGACGCGAACTGCCGTGCGTCCCGGGCGTAGTGGTCCGGGCCGCCGCCGTCGGGGGAGCCGCTGCCGGGGTAGCGCTCGCAGGTGAGGGAGCCGGCGTCCTCGTAGATGCCGAACTTCAGGCCCTTGGCGTGCAGGTACTCGCCGAGCCAGGCCATGCCGTGCGGGAACTTCTGCGTGTCGACGACCAGGCTGCCTTCCGCGTCCCGGCTCTTGGTCATCCAGCAGTCGTCGACGGTCACCGTGTCGTAGCCCTTGGCGGCGAGGCCGCTGGAGACGAGCGCGTCGGCGTTCGCGACCACCTTGGCCTCGTCGATGTCGCACATGTAGTGCGCCCAGTTGTTCCAGCCCATGGGCGGGGTGAGCGCGAGCGGGGCGTCCGAGGTCGCGTAGGGCTCGGCCGCCGCGGGGGCGGGGGCGAGGCAGAGGGCCAGCAGGGCGGCTGCGGTCAGGCAGGGGAGCGACGCACGCAGGCGAGGCGGCACGGAGACTCCTTGAGGTGGGGCTGCAGTGCGCTCAGTGCAGCGGTGCGACTACCCTCTGTCAACATAAGTCGATGGTTATGGCTCAATGACCAGCAATATGGCCGTAGTCGACGTCACACGATCGGGGAGGGGTGCGGGCGATACGCCGTCTGTTACAGCGTCTGATACGGTGTATCTCATGCCGAGGAGATCAGCAGCCCTGGACCGTGCGACGCCCGAGGCGATCGCCGTCGCCGCCCTGCGCCTCATCGACGAGGAAGGGCCGAACGCGCTGAGCTTCCGTGCCCTGGCCGACCGGCTGGAGGTCTCCCACGCCACCGTCCAGCGCCGCTGCACCGACCTCGCCGGGCTCCTCGACCTCTGCACCGAGCACCTCGCCGGGCAGCTGCCCGAGATCCCGGCCGGGACCGGCTGGGCCGAGGCCACCGAGGCGCGCTTCACCGCCCTGTACCGGCTGCTCGTCGCGCACCCCGGGCTGCTCGTGCTCCGGGGCGGCCGCCCCTGGCTCGGCCGCCAGCTGCTGGCCCGGCTGGTCGAGCCGGCGCTCGCCGACAGCGTGGCCGCCGGAATGACGCCCGCCGAGGCGATGACCGCGTACCGCCGCATGTACCTGCTCACCCTCGGCAGCGCCGCCTTCGTGGACCACCGGGATCCGGCCGGAGCCACCGCCGCCTCGCGGGCGGCCCTGGCCGCGCTGGATCCGGAGCGGTTCCCCGTGCTCGCGGGCGGGCTGGCCGACGTACTGCCCGCCCTGACCGACCACGAGGTGTACCACGGCGCCCTGCGCCAGCTGATCGAGGCCAACCGGCCCGCCGCCGCCTGAAGCCGCCCGAAGGGGACCCCGTCATGGAACAGCAGCTCGACTACGCCGCCGTACGCGCCGCCGCCGACCGGATAGCCGGATCGGTCCGCCCCGTCGCCGTCGTACCCGCCGCCGAGGGCCTCTGGTACGCGCTGGAGCACCTCCAGCACACCGGGTCCTTCAAGGCCCGCGGCGCCCGCAACTTCCTGGCGGCCCACCGCGACGCCGGCACCCTCCCGGACGCGGGCGTCACCATCGCCTCCGGCGGCAACGCGGGCCTCGCCTGCGCCTGGGCGGCCCGCGCGCAGTCCGTGCGCGCCACGGTGTTCCTGCCCGCCAACGCGCCGCGCGTGAAGGTGGAGCGGCTGCGCGGGTACGGGGCCGACGTACGGCTCGTCGGGGACCGGTACGCCGAAGCGCTGGCCGCGTGCGAGGAGTTCGCGGCGCACAGCGGCGCGCTGAGCAGCCACGCGTACGACCACCCGCTCATCGCGGCGGGCGCGGGCACGGTGCTGGACGAGATCCGGGCCGGGCTGGCGGGGCTGGACACCGTGGTCGTCGCGGTGGGCGGTGGCGGGCTGTTCGCCGGGGTCGCGGCGGCGGCCCGCGAGCACGGCGTACGGGTGGTGGCTGCCGAGCCGGAGAACTGCCGGGCCCTGAACGCGGCCCTGGAGGCGGGCCGGATCGTCGACGTGGCGGTGGACTCGGTCGCCGCCGACTCACTGGGCGCCACCCGGGTCTCGGCGGCCGCGCTGGCCGCCGCGCGGGACGAGGGCGTACGGTCCGTCCTGGTCCCGGACCCGGCGATCACGGCGGCCCGGCGCGCGCTGTGGGAGGAGCACCGGATCGTGGTGGAGGCGGGCGCGGCCACGGCCCTGGCGGCCGTCCGGACCGCCCCGGAGCCGCTGGGTGAGCGCGTGGCCGTCATCCTGTGCGGCGCGAACACCGACCCCGGTGACCTGACGGCCCCCGCGGCCCGGCCTTCGTCCTCCTCTTAGACGTCGTTTCTCTTGGTCAGCTGTCCTGCTGGCGCCCGAGCAAACGGCCCTGCTCCTGCTTCAGGCCCGCGAACCGGTGCCGCGCGTATGCGG
>NZ_JBIASZ010000009.1:0-32915 GCF_042891345.1 Streptomyces sp. NPDC001903
AGTCATCGATGACACCGGCGTCTTCAACGACAAACTCCGCGAGTGGGAGGACTACTACAACTACCACCGCCCCCATGGCTCCCTCGGCGGCCAAACACCCTACGAACGCCTCAAGCAGAAGGCCCAGACCCCGGTGTAATCGAGCTGCGGCAGTTGCACACCTAGACGGGGCAGGGCTTGTACTCCAGGCTGAGTTCGCGGTCGACGGCGTAGCTCGTCCGCATCGACGCGTCGATGACCTGCTGCCAGGTGCCGTACTTGGCGTACAGCTGGTCCGCCGTGGGCCCGAGCGGGTTGCCGTACTTGTCCGTGTTGCGCTCCTCCAGGATGCGGACCTCCTCCGGGGTCATGCCCGCGCGGGTGATCGACTTGGCCTGGTTGCGCATGTCCACGAGTTCCCTGGCGACCTCCTCGTCGGTGGCCCCGGCGCTGCGCATGTCGGCGGCGGTCCGGTGCATGTCCTCCAGGAGCCCGTGGTAGCGGATGCGGGTCCGCTGGGCCTCGACCTTCTCGTCCATCGGGAGCACGCGGATCCGGCACACCACCGGGTCGGCGCTGGGACAGGGGTCGTCCGCGGAGACGGGCGCGGCGAGCGGCGCGGTGATGATCGAGCCGCACGCCTCCGCCGCGGCGGCCGAGGAGGAGGCGACGGTGGCCGACAGCGCGAGGACGGCCACGAACGGAACCAGCGCACGGCGAAGTGACGAAGATCGAAGAGACATGGCGCCATCCTCGGCAGCCGGGCTCCGCCCCACACGCCCCCACACCGATGATCACTCGGACGGGGTAGGGAAGGGTCGCCTCCGCGGGGCGGGAATGCATCGGCCCGGGCTCCTGTTGCAGGAGTCAGCTGGCATGCGCGAGTCAAACATCGCGCGAGTGCCGCCGAGAGGAGCACCCCGTGGCACGCAACACCGCACGCCCCGTCGTCCGGCTGAAGTCGACGGCCGGGACCGGCACCACCTACACGACGCGCAAGAACACCCGGAACAACCCCGACCGCCTCGTCCTGCGCAAGTACGACGCACTGGCCGGGCGGCACGTCGCGTTTCGAGAGGAACGCTGAGGCGCACCGGGCACTGCCCGGCAGGTACGCACGCCCATACTCGGCCACTCAGCCGACCCCGCCCACGCGGCCCACTCGCATGAGGAGGGACATCACATGAAGCCCCGTATCCACCCCGAATCCCGCTCCGTCGTCTTCCGCGACCGCGCGGCCGGCACCGCGTTCCTGACCCGGTCGACCGCCCACGCGTCGAGCAGCATCGAGTGGGAGGACGGCAAGACCTACCCGCTGGTCGACGTCGAGATCTCGTCGGCGAGCCACCCCTTCTACACGGGGACCTCGCGGATCGTGGACGCCGAGGGCCGGGTGGAGCGTTTCCACCGGCGCTACGACCGCTGAGCGCCGTCCCGCGCGGAACCGCGGGCAGGCGCGATACTGGCGCCGGGTGGGACCACACCACTGCCGATGACTCCGAGGGGAGCCGTTCATGACCACGGCGAAAGACCTGTTCATCATCGCCATGGATCCTCAGCCGAACCATTCCGTGGGGCAGGGCGACTTGTCGCTCGCACTCGCGGGAGCCGAGCTGATCGATCTCATCGGCGCGCAGGTCGTCACCTTGGACGGTGACAGCATCGTTCCCGGCGGGCCGTCGGCGCCGGACGACCGCCTCTTGGGCGAGGCGTCGGCCGCGCTCAGGCGGCAGGTGCCGTACGAGCGGGTCGAGGACTGGCTGTGGCGCCGGGGCCGCGACCTCGCCGCGGCGTACCAGACCGCCCTCGAGGCGGATGGCGAGCTGACGGCGGGGCGCGGCGGCCGGTCGCTGTTCGGGGCCGAGCGCGTGGAGCTGGTCGATTCGCCCGCCCGCCGCCAGGCGCGCAACCGCTGGGAGGCGGACGAGCCCGTGCTCGCCGCCCTCGCGGCGGTGGTGGGCGTACAGAAAGGGTCGTCCGAGGAGGAGCTCGACCTCGACGACGAGGCGGTCACGACCGTGCTGGCCATCGTCAACGACGCGGTGATGGAGCTGGAAGCGGTGCGCCAGCGGCGCTCGATCGAGAAGGCGGCCTTCGCCAACGTCTGGCGCGCCCCGTAACGGGGCGCAAGCACGTTCGAATGCCGGGAGTGTGCGGGAGCCGAAAAGGAGAAGATCTCCGGACCGGCTCCCGGACCGGGACGCGAGCTTTTAGGCTGGTCACATGCGCCACACGCTCACCAGCCTTGCCAGCGCCTACGAGCTGGAGCACGTCAAGCGTGCCCCGGCCGGCGGTCGCGATTTCATGGCCCGGGCCGCCGCCTACCAGGAGCGGCTGGCTCAGCGCCCCGACCTGCGCCACTGGTCCCCCATCGACGACGCCGACCCCGGCGAGGACGGGCCCTCGCGCGTGCTCGACGCCGACCTCGACGCGTGGACGCGGCTGGGTGAGGGCCCGAACCGCGGGGCGTGGCGGATGGCGCGGTTCAACCGCCCCGGGCAGGAGGAGCAGGCCGGCGGCGCGCTGACCTGGCGGGAGCTCGCGTACCACTACGGGCCCCTCACCGAGGACGGCGAGTGAGGGTGCGGCATGGCGGATGAGCAGGCCGCGGTGCGGGTCGAGCGGGACGGCCCGGTATTCACGGTGATCTTGAGCAGGCCTGCGGTCCGCAACGCCGTGGACGGTCCGACGGCGGCAGGGCTCGCCGATGCCTTCCGCCGGTTCGAGGCGGACGAGGGCGCCGCCGTCGCCGTCCTCTGGGGCGAGGGCGGGACCTTCTGCGCCGGCGCCGACCTCAAGGCCATCGGCACCGAGCGGGGCAATCAGGTGCTCGCTTCGGGGGACGGACCCATGGGGCCGACCCGGATGCGGCTTTCCAAGCCGGTGATCGCGGCGGTCGCGGGGCACGCGGTGGCAGGGGGCCTGGAGCTGGCGCTCTGGTGTGATCTGCGGGTCGCGGAGGAGGACGCGGTCTTCGGCGTGTTCTGCCGCCGCTGGGGCGTGCCGCTGATCGACGGGGGTACGGTCCGGCTGCCCCGGCTGATCGGCGAGAGCCGCGCCATGGACCTGATCCTGACGGGGCGTCCGGTCACCGCCGCCGAGGCGCATGCGATCGGGCTCGCGAACCGGGTGGTGGCGCCGGGGCAGTCGCGCGGGGCCGCGGAGGCGCTGGCCCGTGAGATCGCCGCGTTCCCCCAACTGTGCATGCGCCACGACCGGTTGTCCGTCCTGGAACAGCACGGGCTGGACGAGGCGGAGGCGCTGGCCGGGGAGTACCGGCACGGTCTGGTTCCGCTGACCGCGGGCGAGACGGCGGCGGGGGCGGGGCGCTTCACCTCGGGCGCGGGGCGGCACGGCGCGTTCGGGGAATGACCCGTCGGGCACACCGCACGCAGAGCCAGGCGAACAGGGCGGCGGCGATCACGGACAGGAGCGAGTAGAGCAGCGTCGTCGCCCACGATATCGGGCCGGAGTCCACGGCCATGTACGTCCCCCACGGCGTCCTGGCCACCCGTACGACGCTTCCGACGGTCCCGCCGTCATCGGGCAACCCCACCTTGACCTGCCCGCGGTCCGCGGCGGCCGCGAGAGTGCCGGTGCACTCGACGTGGCTGGCGCCCCGCCCTCCGCCCGCGCGCCGGCACTCGGAAACGTGAAGCCGGTCCTCGGCGCCGACGAACCCGAGCCCGACGAGGCCCGCCAAGGACACCCATACGGTCACCGACGCGAACAACAGGGCCACCACGCCCCACGCCGCGGCGGCGACGGCCCTCCCCCGGTCAATCATCCCGTCAGCATAGGACCCTGCCGTGTGGGCGGGCGCAGCCGGTTGACGCTACCGGCTGATCAGCGGGAGGGCCGGGAAGGTGTGGTGCCGCCAGATCCGCTCGGAGGACCGTTCCGGATAGGCGGTGACCACCGGTCGGGCGTCGAAGAGTTGGACCAGGCGTTCGGTGGTGTCGTACGCGGGCCAGCCGGGGGCGCCGTGGGCCGCGAACCGCGTCCATGCGGAGCGCATCCCGGCGGACAGGGACTCCGCCTCCGGGGAGGGGGATTCACCGATGAGCGCGGCGGGCTGACCGCGGTCCAGGGTGCCGAAGACGAGCGGCACGTCCAGGCCGTGGCAGGCACCGAGGATCCCGCCCATGCCCGGGGCGGGCCAGGTGAGCTCGTAGACGTACGCGCGGCCGCCGGCGGCCGTCGCGGCCTGGGCGAGGTGCAGCGTCGGCATGCGGAACAGCCAGTCCGAGTGGACCGACTCGTACAGCTCTTCCGGGCTCGCCGTCGGGAACGCCTCGCGGTAGCGGTCGGCTCCCTCCGGGCCGGGCGCGAAGAGGCGCAGCGCGGTCGCCGCCTGCTCCTCGGTCACCTGCCCGAGGAGACCCTCCAGCGCGGTGAACAGGCGCTGCTCGTCGCGGGTGTGGCCGACGAGGAGCTCGATGCCGCGGCCGGCCCCCTCGGCCAGGGCCTGCCACGGTGTGCGGACCAGGACCTCGCCGTCGACGACGGGCGCGAACAGGACGCCCCGGTGTGCGGCCGGGCCCCAGCGCCGCGTCCACTGGTCCGTCTTGGCGGCGACCGCGTCACCGGCGGCGGCCAGTCGGTGCGGGGGGACGCCCGACAGGTCCTCCACCGTCGGCCTCAGTCCCAGCTCGGCGGCGCAGGCGGCCGCGATGTCCGCGGCGAGCTCCGCTGAGAAGTACGTGCCGGGCGCGCTCTGCACGATGGCCCGGCCGAAGAGCCCGGCCGCGCGTTCCATCGCCAGCAGTGCCGCGATGGACCCCGCTCCCGCCGACTGGCCGAAGACCGTGACCCGGTCCGGGTCGCCGCCGAAGGCGCGGATGTTGTCGCGGACCCATTCGAGGGCGGCCACCTGGTCGAGCAGACCGCGGTTGGCCACGGCCCCCTCGACCTGCGCGAACCCCTCGATGCCCACGCGGTGGTTGAACGTCACCACCACGACGCCGCCGTCCCGGGCGAGCCGGGCGCCGTCGTACTCGGGGAGGCCGGACATGCCGATCGCGTAGGCGCCGCCGTGGATCCACACCATCACCGGCAGGCCGGCGCCGGGTTCGGGCTCGGGCTCGGGCTCGGGCGACCAGACGTTGACGGTCAGCCAGTCGTCCCCCGGCGACTGCCGCGCCAGCGCGTCCATCCCGAACACGCCGGCCTGCGGGGGCGGCGGGCCGTACGAGACGGCCTCCCGCACCCCGCTCCAGCCCCGTACCCGCCGCGGCGCGGCGAATCGCTGGGCGCCGACCGGAGGCTCGGCGAACGGAATGCCGCGGAAGACCGCCACACCCGCCTCCCGGCTGCCGAGCAGCGCACCGGCGCTCACCCGGGCGCGGGGCCGGGGCCCGGAGGGGTCTGGCACGGCAGGGGTCATCTCGGCATCCCGTCAGGCATGTGGCTCACGGCGGCAGCGGACCCTGCGCATCATCCGCCGTCCGTGCGCGCCGCACCATTCATTTACGGACGGTCCGCAACGGGAGCGGCGCGGACCCCGGGCAGGGGGCCGGACACGTCCTGCACGCGGATCGCGATCTTGCCGCGTACGCGGCCTTCCCGTAGGCGGCGTATCGCGTCGGGGACTTCCGCCAGCGGGTACGCACGGTCCACCACCGGGGTGAGCGCGCCGGACCCGATGAGTTCCCCCAGGGTGCGCAGGTCCCCGGGGCGCGGGGCGGCGGCGAGTCCGCGCAGGCGGTGCCGGGTGAAGGGCGACAGCAGCAGGGCGCGCAACTGCCGGTCGTGGCCGCCGATCCAGCGGCCGTCGGTCTCGCCGCCGACGATGATCAGGGTTCCGCGCGGGGCCAGGGCCCGGCGCAGCCGGCGGAGGGGGCGGTTGCCGCCGATGTCGAGGACGAGGTCGTACGGGTGCACCCCGTCGGTGGGGTCCTCGCTCGTGTAGTCCACGACCTCGTCCGCGCCGAGGGAGCGGACCAGCTCCGTCTTGGGCGTGCTGCAGACTCCGGTGACGTGTCCGGCCCCGAGGGCCTTGGCCAGTTGGACGGCGTACGTCCCCACCCCGCCGCCGGCGCCGATCACCAGGACCCGCTGACCGGGCGTCAGCCGGCCCGCGCGCAGGGCCTGGAGGGCCGTGCACGCCGAGATCGGGACGACGGCGGCCTCTTCGGGGGTGAGCCTGGCCGGCCGCGGAGCCAGCCCGTCCTCCTTGGCGCACGCGAACTCCGCGAATGAGCCGGCGCAGGTGCCGTACACCTCGTCGCCCGGCCGCCAGCGCGTGACGCCCGGTCCGACGGACTCCACGCGGCCCGCGACGTCCATGCCCCGGACCCGCTGCTTGGGCGCTCGCAGGCCGAAGCCCGCGGCGCGCAGGGCGTAGGGCGTGCCCGTCATGAGGTGCCAGACCCCCTGGTCGAGGCCGGCCGCGTGCACGCGCAGGAGCACCTCGCCGCGCCCGGGAACGGGCCGCTCGATCTCCGTCAGGCGCAGGACCTCGGGCGGTCCGTACGCGTCCTGGACGATGGCTCTCATCAGCCGTCTCCCCTGTCGTCGCCTGTTGCGCCGGTGTCGGCCGCGTACTGGAAGACGCCGTCGAGGGGCATCCCGAACACGTGGGCGATCTGGAAGGCCATCTCCAGCGAGGGCGAGTAGCGGCCCTGCTCGATGGCGATGACCGTCTGACGGCTCACGCCGATGCGGCGGGCGAGCTCGGCCTGGGTCATCTCGCCGTGCGCGAAGCGCTGGGCGCGGATGGTGTTGGTGACCCTCGTCGGCTTCGGCTTCACCACGGGTGGAAACCGAACCGGTACGAAATGACCTTGACCACCGAACTGAGCACCGACGAGAGGACGAAGGCCAGGTAGACGGCGTTGGCGATCCAGAACGGCGCGGCCTCGGCCATCGCGAGCAGCATGCCGGCCACGGCGCCGATGACGACGAACGACTGCCCCACGTACTCGCCGAAGCGGTGGATCTCCCGGTCGCGCTGGTCCTTGACGTTCGCGTCCTTCGGCGAGGACGCGGCGATCGCGATGTGGGCGGCGATCGACACGGCGATCGACAGGCAGACCGTCCACAGCAGCGCTCCCGCATAAGGTGCGCGGGTCAGCGGCACTCCCGCGGGGCGGTCCAACACCCACCACAGGTACGTCGCGTACGACCCGATCGCGACCACCAACATGCTCCAGGCACGTTTCTCCTCGACTGCCACTGCCCCTCCCGATGTCAAGAAAACCAGACATTCGAAGTGTCAAGCAGCCGCGACACGATGTCAAGAATTCTTGACCCCGGAGTGCCGAAGGAGTGCCCCCGTGCCACGCTGAGATGGAGATCGCGACGGTCCGGCACGCTCCACCGGCCGGACGGCCGCGCCAAGCAAGGAGGCCGACATGGCCAGTGACTCCACCCGAACCAGAGCGGCCGACGCGAACCCGAGCCCCTGGCACGGGCCCACATCCGGAACCACCGTCCTCGCGGCGGCGCTCATGATCTTCGGTGGCGCGATGGCCCTCTTCGAGGGGATCGCGGCCGTCGCCAAGGACGACCTGTTCGTCACGACCCGCCACTACGTGTTCGAGTTCAGCCTGGGCGGCTGGGGCTGGGTCCACCTCATCATGGGCATCATCATCATCCTGGCGGGCTGCGCCGTCCTCACCGGAGCCCTGTGGGCACGCTTCTTCGGCGTGTTCGTCGCGGGCCTGGGCGCTCTCGCCAACTTCCTGTGGATCCCGTACTACCCGGTGTGGGCCACGGTGTTGGTCGCCGTCAACCTCTTCATCGTGTGGGCGCTGTGCAGGGGCATGCACCACGAGGCCGGGGACGGCCGGGCGGTGTGACGCGGGTCAGCTGCCGTACAGGCACACGACGACCCAGCCCGCACCCTGGATGGGAACGCCGCTCTTCGCGCCGCAGCCCATCGTGTGCCACCTGGCGTCGATCATGTTGTAGTAGTGGCCCCACGCCCGGTACCCCTCCTTGTTGGTCGTGTAGTCGTGGTTCGGGTCCGCGTCGTAGGCGCTCTTCTCGGCGGCCCAGCTCCCCGTCGCCTGGTCCGGCGGATGGCCGGACATGTTCTCGGCGGCGCTGCCCAGCGGGGCGTGGTTCAGTTGGCCTCCGGCGGTGGACGCCGGGTTGTCGGCCCAGGCCTGGGCCTGTGCGGCGAGCGCGCTGTCCCAGGTCAGGGCCGGCTGATTGGCCTGCTGGCGCACGCTGTTCGTCTCGGCGAGGATGGCCTGCTGCTGGGCTGGGGTGATCTCGGCGGGGCGCACCGCCGAGCCGGCGACGGTGGCGGTGGCACCGGTCGCGAGCATGACGCCTCCGGCCAGCAGCGCCGCCGCGGCGAGGGCCCCGGCCTGGTGACGTACCCGAGTGCGGTTCCTCATGGCGACTCCTCGGTCGCACGGAAACGGCAGCACGTGGCGGACCACGGCCGCCTTCGGTAAGGCAAGCCTATGTCCGGGGTCTGCGTGCGGCGAGTGGAGGTCAGCGCGACGGCAGGGCCCTCTTCAGCTGTGCGTCGAGGTCCTTGGCGAGTTCGGCGTCGGAGGGCGGTCCGGTGCTCTGGAGCCGGGACAGCTGAGCGGTGAACGTCTGGCTGAAGGCGCCGTAGAGCGGGGTGCGCGGTCGCTGGACGGCGTTCTCCAGGGCGGGCAGCAGAGTGCCGCGCGCATAGGCGGGGCGGCCGTCCGCGTCCCGGGGCATCCGGTCGGTGCGCTCTCCCGTCGGGGACGCGGTGGCCTGGCCGGCGGGCTTCGCCGCCTTGCAGGTCAGGCCGTGGTCCTCGTACGCGGAGAGCCTGGTGGCCGCGAACCCCGCGTCGAGCAGGCAGCGTTCGCTCTCCTTGCCGGTGAGGAACTCCACGAGCTGCCGGGCCGTGGCGCTGCGCTGCGAGCCCCGGGCCACGGCCAGGTTCTGGCCGCCCAGCACCGCCTTGCCCGGCAGTGGGGCCACGCCGAGCTGCTGCTCGGACAGGGACTGGTGGAGCGTGCGGTACGCGTACGGCCAGTGCCGCAGGAAGCCCGTACGGCCGCTCGCGAAGTCGGTGAGCGTGTCCGCCTCGTCGGAGTGGACGGCGTCGGGCAGGGTGTACGCGGCCTGGGTGCGGTTGCGCAGCTCGCCCAGCCCGGCCTGCAGGTCGGCCACGGAGCCGGCGTAGCGGCCGTCCTCGTCGGTGAGCGCGAACCGGTCGGCGGCGGAGGCGAAAGCCTCGATCCCGTTGACGGTGAGGCCTTCGTACGAGGCGTCGAGCTGCGAGGTCCAGCCCTTCACATAGGGTCCGGGCAGCTTCTTGCCGGCCGTGTCGAGCGCGCCGATCAGCTGCTGGACGCCGGGCCAGCCGGTGCCCTTGCCGAGATCGGTGTTCGTGACGCCCGCGCTCGCCAGGTAGTCGCGGCGGTAGAAGAGCAGCCCGACGTCGCTGTTGAAGGGGACGGCGTACAGTTTGTCTCCCCAACGGGCCGTATCCGCTACCGACTTGATGACATCGGAGTCGACCAGCCGCTCGGGGAGCTGCTGGACCAGACCCGCCGCCGCGAACTCCGGCACCCAGGTGACGTCGAGGTTGACGACGTCGTACTCGGCGCTGCCGGACTGCAGCGCACCGAGCAGCTGGCTGCGCTGCTGGTCGGCCGAGCCGGGCAGCTCGACCAGCCGGGCCCGGTAGGCCGAACCCTTCGCCTCCTGCTGCCGGTTCCACTCCGCGATGAGCTGCTGGCGGATGCCGCCCTTGCCGGTCACGTCCCGGCCGCTGGCCAGCACGATCTCGCCCGGCACTTCGCCCGTGCCCGCGGCGGGCCGCTGCCCGTCGCCCGGGCCGTCGGCTCCGCCCGCGTCGCATCCGGCGGTGAGCAGCAGGGCGAGGAGTGCGGCCGACGCACCGCGCCGGACGCGCCCGCGGCCGTGCCTCATCCCTCGTCCCCCGTTCCGGTCCTGGCGACCTCGTCGCGCAGCCGGGCCACGAGATCCCCCTTGGTGTCCAGGCAGCGGCCGCCGCTGGCCTCGGAGACGGCCGCGTCCGGTTTGCCCTTGTCGCAACCGCCGGCGTCCAGGGAGGCCATGACCACCGGGATCTTCCTCGCCCGCGCGGAGGCGAGCAGGTCGTTCAGCCGGCCGTCCTCGGTCATCCGGTTGTTGTCCTCGTCGTCCGTGATGTAGACGATCAGCTGCGGTCCGTGGCTCTCGGTGCCGCGCTGCGCCATGTACTCCAGGGCTGCGACCAGCGCCCGGCCGGGATCGGCTTCCACGTCCTTGACCTGTGCCGAGGCGGGGATCGCCCGCTGTGCCTCCTCGCGCTTGTGCGTGCCGAAGGGCAGCACCTCGCCGTACGGGCGGGGGTTGCCCGGTTCGGTGGCCACGCCCCAGACCCCGTATTCGTCCTGGCCGCCGAGCCCGGCGAGGGACTGGGCGATGATGCCGGGCGCGCCGCCGGGGCCCTCCCACAGGCCGCCCATGGAGCCGGACGAGTCGAGCAGGAAGAGCACCCGGCCCGGCCCGTTGGCTTCCCGGTAGCGCTTGAGCGCGTCGGTCATCGAGGACGGGAGGGCGGGGCCGGGGAGCAGGCCGGGGTCGGCCAGGGCCCCGAAGTCGCTGCCGCCGAGGGGGCGGTGGCCCCCCGAGCCGCTCCGGAAGCCGTCCTGCCCGAAGACGGCGAGTCCGCCGGAGGGCGCGGACGCGGCGGGCGTCTTGCCCTCCTTGCCGGTCAGCCAGGTGCGGAACCCCTCCACGGCGCGGTCCCGCGCCTCCTTGTCCCGGTCGGCGCCCCGCCAGCGCACCCGTACGAACGTCGGGCTCAGTCCGGGGACGTCGACGGGGTACTCGGCCATCCGCCCGGTCCGCGTCGCACTGTCGCAGCCCACCCCGGTCTTGAGCAGGAACTCCGGGACCAGGGCCGTGGTGCGATCGTCGACCTCGTTGTCGTCGGGCAGCGTGCACAGCAGCTCCGCGCCCGTGCGCGCGGGCGGTCCCGCCTGGGCCACGCCGCGCTCGGCCGAGGCCGGGGAGCGGCCTTCCGTTCCGCCGCCGCCGTACAGGCCGATGGTCGCGAGGAGGCCGGCGTCGGTGTTCTCCGGGTCCGTGCGCCGCACTTCGGCCTTCGCCTCGCGCTTCCTGACCGCCTCCGTCAAGGCCGCGAGGCTGCCCACCCGCTCGGCGGCCGGCTCCGCCGCCAGGTTCTGCGGTACCGCGAGCACCACCGGCGAGTAGGCGAACGGCTCGGGATCGGCCTCCAGGGAGACGTAGGTCCGCTCGGGGGACGTGAGGCGGGCCCGGTCGACGCTCGCGAACGAGGCCGGGACCCAGATGTCCGGCTGGGGGCCGATGTCGCGCTGCGGGTTGTTGTCGTCTCCCGTCGGCCGCTGCCAGGGGTCGGACTGCCGGCCGAACGCGGCGACGGTGGCGGCGGCCCCGGCGCTGTAGACGGTGATGCCGCTGCGCCTGCAGCCGTCTCCCGCCCGGTTCGCGTTCGACATGAGGTACGCCTCCGCCGCCTTGCGGAGGGTGGGTTCCAGGTCGGGGTCGGTGAGCAGCCGGAGTTCGAGCGGCGGCTTGCAGGCCGCCCCGTCCCCGCCGCCGAGGACGGCCAGGCCGGTGGCGACGAGGCCGGCGATCGCCACGGGCACGCCGATGACCGCCGCGAGCCTGCGGCGCCCGGTGAGGGGGATGAGTCCGCGGCGTCCACCCGGTCTTCGGGCCGCGGCCCGCCGGCCGCCGCGCGTTCGCGCCGGATACGGCGAGTGCCGGCTGCCGCCGCCCCCGTACGGCTCGGCGAAGAGCGTCGGCGGGGGCTGTGGCGGGCGCGTGCCCGGCGGGCGGACGGGAGGGGCGGCGAGCAGTACGTCCGCTCCGGACGTGGCCGAGCGGCTCTGCGGCTCCCACGGCTCGGGGGGCTCGCGCAGCGTCGTGTGGTGCGCGGACATGTGGGATCTGAGCCGGTCGGCCAGGCCGTCGAAGCCGACCTCGCCGTCCTGCAGGAGGCGTACGAGCTGCGCGGTGAAGGGCGTGGGGCCGTCGCCGTCGCCCGCGTCGATGCGGTTGTTGGCCTGGACGCTCATCAGCAGTGAGGTCCGCTGCCGCTGGGCGGTGCCGAGCGTGTCCCATGCCGTCGAGGCATTGCCGGCGTAGCAGCAGTCGAGGATGACGACCACCCGCTCCGCCCTCGCGCGGGACAGCACGGTGAGGACGCTCTTCCAGGGCACGGCGCCGCGGAACACGGACTCGGTGCCGGGGACGATCGTCGCCCGCCGCATCAGCAGCCACAGCTCGTCGCCGGTGCTGGGCACGGCTCCGTGGCCGGAGAAGTAGAGCAGGAGCAAGCCCTCGGCCGCCTCGACGGCGGCGTCCAGGTCCTGGTCGAACTCGTCCACGGTGCGCGGGCAGGTGACGGTGATCCCGTCCTCGGTGAAGATCCCGCCGGTGCGCAGTGCCCGGCCGAGTCCGGTGAGGTTGTGTTCGACCGCCTGCAGGTCGCCCGAGACTCCGAAGGGGTGCTCGGGCTGTTTGAAGTCGTACTCGGGGACTCCGACGAGCAGCGCCCGGTTCGCTTTCCCACGCGGGTCGAAGCGCGCCACGGGGCTACCTCCCGTCGCCGCCCGCCGCGACGTCGACCTCCGGCGGTTCGCCCCGTTCCACGGCGCGGCGGTTCTCGCGCCACGCGCGGACCCCGCTCTTGACCTGTTCGAAGACCTCGTCGAACACCTTGGGGGCGACCGCGCCGATGAGCACCAGGACGATGTCCATGCCGGCCCCCATCGGGCTGCCGGGTCCGTCCTCCTCACCCGCGCTCTCGTGGATCTCCAGCCGGCCGCTGTTCCTGAGCGCTTCGAGCTTCTGCTCCCGCTCGAGCCACGCCTTCAGCGCCCCGATGTCGCCCTCGCTCCCGCCCTGCGTCAGGCGCACGCGGATCGCGGTATTCGCCATAGCCTCCCCCTCAGCCACAACTCGACATGATGGCATGAGAGTTGGATCCAGCGGCAGCCATTGGTCACGAATGCGGCCCCGACCCCCGGCCGTTCAGTACGTGGTCGCGCGAAGCACGGACCTCCTGGCGCAGCGCCGCCAGGTCGACGTCCAGGACCTGCCCGTTCCACTTGCGGGGTTCGCCGTTGACGAGGACGGTACTGATGTTGCGCGCGTCGGAGCCGAGGACGATGGTGCCGATGGGGTCGTTGAGCGGCATGTTGTTGAGCTCCTCGGCCTGGACGACCAGCAGGTCGGCCTTCTTGCCCGGGGTGAGCGAGCCGGTGACGCCGTCGAGCCCGTTGGTGCGGGCACCCTGGAGGGTGGCGAAGTCCAGGACGTCGCGCGTGGTGATGCGGGAGGGCTGCCGGCCGGTCCCGTAGGCGGCGTTGACGGCTCGCATCCGCTGGATGGCGTGCAGGGTCCGCATCTGCGTGAACATGTCCCCCGCCAGGGCGACCTCGACGTCGATGCTGAGTCCCGGGCGGATCCCGGCGGACAGCGCTTCGTCGACCGCGGGAATCGCGGTCTCCAGGCCGATCTGGGCGTCGGAGGTGGGGGCGAGCGCCACGGTGGTGCCGGTCTCCCCCATGGCCTTCCACGCCTCGGGGGTCAGTCCGGTGGCGTGGATGAGGGTGACGTCGGGGCCGAGGATCCCGTCCTGCGCCCAGCGCCGCACCGCCTCGGAGGACGCCGCGCCGAAGACGGCGTCGACGCTCACCCCGATGCCGAGGTCCCGGGCGACGCGGGCGAGTTCGGGACCGTACGCGAGCGCGGGGCCGGCGATCTCGTCGGTGGCCAGGGCCGCCAGGCGCAGGGTCAGGAGTTGGTCATCGCTGCCGAAGTACGTGTCCTTGAGGCGGGTCATGTCCGCCGGCCACTGCCGGTCCCACGTGCCGAAGTGCGGCCCCATGGAGGCGTGTACGCCGCGGATCCCGGTGTCGAGGAGGGCTTGGACCGCGGCGTCGGAGTGCTCGCGGGTGCGGGAGTTGTGGGAGAAGTCGAGCATCGTGGTGATGCCGCTGTCGATCGCGGTGAGGGCGGCCAGCCGGGTGCCGACGTACATGTCCTCGGGGCGGTAGACGGTGGCGTGGCCGGCCAGGGTGGACATGACGTAGCCGCCCAGGTCGTCGACGTCGGGCATGATCCGGCGCAGCGGGGCCTGCCAGGCGTGCCGGTGGGTGTCGACGAAGCCGGGACCGAGGATCGCGCCGGCGCAGTCGATGACGACGGCGTCCTGCGTGTCGAGCCCGTGGCCGACGGCGGCGATCGTGTCGCCTTCGACGAGGAGATCGCCGCGGTCGATGACGCCGAGGCCGGGGTCCATGGTGACGAGGGTCGCCCCGGTGAACAGGATGCGCCGCCGGTCGGCGGGCCGCTGCCGGATCAGGGCGAGGGCGGCGTCACCGGTGGTGTCGTGGAGGGTCATGGGAGGTCTTCTTTCCGCGCCCCGGAGGGGAGGTGGTCGCTGTTGCCGGGCCACCAGCCTCGCCGCGGGCCGGAATCCGAACCAGGCCGGCGTGAACCCGGGTGCCGGACACCCACCCACGGGCCCGCGGCGCGGGGCCGCCGGCCGCCGTTGCCGCCGGTGCGGGGCCCGGTTCAGGTGGCGGGAGTCGGCCGTTAGGGTGAGTTGATCAATCGTTTCAAGAAAGGCCACGCGGCTCCCAGTGTCCGAATCACGCCCCCACCTCCTGTTCTCCTTCGGCACGTTGAGGGACGAACGAGTACAGACCACCCTCTTCGGGCGAGCCGTGCCCACGTCCGCGGCTTCGCTGGCCGGCTACACCACCCGGCCCCTCCCGATCACCGACCCGGCCGTGATCGCCGCCAGCGGTCTCGACGTGCACCTGATCCTGGAGCGCGAGCGGAGCTCCGCGGTCGAGGGGGCCGTCCTGCACCTGACCGACCAGGACCTCGCCGCGGCCGACGCGTACGAAGTCGACGACTACGCCCGCCGACGGGTGGTCCTCACCTCCGGGGAGAGCGCCTGGGCCTACCTCGACGCGGACCCGCTGCGCGCGGCCCAGCGGATCGTCATCGTGGGCGACAGCATCGCGTACGGGCGCTGCGACCCGCGAGGCGGCTGGACGGGCCGGCTCGCGGCCGCCCACATCGCGGGGAACGAGAGCGCCCACCGCGTCTTCAACCTGGCCGTACCGGGCAGCTTCCTCAGCGACGTCAGCGAGCAGACGCCCGCGCTGCTGGCCCCCCGCCTGCCCGACACGCTCATCGTCGCGGCGGGCATCAACGACTGCGCCGTACGGCTCGCGTCCCCGGACGCCCCCTACGACGCGCCCGCGCACATCGCGGCCCACCTCGGCTCGCTGGCCGCCACGGCCCTGAACCACAACGCGCGGCTCGTCGTCGTGGGACCGACGTGGATCGACGAGGCGCGCACCGGCGACTACGAGGGCCTGTGCTTCACGGAGGCGCGCGTACGGGCGCTGCGCGACGCCATGCGGGACTGGTGCGGGGCGCACCACGTCGACTTCCTGGACATGTGGGAACCCCTGCGCGGAAGGACCGGACTGCTCGTCGACGGCGTCCACCCCGGCGCCGACGGGCACGACGCGCTGTACCGGCATCTCGACACCCCGGGCCGCTGAGCCCGATCATGCACGAAGAACACCAGCACGAACAGCAGGGCACGGCGTGAACGACTCGAACGGACTGGGCTTCTACCTGCCCGGAGCCCTGCTGCTCGCGGCGGCGGGGCTCAAGCTCCCCGCCCTCTGGCGCAACCCCCGCGACGAACTCCTGCGGTCCGTCCTGGTCCTCCTCGTCCTGGCCACCGCCGTGTTCGGCTGCACCGCGATGCCCACTCTCGTCGCGGTCAACAGGTTCACAGGAATCCCGAACGCCGCCGCACCGCTCGTGTTCTCCCTGCTCACGGCCTTCTCCGGGGCCAACATCGTGCTCATCTTCCGCTGGAGCAGCGGCCCGCAGGACGCGGAGCGCACCCGCCGGTGGTCCCGCTCGTGCACCCTCGTCACCCTCGTGGTGATCGCGGCGATCAACGTGCTCTTCGCGCTCGGAGAGGCCCCGGTCGAGCGCCTGCGCGATCTGGACACGTACTACGCGAGCACGCCGTACATCCGGGAGATGATCCTCCTCTACCTCACGGCGCACACCACGGCCGCCGTCACCATGACGCTCCTGTGCCGGCGGTGGGCGCGCGAGGTCCACGGCCCGCTGCGCACCGGGCTGGACCTGATCGCCTTCGGGTACGTACTGAACCTCCTGTACGACGTGGCGAAGTTCAGCGCGATCGGGGCCCGGTGGGCGGACGCCGACTGGGACGTCCTCAGCACCGAGGTCGCACCGGCCCTCGCCTCCGTGTCCGCGCTGCTGATCGCGACCGGGTTCGTCCTGCCGCTCGTCTCCCAGCACGTCATGAGCCAGTGGGACATGTGGCGCCGGTACGCCCAGCTCCGCCCGCTGTCCCGGGAACTGCGGGCGGCGACGCGGCACAGCATCGCGCTGGGCGGCGGTCCGTGGACGCCCATCGAGATCCGGTTGACGCAGCGCGAGTCGGACATCCACGACGGGATCCTCACGGTGAGCCCGTACCTGCAGGAAGCGGTACGGGCGCGGGCGCTGCGGGAGGAACTGGAGGCGGGGCGGCCCGCCGACGAGGCGGCGGCCGTCGCCGACGCGGTCGCCCTCGCGACGGCCGTCGTCCTCTGGGGCCGCGCGCGGAACACGCCGGAAGACCCCGCGGCCCAGGCCCCGAGCCCGGTCCTGACCTCGCCCAACAGCCCGTCGGGGCTGGTGCGGATGTCCCGGGCCCTGGCCAAGTCGCCCACCGTCCGCACCTTCCGCCAGACCGCCTGACGGAGGTCAGGCCCGGGCGATCCGCACCCGGCTGCTCTCGTTGTCGGAGAGGAACGAGGCCAGCTCCCGTCCCTCTTCGCCGACGGAGGTGCGCTCAGCCGCCGAGAGCCCGCGCAGCGGGGTGACGGTGACGGCGCCGTCCCGGACGTTCCAGGTCGCGGCGACCCGGCCGTCGACCAGGACGACCCGCTCACCGGCCACCGACAGGCCGCGGTGGGCGTCGTCGATGATCCGGGTGCGGTCGTCGTAGCCGAGGATCGCGTTGTCGAACGCCGGCAGGAAGCGCACGGGGGCGGGCGTGTCGGGGTCGGGGCGCGGCGCGTCGGGGAGGTCGAGCAGTTCCCGGCCCCGCTCGTCCCGGAAGGCGACCAGCTCCTCGCGTACGGCGGCCACCGCGGCCGGCAGTCCGGCGAGCCCGCACCAGGCGCGCAGGTCGGCCGAGGCGGCGGGGCCGTACGCCGCCAGGTAGCGCCGTACGAGCGCCCGGCCGACGGGGTCGGTGCCGTCGGGCGACGGCGGGTCGATCTCGCGGCCGAGCCAGGAGGAGAGCAGGACGTTGCGCACGCCCGCCTTGGTCCGCCAGAGCCCGCGCGGCGGCGCCTGCGCCACCGGGACGAGTGCGGCGATCAGCATCTCCCCCAGCGCCCGCCGCCCCGGCGCCGGCCAGCGCTCGGCGAGCGCCCCCGCGAGCTCGGTCATCGTGCGGGGCTCGCCGTCGGCCATGACGGCCCGGCCCGCCGCGGCGAGCTCGTCGAGGTCCACTCCGTCGAGCTCGCGGCGGTAGGTGGCCAGGACCCGCTGGCGCAGCATGGCCCCGTGGCGGGCGCGCCAGGCCAGGGCGTCGCCGGCCGTGACGAGGTGGACGGTGCGGCGCATCAGGTGGGTCCGCACCACCTGCCGCCGGACCAGCAGGTCCGACAGGTCCGCCGGGCCGAAGGCGCGCAGCCGCGACCAGAGCCCGACGAACGGTTCCTGGGGTTCCTGCGCCTGGAGGCCGCCGAGGTGCGCGACGGCGTCGAGGACCGGTACGCCGGCGCGGTCGAGCAGCAACTGGCGGGCGAGCGTGGCGCGGCTCAGGGCCCGGGCGTCGAGAACCGTCATCGGCATTCCTTCTCGTTGTTCGGCACGGGACGACAGTGGCAGGAGATGCGGTCAGGATGTGTCCGCTTCCCGGGGCAGCATGGAGGACATGCCGAAGACCTCAGCGCGACTGCTCCGCCTGCTCTCCCTGCTCCAGACGCGCCGGGACTGGCCCGGGCGGCTGCTGGCCGAACGGCTGGAGGTCAGTCCCCGTACCGTGCGCCGCGATGTGGACCGGCTGCGCGGGCTCGGGTATCCGATCGCGTCCGCGAAGGGTCCCGACGGGGGCTACCGGCTCGATGCCGGCACGGAGCTCCCGCCGCTGCTGTTCGACGACGAGCAGGCGGTGGCCCTCGCCGTCGCGCTCCAGGTCGCGGCCGCCACCGGGGCCGGCATCGGGGAGGGCGCGGCCCGGGCGCTGGCCACCGTCCGGCAGGTGATGCCGGCACGGCTGCGCCACCGCATCGACATGCTCCGCTTCACGGCGGTCGATCGGCCGGCCGTCCGGCCCCGGCCGCCGGTCGACGGGAAGGTGCTCATGGCGGTCAGCGCCGCCGCCCGCGCCCGCGAGCTACTGCGCTTCGACTACGCCACCGCGCCGCGCGCCGGGGCTCGCGAGGACGCGCCGCCCGCCGGACCCCCTCCGCGCCGGGTGGAGCCCCACCATCTCGTCACCTGGTGCGGCCGGTGGTACCTCGTCGCGTGGGACCTCGACCGCGAGGACTGGCGCACGTTCCGCGCCGACCGGATGACACCGCGCACTCCCACGGGACCCCGCTTCGCTCCGCGTGAGGTGCCGGGGGGCGAGGTCGCCGGCTTCGTGGCCCGCAGGTTCGAGGGCCACGAGGACTCCGGCGGCCGGCCCTGCCGCGGCGAGGTGATCCTCGACCTGCCCGCGGCGACCGTGTCCGCCCACACCCACGACGGGCTGGTCGAGGAACTCGGCCCGGACCGCTGCCGGCTCGTCCTGGGCTCCTGGTCGTGGACCGGCCTGGCCGCGGCCATCGGGCGGTTCGACGCCGACATCGAGGTCCTCGGGCCGCCCGAACTCGAGGAGGCCTTCGCACGGCTGGCCCGCCGTTACGCCCGCGCCGCGGGGCCGAGCCCCCGAGCTGCGGCCGGGCAGCCCGCATCGTCCAGCGGGAGCAGGGGCGGGACCGACGTCAGCCCGCCTGGCCGGCGCACGACGGGCACAGGCCACGGTAGGTGACCTCGACCTTCGAGACCGTGAAGCCGAATCGGTCCTCCTCCGGGAGGCTGGCCATCGGGTCGCCCGTCGGGGGGACGTCGCGGATGGTGCCGCAGCGCGAGCACACCAGGTGGTGGTGCGGGTGGCGCGCGTTGGGGTCGTAGCGCTTGGCGCGGCCGTCCGTGGACAGCTCGACGACCTCACCGAGGGTGACCAGCTCGCCCAGGGCGTTGTAGACCGTCGCCCGCGAGATCTCGGGCAGCCGCTCCACCGCCCGGGCGTGCACCTCGTCGGCCGTGAGGTGCACGTGCTCCCCGTTGAGCACCTCCGCAACGACGCGCCGCTGGGAGGTCATGCGCCAGCCGCGCTCTCGCAGTCGTTCCAGCAGGTCACTCATATCGGTTCACCCAATCAGGTCAGGTGGGATGCCCGGAGTTCAGGAAGGTGTCCGGATCCCTATCAGATATGCAACTGGTGCTCTTCTTGACTTGGATTGCGTCCATCGTAGGATCGGTTCGGTCGGCAGCCAACCCTCACCGCAGCCACGTCCGTACGACGCTTCCGCAGCCCCCTTTCCTTAGCAGCGAGATCCGCCCGGTTTGGAAGGATTCCCATGTCTGAGAACCACGATGCACACGCAGTAGACGCGAAGACGGAGGCCGGAGGCAGGTGTCCCGTCGCGCACGGGCGCGCCGCGCACCCGACCCAGGGCGGCGGCAACCGCCAATGGTGGCCCGAGCGCCTCAACCTCAAGATCCTCGCCAAGAACCCCGCCGTGGCCAACCCCATGGGCGAGGAGTTCGACTACGCCGAGGCGTTCAAGACGCTCGACCTCCCCGCGGTGAAGCGGGACATAGCCGAGGTGCTGACGAGCTCGCAGGACTGGTGGCCCGCCGACTTCGGCCACTACGGCCCGTTCATGATCCGCATGGCCTGGCACAGCGCCGGCACGTACCGGATCAGCGACGGCCGCGGCGGCGCCGGCGCCGGGCAGCAGCGCTTCGCCCCCCTCAACAGCTGGCCGGACAACGGGAACCTCGACAAGGCCCGCCGGCTGCTGTGGCCGGTCAAGAAGAAGTACGGCCGCAGCATCTCCTGGGCCGACCTCATGATCCTCACCGGCAACGTCGCCCTGGAGCAGATGGGCTTCGAGACGTTCGGCTTCGCCGGCGGCCGTGCCGACGTCTGGGAGCCCGACGAGGACGTGTACTGGGGTCCCGAGACCACCTGGCTCGGCGACGAGCGCTACACCGGCGACCGCGAGCTGGAGAGCCCGCTCGGCGCGGTCCAGATGGGCCTCATCTACGTCAACCCCGAGGGCCCGAACGGCAACCCCGACCCGCTCGCCGCGGCCCGCGACATCCGCGAGACGTTCCGCCGGATGGCGATGAACGACGAGGAGACGGTCGCCCTGATCGCGGGTGGCCACACCTTCGGCAAGACCCACGGCGCGGGCCCGGCGGAGAACGTCGGCGCCGACCCCGAGGGCGCTCCGATCGAACTGCAGGGTCTCGGCTGGAGCAACAGCTTCGGCACCGGCAAGGGCGCCGACGCGATCACCAGCGGCCTCGAGGGCATCTGGACGGACACCCCGACCGCCTGGGACAACAGCTTCTTCCAGATCCTCTTCGGGTACGAGTGGGAGCTGTTCCAGAGCCCCGCCGGCGCGAACCAGTGGCGGCCGAAGGAGGGCGCCGGAGCCGGCACCGTCCCCGACGCGCACGACGCGTCGAAGACGCACGCGCCGACGATGCTGACGACCGACCTCTCCCTGCGCGTGGACCCGGCCTACGAGCAGATCTCGCGGCGCTTCCTGGAGAACCCCGCCGAGTTCGCCGACGCCTTCGCCCGCGCGTGGTTCAAGCTGACCCACCGCGACATGGGCCCGATCGCGCGCTACCTCGGCCCGGAGGTCCCGTCCGAGACCCTCCTGTGGCAGGACCCGCTCCCCGCCGTGACGCACCCGCTCGTCGACGCCGACGACGTCGCCTCGCTGAAGAGCCAGGTCCTCGCCTCGGACCTGTCGGTCTCCGAGCTCGTCTCCGTCGCGTGGGCGTCGGCCTCCTCCTTCCGCGGCAGCGACAAGCGCGGCGGCGCCAACGGCGCGCGCATCCGCCTCCAGCCGCAGGCCGGTTGGGAGGTCAACAACCCCGACCAGCTCGCGACGGTGCTCCGTACGCTGGAGGGCATCCGGCAGTCCTTCAACTCGGCGCAGAGCGGCGGCAAGCAGGTCTCGATCGCCGACCTGATCGTCCTCGCCGGCGGCGCGGCCGTCGAACAGGCCGCCAGGAACGCCGGTTTCGAGGTCGAGGTGCCCTTCACCCCCGGCCGCGCGGACGCGACCCAGGAGCAGACGGACGTGGAGTCGTTCGCCGCGCTCGAGCCGGTCGCCGACGGCTTCCGCAACCACCTCGGGAAGGGCAGCCGGCTGCCGGCCGAGTACCTGCTGGTCGACCGGGCGAACCTGCTGACGCTGAGCGCCCCCGAGATGACGGTCCTCGTCGGCGGTCTGCGCGTCCTGGGCGCGAACCACCAGCAGTCCTCGTACGGCGTGTTCACCACGACCCCCGAGTCGCTGACGAACGACTTCTTCGCCAACCTGCTCGACCTCGGTACGACGTGGACGGCGACGGCCGAGGACGCGAACACGTTCGAGGGCCGCGACACCGCCTCCGGCGAGGTGAAGTGGACCGGCACCCGGGCCGACCTGGTCTTCGGGTCCAACTCCGAGCTGCGTGCGCTCGCGGAGGTCTACGCGAGCGACGACGCGAAGGAGAAGTTCGTGAAGGACTTCGTCTCCGCGTGGGCCAAGGTCATGGACCTGGACCGGTTCGACCTCGTCTGATCGATCAGACCGCGACGTCCGGGTCGGCCGGCAGCCCTCTCATCGGCTGACCGGACCGGCCCGGACGTCTGCGCCATGACCGTGTCGGCGACGCCCGGATCCTCGTCGCCGGCCGCTCCGAGCGGGGCGCATGGCTGACGGTTCGGCCCCCGTCCGCAGGTCGCGCCCGGGGCGGAGGCTCGTTGGGGTCAAGATGTCCGGTGTCCGAGCCGTGAGGCGTGGCGCAACGAAACTGGGGGATGCCCGGTGGACCTGTTCCCGGCAATTCCGCTGTCGCAGTGGCGAGACTCGAAGGAGACCCTGCACCGGTTCACACAGATCGTCGGCAAGATCCGGCTGGCGAGCAGCCCACGGCGCAACCACTGGTGGAACGTCCCCTTCCATGTCACCGGGCGGGGCATCACGACCCGCCCGATGGGCGGGGTCGACGGCAATCCGGTCTTCACGATCGACTTCGACTTCGTCGACCACTGGCTGACCGTGTCCTGTCTGGACGGCTCGACCACCTCGTTCCCGCTCCTCGGGCAGTCCGTGGCGTCGTTCTACCGTGAGACCTTCGCCGCGCTGGGCCGGATCGGCGTGGCGGTGACCCTCCCGCACCCCCACCCGTACACCCTGCCCGACGCGCACCGGCCGTTCGCCGAGGACACGGAGCACGCCTCCTACGACCCGTTCTGGGTCAACCGGCACTGGCAGGTGCTCAGCCAGGTCGGCCTGGTGCTGGAGGATTTCGCTTCCGGTTTCTCCGGGAAGATCAGCCCGGTGCACCTGTTCTGGCACTCGTACGACATCGCGGTCACCCGCTTCTCCGACCGCTCCGTCGAACCGGGGCCCGGCGCGGACCCGGTGACGCGGGAAGCCTATTCGCGCGAGGTCATCAGCTGCGGCTTCTGGTTCGGCGACGACGCGTACCCCCGTCCGGCCTTCTACGCGTACGCCGCGCCGGAGCCGGCGGGCCTGGCCGGGCGGCCGCTGCGGCCGGCGGCCGCGCACTGGGTCGAGCGGGGCGCCGGCCGCCTGGCCACGCTGGACTACGACGACGTCCGCGGCAGCGCGAACCCCCGCGAGACCGTCCTCGACTTCCTCGGGGCCCTCTACGGATCGGCAGCCGCCCTGGACGGCTGGGACGTCGAACACCTCGCCTCCCCGGGCGGCATCACCGACCCGCTGGCCCGGCGTGATCCGAAGGGCACCCCCTAGGGGGTGTCCTGCCGGTGAACGGGCTCCGGGCCCCGCCGCGCGCCGGTGTTATTTCCTTGATTTTCCGGGTGATCGCGGCGAGCATCTCAAGGCGCTCTTCCAGCGGCAGGCGGCGGGTGGCGATCCGAGGGGGACCCCGCTCGTCGACGTCCTGCGGCTGTGTACTCTGAGCACGCTTTCGAACCTGTTCAAGCGTTTACCGACAATGGGGGGGCCGGTGCGCAATCGCCGACTCGTAATGTCCGCTGCCGTCGTGGCAGCCAGTGTGGGTCTGATACCGGCGGTGGCCCAGGCCGCTCCGGCCACGCCGGGGGCCGCGGGCCCGCACGGCGTCTCCGCGCCCGACGTGGACCTGAACAAGGTCGCGGCGTCGAACTTCGCCACCGTCAAGAGCCCCGCCGAGCGTACGGTCCACACCCCGTCCGCCGCCAAGGGCAACGGCAAGGCCGGCGCGACCGCGCAGGCCGAGGGCAGCGCCGCCGCGGAGCCGACGGTCGGACTGACCGCCAAGGGCACGAGCGCGCGCGGCATCAGCCTGGACCTCGCCGTCACGAGCGACCCGGGCACCGCGCTCTCGGTCAACGTCGCCTGGGGCGACGGCACCAGCGTCACCTTCGGCGCCAACGGGCCGACCAACGCGACCGAGGCGCACTCCTACGCCGAGATCGGCTCGTACACCATCAAGGTCACGCTGTCCGACGGCAGCGGGGTGCGCGGCACCAACGAGCTGTCCGTCGTGACGCCGGGCTCCGACTTCACCCCGTACGCGCCCACCCGCCTCCTGGACACCCGGGACGGCACGGGCACGACGAAGGGCAAGGTCGCCCCGTACGCCACCACCCGGGTCAAGATCTCCGGCAACGGCGCGATCCCCGCGGGGGTCACGGCCGTGGTGCTCAACGTCACCGCCACCAACACCACCAGCGGCGGCCACGTCACGGTCTACCCCGAGGGCAGCGACCGTCCGACCACCTCGAACGTCAACTTCTCGGCCGGCCAGACCGTCCCGAACCTGGTGATCGTCCCGGTCAACAAGAACGGCTACGTCGACCTCTACAACGGCGGCTGGGAGCCGGTCGACCTCATCGCCGACATCACCGGCTACTTCACCCGCACCTCCTCCAGCGGCTACACCCCGCTGAACCCCACGCGCTTCCTCGACACCCGCGAGGGCCAAGGCCAGGTCGCCGGCCAGGGCACCACCGCGGTCCAGATCAAGGGCCGCAACGGCATTCCGTACAACGCCACGGCCGTCGCGCTGAACGTGACCGTCACCAACCCGCGCGAGGACGGCCACCTGACCGTCTACCCGAGCGGCGGCGCCGCCCCGACCACGTCCAACCTGAACTTCCGCGGTGGCCAGACCGTCGCCAACTCGGTCATCGTGCCGATCGGCGCCGACGGCTCGATCAAGATCCGCAACGGTGCCTGGAAGGGCACCGACGTCATCGTCGACGTGGTCGGCTACTACAGCGCGGACAGCCAGGGTGCCTACCTGCCGTTCCTGCCGGAGCGCATCCTCGACACCCGCGACCCCGCCGACTGGCCGTACGGCCAGCTGGAGGGCCAGGGCTACATCTACATGCCGCTGTCCAGCTCGCGCCCGCAGAACACGGCGTACGTGCTGAACACCACGGTCACCAACACCCGGGGCGACGGCTACCTCACGGTGTCTCCGGACCCGAACTCGCTGAGCGCCTACGACAACGACTGGGCGACCTGGCCGACGCCGCCCAACTCGTCGAACCTGAACTGGAAGCGCGGCGAGACCGTCCCCAACCTGGTCCAGGCGGGCACGGGCAACAACGGCATCGTCGACTTCTGGAACCGCGGCTGGGACAACATCGACCTGGTCGTCGACATCTTCGGCGTCTACCAGACGAACTGACCCGCAGGCAGCTCGCGGCCACCACCCGGCCGCGCGGCCCCGGCCCGATCGGCCCGGATCCCCTCGTGGGGGTCCGGGCCGTTGCGCTGCCGGAGCGGCCCGCACCCCGGACGGGCCACGCGCCTCGCGCGGCGCCGCCCGGTGCGTGACGATGCGTACATGGCCCAGGACAGTGCCGGCGGCGCGGCGGGTGCCGAGATCCCGAACGCGGAGCTCAAACACAACGCGATCGGGTTCCTCGACGCGCTCGTCATCGGTCTGAACTCCACCTCGCCCGCCTATTCGCTGGCCGCCGTCATCGGCCCGATCGTGGCGCTGGTCGGGATCTACGCGCCGGGCGTGATGCTGGCGTCGTTCGTCCCGATGCTGCTGATCGCCGCCGCCTTCTACTACCTCAACAAGGTCGACCAGGACTGCGGGACGACGTTCTCGTGGGTGACGCGGGCCATGGGCCCCTGGGCCGGCTGGCTCGGCGGCTGGGCGATCACGATGACCGGCGTCCTGGTCATCGGCTCGCTGGCCGACGTCGCCGTCAACTTCGGCCTGCTGGCCGCCGGCCTCGACGGCTGGGCCGCCAATCAGGTGATCCGGCAGTCCCTCGCCGTCGTGGTGATCCTCGCCATGACCGCCATCTGTGTCATCGGCACCGAGCTGTCCGCCCACCTCCAGGACATCCTGATCCTCGCCCAGGTCTTCTTCCTCCTGGCCTTCTCGGTCGTCGCCATCTACCGGATCTACGCCGGCACCAGCACCCTCGACTCCATCGAGCCGTCCCTCAGCTGGCTCAACCCCTTCGGCGCGGGCGGCGCCGCCCTCACCGGCGGCCTGCTGCTCGGCGTGTTCATCTACTGGGGCTGGGAGTCCGCGGTGAACCTCACCGAGGAGGTCCAGGACTCCGCCACCGCGCCCGGCAAGGCCGGGATCTGGTCCACCGTGGTCCTGTTGGTGACCTACCTGTCCGTGGGCTTCGCCATCGTCGGCTACGCCGGAACCGCCTTCCTCGCCGAGAACGCGGATGAGGAGGAGGCCATCTTCGCCGTGCTCGCGCACGAGGTGATGGGCGGCTGGGACTGGGTGGTGCTCCTCGCCGTCTGCACGTCCGCCCTCGCCTCGACCCAGACCACCATCATTCCGGCTTCCCGCACCGCCCTGTCCATGGCCCGCCGGCACGCCCTGCCGGCGTCCCTCGCTCACATCCACCCGCGGTTCCGCACCCCGGACGTGAGCACCTGGTGGGTCGCGGTCATCGCCATCGCCTGGTACCTCGTCGTCAACCAGATCAGCGAGAACGCGCTCCTGGACTCGCTGACCGCGCTCTCCCTGCTCATCGCCTTCTACTACGCGCTCACCGGCGTGGCCTGCGCCGTGTACTACCGCCGCCACCTGTTGGAGAACCTGCACAACTTCCTGCTGATCGGCCTCGGGCCGCTGGTCGGGGCGGGGCTGCTGGCCTGGCTGCTGGAGGAGTCGATCAACGACATGTCGAATCCGGAGAACTCGGCCAGCGGGGTCTCCTGGTTCGGGCTCGGGCCGCCGCTGGTGATCGGGATCGGGATCGCCGCGGCCGGCGTGCTGATCATGTGCTTCTGGCGGGTGCGGGACGGCAGGTTCTGGCGGGAGCGGCGCGGCGTGGTCGACCCGGCACTCGTCCACGGCAGGAAGCGGCAACCGCCCGGCGGTCCGTGAGGTCCGGAATCCCCGAAGGAGTCCCTGATGTCTGTGGTCCTGGGGTACGACGAGTCGCCCGGCGCGGAGCGGGCCCTGCGCGTTGCGCTCGAGGTCGCCACCGCCTTCGGCGAGCCGCTCGTCCTCGTCTACGGCGCCGCCGCACCCGGCGCCACCGGAGAGGAGTACCGGGCCCACCGGGAGGCCGTACGCCAGGCGGGGCGCAGCGCCCTGGCCCGCGCGGTCGAGGCCGCCGACGAGGCCGGTGTCCCGTCGACGGTCGAGGTGGTCGACGAGAAACCGGCCCAGGCCCTGCTCGATGCCGCGGAACGCCACCGGGCGCGGGTCATCATCGTCGGCAGCTGGGGTGACAGCCCGATCCGCGGCGCCCTGCTGGGCTCCACCCCGCACAAGCTGCTGCACCTGTCGCCGGTGCCGGTGCTGTGCGTGCCGACGGCGGGCGACACCGAGCCTTGACGGCGGGGATCAGCCCGCGGTGGGGATCACGCCGTGGGGAGCGGCTCGCCGGTCTCCAGCAGGGTCTTGAGGCTGGACAGGACCGGCGGCCAGCCCTGGCTGCACATCTCGCGCAGGATGCCGTCGGCATCGAACTCGTGGGTGACGGTCAGCTTCACGAGCCCGCCCTCCGGCTCGATGTCGAAGGTGACCGTGGAGCGGCCCTCGGCCGCGAGCCGGGTGCGGACCTCCTCGCCGATGCCGACGGCCCGGGCCCACTCCTCGGTGAAGCTGTGCCAGGTGTACGAGAGCCGGCGGAAGGGGTCGGAGACGAGGACGACCTGTTCGGCGTCGGCCATCGTCGCTCCGCCCTGCTTCCAGACCAGGGGCGAGCCCTTCGCCCAGTCGCTCTCGAAGGCGACGCCCCAGTAGCGGTCGGTGAAGGCCGGCTCGGTCAGGGCCTGCCAGAGCCGCTCGGGGGTCGTACGGATGTAGGTCGTGTAGAGGAAGGTCGTGCTGTCCATGGGGGGTTGCTCCAGAGCTCTCTTCAGGTCCGCGAGCGCGTCCACCCGGCCGCGGTCGAACCGGCTGATCCATCGCTCCGCGATGGCGTTGATCGGGGCGGCGTTCAGGTAGTGCTGCTTCTCCCGCCCCTGCCACACCGTGGTGACCAGCTCGGCGTCCTCCAGTACGGCCAGATGCTTGCTGACCGACTGCCGGGCCATGTCCAGTCCCGCGCACAGCTCGCGCAAGGTCTGGCCATTGCGCTCGCGCAGCCGGTCCAGAAGCCGGCGCCGGCTCGGATCGGCCAGCGCCTTGAACACACTGTCCACCACGTGCCACCCTCAGTCATGCAACCAAGCGGTTGCATTTCAGATTAGGCAGCCGTTTGGCTGCATGTCAACCGCCGCCACCCGCGCCGAAGGCCGGTCCGCCGCGGCTCACTCGTAGGTCGTGAGGGCCTCCAGACCGGGTACGACGAGGTGCGGCGTGAACTCGACCACGGTGTGGTCGGCGACGCCGTTGACGACGTACGGGTCGGTGGCGAGAAGGCGGCCGAGTTCCTCGACGGGCATGCCGGGGGCCAGATACACCCCGCCGGCCCCCGACTTCTGCCGCCCGGCCACCAGGAGCGACCGGCTGGAGAGCTGCCGCTTCAGCCAGTCGCCGTGGGCCGGCCGCCAGGGTTCCACGTCTTCGAGCGGTGCCGTGTATGCAACGGTGACTACGAACATGCCCGGACCGTACCGGACGCTCAGGCCGCCGCCTTGAGCAGTCCCGCGTCCATCAGGCGCTCGGCCCAGGCGTTCATCGCCGTACGGACCTTGCCCTCGTCGGTCTGCCAGGCGTCGGCCAGGGAGGAGGCGGCGAGTTCCAGGAACCCGTCGTTGACCCGCAGGGCCACCCACATCGCCGAGCCCACCGGGCTGCAGCGGAACTCGCCGCGCCCTGCCGTCCGTACCTTCATCCGGCCGTCCGCCAGAGCCGTCCCGGTCACGCCGTCCGCCGCCACGATCCGCATGTCGTCCTCCTCGTTCAGGTCCGCCTCAAGTGCTTCAAGCATCGCGGCGCGACGAGGACTCGACCATGGGGCTAGCCACCCCCTCCGGGCTGCTGCCACCCACCGCCCGGCGGTCGGGCCGCCCGGCGGTCGGGCCGGCGGAGGCTACATCCCGTTCGGCTGGAGTACGGAGATGATGTTCCCGGCCGGGTCCTTGAACCAGGCGATCGCGGGGCCGGGCGCCTCCCGGGCGATTCCCTTCGCGTCCTGGTCGAACGCCTCGTACCGCTCGAACGCCACACCCCGTGCGGCCAGTTCGTCGACGGCCCGGTCGATGTCGTCCACCGGGAAGTTCAACACGGTGAACGTGGCGGGCTCGTGGTTCTCCTTCGGGTAGAGCATCACGTCCGTGTCCCCTGCCAGGTGCAGGGTCAGCAGACCGTTCTCCTCGGACACCCGCAGACCGAGCGTCCCGCCGTAGAAACCCCTGGCGCCTTCGATGTCGTCCACCGAGTAGCCGCTGAATCCCCTGCTGTCACCCAGCATGGTGGCTGCCCTCCGTTCGCCTCAGCTCGTCCGGCATCGGCCCCCTGACCCCAGTCTCCCTCCGAAGACCCGCCGTCGCCCGACGGCCGGGGCACCCGTGCGCCGCCGGGCTCGGCGAGCCCGGCGGCGCACCGGCCGGTTCAGGCGAGGGTGATCTTGTCGCCCTCCACGGCGATCTTGGCCGCGGCCAGCGGGCGCGTGGCGGGCCCACCCGCGACCGTGCCGTCCGAGATCTTGAAGAGACTCTGGTGGCACGGGCAGACGATGTTCCCGTCCTTCACCGTCGCCACCGAGCAGCCCTGATGGGTGCAGGTCGCCGAGAAGGCCTTGAACTGCCCCGCCATCGGCTGGGTGACCACCACCTTCTGGTCCTTGAACACCTTGCCGCCGCCGACCGGGATGTCCGAGGTCTGCGCGAGCGCCTTCCCGCCACCGGCGCCGCCGCCGGCCGCGGCGCCCGCCGAGGGTTCGCCCTGTGCGGTGCCCGGTGCGTTGCCGCCCGCGGCACCGGCTCCGCTGTCGGCTGCCGCCTCGGTGCCGCCGTCGCTGCCGCAGCCGCTCAGGACGGTGCCTGCCAGCGTGGCGGCGCCCGCCGCGAGAACCGTGCGCCGACGCGTGGTGTCGCCCATGGCCGTATCTCCTTCTCGTACGGAAGCGGACCGGGGCATCCCTTGCCACCCCAGCCTCAGCAGGAACACGCGGGGCGGCGCCGGGCGGTTCACCGATTCCGAAACAGGTCACGACCGAACCGCGACGCGGGTTCCCGCGTGTGCAGGGTGTGACTACGACATCCCCCGACCTGCGCACGCGAGCGGCCGAGTACGCACTCCTGCCGCTGCGCCTCTTCCTCGGCATCACCTTCGTCTACGCCGGGCTGGACAAGCTGACGGACGCGGCGTTCCTGTCCGCCACCGGTGACGGCTCGATCGGGCAGCAGATGGAGGCCGTACGGGACTCCGCCGCCGTGCCCGGACTGGTCGAACTCTCCTCGCACGACCCGGTGGGCTTCGGCATGGCGATGGCCCTCGGGGAACTGGCCGTCGGGCTGGGCGCCCTGGCCGGGCTGCTGACCCGGATCGCCGCGTCCGGCGGGGCCCTGATCTCCCTGAGCCTGTGGCTGACCGTCAGCTGGCCGACCACGCCGTACTACTACGGCAACGACCTCGTGTACCTCATGGCCTGGCTCCCGCTGATCCTCGCCGGCGCCCCCGCCCTCTCCCTCGACGCGCTGCTGCACGGCCGCCGCCGGCCGCGCCCCTCCGGATCGAGGCGGGCGAGGTCCGGCCGCCCGAGCCCGACGGCGGCGAGCCCCTCCTGAGCCGCCCTCACACGGCGGCGCCGCCGCCCGCCTCCGGTCCGGACGGCCGCTCCCGGGGCGCGCGCGGCGCGGCGTCGAGCAGGGCCCACACCCGGCGCCCGTCGGGCGCGAGGTCGCTGCCACAGCTCACGACGGAGCGCAGGGCGGCGAGTTCGGTGAGCACGGCGTCCTGTCCGGGTGCCGCGCCGGCGACGTGGCTGAGCACGACCGCGAGGATGCGCTGGTCCTGGTCGGCGAGGTGGACGCTGATCCGCTTGCCGCCGTCGGCGACCGCCGCCTGGACCAGACGCCGCACGGCCCTGTCCAGATCCGGCTCGTCGAGGTGTGCGTACCCCCAGGCCCGGACGGTCGCCGTCGCCCGGGCACCGGCCTTCTTCGCGGCCCACTGGTCCGCGCGGAACGTCAGCCCCGCGGTCTGCCGGTTGCGGATCTGCATCCGCGGGCGGGCCCGGTCCACGGTCGGCCCGCCCGCCCCAGCCGGTGTCGTAGTCATGCGAACACGCTACGCGCACGCACCGGCTCTCCGAAAGCCCGCAGGTCCGCGGTGGTCCGGACGGGCAGGGGCGCGGCCGCGCCCGGGGTTCAGCGCCGCGTCCAGAGCTGTCCGGGGCCGCCGTTGCAGGGCATCCGGCGCACCTCGCGACGGCTGCCCGACGGCGCGCCCGCGTCCTCCGGACGCAGTCCGCTGACCTCGTTCCCGATGGTGTGCTTGCCGTCGTTCCAGTCGAACTCCCAGCGCTGGCCCCGGGAGTGGTTGCACACCCGCTGGATGACGGTGGCCCCGGGCGCGAGGCTCGTCGGCTCGATGCAGCTGTTGTTGTGGGCGCCGTCCCCCCGGGCACGGTCGGCCGCGGCCGCCGGACGGCGCCCTCGCCGCCCTGCTGGGTGCCACCCGCGCCCGTACGCTGCACGCCGCGGCGAGCCCGGCCGGGACCGCCGAACTCGCCCGCCGGACCGTCCGGTTCCTCAGCCCAGGGCCACGGTGACGATCGCGGCGGTGACGGTGATCGCCGCGCAGGTCACGAGTAAGGGCCGTCCCGTGGTCAATGCCCAGCCGATGCCGGCGCAGCGGGCGCCGTCCGCCGCCGCGTCCTCCCCTGAGGCCGGGGTCTCACCGCCCGCGGCCTCGCGCAGGAGGGCACACTGGGCGCACTCCCGCGTGCCGTGCGGGGACGAGTCGGAGTCGATCCAGTACGCGCCGTTGAGCTCTGCGAAAGAAACATCCGGGGACACGACTGGACGCGTAGAAGCTGCTTCCATGACCGCCAAACGGGCGGCCGGCGGCGGAAGCAACGGTGATCACCGCATCCGAGACCGGATCGTCACTTCTGCCGGCGCGGGCCACGGCCCGGGGGCCTCGAAGCCCAGGGCCCACAGGCCCGGTCTCCCCGCCGACGGCGGTCGCGCGCGATCTGCGTGCCCACGAGCCCGACGCCCGCCGAATGCCCCGGACGGCCCCCCGGGTGACGGCACGTCGGGCGGCGGAGTGATGTCCGTATCCTGCAGATCCCCGTCATTGCAGACGGTCCGGCGGGGAGCGGATATTGGGGTCATGAACTCCCGCCCCGCCTCTCCCCCGCTTCCGCCCGGGCCGCACGTGGTCGTCTTCGCCATGTTCCCCGGGATCGACGCGCTCGACGTGACCGGTCCCGCCGAGGTCTTCGCCATGGCGAACCTCGTGCTCGGGGCCCGGCAGCAGCCCCGGGGCCACGGCTACGAGGTCCACTTCGCCGGGGAGCGCCGCGGCCCGGTCGCGACGTCCGCCGGTGTACGGCTGCAGGTGGAGGAGTTGTTCGGCGAACAGGGGGCCATCGACACGCTGGTGGTGCCGGGCCGGATCCGGCTCGGCCCCGACGGCCCCGAGCCGCATGTCGATCCCGCCGTCGTGGCCTGGCTCCGCGAGGCGGGACCGGCCGCGGGCCGCATCGCCTCGGTGTGCGTCGGCGCGCAGGTGACCGCCGCCGCCGGCCTGCTCGACGGTCACCGTGCGACCACCCACTGGGCCACCGCGGAGCGGTTCGCCGCGGACCACCCCGCCGTCGAGGTGGATCCCGACCCCATCTTCGTCCGCTCGGGCCGGATGTGGACGAGCGCCGGCATCACCTCGTCCATGGACCTCGCCCTGGCCCTCGTCGCCGAGGACCACGGCGACGAACTCGCCCTCGAAGTCGCCCGCATCATGGTCATGTACCTCCAGCGCCCTGGCGGCCAGAGCCAGTTCAGCGTCCCCCTGGCCCACCCGGCCGGCAGCCGGGACGATCTGCGGGAACTGCGGCGGTGGATCGGCGAACACCTGGACACCGACCTGTCGGTGCCCGCCCTCGCCGCGCGGATGTCCATGAGCGAGCGGCATTTCGCCCGCGTCTTCCGGGCCGAGACCGGCAGCACCCCCGGCGCCTACGTCGAGCGCATGCGCCTGGAGGCGGCCCGTCGGCTGCTGGAACGCACCTCGCGCCTCGCGCCCGACATCGCCCGCGCCTGCGGGTTCGGCTC
>NZ_JBIASZ010000009.1:33014-340029 GCF_042891345.1 Streptomyces sp. NPDC001903
CGGTCGAGTCCCTGCACCGCGTGTTCCGCGACCGCCTCGACACCTCGCCCGGCGAGTACCGCAGCCGGTTCCGCACCGCCGCCTGAGAGAACCGCCTGCGGGTTCGGCTCGGTCGAGTCCCTGCACCGCGTGTTCCGCGACCGCCTCGACACCTCGCCCGGCGAGTACCGCAGCCGGTTCCGCACCGCCGCCTGAGAGAACCGCCCACCGGTGCGGCGACGGTCCCGTACGCCCACCCCACCCACCCTGGAGCCACCACCGTGAAGTTCTCCGCCACCCACATAGGCACGGCGACCGTCCTGCTGGAGGTGGCAGGCGTACGCCTGCTGACCGACCCGGTCTTCGACGCCGCCCCCGCCGAGTACCGCCACGGTCCGGTCGTCCTGCGCAGCACGGCCGGCCCGGCGTTCGCCCCGGCGGACCTGCCGCCGATCGACGCCGTCCTCCTCAGCCACGACGACCACCCCGACAACCTGGACACCGCCGGCCGCACCCTGCTGCCCGGGCGGCCCGTCCTGACGACGGCGAGCGGGGCGGCCCGCCTCGGCGACCAGGCCGTGGGCCTGGTCCCGTGGGCCTCGTACGAGCTCACCGTGCGCGGCACCACCCTGCGGATCACCGCCACCCCGGGCGTCCACGGGCCGGTCGGCGAGGTCATCGGCTTCGTCGTCGAGGCCGAGGGCGAGGAGGAGGCGCTCTACATCTCCGGAGACACCGTGTACGTGGACGAACTCGACGGCATCGCCGACCGGTTCGGCATCGGCACCGCGCTCCTGCACCTCGGCGCCGCCCGCATCGCGGCCTTCGGCGACGGCCGGCTCATCACCATGGACGGGGCCCAGGGCGCGGCGCTGACCCGCGCGCTGGGCGCCCGTACGGTCGTCCCCGTCCACTACGCGTCGTGGGAGCACTTCGGCGAGGACCGCGACGAGATCACCGCGGCCTTCGTGGCGGCCGGTGTCGGCGACCGCCTCCGCTGGCTCGCCCCCGGCGCTCGCGAGACCTTCGGCTGAGGGGGCGGGGGTTCAGGCCGCCCGCGGGACGGGCGTTCAGGCGGCCCGCAGGGCGGCTGCGCCGAAGGACACGTTGAAACGGTCGCACCAGATGGTGACGCTGGAGTAGTCGGCGAGGTTCACATCGGCCGGGATCTCGTAGTTCTGGTCGCCCTTGTTGCCCTTGAGCTTGCCCAGGCTGACGTACTTGCCGTCGTCGAAGACGAACCAGCCGTCCGCGCCCTCCTTCACGGGCGCGTCGGTGAGCCACACGCGCAGGTCGGGGCCGCTGCTGGTGTCGAGGTTCTCCAGGCGGAGCGTGCGCGAGCCGTCGGGTAGCCTGATGAGCCTCACCGTGCCGGTGGTGGCGTGCTCGTGACTGATCAGGGAGCCCTGGGAGATGGTCTGCGGGCCCTGCGCCGGGTCGGCTCCCGGCCGCGAGGAGCCGGGCGCCGGAGCGGCGGAGGCGGTGGGCAGCGCCTCGTTGACCGTGGAGTTCTGCCAGAGCTTCCACGGCTGGGCCCAGTACAGACCGGCGCCCAGCACCAGCGTGGCCGCGGTCAGCACCCCCACCAGCAGCCGACGGCGCCGGCGCCTCCCCGTTCCCGCCGCCGCGCCCGTCGTCGTCCCCGTCATGCCAGCCCCTCTTCGTCGTTGCGTTCCCTCACATTGAATGCGGCCGGAGATCCGGGATCCAGGATCTCCGGATGACGAAAGTCTTACGTCGACGGGCGGGGTGACCGGCGGCTTCCTTGACCACGGGGGCACCGGGCCACCCTGCGCGGCGCACGGGAAGGAAGTCCCCGCCGGGCAGAGGTCATTAACCCTCTCCGATCCGTTCCTTAAGGCGGCCTCAAGAACGCGGGACCGGAGCCCGAACCGCACATTCGTCCGTTTTGCGGTCGCTAGCGTGCTGCTCGAACCCCCATCCCCCGAGCACGGAGGCAGGTCCTCATGGCTGGCCATTCCCATCGCCGTACGACGAGTGCCAAGACCAAGGCGGCCGCGGCGCTGGCCGTCGCGGCGGCCGTCGCGGGCACCGCCGTGGCCCTGACCGGCACCGCACAGGCCGCGTCGGTCGGCGCGACCTTCACCAAGGCGAGCAGCTGGACCACCGGCTACACCGGCCAGTACGTCGTCACCAACCGGAGCGGCGGAACGCTCAAGGACTGGACCCTCGAGTTCGACCTGCCCGCCGGCACCTCCCTCGCCTCCCTCTGGAACGGTGAACACACCGTCAACGGGCAGCACGTGACGGTCAAGCCGCCCCGCTGGGACACGGCCGGCCTCACGGCCGGCGCCTCCGTCACCGTCGGGTTCGTGACCAGTGCGAGCGGGACCGCGGGCAGTCCCACGGGATGCCTCATCAACAAGGAGAAGTGCTCCCCGGCCACCGGGCCGACGCCCAGCCCGAGCGGCCGGCCCACCACCGCACCGACCACCGCGCCGACCGTCGCACCCACGGCGACGGCCACCACCGCACCCACGGCGACGTCGAAGCCGACGCCGAAGCCGACGCCGACCGTGCCCCCGGGCGGCGGCAGCAGCACGCCGGCCGGGTTCGCGCCGTACGTGGACACCTCGCTCTACCCGGCCTTCGACCTGCTGGACACGGCCGCCCGGACGGGGGTGAAGGAGTTCAACCTGGCCTTCGTCACCTCCGGCGGCGGCTGCTCCCCCCTGTGGGGCGGGGTCACGGCCCTCGGCGACGACCGGGTCGCCTCCCAGATCTCCGCCCTGCGGGCCAAGGGCGGGGACGTGCGGGTGTCGTTCGGCGGCGCCGCGGGCTCCGAGCTGGGCCTGGTCTGCGGCTCCCCCGCCGAGCTCGCCGCCGCGTACGGCAAGGTCGTGGACACGTACCGGCTGACCAAGGTCGACTTCGACATCGAGGGTGCCGCCCTGCCGGACACCGCGGCGAACGGCCGCCGTGCGCAGGCCATCGCGCAGCTCCAGAAGTCCCATCCCGGGCTCGACGTCTCCTTCACCCTGCCCGTGATGCCGGAGGGACTGACCCAGCCGGGGGTCGACCTGATCGCCAACGCCAAGCAGAACGGGGTGGCGGTGTCCGCCGTCAACATCATGGCGATGGACTACGGCCCGGCGTACAGCGGCGACATGGGCGGTTACGCCATCCAGGCGGCCACCGCGACGCAGGCGCAGATCAAGGGCGTACTGGGCCTGAGCGACGCCGCGGCGTGGAAGGCGGTGGCCGTGACCCCGATGATCGGCGTCAACGACGTCGCCGGCGAGGTCTTCACGGTGGACGACGCCAAGCAGCTCGTGGACTTCGCCCGCTCCAAGGGCCTCGGCTGGCTGGCGATGTGGTCGGGCGCCCGTGACAAGCAGTGCCCGGGCGGCGCGAAGAACTCGGCCGACGCGACGTGCTCGTCCATAGTCCAGGAGCCGCTCGCCTTCACGAAGGCCTTCGCCGCCCGCGGCTAGGGGTGTCTTGCGGATCAGACCGGATCAGGAAGCCGCCGGGCCCTTCGCCCGGTGGCTTCCTCCGGGTGGGTCCTGGAGCGCCACGATCGTGAAGAGGGCGCCGTCCGGGTCGGCCAGGGTGATCCGGCGGCTCGTAGGCGTGGTGTGGACGGGTGAGACGGTGCGGCCGCCGAGCCGGGTGGCGGTCTCCACCGCGGCTTCGAGGTCCGGCACGTCGAAGTGGACGTGCCAGCGCGGCCGGACCTGCGGGTCCGGGGCCTCCTCGACGGCTCCGCCGCTGATCACGGCGACGGTGTCGCGGCCGCGGCGGATGACGACGTGGTCGTGTTCGTACGAGACGTCGCAGCACCCGGAGCGCTCACACGCCCAGTCCAGGACCTCGCCGTAGAACACGGCCGCCGCGAAGGCGTCCCGCGTGCGCAGTTCGAGCCAGGCGGCGGCGCCGCCGGGATGCGCCGTCCAGTCCGGGATCACCTCGCCCTGCCAGAACCCGAAGACCGCGCCGTCGGGATCGGCCGCGAGTGCGGCCCGGCCGGTCCCGAAGGCCAGCGGGCCCACCCCCATCGTGGCGCCGCGCTCGCGCACCCGGGCGGCGGTGACGTCCGCGTCGTCGACGGCGAAGTACGGGGTCCACGCCACCGGGACCCCCAGGCGCCGGGCCAGCCCACCGATGCCGGCGACCGGCGCCCCGTCGCGCATCGCGACGGAAAACCCCTCGCCGAGGCGGGTGGGGCGGAACCCCCAGCCCAGCACGGCCCCGTAGAACCGCTGCGCGGCATCGAGGTCGCCGGTCATCAGGCTGACCCAGCACGGCGCCCCGAACACCTCATGGCTTGACGTCGACACCGGCTCCGACCTCCCTCGACCTCCCCCCGATCCACCCTAGCCCCGGCCCGCGCGACCGGCTCCGAGGCCGGGCCGCCCGGGTGGGAGGACGGCGTGGGCCGTACGGAGTAGGGGCGCGGCTCGGGACGACCGGCGGGAAGCCGGGAGGAACCGCCTCGCGTACGGTGGTGCCGTCTTGATCCGTGTGACGCGTGGTGCCGCCGAGTCCGGGAAGGCTGGCACGTATGCCCGAAGTCATCGTCACCGTACGAACCCTCGTCAGCCGCCGCCGTGAGCCCGTCGTCGTACAGGCCGTCCGGTCGACGGCGGCAGCCGTGGTGTCCTACGTCGTCGCGCTCTGGCTGAGCAGCGAGCCGGCGCCGCTGACCGCACCGCTGACGGCGCTGCTCGTCGTCCAGGTCACCCTCTACACCACCCTCACCACCGGCATCCGCCGGGTGAACTCGGTCGTCGCGGGTGTCCTCGTCGCCATCGGGTTCAGCACCCTCGTGGGGCTCACCTGGTGGAGCCTGGGGCTGGTCATCCTCACCTCGCTCGTCGTGGGCCATCTCGTACGGGTCGACGAGTTCGTCCCCGAGGTCGCGATCAGCGCGATGCTGGTGCTCGGCGTGACGCAGGTGGCGGCCACCGCCTGGGACCGGGTGCTGGAGACGCTGATCGGTGCGGTCGTGGGGCTCCTGTTCAACGTCTTCCTCACGCCGCCCGTCTGGGTGGCACCGGCGAGCGAGGCGATCACCTCGCTCGCCCGCCGCATGGGCGACCTGCTGGTCCACCTCGGCGACGAGCTGGCGGAGCACACCCCGGTGGAGAAGGCGGCCGCCCGGCTGCACGAGGCGCGGCGGCTGGACAACGACATCGCGGACGTGGACGCGGCGCTGCGCCAGGCCGAGGACAGCCTGCGGTTCAACCCCCGGGTGAAGGAGGGGCTCCTCTTCCGCCTCGTACTCCGTACGGGACTGGACACCCTGGAGATCTGCGCGGTGGTGCTGCGGGTCTGCTGCCGCACGCTGACCGACCTCGCCAAGACGCGTACGGACGGCCCGCTCTTCCAGGACCACCTCGCCCAGGCGCTGCGGGAGCTGTTCGCGCACATGGCGAGCGCCGTCGAGAACTTCGCCGTACTGATCACCGCGCAGATCAGCACGAGCGCCGAGGAGGCCGAGCTCCGGCTGACGCAGGAGCTCGCGGCGGCCCGGATCAGCCGCGAGCGGGCCGCGCGGCTCCTGCGCGAGGAGGCTCGGGCGAGGCCCGGGACCTGGCAGCTGTACGGGGCCCTGCTCGCTGAAGCCGACCGGGTACTGGACGAACTGGGGGTGGAGAAGCGCTCGGAACGGCTCGTGGAGGAGCTCGACCGGCACTCCCGTACGCAGCGTGCCCGCGGTCCGCGGCTGCGGCTCGGCCGGCTGTGGCGCGACCGCTCGCCCGCGGACGATTAGGCCGTGTCCTTCGGATCAGGCAGGGCCGCCCGTCAGCACCACCGGACCGGCGTGTAGTTGTGCACGAAGCGGGCCGAGACCCAGCCGGGCTCGCCGTGCAGCCGGTACCAGATGTTGTTGCCCTCCACCGTGGAGCCCTTGGCCTGGCAGGACAGTTGCACCTTCTCGAACGGGTCCAGCGAGCCGAGGACCGTCGCCGAGGTCGTCGCCCTGGCCCGTACGTGGAGGGCGACGCGGCTGACCACGACGCCCTGCACGTGCGCGTTGGCGGCTTCGGTGAGCGTGGCCGCGTTCGATGCCGGCTCCGGCGTGCCCGCCGGCGCGGCGGACGCCGGCACTCCCGGGACCAGCAGTCCCAGGCCGAGGCCCACCGCGGCCATCGCGATCAACGTCTGTTGGTTCATCCGCTGCCCCATGCACTGACTCCCGTTCCCTGGTCGACGCCTGGGCCCGGCCGGTTTCGGCCGGCCTGCGTTCGACCTTGCCCCGGGAGGCAGTGCCCGGAACGGCGACGTGCCGCCCACTCGCTCGTATGGCGCAGCGCTCGGCCGCCGGCGGGTGGGGGCCGCCGTCAGTAATAGTGCTTGCGACCTCCCACCGCGTGCCCGACAGCACCGAGGACCCAAAGAACCAGGCCGATGATGACCAGGATCAGGCCGATCGTCCAAAGAATCGAGATTCCGAAGACGAACCCTAGGATCAGCAGGATCACTCCGAGGACAATCACGACTACCTCCAGGCGCCCCGGCACCTCAGCGCACCAGGACATCCTGCGTGTACCATCCACGCCGCGTTTCATGCCTGGAAGGCGCCTCGAATCATTCGGCCTCCGGTGTCAGTCGGCCTCCGAGTAGCTGAAGTCGCCCATCGTCCAGGCACTGACGTCCTTGATCGCGATCCGGTACATCCCGCCGGTCTCGGGGATGCCCACGGTGCCCTGGAGGATCCTGGCCACGTGGAAGTGCAGGTAGGAGGGTGGCGGTGGCGCCTTCCGCGGGGTATCGCCGTCTTCGGCGCCCATGAACAGGCCGGCGAACGTACCGAGGCGGTCCGAGTCCGCCAGGACCTCGGCCACCCGTCGGCGCCACGCGCTCTCGGGAGCGAGGCGGCCGGTGATGACGGCCCCGTGCACCAGGACGGTCAACGACATCTGATTGGTCTGCTGCGACTCCACGGCGGCAGCGATGGCGACGAGCAGGTCGTCAGGCTTCGACATGGGCAGGAATGCTACAAGCATCCGGGGCCGAAGCCGGGCGTGTTCACCCCCTTGTGCCGGGGCGGGGCGGCTTCAGGTGGCGAAACCGACGTGTACGTGGTCGTGGTGCGTGGCATCGGAGAAGAACTGGTTCGGCCGGGTTCCACCCGAAAGTTGTACGGGGCCGCCGACGTTGTACGAGCCCGCGGCGGCGGCCGCGCGCATGAACGCGGTGACGAGGCTCCGCGGCGTCGCGGGGTCGACGACGGGGCGGCCGTCGACGGCCCAGACGTCGAAGGCACGGCCGACGGGGTGGTCGCTCGGCCGATCGGTGCCGAACACGTTCAGCGGGTGTCCGGACCGCACCACGCTGACCGACATCCGGTGGGCGTCCGCGAGGCGGAGCATCGCGCGCAGCACGCTCTCGTGCACCGCGCCGCTGCGGATGTCGGCGGCCGAGGCGGGCGGCAGCTCGATCCGGGGCTGGGCGAGCACGGCCCGCGCCGAGGCGCCGAGGGGGGCCGCGGGCCCCGGGCGTCCGGGGCGGAGCGCGGTCACGGCCCAGCCCGCGGAGGTGCGCTCGAGGCGTACGTCGATCGTGGTTCCGCCCTCGCGTACGGCGGACCCGGTCCGGGTGGACTGGGCGCAGGGGACCAGGACGCTCGCGGAGTCGGGCAGGAGCCCGCCGTACTGGGCGTCGATCACGCGGACGACCGCCTGGTCCGCCGCCGGGGTCAGCGGCCCCGCCTCGGCCGCGAGTTCGGCGGCCCGTGGCGGGGAGATCCCCAGCGCCGCCGCTCTGGCCGCCGCTTCGCGCCGGCCGCCCCGCCCCGCCGGCCAGGTCCCGAGCGCCTCGACGAGCCGTACAGCGGCGAGTTTGGCCGCGGGCTCGATCTCGCCCGGCCCCGGACGCCATGGAACCGCGGCGGGAAGGGCCCGCGGGGACGCGGGCGCCTGCGGTGTGGCGGGCGCGGCTCCGGCGGGCGTACGCGCTCCCGCGGCGGGCGGGATCGCTGCCGAGGGCCCCGTACCCTGCCCGCACCCGGCGGCAGCGGCGCACCAGGCCGCCGTGCCCAGCAGCAGTGAGCGGCGCCCGGGACCACCGGACGAAGGCACGTGCGGGGCGGGACGCGGGACCATGGCCGGCTCCTCGAACATCCGGGGACGGGACGGAACGTGGTGCGACGGCCGTGTCCGCCGACCGCCACGGGCAACTTCGCACCTCGATGGCCTTCGATCGGGGAGCGGCACGTTTACGGTGGCCCATCCGGGTCAGACGCCAGAGCGTCCGGAATTCCCTTCCCAGCGGAGGACCCACCATGTCCGGTGAACAGAAGGCCAAGGCCAAGGGTGAGCAGGCCAAGGGCAAGCTCAAGGAAACGGCAGGGCGGGCCGTCGGCAACGAACGGATGACCGCCGAGGGCCGCGCCGAGAAGGCGAAGGGTGACGCCCGTCAGGCCAAGGAGAAGATCAAGGACACCCTCAAGGACTGACGCATTCCGTCGGTGAAGCGCAGCCTCCCGAGCGCCCTCACGGCGCCGGGAGGCTCCTTTGCGTGTGTCCCGCGCGCTACTGCGGCATCGAGGACGTGTCCTCGGCGAGCAGGGCGAGGAGGCCCGCGACCTCGTGGCCGGCTTCTGCCGGGTGCCGGAACATCGCCCCTTCGGCGATTTCGTAGCGGTTGCGCCTGCCGTCGCGCGAGCGGCTGAGGTATCCGTCCGCTTCGAGGTCGGCGACGATCGCCTGGACCGTCCGCTCGGTGAGTCCGCAGGTGGCCGCGACGTCACGCAGGCGGATCCCCGGATCTCGGGAGATCGTCACGAGGACCCGTGCGTGGTTGGTCAGGAACGTCCAGGAAGGGCGGAGCTCCGAGCTGCTTGCCATTCCTCCATCATGCGCCGCCCCATTCATGTGAGACAAGTCGCGTATGGCGGATCGCGTGAGGTGAATCGTGTGAGGACAATCGCGTAATGGAAGACGTGTAAAGGAAACCACGAAATACTTTTCCAGTAATTCTTGACGTATGACCCCGCGCGGCGCACGATCGAGATGCAGCGATCCGACAGGGCCAAGGGAGTCGGGAGATGTCTGCAGCTCGGGAAGGCACCACGGCGGCGCGGGCTGACGATCCGCGGTCGACCGTCCGCGTGCGACCGGACGGCGCGGGCGGCGCACTCGTCGTCGTCGCGGGAGAGATCGATCAGGACTGCGCCCCGGAACTCGGGGAGGCCCTGGCCTCCGCCTTGCGTGCCCATCCCGGCGCGATGGTGGTCGATCTGGCCGGCGTCACCTTCTGCGACTGCACGTGCCTGAACGTCCTGCTGCAAGCCCGCCGGAAGGCAGGCGCCCGGTTCAGCGTCCGGAACATCAGCGCCCGGATGTCGCGGCTGCTGGAGCTGACGGGTACCTGCGCGTACTTCCCGAACGGCGCCGGCCCGCGCGCGCATCCGCCCCGGAAGGGTCGGGGCCGGGTCTGACGGCGGACTCAGCGGCTTCGCGCCCCACGGGCCGGAACCGGGGCCGCCACCTCGAACCAGACGGTCTTCCCGGCCTCCCGCTGCATCACTCCCCAGCGCCTGGCCAGCAGCTCCATCACCATCAGGCCGTATCCGCCGGGCAGCCCCAGCAGCGTCGGGGTCCGGCGCCGCGGCAGTGCCCGGCTGGCGTCGCTGACCTCGATCCGCAGGTCTCCCGCGCGCCGCGGCGCGACCGCTTCGCACGGCGCGACCGGTTCGCGCGACCCGAGCCTCAGGACGAGCTCCGTGGGGCCTCCCCCGTGCCTGACCGCATTGGTCACCGCCTCGGAGACCAGCAGCAGAACGTCCTCGACCACCGCGTCCCGCTCTTCGTCCGTGAGGGCGCCGAGGCATTCCGGTTCGGGCCAGGACCAGTCCTCGATCGCGCTGCGGCAGAAGGCGCGGCATCTCGCGACGACCGTGGCGGCGCCGTACAGGCTGAGCCGCCTCGTCCGGGCACTCGATCCCATCCGCTCCCTCATCTCCGGGTCCACGATGCCTCCGGTTCCGTGCCGACGCCCCTGTGCCCACTCCCCCACCACTGGCCCCTACCCCCGATGCCGGAGTGGAACCTGCGGCCCCGAGGCCGACGAGGTGGACGAGGTGGACGAGGTGGACGAGGTGGACCCAAAAGGCTAACAGATAGCCTTAATGAGTCGCTAGCCACCGCAGGGTAGGGTGGTCCGCATGACCGAGACGACGGGGCGCCGCGAGCGCAAGAAGGCCCAGACGCGCAAGGCTCTGGCGGATGCCGCCCTGCGGCTCTTCACGGAGCGCGGCTTCGACAACGTCGGCGTCCGGGACGTGGCCGAGGCGGCGGACGTGGCGGTCACGACCCTGTTCAAGCACTTCCCGAGCAAGGAGGCGCTCGTCTTCGACGAGGACGAGGGCAAGGAGGCCGCGCTGATCGCGGCCGTGCACGACCGCGCCCCCGGCCGGTCCGTCCTGCACGCCCTGCGCGACCACCTGACGCAGACCGTCGTGGCGGTCGGCCGGGACACCCCGGAGTTCGCCCGGCTCACGGCGCTGGTGGACTCGGCCCCCGCCCTGCAGGAGTACATGCACCGGATGTGGCTGCGGCACGAGAAGGCCCTGGTCGCCGCCCTCACCGAGGCCACCGGCGCCCCCGAGGGCGACGTCCGCACCGCCGCGCTGGCCCGTTTCGTCATGGAGAGCCCGAGCCTGGTCCGCGGCCACGCGGATCCCCAAAAGGCCCTCCACGAGGTGTTCGACCTGCTGGAACACGGCTGGGGCAGCGCCCCGTCCTGACCCGGCGGCGGCTACGAGCCGTTGCCGGGCTCGGCCGCGTGCCACACCGTCGTCGTGTTGCAGAACTCGCGGATGCCGTGGCCCGAGAGCTCGCGCCCGTACCCCGAGCGCTTCACCCCGCCGAACGGCAGGGCCGGGTGGGAGGCGGTCATGCCGTTGAAGAAGACGCCGCCCGCCTCGATGTCCCGTACGAAGCGCTCCTGTTCCGCCGCGTCACGGGTCCAGACGTTGGAACTCAGGCCGAAGGGCGTGTCGTTGGCGAGCTCCACCGCCTCGTTCAGGTCCCGCACCCGGTACACGGTGGCCACCGGCCCGAACGCCTCCTCGCGGTGGATGCGCATCTCGGGCGTGATCCCGGTCAGGACGGTCGGCTCGAAGAACCAGCCCCGCTCCAGGCCGTCGGGCAGGCCCTGCGGCCGCCGCCCGCCGCACAGGGCCGTCGCCCCGCGGCGTACGGCGTCCTCGACGAGCTCCTCGACGTCGGCGCGGCCCTGCTCGGTGGCGAGCGGACCGACGTCCGTGGACTCGGACAGCGGGTCGCCGACGGTCAGCGCGGCCATGCGGGCGGTGAAGGCGCGGGTGAACTCCTCGTGGACGTCGGCGTGGACGAGGAACCGCTTGGCCGCGATGCAGGACTGGCCGTTGTTCTGCACCCGGGCGGTGACGGCGACCGCCGCGGCCCGTTCCACGTCGGCCGACGGCATCACCACGAACGGGTCGCTGCCGCCCAGCTCCAGGACGGTCTTCTTCACCTCGTCGCCCGCCACCGCCGCGACGGCCCGGCCCGCCGGCTCACTGCCGGTGAGCGTCGCCGCCGCGACCCTGGGGTCGCGCAGGATGCCCTCGACGGCGCGGGAGGAGACCAGCAGCGTCTGGAACACCCCTTCGGGGAAGCCGGCCCGCCGGAAGAGGTCGCCCAGGTAGAGCGCCGTCTGCGGCACGTTCGAGGCGTGCTTGAGCAGCCCGGCGTTGCCCGCCATCAGGGCGGGCGCCGCGAAGCGGACCACCTGCCAGAGGGGGAAGTTCCACGGCATCACGGCGAGGACCACGCCCAGCGGCCGGTAGTGGACCCGGGCGCGGGAGGCTCCGGCGTCCGCCACGTCGGCCTGCGAGGGGTGCTCGTCGGCCAGCAGTTCCTCGGCGTTCCTCGCGTACCAGCGCATGGCCTTCGCGCACTTCGCCGCTTCGGCCCGGGCGGCGGCGAGCGGCTTGCCCATCTCGATCGTCATCGTTCGGGCGATGTCGTCCCGGTCCTGGTCCAGCAGGTCGGCCGCGCGCTCGAGGAGGCGGGCGCGCTCGGGGAACCCCGTCGTGCGGTAGCCGCGGAAGGCCGCGTGGGCGGTCGCCAGGCACTGCTCGATCCGCCCGGCGTCCAGCTCGTCGAAGGTCTTGAGCGTCTCGCCGTTCGCGGGGTTGACGGTTGCGATGGGCACGTCCGGCCCTCCTCGTCCTCGATGCGTCGAACCGAACCGGATCGAACCGGACCGTACCGGCCCCGTCATCCGTCCGCCCGGCAGACTGCGGTGGCGTGTCCGCCGGGGAAGCGGATTCACTCGATCGCCGAGGGCGGCGTCGACCGCCGGACGGTTATCTAAGTCGTTGCTTATATAAGTGGAGGATGGCATAGTGGCGGGTGTGCACGCCTTTGACGTACTCGGAGACCCCGTGCGGCGCCGGATATTGGAGCTGCTCGCAGCCGGCGAGCAGCCGTCCGGAGCTGTCAGCGAGGTGATCCGGGAAGAGTTCGGGATCTCTCAGCCCGCCGTGTCGCAGCATCTGCGGGTGCTGCGGGAGAGCGGCTTCGCCGTCGTGCGGGCGGAAGGGACCCGGCGGTTGTACGCCGTCCAGGCCGAGCCCCTGCGCGAGGTCGACGCCTGGCTGGACAGGTTCCGCGGCTTCTGGGAGCAGCGGTTGGACGCGCTGGGCACGGAGCTCGCGCGGGGCCGCCGCGAGCGGCGGGAACAGGAAAGAGGAGAGGCGCCATGAGCGACATCGTCGGACAGATCAACGACATCCACCGCGAGGTCGGCCGCCGCGAGGTGGGCGGCGAGGAGGCGCGGACCGTACTGCTGCGCCGCACGTACCCGTCGGGTGTCGAGGACGTGTGGGAGGCCTGTACGAGACCGGACCGGCTCGGGCGGTGGTTCCTCCCGGTCAGCGGCGACCTGCGGGAAGGCGGGCACTACCAGACGGAGGGGAACGCGGGCGGGAAGATCCTGCGGTGCGAGCCGCCGAAGCTGCTCCGGGTGAGCTGGGTGATGGGCCAGGCGCCCGGGTTCAGCGAGGTGGAGCTGCGGCTGACTCCCGAGGGCGCGGAGCGGACCGTCTTCGAGCTCGAACACGTCGCGGTGGTGGAGCCCGAGTTCTGGGACCAGTACGGCCCCGGGGCGGTCGGTGTCGGCTGGGACCTCACCGTGCTGGGTCTCGGGATGCACCTGGCGGGCAATTCCGTGCACCCCTCGGAGGCGGTGGCATGGATGGCCTCGGACGATGCCCGGGCGTTCATGACGGGCAGCAGCGAGGCCTGGGGCGAGGCGCACACGGCCTCCGGGGAGTCGGCGGCGGCCGTGGCCGCGGCGGTGCGCGCGACGACCGGGTTCTACGTGCCCCCGAAGCCGCAGTAGCCGCAGTAGCCCGCCTACACCTCCCGGAAGGGACCGGCCGCGGCGACGAGGGTGCTCAGGGCGAGCAGGACCACGGCGCCCAGACCGGCCGCCCAGGGCGAGTTCGCGCCCTCCAGCGCCGGGGACACGCGGTGCCGGGGGTCGTAGGCCACGCGGATCTCCCCGCCCGCGGCCGCGATGCGCCGGCCGTCCGTGAGCTCGTCGGGGTAGCCGCCCGGGCAGTCCAACAGGTGGCGGTAGACGATCCGCTCCCCCGGGAGGCCCTCGCCGGCGGAACTCGTCTTCTGCTCCTGGACCTCGCGTACGGCGCAGGGGGCGACCTCCGCCCGCGCCGCGGCCTGGTCCGTGGCCGTCACGGTGAGCAGCAGCCCGAGCGCCAGGAAGAGCGCCCCGAAGAGGCTCCGGCTCCCGCCGACGCAGGCGAAGTACACCACCGAGGCGCCGACGAGCAGGACCGCGCCCCCCGCCAGCGCGACCGCGGCGGACGGCGCCGAGGCGCCGGCGTAGCACCAGTGCGCCCAGCCGTACAGCGCCGCGGCCGCCACGACGGGCACCAGCGCGGCGAGTCCCCGCACCTTCGGCTCAGCCTCTGACATGAACACCACCCCCTCCCCGACGGGGACGCCGTGGGGCGCACGGATGGTTTCCGAGCGCCCCACGGCGCGGGCGGCCGCGGCGGGCGCCGGCTCCGCCCGCGACGCGGGGCTGGGTCGGGCGGTTCAGCAGCGCGGGCAGGCGTCGCGGATCACGCGCCAGGTGAACGTGGTGGAGCCCGTGGCGCCCGCCGCGTCCTTCGCGGTGACCGTCACGGTGCGGGTGCCGCTGCCGCGCAGCAGGCCGGAGATCAGACCGGTCGAGGCGTTGATCGTGAGGCCGGTCGGCAGGTTGGCCGCCGACCATGCGTACGGGGTCGTGCCGCCGGTGGCGGACATCTGCAGCCGGGCGCTGTCGTACTGGTAGTTGACCTGGTTGCCGGGGAAGGCCACCACCGGGGCGGCGGCCACCGCGGCGGCCGCGGATGCAGCCGGCTGCGCGGCAGCCACGCCCGAGGTGGCGACGGGGACGGCCAGGACGGCCGCCAAGCCGACGGCCAGGACCGCCAATCGACGCGGGACACGCTGGTTCGCTCTCAAGATGACCTCCGAACTCGCTTGGTGGAAAGCTGCGTTCAAGGTGCGACGTGACGCCGGAATGCTACGCACGCGTGTGCGTTTCCACCAGAACGGGTCTCGGACCCGAACAGGGCTCCGCAGGGCTGCCCGGCCCTGCGGTCACGGCCGGTTCAGCGCGGCGTCCAGCGCGCTCAGCAGCTGTTCGATGTCGGCGCCGGTGGTGTGGAGGTGGGGGCTGATGCGGATGGCCGAACCGCGGGCACCGACGAACACGTTCGCCTCCTGCAGCGCCGCCACCACGCGCTGCTGGAGGCCGTCGGGGACCGTGACGCCGAGCATGTGCGGGCCCCGCGGCGACGGGACGGGCAGGCCCCGCTCCCGCGCCGCCGAGGCGATACGGGCCGTGGTGGCCGCCAGGGTGACGGCGATCCGGGGGACGGTCCAGGCCGACAGCTGCTCCAGGGCGGCCAGCGCCATCGGGGTGAGCTCGAAGGCGGTGCGCGCGCCCACGTCGAAGCGGCGGGCTCCGGGCTGGTATTCGGTGCGGTACTCCACGAGCCGCCCGAAATCGTCGGAGTCCTTGCGCACGATCCAGTTCTCCTCCAGCGGCCGCCCCTCCTGCCGGGCCGGAGCCACGTACAGGTAGCCGAGCCCGAAGGGGCCGAGCAGCCACTTGTAGCCGACGCTGACGAGGAAGTCGGGCTTCAGCGTGCGCACGTCGAGGGGGATCGCCCCGACGGACTGGCTGGCGTCGATGACCAGGGCGGCGCCGGCGGCCCGGGTGGCCTCGGCGATCCGCTCCAGGTCGAGCAGGGCGCCGTCGGTCCAGTGCACCCGGGGCACCGAGACCACGGCCACGCCGTCGTCGAGGGCGTCGAGGACGGCCTCGGTCCAGGTCTGGCCGCTCTCGCGCCGGACGGTGAGCATCGAGGCCCCCGTACGCTCGGCGAACCGCCACCAGGTGTAGATCCCGGACGGGTACTCGCCGTCGAGGACCAGGATCCGCTCGCCGGCCCGCGCGGACAGATTGGCGGCGGCCACCGCGAACCCGTAGCTGGTCGCCGGCACCAGGGCGATGTCGTCGGCGGCGGCCCCGATGAGGTCCCCGAACAGCGCCCGGCGCCGCTCGGCCCCGCTGAACCAGTCGGGGCCCAGGAGCCGCCACGGCTGGGCCCGCTTGAGCAGGGCGGCCTCGCCCGCGACGAGGCCGGTGCGCAGGGTCGGTGCCACGCTGGCGGTGTTGAAGTAGGCGATGCCGTCGGGGATGTCGAACAGCTCGCGGGCGTTGGGGAGCGGCTCGCTGCCGACAGGCGAGGTCATGGCGTGCCTTTCGCGTCGTTCGAGGGCCGGAGCCCACCACACTGCCCGGCTCGCGCGGCCGGAAACATCAGCCGCCCCGGAGCAGCACCGCACTCGCCCCGGTTGGCCGACCGTCGCCGTCGGGGTGGCGGACGGGCGCGCCGCAGCCGCCGCCCGGGCCGCCGGGCCGATAGTGGGGAGCTGTGAACAACGGCTCAGCGGGACATGAGGAAGAGGGCGGCGCCTGGTCCGGGCCCGCCGGGGCAGAGGCCTTCGCGGCGGTGGAGGCGGCCACGGACTGGCTGCTCGGCTATCCGTTCGTGTTCGAGGCCCTGTCCCGCCGGGTCGGCGCGGACGAGGTGCTCGTGGACTACGGCTGCGGGCCCGGCGCAGTGGCCGACCGGGCCGCGCGGGTGCTGGGCGCACGGGTGGTGGGGGTGGACACGTCCGCGGAGATGCTGGCGCTGGCCCGGAGCACGGCGCCGGCGGTGGCGGAGTTCCACCTGGTCAGGGACGGCCGGGTGACGGGCCTGCCCGACGGGTGCGCGGACGCGGTGATGTGCAATCACGTGCTGGCCTCGCTGCCGACCGAGGAGGCCCTGCTCGGGGTGTTCGCCGAGATCCGCCGCCTGCTGCGGCCCGGAGCCCCGCTCGTCCTGCTGTCCACGGACCCCGCCTGTACGGCCCTGGAATACGCCTCGCTGCGCGTGGGCGACGCGGGGGCCTCGTACCGGCCGGGCGAGGAGATGCCGCTGCGGCTGCGGCGTACGGACGGCACCTGGCAGGAGGTGCGCAACCACGCCTGGCCCCTCGACCGGCTGCCGGTCCTCCTCGAGAGCGCCCGCTTCCGCGAGGTCTCCCAGCGCCGGCCGACGGTGGACGAGGCACTGGCCCTCGCCGACCCGGGTCTCCTGGACCGCTACCCGTGGACCGCGGAGCGGGCCGCACCCCCGCTCGTGATCACCGCCGCCGTCGCCGCCTGAGCCCTCCCGGAGACCACCGTGATCCCCTCTTCCGTCCGAGCCGTCCGTTGGGAAGCCTCGGTCCTGGCCGTGCTGGGCCTCTTGGGCACGCTCCTCGCGGGTGCCCCGGCCGCGGCTCCCTACCCCCGGGCCGCACCGGTCCGGGCGGTGACCGCCGTTGCCTCTGCCCCGGGCAGCACCACGCCCCTGTCCGGCTACGCCATCCGCTCCACGGCCGAGGTCGTGGACGCGGCGGCCCTCGTCTCCGCCCCGGGCTACCCGACGACCGGCTGGCACCCGGCCGGGCCGCGATCCACCGTGCTGGCCGCCCTGGTCGCGGACGGCACCCATCCCGATCCCTTCTACTCCACCGACCAGCAGCGGATCCCGGCCGCCGATTTCACCGTGCCGTGGTGGTTCCGCGCCGAGTTCACCGTGGCCGACACCTCCTCGCGCACGTACCTGGACTTCAGCGGGGTCGTCTCCGCCGCGGACGTGTTCGTCAACGGCAAACAGGTCGCCACGGCCTCCGCGGTGGCCGGCGCGTACACGCACCACGAGCTCGACGTCACCGGGCTGGTGCGGGCCGGGGCCAATGCGGTGGCCTTCCGGATCAAGCCGAACAACCCCCGCAAGGACCTCACCATGGGCTGGCTCGACTGGCTGCAGCCGCCGCCGGACGAGAACATGGGCATCGTCCGCGACGTGCTGGTGCGGCGCGGCGGCCCCGTCGCCCTGCGCGACGCGCACGTGCTGACCAGCCTGGCGCTGCCCTCCCTGGCCTCTGCGGACCTGACCGTGAAGGCGAAGGTCCGCAACGAGTCGGCCGAGGCCGTCACCGCCGCGGTCTCCGGCACCATCGGGACGGGGATCGCCTTCCGCCGGGACGTTCCCCTGCTCGCGCACGAGACGAAGACGGTGGCCTTCACCCCGGCCGACACCCCGCAGCTGCGGCTCGACCGGCCGCGGGTGTGGTGGCCCGCCGGACTGGGCGCCCAGGAGCTGTACGAGCTCGATCTGGCGGTCACCGTCTCCGGTGCCGAAACGGGAGCCGGAGCCGCCTCCGGCACCGTCTCCGACCGGACCCGCCACGGCTTCGGCATCCGCAGCGTCCAGGCGCCGCTCAACAAGGACGGCGCCCGCCAGTACTCCGTCAACGGCCGGCCGCTGCTGATCCGCGGCGCCGGCTGGTCCCCCGACGAGCTGCTGCGCTGGGACCCGGCCTACGCCGAGGACCGGCTCGCGTACGCACGGGACCTGGGCCTCAACACCCTGCGCCTGGAAGGGCACCTCGAACAGGACGAGTTCTTCGACCTCGCCGACCGCTACGGGATCCTCACCCTGCCGGGCTGGCAGTGCTGCACCAAATGGGAGGGGGAGGTCAACGGCACCGAGGCCGGAGAGAGCTGGACCTCGGCCGACCACCTCGTGGCCAAGGCCTCCATGGCGGCCGAGGCCGCCCGCCTGCGCGATCACCCCAGCGTGATCTCCTTCCTCGTCGGCAGCGACTTCGCCCCGAACGCGGAGATCGAGCGGGCCTACGTCGAGGCGCTGAAGGCCGCCGACTGGCCCACCCCCGTGATCCCCGCGGCCGCCGCCAAGTCGGCCCCGCTCACCGGCGCTTCGGGGATGCGGATGCCGGGACCGTACGACTGGGTGCCGCCCGGCTACTGGTACGACAAGCGGGAGGGCGGGGCCACCGGCTTCAACTCCGAGACCAGCGCGGGCCCCGACATCCCCACCCTCGACACCCTGCGCCGCATGATGTCCCCGGCCGAGCTGACCTCCCTCTGGAAGGACCCGGCCGCGCCGCAGTACCACCGCTCGCCCTCGCGCACGTACTCCACGCTCAAGCTGTACGACGACGCGCTGAGCGCCCGGTACGGCGCCCCGCGCAGCCTGGAGGACTACGTCGCCAAGGCGCAGCTCGCCCAGTACGAGAACGTCCGCGCGCAGTACGAGGCGTACGCGCGGAACGCCACCGACGCCTCGAAGCCGTCGACGGGGTTGATCTACTGGATGTTCAACAGCGGCTGGACCTCGCTGCACTGGCAGCTCGTGGACCGGTACCTCGACCAGAACGGCGCCTACTTCGGGGCGAAGAAGGCGAACGAGCCCCTGCACATCCAGTACTCCTACGACGACCGGACGGTGGCCGTCGTCAACCGCCGCACGGCGCCGGTGTCGGGGCTGACGGCGCGGGTCTCCCTCTTCAACACGGACGGGACGCGGAAGTACGACCGGACGGTGACGGGCCTCGCCGTCGGCGGGGACGGCGCGAAGGCCGTCGCGCTGACCCTGCCGGCGTCGGTGGACGGGCTGTCCACGACCCATCTCGCGCGGCTGGTCCTGACCGACGCCGCCGGGCGCGAGGTGAGCCGCAACGTGTACTGGCTCTCCACGCGCCGCGACGTCCTCGACTACGACGAGAGCGACTGGTGGCACACCCCGACCACGGCCTACGCCGATCTCACCGGGCTGCGGTCGATGGCGCAGGCCGCCGTCTCCGCCACGGCGACGACGAGCGCGGGCGCCGACGCGCCGTCGACCTCCACGACGGTCGTCACCGTACGCAACACCGGCACCGGGAACACTCCGGCGCTGCTCACCGATCTCCACCTGGTCGACGACAAGGACGCCCCCGTCCTGCCCGTGCGGTGGTCCGACAACCAGATCAGCCTCTGGCCCGGTGAATCGGCCACCGTGACGGCGACCTACCGCACCGCCGATCTGCACGGCTCCACGCCCAGGATCCGGATCTCCGGCTGGAACACCCCGACGGCCACGGTCCCGGCCGCCTGAGGGCGGCCCGCGTGCAGGGGGGCCGCCGGCCATGGGGCAGGATGGCCATCCGTTCCGGAATGCGTACGCGCGCCCGAACGCGGCTCCACGCACGACAAACTGACAGGTGACAAGGTGACGACACACCTCATACGACGGCCCGCGTGGCCCGTCGCCGCTCCCCCGGTCCGGCGCCGAGCGGAGGGCGTCCGTTGAACCGGGAACTGCTCCTGCACGACTGGCTGGTGGCCGGGATCGCGGTGGCCGCGGGCGCCCTGGCCGGACTGCTGCTGCGCGCCCTGATGCGCTGGCTCGGCCGGCACGCGGAGCGGACCCGGTGGAACGGGGACGACATCATCGTCGACGCGCTGCGCACCCTCGTCCCCTGGGCCGCGGTCATCGCCGGTGTCGCCGTGGCCGCTTCCACCCTGCCGCTCACCGCTCGGGTCCTGGGGTTCGTGAACCAGTCCCTGACCGCCGTGCTCGTCCTCATCGCCACGTTCGGTGCCGCCCGGGTCGTCGCGGGCCTCGTCCAGTCGGTGGCGGGCTCGCGGACCGGCGTGGCCGGATCGGCGTCCATCTTCGTCAACATCACGCGGATCGTGGTCCTCGTGATGGGTGTGCTCGTCGCGCTCGAGACCGTGGGCGTGTCCATCGCCCCGCTGGTCACCGCGCTCGGGGTGGGCGGTCTGGCGGTGGCCCTGGCCCTGCAGGACACCCTCGCCAACCTCTTCGCGGGCGTCCACATCCTGGCCTCGAAGACCGTGCAGCCCGGTGACTACATCCGCCTCAGCAGCGGGGAGGAGGGGTACGTCGTCGACATCAACTGGCGCAACACCGTGGTCCGCAACCTGTCGAACAACCTGGTGATCATCCCCAACAACCGTCTCGCGCGGACGAACATGACCAACTTCACCCAGCCCGAACAGCAGTTGTCGATCCTGGTCCAGGTGGGCGTGGGGTACGAGAGCGACCTGGAGCACGTGGAGCGGGTGACCCTCGACGTGGTCGACAGCGTGATGGCCGACATCAACGGCGCGGTCCCCGACCACGAGGGCAAGGTCCGCTTCCACACCTTCGCGGACTCCAGGATCAACTTCACGGTGATCCTGGGCGTCGGCGAGTTCAGCGACCAGTACCGGATCAAGCACGAGTTCATCAAGCGTCTGCACGAGCGCTTCCGGGCGGAGGGCATCTCGATCCCCGCGCCCACGCGGACGGTCTCGCTCCACCACGACGGCCTCCAGGCGTCGGCGCTCCCGCCGGTTCCGCACCAGCGCGAGGCGCCGCCCCGGTCGCCCGCCGCCGCCGGCTGAGCCGGGCCCTTACGAGCGGCGGTACAGCTGCGCGGCGCGGACCAGGTCGACGGCGCCGTCCGGTGGCAGGTGGAGGAAGTACTCCACCTGCCACGCCTGGGTGCGGTCGGCCTGGCGGCCGGCGGTGGCCACCCACGGCGGGTAGAGGCGGAAGCCCCGCTTCCCACCCGCGCCGTCCACCGATACGACGCCGTGCCGGGCCAGCGCGTCCACCGGGAAGACGAACTGGCCGAAGCCGTGGTCGTCATGGCTGCCGATGACGAAGAGGTCCACGCGATCCGCCGTGTCGAAGGGCCGGATGGGCCCCTCAGGGGACCGCTTCCACACGGTGACGAACTGGCCGGCCTTGGTGGGGGTCGTCTTGGCCGCCCGGAACCGGACGGCCCGCCCGTCCAGGGTGAATGCGCAGGCGGCGTACGCGGCGCCCTCGGCCTCGGGAACCGGCTGCGAGCAGGTGAATCCGCACGGATCGAAGACGCGTGACTTCGCCGCGAGGAGATCGTCGTGGACCCGGAGCCCCTCCGGCCAGGGTTCGGCGCCGGCCGGGGCCGGACGGGGATCGGAGGAGTGCACGTCGCGGGTCGTCATCCGGCCACCCTGTCATGGATCCCGGACGTCTTACGGATCCGTGACGTGCGGCCGGGAGAGCGCCTGTCCGGGCGGGCCGGGGCATAGCGTCGGACCATGCGCGTACTTGTGACTGGAGGAGCGGGCTTCATCGGCTCGCACATCGTCTCCGAGCTGGCCGGCCGCGGCCACGACCCGGTGGTGTTCGATCTCGCGGAGGACGGAAGGGACGTGAGGGACCCCGGCCAGGTGCGCGACGCCCTGGCCGGGGTCGACGCGGTCTGCCACCAGGCGGCGAAGGTCGGCCTGGGCAAGGACTTCGGTGACGCGCCGGCGTACGTGTCGGCCAACGGCCTCGGTACGGCGGTCCTGCTGGCCGAGATGGCCGCGGCGGGGGTGGACCGGCTGCTCCTCGCCGGTTCGATGGTCGTCTACGGCGAGGGGCGCTACGCCTGCGCCGCGCACGGCGTGGTGCGGCCCGGGCCGCGCGCCGAGGCCGATCTGGCGGCCGGCCGGTTCGAGCCGCGCTGCCCGCGCTGCGACGCCGAACTGGCGCCCGGCCTGGTCGGGGAGGACGCCCCGATGGACCCGCGGAACGTCTACGCCACCACCAAGCTGGAACAGGAGCACCTCGCGGCCTCGTGGGCGCGGGCCACCGGCGGCTCCGCGCTCTCGCTGCGCTACCACAACGTGTACGGGCCGGGGATGCCCCGCGACACCCCGTACGCGGGGGTCGCCGCGCTGTTCCGTTCCGCCCTGGCACGGGGCGAGGCGCCGCGCGTCTTCGAGGACGGCGGCCAGCGGCGGGACTTCGTGCACGTGCGGGACGTGGCCTCGGCCAACGCCGTGGCGCTGGGGTCCCTGGCCGGCGCACCGGCCGGGTTCACCGCGTACAACGTCGGCAGCGGCGATCCGCGGACCGTCGGTGACATGGCCAAGGCCCTGGCCGCCGCGTGCGGGGGCCCGGACCCGGTGGTCACCGGCGAGTACCGGCTGGGCGACGTCCGGCACATCACCGCCGACTCGGCACGCCTGCGCCGGGACCTGGACTGGCGTCCCGTGGTGCCGTTCGCCACGGGCATGGCGGAGCTGGCGGCGGGGGCGGAAGGCCGCTAGGGGGTGTCCGCAAAGGAGCGCCGTGCGCCCGCAGGGCGCTCCCGCGGCGTCCGGTGCGTGCTCTCGGTGTGCCGGGCGGAAGCCCGTGTACTGGACGTACTCGGGATTACGCCCGGTGCGCCGAGAGCGCGTGCCGGGCGCCGCGGGGCAGGCGGGACTTTGCGGACACCCCCTAGGCCGGGTGTCCCTCGGCCGCCGCGGCGCCCTCGCCCCTGCCCGATATCCTGGTGTGGTCCGACATCGGGGGCTTTCCTCTCAGGAAGGGCAGCACGATGAATCGGCAGACCAACCGGTACCGGGGTCTCATCCTTCTCGTGGCCCCGCTGCTCGCCTCCTCCGTCGCCCTCACCCCCGCCTTCGCGGCCCAGGGCCGTACGGCGGGGTCGGGAGCCGCCCGGACGCCCATGGCTCCCTCCTGCGAGCTGACCGCGGGCGGGGGCGGCCAGTCGGGCGACAAGGGGAACACACGCTACGACCTGCACCTCAGCGGGTTCCCCGCGAACCAGTCGGTCCACGTCCAGGGCAAGTCGTCCTTCCGGGGCACGGTGGACGGATCGGGCTCACTGGACCGCCGGGGAGTCCGCTACGGCACGTACGGCGTCGGATACCGCGACGCCGGGTCGAAGCAGGGCAAGCACGTCGACTGCAGCACGCCGCCCCGGGAGAAGCCGGGCGGCGGCAAGGGGAACGTGCAGGTCACCAAGGTCGAGGTGAAGGCCCTGACCAAGTCGGGGACGGTCGTCGACTGCAGCACACCGCCCAAGTTCGAGTTCGACGGCAAGATCACGGGCAGCGGGAACGGGAAGGTCCGCTACTACTGGACCTACAACTCCAGCGCCGACCCGATCGCCTCGGGCTCGGCCGAGTTCACGCCGGGCATCGAGAGCGTGTCCCTCTTCAAGGCGGTCAACGGATCGGTACTGGCGAACACCGACACGGTGACGGTGTTCCTCACCCTGCACGTGCCGGATTCCAACCTGACCGGGGGCAGAGCGAGAACGTGACGTTGACCTGCGCGAAGCAGCCGTGACCTGTTTCTACGCGGGCGCCGGGAGGGTGAGTTCGAAGCGGCAGCCCCCGGTGACGTTGCGGACGTCCGCGTGCCCGTCGTGCGCTTCGACGATGCCCCGCACGATCGCAAGGCCCAGGCCCGCGCCCCCCGGAGGGGTGCGGGCCTGGGTCCCGCGCCAGCCGGTGTCGAACACGCGCGACAGGTCCTCCTCGGGGATGCCTCCGCAGGCATCGGTGACGGACAGCACCACCGCCCCTTCGCGGGCTTCGGCGGCGATCGCGACCGTGCCGTCGGCCGGGGTGTGGCGGATGGCGTTGACCAGCAGGTTCGACAGGACGCGGGTCATTTCCTTGCCGTCCACCTCCACCGGCAGCGAGGCGATCCCGTCGCCGACCAGACGTACGCCGTGCTCGCGTGCGAGGGCGTCGGTGCCGGCCAGCGCGTCGCCCACCAGGTCGTAGAGGTTCAACCGGGTGGGGCTGAGGCTGAGGGCGCCCGCGTGGATGCGGGAGAGCTCGAAGAGGTCGCCGACCATGGAGTTGAGGCGGTCGACCTCGGTGCGCATCTGCCGGTGGTAGCGGGCGGGGTCGGCGGCCATGCCGTCCTCCAGCGCCTCCGACATGGCGCGCAGACCGGCCAGCGGGGTGCGCAGATCGTGCGAGATCCAGGCGACGAGCTCGCGCCGTGAGGTTTCCAGGGCCCGCTCGCGCTCCCGGGACTCCGCCAGGCGTTCGCTGGTCACGGCCAGTTCGCGGCTGAGCGCGGCGAGTTCGGCGGGGGCCGGCACGGGGGGCGTGGTGAAGGTGCCCTCCTCGCCGAAGACGCGCGCGGCGTCGACGAGTTCACGGCAGCGCCGGACGACCTGCCGCCCCAGCAGCAGGGCGGTGCCCAGCGAGACGGCGGCGGCCACCGCGACGACCACCGTCACCACGGTCAGGTCGTGGGAGGAGAGGAACATCGCCCAGGCCACCGCGAGCGTCCCCGCGAGCATCGCGGACACGGCGACGGCGGTCACGACGGCGAGCGAGACGGCCACGCTGCGCCTGCGCAGTATCCGCAGGGCGAGGGCGCCGAGCGCTCCGGCGCCGCCCGCGCCGAGGAGCGCGTACAGGGCGATCAGCAGCAGGTCCTGATCACGCATGGTCATGGCCGTCCGCCGTTCTCGGGGCCGCGGCGGGTACCGCCGGGGTCGGGTGGGTGTCGAAGCGGTATCCGGCGCCCCAGACGGTCTGGATCAGCCGCGGGTTCGCCGCGTCGTCCTCGATCTTGCCGCGGAGCCGGCGGACGTGGACGGTGACGGTGGACAGGTCACCGAAGTCCCAGCCCCAGACCTCGCGCATGAGCCGCTCCCGGTCGCAGACCTGACCGGGGTGCCGCAGGAAGAAGGCCAGGAGGTCGAACTCCCGCAGGGTGAGGGCGAGTTCCTGGCCATCCTTGTTCACACGGCGCGCCGCCGGGTCCAGGCTCAGGCCGGCCGCGGTGAGCAGGGGGCCCGCGGCCGGTGCGGCGGGGACGGCCCGGCGCAGGACCGACTGCACGCGCAGGACGAGCTCCCGCGGGCTGAAGGGCTTGGTCACGTAGTCGTCCGCGCCGACCTCCAGGCCCAGGATCCGGTCGTCTTCGTCGCCGCGCGCGGTGAGCATGATGACCGGGACGGGCGGGGCGGCGCCCTGACCGCCGTGCAGGCCGGCGGCGCGTTCGCGCGCCCGCAGCCGGCGGCAGACCTCCAGCCCGTCCATGCCCGGCAGCATGAGGTCGAGGACCACCAGGTCCGGGCGCTGCTCCTCGGCGGCGCGCAGGGCGGCCGGTCCATCGGCGGCCAGGCGCACGGTGAAACCGGCGCGGTCGAGGTATCCGGCCACGACCTCCGAAACGGTCGGGTCGTCGTCCACGACCAGGATGTTGCCGCCGCCGGCGAGGTCCGGCGTTCGCGCGCCGTCCGTGCTGTGCGTATTGCTGACTGCCATGGCCACAGCCTGACATCCACCCCGCTCCGCGTGCACGGCGCCCTCCCCGGATCGGGCACGGCGTCCGCGTTTCGTAAGGAGTGAAAGCCCCTTTCGTCCGCACCCGCTTCCTACGGTGTGGACGTGACTGAATCTGCTTGTGTGCCGCCCCGGGCGGACCTCGTACTGCCGTGCCTCGACGAGGCGGAGGCGCTGCCCTGGGTGCTGGCGCGGGTGCCGGCCGGCTGGCGGGCCATCGTCGTCGACAACGGCTCCACCGACGGCTCCGCCGACATCGCCCGCGACCTGGGCGCGACCGTGGTGCGCGAACCCGTACGCGGCTTCGGCGCGGCCTGCCACGCCGGGTTGCTCGCCGCGCGCGCCGAACTCGTCTGCTTCTGCGACTGCGACGCCTCGCTGGACCCCGGGCTGCTCGCCCCCATGGCGGCGCGGGTCGAGGCCGGCGAGGCCGACCTGCTGCTCGGCCGGCGCCGCCCGCAGGGACGCGGCGCATGGCCGGCCCACGCCCGCGCCGGGAACCTCGCGCTGGCCCGGCTGCTCCGGCGCCGTACGGGGCTGCGGCTGCACGACCTCGGACCGATGCGGGTCGCGCGCCGCGAGGCGCTCCTGGACCTGGACCTGACCGACCGGCGCAGCGGCTACCCGCTCCAGATGGTCGTACGGGCCGCCGACGCGGGCTGGCGGGTGGCCGAGACGGACGTCCCCTACCTGCCGCGCGCCGGCAAGTCGAAGGTCACCGGCACATGGCGGGGCACCTGGCACGCGGTGCGGGACATGCGGCGGGTGCTGGCCGAGACGCCCGCCGCCCGGCCGGTCCCGGCCGGCGGCGCCGGCGGGGTCGGCGCATGAGCGCCCACGCGGGCGAACACGCCCAGGACGGCCACGACAGCCAGGGCGGGGGCGGGGGTGAGGGCACGCTGATCGTCATCGCCAAGGCCCCGGTCCCGGGCCGGGTCAAGACGCGGCTGACCCCGCACTTCACCCCCCAGCAGGCTGCCGCCCTGGCCCGCGCCGCGCTGCAGGACACGCTGGACGCGGTCCTCGCCACGCCCGCCCGCCGTCGCGTCCTGTACCTGGACGGTGCGCCGAAGCACTGGCTGCCCGACGGCATCGAGGTGGTCCCGCAGTGTGCGGGCGGGCTCGACGTCCGGCTGGCCGCGGCCTTCGGCCTGTACGAGGGTCCCGCGCTGCTGGTCGGCATGGACACCCCGCAGGTCACCCCGGAGCTGCTCGCCCGGGGCCTCGACTTCGCGGGTACGGACGCCTGGTTCGGACCCGCCCTGGACGGCGGCTTCTGGGCCCTCGGGCTCGCCGAGCCGGACCCCGCGCTGCTGCTGGGCGTGCCCATGTCCGCCTCGCACACCGGGACGGTGCAGCGCCGGCGGCTGACCGCGTCGGGGCGCGCCGTGCGCGACCTCGCGGCGCTGCGCGACGTGGACACGCCGGACGACGCCGGGCTGGTCGCCGCCTCGGCGCCCGGGACCCGGTTCGCCGCCCTGCACGCCGAGCTGTGCGCGGCCGTACGGTGACCGCGCAGCTGACGGCGCGGCCGACCGGGCAGCCGGCGGAGCCCGCCGCCCGGGCCTGGCGCGCCGATCCGTACTCCGACGCCCTGCGCACCGGCCGGGGCCCGCTCTTCCTGCGCCGCAGCGACGGCTGGCTGCTGCCGCTGGAGGTGGAGCGCTGGTGTGCCGAAGCCGACGCGGCCGACGCCACCGTCCTGGCCCGCTGTGAGGGCCCGGTGCTGGACATAGGCTGCGGACCGGGCCGCCTCGTCGCAGCCCTGGCCCGCCTCGGGCGGCCCGCGCTGGGCGTGGACGTGACCCCGGAGGCGGTGGCCCTGACGGTGCGCACCGGCGGCAGCGCCCTGTGCCGGTCGGTGTTCGACCCGCTGCCCAGCGAGGGCCGCTGGGGCACGGTCCTGCTCATCGACGGCAACATCGGCATCGGCGGCGATCCGGGTGCGCTGCTGCGCCGGGCCGCCCGGCTCGCGGCCCCCGGCGGCGCCCTGCTCGTCGAGGTGGCCACCGTGGACGTGGACGAGCGGGTCGAGGTGCGCGTCGAGGACGGGAGCGGCGGGCGCGGGGAACCCTTCCCCTGGGCCCGGCTCGGCACCCGCGCGCTCCGTGCGCAGGCGCAGGACGCGGGCTGGACGCGGGCGGTGACCTGGAGCGCCGCGGGCCGCGCCTTCGTTCAGCTGCGGCGTTGAGTCCGGGCAGGACATGGGGAAAGCGGCTGACGCGCTCTCGCGTCAGCCGCCTTCTTTCGTGTACGGGGCCGCTCAGGTCCGCCGGCGCGCCCCGCCCAGCGCCGCGCGCGCCGCGAGGTACAGGCCCGTCGCGAGGGCGATGGCCGCCATCGTCAGCAGCCAGTTGCGCAGGTAGTCCAGCGGCACCACCGTCGGGTTGGCCGCCCCGCCCGGGCGCAGGAGCGGCGGGAGGGCGATCGCGGTCAGGGAGCCCGCGACGATCAGCGCGGCGCGCGGGACCCCGCGCAGGCGCAGGCCGAAGGCGCCGGTGAGCGCGGCGATCGCGATGACGAGCGGTGCGATCAGCCCGTCGTGCACCACGACCGCACCCGCGAGCCACAGCGCGATCCGCCAGGGCGAGGGCTGCTCGACGAGCAGGGCGCCGCCCAGGCCCATCAGGACCAGGCCGAGACCCGCCACCACGTACCGGTACCTCATCACGCCACCTCCAGTCGGCCGACCCACTTGGTCTGGAGCACGCCGGGCCGGTTCGGGGCGATGATCCGCGCCGGGTAGCCGTGGTCCGGGGAGAGTTCCTCTCCGCCCAGGCGCAGCGCGAGCAGGGTGAGCGGGTCCTGGGCGTACTCGCGGCCCAACTCCGTCACCCGGTACGCGCCGACCGGCTCCAACGACTCCACGCGGGCTCGGGCGTCCGGGCCGCCGCCCGCGCGTTCCAGCAGGTCGCGTACGCGGACCCCGGTCCAGCGGGCGTTCTTGCTCCAGCCCTCGACGCAGGCGATGGGCAGTGTCACCTCGTGCTGCGGCATCGTGCGCAGCTCGTCGAGGGTGAGGGTGTACGGGCGCGGGCCGTCGACGGTCAGCCGCCAGTCCCGCAGGGCGGCCGCGGTGATCCCGGCCGCCTTCGCCGTACGGTTCACGGGGAGTCCTTGCGGGCCGACGGCGGGATCGCGCGGGGCGAACAGGTCGAGCTTCCCGAGCGCGGTCACGGACTGCCCGGCGGTCGTCAGCGTCACCGCCCCCACCGCCGCGGCGACGCCCACCAGCAGCGCGCGCCGGTCCGGGCCGTCGGCCTCGGGCAGCGCGAGCGTGCCCGGGGAGCGGCGGGTCCAATGACTCTGGATCTCCGGCCACTTCACGGCGAGGTGCACCATGAGCGCTCCGATCAGCAGCCAGGACAGGGCGAAGTGCACGGGTACGAAGGAGAACGGCCAGGGGTACCACTGGAAGGTGTTGAGCAGCCCGGTGAACAGCTCGAACACGCCGGCGGCCACCAGCACCGCCACGGAGGCCCGTTCGAGCGCGTGGCGCACCGACCGCAGCGGCGGCCATTCGAACAGCCGGGGGTAGACCGCCCACAGCTTCGCGAACAGCAGCGGGATCGCCGCGATGCCGGAGATCACGTGGAGTCCCTGGGTGAACCGGTAGCCCCAGTACGGGCGGCTGGGCAGCCGGTCGGCGAGCCAGTGCGGCGGGTGCTGGAGGTAGTGGCTGAGCACACCGGTCGCGAAGCAGACGGCGAAGGCGAGCCCGAGCCAGCGGCCGACGGCGGTCGCGGTACGGGCGTCGTGCAACCGCGCCTTGAAGCTGACGGGCGGGTCGGCGGGGAGACGGATGGGGAAGCGCATGGACCCATGACACCCCCGAGAGGCCGCTCGGAGGCGGTTCGGACACCTTACGAAACACGGACATGGGCGGCGCGGGACCCCGTTGCGCGCCGTTCCCTGGAACGCTGCGGCTGTGAACCTGCGTACCGCCCTCGGCCCCTGCCTCCTGTCCGCCCTCGGTCTCTCCGCCCTCGCCGCCGTCCTCGTGTGGACCGTCCGCTACGACGGCAATTTCACCGACCCCGCCGGGCTGTCCTGGCGGTACGCGGCCTGCTGGGCGCTGTTCGCGGTCGCGCTGCTCGCGCTGCGCCGGGTCCCGGCCCGCGCGGTGGTGCCGCTGGTGCTGGCGGGGGCCTTCGCGGTGACGGCGACTGGGCTGGTGTCACCGCCCCGGACCAGCACCGATTCCTACCGCTACGCCTGGGACGGCCGCGTGCAGTCCGCCGGGATCTCCCCGTACGACCACGCCCCGCAGGACCCGGCGCTGGAGGGGCTCCGCGATCCGTGGCTCTTCCCCACGGGCGCCGCCGCCTGCACCGGCCCGGACCGAGCCCGGATCCCGTACGCCGGGGACACGGCGCACTGCACCCGGATCAACAGGCCGGCCGTGCACACCATCTACCCGCCGGTCGCCGAGGTGTACTTCCTGGCCGTCGACCGGCTGTCCCCGGAGGGCGCCCGGCACAAACCGCTCCAGATCGGCGCCGGGGTGCTGTCCCTCGGCGTGACCGGCGCCCTGCTGCTGATCCTGCGCCGCAGGGGCAACGACCCCCGCGGGGCCGCGTACTGGGCGTGGTGCCCCGCCGTGCCGATCGAGGCCGTGAACAACGCGCACGTCGACGTGCTGGGGGTGCTGCTGGCCGTGTCCGGTCTCGGGCTCGTGGCCGCGCGGGGCCTCGGGCGGCGGGCCTGCGGCGGGCTGGTCCTGGGCGCCGCCGTCGCCACGAAGCTGATGCCTGCGGTCGTCCTCCCGGGAGCCCTGTCGGGCGTGCGCCGGGTGCGCGACGCGCTCGCCGTACTGCTGCCGGCCGCCGCGTTCACGGGGCTCGCCTACCTTCCGTACGTCCTGCTCTCCCACGGCTCCGTCTTCGGCTACCTCGGCGGCTACGTGGAGGAGGAGGGGTACGAGGACCCCTCGGCCGGTTCCCGCTACGCACTGCTGCGGCTGGTGCTGCCGGGCGACTGGGCGGTGCCGGTGCTGCTGGCCGTGATGGCGGGCGTGTGCGGGTACGTGCTGTGGCGCGGGGATCCCCGACGGCCGTGGAGCGGTGCGCTGTTGGTGACGGGATGGGCGTTCATGCTGCTCACGCCGGGCTATTCGTGGTACGCACTGCTGCTCGTCGGGCTCGTGGCGCTGGACGGGCGCTGGGAGTGGCTGGGTATCGCGGTCGCGGGCCCCGCGGTCTACGTCACGGGCCAGGCGTTCGGCTCGCGCGGGGCCGTCGCCGCCACGGCGTACGGGGCGGCCGCGCTGCTGGTGCTCGTGGTCACGGCGGTGCGGTGGCACCGGCGGCGCGGCCGCGAGTCGGGCGGGGAGCCGTCTTAGGCGGCCCGCTCCGGCTCAGGGCTGGTCGTACCAGGAGAACGCGGCGATCCGCCAGCCGTCCGGGGTGCGGACGAACTGGATGGTCTTGGTCCCGCGGCCCTCGAACGGTTCGCCGTCCAGGATCCCGGACTTGCGGTACTCGCCGAACCGCGAAGCGATGTCGCCGGCGATGTCGGTCCGTTCGGAGGTCTCCCATTCCGAGAACCCGACCAGCCGGCCGTCGTTCAGCAGCCTCTGGCGGGGCTCGATGAACTCCTCGACCGTGTAGACCGCGAGCTCCGGCCCCGTCTTGACGATCACCCCGCCCGGCAGGACCAGCCGCCGGATCCGGGCCACGTCGGCGGCCTTGCCGCCCCTGTTGTCGAATGCTCCGAAGAACTCGGCGGTCAGCGCGTCTATTTCACCCTTGGACATGGCGCGAAGGTAACACGCGACACGTGTGACGGGTGGGTGCGCGATCCTGCTCGATGAGGCGGGGTTTCGAGCAGGTATTGACATGCACCCGGTGCTGCGCTGCACTTTGGCTGCACTTTGGCCGACCCCTGAACTCCCCCTTCCCTCCCATGACTTGGGGACTTGCCATGCGTCTGCTCAGATTGCTGATCGCCGCCGTCTGCGCGGTGGCCGCGCTGTCGTTGCCCGGTGTCGCCGTCGCCCGTCCCGCGCAGGCCGCCGCCGCGCCGCCGCAGACCGTACCGGCGCTGCGCCAGTGGACGGCCGCCGCCGGCTCCTACACCTTCACCGGCGCCGGCCGCATCGTCGTGGATCCCGCCGACGCCGCCCGGCTCTCCGACGAGGCCGCCACCTTCGCCGAGGACCTCGGCGCGCTCGCCGGCCGTCCCGTGGCCGTCGTCACCGGGAGCCCCTCCCCCGGCGACATCGCGCTCGGCCTCGGCGAGCCGGGGCTGCCCGCCGAGGGGTACCGGCTGACCGTCGGCGCGTCCGTCGCCATCCGGGCCGGGACCGACGCCGGCGCGTTCTACGGCACCCGCACCGTGCTCCAGCTCCTGCACCAGTCCGCCTCGGTGCCCGGCGGAACGGCGGTCGACTGGCCCGCCAAGGCGGAGCGCGGGCTCATGATCGACCAGGGCCGGAAGTTCTTCACCGTCGACTGGGTCAAGCAGCACATCAAGGAGCTGGCCTACCTCAAGCTCAACTACTTCCACTTCCACCTGTCGGACACCTTCGGGTTCCGGCTCGAGAGCTCCACCCACCCGGAGATCGTCTCCGCCGACCACTACTCCAAGCAGGACATCGCCGACCTCGTCGCGCTCGGGCAGAAGTACCACGTGACGATCGTTCCCGAGATCGACACCCCGGGGCACATGAACGCGGTCCTGGCCGCCCACCCCGAGCTGAAGCTCAAGAACAGCTCCGGGACGGCGAGTCCCGATTTCATCGACCTCTCGCTGCCGGCCTCGTACACCCTGATCAAGGACCTGGTGAACGAGTACCTGCCGCTGTTCCCGGCCCCGTACTGGCACATCGGCGCCGACGAATACGTCACCGACTACGCCAAGTACCCGCAGCTGCTCAGCTACGCCCGCGCCCACTACGGGGCGGGCGCCACCGCCAAGGACACCTACTACGGCTTCGTGAACTGGGCCGACGACCTGGTGCGGGCGGCCGGCAAGACCACCCGGATGTGGAACGACGGCATCAAGGCCGGGGACGGGACGCTCACGCCGCACCCCGGGATCCTCGTCGAGTACTGGTACACCTACGGGCTCACCCCGCAGCAGCTGGCCGCGGCCGGCCACACGGTGGCCAACGAGTCCTGGACCCCGACGTACTACGTGCTCGGGGGCGCCAAGCCCGACACCAAGTGGATGTACGAGACCTGGACCCCCGACCGCTTCGAGGGCGGGGCCACGCTCACCGACCCCTCGAAGAACCCCGGCTCGCTGCTGCACGTGTGGTGCGACAACCCCAACGCCGAGACGCAGGAGCAGATCGCCGCGGGCATCATGTACCCGCTGCGCGCCCTGGCCCAGCAGACCTGGGGCTCCCCCAAGCCTGCGGCCACGTACGCCGCCTTCACCCCGATCGCGGCCGCGGTCGGGCACAACCCTGCCTGGCCGGGCCTCGCCCAGCCCGGCAACCTCGCCCGCAACCGGCCGACCACCGCCTCCAGTACGGAGACCGCCGGCTTCCCGGCCGCCTCGGCCACCGACGGCGACCCCGGCACCCGCTGGTCCAGCGCGTACTCCGACCCGCAGTGGCTCCAGGTCGACCTGGGGTCCGGCCAGGCCGTGAGCCGCGTGGTGCTGCGCTGGGAGGCGGCGTACGGGAAGGCCTTCCAGATCCAGCTCTCCGACGACGCCGCGACCTGGCGCACCGTGTACTCCACGACGACGGGCGCCGGCGGGGTCCAGGAGCTCACCGGACTGTCCGGATCGGGCCGCTACATCCGGGTGTACGGGACCGCGCGCGGCACCGCGTACGGCTATTCGCTGTACGAGTTCGAGGTGTACGGCGGCGGCCTGAGCGGCACCCGTACGCTCACCGCGGCCGGCAAGGCCCTCGACGATCCGGGGAGTTCCGGCGCGTCCGGTACCCAGCTGATCACGTGGACACCGCACGGCGGCCCCAACCAGCAGTGGCAGCTCGCGCTCGACGCCGACGGCTCCTACTCCATGGTCAACGGTTCGTCGAGGCTCTGCGCGGACGTCTCGGGCGGCTCCACCGCGGCGGGTGCGGCCGTCGTCCAGGCCACCTGCACGGGCGGGGAGAGCCAGCGCTGGCTGGTCACCCCGCTCGGTGGGGGCGAGTACTCGGTGGCCAACAAGAAGAGCGCGCTCCTGCTGACCACCGCCTCCGGGGCGGACGGCGCCCCGGCCACGCAGCAGACGGGCTCCGGTTCGGTCTACCAGCGGTGGCAGATCGCCTGACCGGGCGCACGCCTCACGGACCCGCCTGAACTCACGGGTAACACCGTGGGTTCAGGCGGAACACCGTGCCCACCACACACGTTGTGCGGGAGATGACACACCCTTCCTACCGCCGCGACCACCTCTTAGACCCCCACGCAAAGGAGTCCCGCGTGAACCAGGCACCCGCCGCCCCGCTGGTCCTCGACCCCGCCGGCGCCGACCGGCACGCGGAGCACCGGCTGCTGCGTGCCCAAGGGCCCGCGGCCCGCGTCGACATACTCGGCGTGACGGCCTGGGCCGTCACCGACCCCGCCCTGCTCAAGGAGCTGCTCACCAGCCCGGACGTGTCCAAGGACGCCCGCGCGCACTGGCCGGAGTTCGAGCAGGCCGTCCAGACGTGGCCGCTCGCCCTGTGGGTCGCGGTCACCAACATGTTCACCGCGTACGGAGCCGACCACCGGCGGCTGCGGCGGATGGTGGCTCCCGCGTTCAGCGCCCGCCGGGTCGCCCTGCTCCGCGAAACCGTCGAGGACCTCGTCGCCGGCCTCGTCGACGAGCTCGCCGCGCTCCCGCCCGGCGAGGTCGCGGACCTGCGCGAACGGCTCGCCCACCCGCTGCCCATCGCGGTGATCGGGCACCTGATGGGCCTCCCCGAGGAGCAGCGCGCCGACTTCCGTACGGTGGTGGACGGGGTCTTCGACACGACCCTCACCCCCGAGGAGGCCGCCGCCAACACGGTCCGGGTCTACGAGGTCCTCGCCGAGCTCATCGCCGCCAAGCGCGCCCGGCCCGGTGACGACATGACCTCCCTGCTCATCGCCGCCCGCGACGAGGAGGGGGACGGCTCCGCGCTCTCGGACTCCGAGCTGAGCGACACCCTCATCCTGATGATCAGCGCCGGGTACGAGACGACGGTCAACGTCATCGACCAGGCGGTGACGGCCCTGCTCACGCACCCCGATCAGCTGGAGCACGTCCGTTCCGGGCGCAGCGGCTGGGGCGACGTCGTCGAGGAGACCCTGCGGCACGAGTCGGCCGTCAAGCACCTGCCGATGCGCTTCGCGCTGGCCGACATCCCGCTGTCCGACGGGCGGACCATCGCCAAGGGGGAGGCGATCCTCGCCTCGTACGCCGCCGCCAACCGGCACCCCGACTGGCACGGTCCGGACGCGGACACCTTCGACGTCACACGGGTCACGAAGGAGCATCTGGCCTTCGGGCACGGGGTCCACTTCTGTCTCGGCGCCCCGCTGGCCCGGCTGGAGGTCGCGGCCGCGCTCGAAGCGCTCTTCGACCGCTTCCCCGCGATGGAGCTGGCGGTGCCCGCCGAGGAGCTGCTGCCCGTCACCTCCCTCATCAGCAACGGCCACCGGTCGCTGCCCGTCCGGCTCGGCCCGCCGGCGTGACGGGCCGGCACGGGACCGGGTGACCGGCGCCTGACCCGGGTGGCCGACGGCCGACCCGGGTGGCCGACGGCTGACCGGGTGACCGGGATACCGGCGTCTGACCGGAAGGACGCCCGAAGTTCACCTCCCCGACGCCTCGGGCGGGCCGATCATCGGCCTTGTCCCCCCTAGGCTGCCGCCATGTCTGAGGTGGGGGTCGCGGTCCGGGGTTGCCGGCTGCTCGGAACGCTCGGGTCGGTGCTGCTGGCAGCCGGGAGCTGGTCTGCGGGCGCGCTGCCCTTCGGTGTCCCGGACGGGGTGTGGGCGCAGCGGAGCCCGGCGCACACGGTGCTGGGAGCGGCGGCCTCGTACGCCGGCCTGGTGCTGCTCGTGGTCGCCTGGTGGCGGCTGGGCGGGCTGCTGCGGGCCGGCGGACCGGTCGGCCGCAGGCAGCTGCACACCGTGCTGTGGTCCTGGGTCCTGCCGCTCGTCCCGGGCCCGTTGCTCTTCAGCAACGACGCGTACAGCTACGTCGCGCAGGGTGCGCTGGCGGTCCGCGGCTGGGACGTGTACCGGCTGGGGCCGTCCGTGCTCGGCGGGCCGCTCGCGGACAACGTGCCGGAGATGTGGCAGGACGCGCCGGCGCCGTACGGGCCGGTGGCCATCGCGGCGACGCGGGCCGTCATGGCCGTCACCGGCGAGCACCACACGGTGGCCGCGGTGCTGGGCATGCGGCTGCTGGCCCTGCTCGGGCTGGCGCTGATCGTCTGGGGCGTGGGTCGGCTCGCGTCCGAGTGGGGCTCCGAGCGGGGCTCCGGGTCCGGCCCCGGGTCCGGCGGCGCGGAGGCCGGAGCGCTGTGGGCGACCGTGCTCAACCCGCTCGCCCTGGTGCACCTGGTGGGCGGGGCCCACAACGAGGCGCTGATGATCGGCCTGATGGTGGCCGGCCTGGTGGCCTTCCGCCGGGGGCACTGGGTGCTGGGCACCGTCGTGCTCGTCTCGGCCGCGCTGGTAAAGGTCCCCGCCGCGGTGGCTCTGCTGTGCGCCGCCGCGTGGTCCGCGGGCGGGCGGCCGGACCGGCGTGCGGGATGGCTGCGGGCGGCCGGGATCGCGCTGGTGGGTCTCGCGGCGCTGGTGCTGGGCGTGGCGGTGTGCGGCCAGGGCTGGGGGTGGCTGTCGACGCTTCGGGGCCCGGCGCAGGTGTACACGGTGCTCTCGCCGAGTACGGATGTGGGCCGGGTGCTCGGGCTGCTGTCCGAGGGGTTCGGCCTGGGTACGGCGGGCGACGCGATCGCCGCCGCGCGGTCGGTGGGGCTGGTGCTGGGCGTGTGCCTGGTGGGCTTCTGTGCGTGGCGTGCGCCGCGCACGGGCCCCGAGTACGCCACCGGCATGGCGCTACTGGGACTGGTGGTGACGGCTCCGGTCGTACAGCCCTGGTACGTGCTGTGGGGGATGGTGCCGCTCGCGGCGGTCGCCTGGCACCTGGTGGAGAACACGCGGGCGCGGCTGGCGATGCTGGTGCTGCTGTTCTTGGTGCTGCCCAGCGGGACGTCGGCGACGTGGTCCTACGGGTTCGCCGCCGTCACGGGCGCGTCGGCGGCCGTCGCCGCGCTCCTGGCCTGGGGTCCGCCGGTACGGGAGGCACTGCCCCGCCTACGCCTGCAGGAGCGCTCGTGGGTACGGGCGGCGGTCAGAACGCGCCGGTGAGCCGGCGGGGAATCGGCGTTGCGCCGGCCCGCGGTGATCACTAAGGTCGACCGGGTGACTGCCGGGTCGGCCTTGAGCCATGCACGAGTAGGGTTCCCGGCCTCGGCGTGAGCCCGAGGCGGGCCAGGAGCCCGCCCTTTCTCCGCGTTTCTTGCGCCCGGCGCCCGCGTGCGGCGCCTTTCCACGGGAACCGAGACCGGAGACACCTCACTCATGTCGAACACCCAGCAGTATCCGAACGCCGTCCAGTTGAACCACACCGTCGTCCACGCCAGGGACCGGGGCCTGTCGGCCGAGTTCCTCGCCGTGGTCCTGGGGCTGGAGGTCGGCGCTCCGTTCGGGCCGTTCCTGCCCGTCGACCTCGGCAACGGCGTGACGCTGGACTACTACGCGATGACCGAGGAGCCGATCCAGCCGCAGCACTACGCGTTCCTCGTGCCCGAGGAGCGGTTCGACGGCATGATCGCCCGACTGGAGGCGGTCGGGGTCACCTACTACGCCGACCCCCACCACACCGACCCCGGGAGGATCAACCGCATGTTCGGCGGCCACGGTGCGTACTTCGCCGATCCGGACGGCCACAACATGGAGATCATGACGCGCCCGTACGTCCGGCCGTAGCCGGGCACCGGCCGCGCGAGCGGCGTGGTGGTCCTCACCACCCGCCTCTCACGTCGGCAGGTTGTCGGACGTCCGGCGGGGCTGTCGGTGATCCGGAGGCGATGTGTCGGTGACCGCTGGAACCGTGGGTGTCCAGTTGCCCGAAGGGGCGGCTGCAACCGCCTCCGACAGCAAGGGAGCCCCTCACCATGTCATCCACCCCGCCCTGGAACGTCCGACGACTGCCGGGTGCCGATGGCCGCGTCTTCCTGGTGACCGGCGGCAACGCCGGCATCGGGTACTTCGTCGCGGAGCAGTTGGCGGCAACCGGAGCCACCGTCGTACTCGGCAGCCGCAATCCCGCCAAGGCCGAGCTCGCCACGGCCTCGATCCGTACGCGCGTCCCCGGCGCACGGGTCAGGGCCGTGCGGCTGGACCTCGCCGACCTCTCCTCTCTCGAAGCAGCCGTGGAATCGCTGGAGGTGGAACGCCTTGACGCGGTGGTCCACAACGCCGGCGTCGCGCTCGACGACCCGCCGCGCAGGGAGACCGTGGACGGGCACGAGCTCATGTTCGGCACGAACCACCTCGGGCACTTCGCCTTGACCCGCCGGCTCATGCCCCTGCTGTCGGCGGCGCCCGCGGCCCGCGTGGTGACCATGGGCAGCTTCGCGGCGAAGTCCGAGCGGCTCGACCTGGACGACCTGCAGTCCCGGAAGGACTACCGGCCCAAGCGCGCCTACGGACGCTCCAAGCTGGCGCAGATGTACTTCGGCGTCGAACTCGACCGCCGCCTGCGGGCTGCCGGCAGCACGGTGGCGAGCGTGGTGGTCCACCCGGGCGGCGCGCTGGACTCCCTCACCCCGTCGCGGCCGCCGATCCACGTGCGGACCACCGGCGGACGGCTGAGCGCGGCGCCTGCGGCCCTCCTCGTCCAGGGCAAGCACGCCGGCGCATGGCCCGCGGTCCGGGCGGTGCTCGACCCGGCCGTGCGCGGAGGCCGGCTGTGGGGACCGCGCGTCTTCGGCCTGCGCGGCGAGCCCCGCCCTGAGCCGGTGTGGAACCACCTGGCCGACGCCTCCGTGGCGGCACGTCTGTGGGACGCGAGCCGTGACCTGACCGGCGCCGACCTCGGCACCCTCTCCGGATGACTCGGCACGCGCGCTGCCCGGCGGGGCGCCGAACAGATCAAGCCGCCGGCACGGGCCCCGCGACCCGGGAGGCCCAGGCCCGCAGATCCTCGGCCGAGGCTTCGAGCGCCTCGCCGCCGGGCCCGGCCCAGGCTATGTACCCGTCCGGCCGGACCAGGTACAGCCCGCGTCCGTACGCCTCGTACGGACCTGTTCGCGCGGTCCGCAGACCCGGGAGCGGCGGCAGGCGCTCCGGCAGCGGGGTGTCGACCGCGAGCAGGGTGAAGTGGGTGCCGCGGTAGAGGTCGAAGAGGCGCAGCCCGTCACGCCTCCCGTCGGGCGCGCGGTCTCCCGCTCTGACGGCGTCCTCGGCGAGGCCGGTGCGTATCTCGCGGGTGAGCGAGGAGTCCCTTTGGTCGAGGCCGAGTTGGCGGGTGGCGGCGCCGCGCCGCTCCTCACCCCGGTGGATGCGCGTGGACAGCCCCAGCATCGCCGCGGCATTGGGCAGGCGCTCCTCCTCGTACGTGTCCAGCAGCGCCTCGGGGGCTGCGTCGCGCAGCACGGCCGCGAGCTTCCACCCCAGGTTGTAGGCGTCCTGGACGCTGGTGTTGAGTCCCTGGCCGCCGGCGGGCGAGTGGATGTGGGCCGCGTCGCCCGCGAGGAAGACCCTGCCCTCACGGAAGCGGTCGGCGAGCGCGGCGTTCACGGTGAAGTCGGATGCCCACCGGACCTCGGTGACCTCCTCGGCTGGTATGTGGGTGAACGCGGCGACCAGCGCACGCACTTCCTCCGCCGTGGCCCTCCCGGCGACCGGCGCCGGCTGCGCGACGAACTGGAACTCCCGCGTATGCGGCAGGGGACAGAGGGCCGCGAAGCCGGTACCGCCCGCGGCGGGCGGGAAGAGGTGCCAGTTGTCCCGGTCGAGCGACGGTATGACCACATCGGCCACGAGCATCGGGGCGGGGTCGACCCGCTCACCGGACATCGCGATGCCGACGAGCCGGCGGACCGTGGACCGGCCGCCGTCGGCGGCGACGGCGTATCCGGCGCGGACGGTCATCGGGCTCCCGCCGACCCCGGGTACGAGCGTGGCCGTCACGGACTCGGCATCCTGCGTGAGGCCGGTCAGCTCGACTCCGAACACGACGTCACCGCCCAGGTCGCGGAGCCGGTCGAGCAGGATCCGCTGGGTGCGCCACTGGGGCAGCAGCCAGGGCCCGGTATAGGGCGCGTCCTCGGTCGGCTCGACCTCCTCGAACATGCGGTACTCCCCCGCACGGCCGCCGCCCTGCCATGTCATGCCGATCGGCGCCCGGCCGCCCCACCGCAGGACCTCCCCCACGACTCCGAGGTCGTCGAAGACCTCCAGGGTCCGCGGCTGGACGCCCTTGCCGCGGGAACCGGGAAACAGCTCCGGCGACCGCTCGACGACCAGCGCGCGCACTCCGCGCCGGGCGAGGTCACAGGCCAGCACGAGGCCGGTGGGCCCGGCCCCCACGATCAGGACGTCACTGCGGTCTTCTTCTCGGTACCACTGCTGGTCCATCGCTCTCCCCGTTCGATCGCTTCCACACGGCTCCTTAACAACATTAAGGAGCCTCTTCACGCAAGAATGCCCTTAACGTTGTTAAGCTGTCAACGCCACGAACGAGTGAGCCGCCCCGAGAGACAGAGCAGACGATGAACGCCAAGCCGCAGCAGACTCCGCCGCGCGTCCCGCCCCTGACGCGCCTGACCGTCGCCGAGACCGCGCTGCGGCTGCTGAACGAGGGCGGGCTCGACAAGCTCACCCTCCGCGCCATCGCGCAGGAACTGGATGTGAAGGCGCCGGCGCTGTACTGGCATTTCAAGAACAAGCAAGAGCTGATCGACGAGATGGCCACGGAGATGTTCCGGCGCATGGTCACGAACCCCGAGGAATCCGGGCCGGACGACTCCCCCGCGTCCTGGCGGGAGCGGATGCTGACCGCCAATCGCGGGTTGCGCCGGGCCCTGCTCGCCTATCGCGACGGCGCCCGCGTGTTCACCGGCTCGCGCTTCACCGGAACCGAGCACGCGGAGCAGTCCGAGGCCCATCTGCGCGCCCTGCTGGCGCACGGCTTCGAACTGCCCCAGGCGGTACGCGCCATGGCGACCGCCTTCTCGTACACGCTCGGGTTCGTGATCGAGGAGCAGGGCGTCCACCCCGTCCCGGGCGAGCGCCGGGAGGGGTACGACGTGGCGGAGCGCGGCGAGCGTCTGGCCGACTACCCGCTCGCCGCGGCCGCCGGTACGCACCTCTTCGACGCGTACGACGAGCACTTCGAAGAGGGTCTGCAGATCGTCGTCGACGGCATCGCCGCGCGGTACGGGATCCACTGACCGCACCGGCGCGAGCGGCGCCGGTCGGCACGGGTTACGGAACGTTCGACATGGTCTCGCAGCGCACCGCGATGTCGGCTCCGGCCGTCCCGTCGCAGGAGTCCTTCGCGTCCTCGCCCCCGTCCATCACGTCGTTGCCCCCCGCCGCCGCGACGGGCGCGACCGGGGCGACCGGTGCGCCCTGCGCGGGCTTCGCCGCCGGGGTCGGGCGGCCCTGACGGCCCGGGCGCGCGGGCTTGCCGGTCACGCCGCCCTCGCCCTTCCCGTGCGCGGCGTGGCCCGAGTTGCTGTCGCCGATGATGGTGTCGACGCCGGGGCCGCCCAGCAGTACGTCCGCGCCCTGACCGGTCGCGCTGCCCTCGGCGGAGGAGTCGCCGGTGATGCTGTCGTCCCCGGCCCCGCCGTCGAGGACGTCCCGGCCGCCGCCGGTCGCGTTGATGCCGCCGCGGCTGTCGCCGATCATGGCGTCGTTCCCCGCCTCGCCGAACAGGACGTCGTCGCCCCCGCCCGACGCGCTGGAGCCGAAGGCCATGCTGTCGCCGCCCATGCGGTCGTCACCCGGCCCTCCGAAGAGGACGTCGTTCCCGCCGCCGTCCACGGGAGCCTTGGTGGAGAGCAGGTCGCCGCGCATGAGGTCCGCGCCGTCGCCGCCCTCCAACTGGTCGTCGCCGAGGCCGCCGGCGATCGTGTCGTTGCCGCCGAGACCGCAGATCAGGTCGTCGCCGCCGAGACCGTCGATGGTGTCCGCCTCCGCCGACCCGATGATGACGTCGTTGCCCTCCGTCCCGGTGATCGTGCCCGATCCGGTGATGGTGGCCGGCCGGCCGAAGCAGGTGGCATCGGCCGCGTGCGCGACCGTTGCCGGGGCCGTGAAGGAGAGCAGGGCGGTTGCTGTCAGCAGGGTGAGTGACGTGCGACGACAGGGCATACAGACCTCCGGTCGGAGTGTGCACAGCCGTTCCGGCTGTCCAAGGAACCAGGCTCGAATCCGTGGGGAACGTATGGCGCAAATGCCTTGAATGCAATGAAATGCATGGCATTTTGTATGCCTTCCGCTCGGTTGGCCCCGCTCGGGGCGGGGCCAACCGGCCCAGGACGGGGCCGCACCGGCGCGAAGGAGCGGGCGGCCGGAGGGTCGCCTACCGTCGGGGTATGAGCGGGATCATCGTGGTGCACGAACTGGACACACCGGCACCGAGCCGCGCGGCGGACAGGTCGGCCCAGGGCGCCGAGGCCGCCGTACGTCGGGTGCATGCCGCGCCGGCGGCCCCGGGCACCACCACCGAGCCCGGCCCGCGAACGCTGTGCGGCCGGGACACCTTCGCGATGCGAGCGGCCGCGCGGACCCCGCCCGGGGAGCCGGGCTCGCCGTGGTACCCGCCGCAGGAGGAGGGCCTGGTGTGCCCTTCCTGCGATGCCGCGATGGACGACGGCTGATCCGCCGCCGGGCGCGGTACAGCGCGTGCGCGCGGCGGGTCCTCGCGTGAAGCTGGAGTCCAGGTGACACGCAACCCCTTCGAAAGGGTCTGTCCTCATGCCGCTCACACATCGCAAGGATCTCGGACTGCTCGCCCTGCGCCTGGGCGCGGGCGGGGTGCTGCTCGCCCACGGGTCACAGAAGCTCTTCGGGTGGTTCGGCGGGGCCGGCATCGAGGGCACGGCCCGGGGCATGGAGCAGATGGGGTTCACCCCGGGCCGGGAGAGCGCGATCGCGGCCGGGCTCGGCGAAGCGGGCGGCGGGGCACTGCTCGCCCTGGGACTGGCGACCCCGGCGGCCGGCGCGGCCGCGGCGGGCGCCATGGCGGGGGCCGTCGCCGTGCACGCGCCGGCCGGGTTCTACGCCCAGGGCGGCGGCTTCGAGTACCCGGCCTTCCTCGGCTTCGTCGCGGCCTGTCTCGGCCTGTCCGGGCCCGGCCGCTTCTCCCTCGACCATGCCACGCGGCACCGGCTGGACCGGCCGGCCACGGTGGTGATGGCCTTCGCCCTCAGCGCGGCCGCGGCCACCGTCGTACTCAACCGCCGGGCCGCGACCCTCGCCGCGGCCGAAGCGTCCGGCCCGGACCGGGACGCCGACAGCCGGACGGCGTAGCGGCGGTCGCCGATTCGCCGAGCGGTCGATGCCCCGATCAGTCGATCCGCGGGGGCGGGACTACCAGCCGAAGCGGCGGTCGACCTCCCGGGCGAACTCCTCGAACGTCAGCACGTTGTCGCCGTTCTTGTCGGCGGCGTCGAAGAGCGCGGACGAGGCGTCGATGTCCCCCAGGCCCCAGAACGGCAGGTCGCCGTTGGCGGCCAGGGTCGGCCCCTTCGTCCGCAGGGCGGTGATCACTTCCAGACGGGTCAGGGTGCCGTCGTGGTTGAGATCGAGCGCCTCGAACAGCTTGCGGGCCTTCTCACTCATCGCGTACGTCCTTCCGGAGGAATCGGCAGGGGGTGCCTGCCGCCAGCCTACGGCGCACCCCGTCCGGACCGACGGGGGCGGGGGGCTCAGCGCCGACGGGCCCGGCCGCGGCGGCCGTTCGGCGTACCCGGACCGTGCGGTGAACCAGGCCGCGCCCCACCCCGAAGCAGCAGCCGGAGGAACGAGGAACCAGGCGGATGAACGAGACACCACCCCGGCACACCATCGCGGAGCAGGCCGTCACGGTCCTGATGGCGGTGGTGCCGTGCGGCGCCGACACCGCGCGGCGGATCCTCGCCGACACGGCGCGGGCCACCGGTGCCGGACCCCGCGAGACGGCCGAGGCCGTGCTCGTACCGGGAGGCGGCGGCAAGCCCGCGACCCCGCTCGGCAGGGCTCTGGCGGACGCCGTGGAAGAGGCCCGCTCCGCCACCGAGCCCGTGGCGCAGCCGTACACGCGGCTGCTCCCCGACCCGCGGGCCGTCGGCGAACTGCTGAAGCGGCACCGCGGCCTGCGTCGCCGCGCCCTGGCCACGCCCGGTGATCCGGCCGTACGCGACGAGCTCGACGACGCCACCTACACCCTGTGCATCCTGATGGGCCGGCGCAACGCCCACGCGGCGCTCCGCGCGGCGGAACTCCTCCTCGGCACCGAGTGGCTCGGCACCCCCGTCATCGACATCCCCGTCAACGGCACCCCCGTCATCGGCACCGGCGCCCGCGACACACCGGGCCAACGCCCGGACCTCCCGCCCCTGCGCGGTTCCGGAGCACGTCAACAGGGCGCCGCGGGACGCGACTTTCCGTAGTCGAGGTGCTACCTTTCGTGATCGCCAAGGTAAGTGATCATGCGTGGAAAGGTGCGTCCATGAAGACGGTCGGGAAGACGACCCGTGCACTGGCGCTCGCGGTGGTGAGCCTGCTGGCGGCGGCAGCGGTGCCGGCCGGGCAGGTCTCCGCCGCGACGGGGCGGGCTGCGGAGTGCCGCAACATCGGAACGTCGTTCACCGACAAGCTCATCCCCGGGCAGTGCATCGGCAACGGTGCCAACCGCCTGGAGATGCAGTACGACGGCAACCTGGTCCTCTACTCCGGCAGCCGCGCCTGCTGGGCGAGCGGCACCGACGGCACCGACGGGGTGTACGCCGAGTTCTCCGGCGACTGGAAGCCCGACTCCCCCTACCTGTCCCTGGAATCGCAGTTCGGGCAGCTGCGGAAGTACCGCGGGAAGTACACCGGACTGCACAAGACCGGCAACGTCAGCATCAACGGCAAGGGCGAGGTCTGGATCGCGTACGGGAAGCTCGCGGGCTGCTGATCATGGCCGTCATCGGAAGGCCGGCGCGTGGCGCCGCCGCCCTCGTCCTCGCCTGCGCCGTCCTGTTCGGGGCGCCGCCGGCCGCCGGCGCCGTGCCGGTGCGACTGCCGGCGCAGTCGTCGGACGCGTGCGTGGCGGGGGAGAACCTCGGCGAGATCGCGAACAACTTCATCTCGCGCTGCCGCAAGGGGTCCATCCGCCAGGCGTTCCCCGGGGAGCACTTGGGCGACACGCTCGAATACATCCGGGGCTGCGGGCTCAAGTCCTGCAACACGGCGTGGAAGCTGCTCAACGACAACCGGTTCAAGAAGTGAGGACGTACGTCGCCGTCCTCGTCTGCGCCGCCGAGGCCGCGCCGACGGCGGACGGCCGCCGGCCCCTGTACCGGGAGAGCTTCGTCCTGCTGACCGCCGGGACCGAGGACGAGGCCAGGTCGAAGGCCCGGTCCCACGGCGAGGGCATGGAAACGAGCTACCGGAACGAGAAGGGCGAGCTGATCACCTGGACATTCCGGCAGCTCGTGGACGTCGCGGAGGTACCGGACGAGCGCGTGGGCGACGGAACGGAGCTCTACACGCGGCACTTCCGGAACTTCGCCGCCTACACGGCCTTCGAACCCCTCCTGTCGGGCGAGGACCTCTGACCCGTGAGACCCCTCGATCTGCGTCCCGCGGCCGTCCGTACGAACACCACCCGCCGGGCGCTGCTCGCCGGGTCGGTCGGCAATCTCGTCGAGTGGTACGAGTTCGGCGTCTACGGGTGCCTGGCCACCGTCATCGCCGCGAACTTCTTCCGTCACGAGGGGAGCAGCGGTGCCGAGGCCCTGGTGGCCGCGTACGCCTCCTTCGCCCTCGCGTTCTTCTTCCGGCCCGTCGGGGCCGTGCTGTTCGGACGGCTCGGGGACCGGCTGGGGCGGCGGCCCACGCTCATCGTCGTCGTCGGTCTCATGACCCTCGCCACCGTGACGATCGGCCTCCTGCCCACCCGCGCCACCATCGGCGCCGCCGCGCCCTGGCTGCTCACCCTCCTGCGGGTGCTGCAAGGGCTCTCCGCGGGCGGCGAGTTCGGCGGAGCCGTCGCCCTCATGACGGAGTACGCGCCCGCCGGCCGGCGCGGCCTCTACGGCGCCTGGCAGTCCTTCACCGTCGCGCTCGGCCTGCTCACCGGGGCGGGTACGGCGGCCGCCCTCGCGAGCGCGCTGCCCGCCGACGCCCTGCACGCGTGGGGGTGGCGGATCCCGTTCCTGCTGGCCCTTCCGCTGGGGGCGGTGGCGCTGTGGCTGCGCACGGCCTTGGCGGAGCCGCCCCCTCCACAAGAGCCGGCCGCTGCGGCGGACACCCGCCCGGCCGGCTCCCGGGAGCTCGCGCGGGCCGTCGTCCTCGGCATCGGGCGGGTCATGGGCTGGTCGGCGGCCGGGTACACCTTCCTCGTCGTTCTGCCCTCGTACCTCCAGGCGACCCTGGGCGCCTCCCTCCGCGAGGCGCTGCTCGCCACCGCCCTCGCCAACACCGGGTTCGCCGCCTCGATCCTGCCCGCCGGAGCGCTCAGCGACCGGATCGGCCGGCGGCCGGTGATGCTGGGCGGAGCCCTCGGCGTGGTGCTGCTCGCCCTCCCCCTCCTCCATCTGCTCCAGTCCCCCGGCGCCTCGCCGTGGTCCAGGGCCGGGGCCGTACTGCTCGCGGGTGCGCTCGTCGGGCTGATGGCCGGGCCGGGGCCGGCCATGCTCGCGGAGATGTTCCCGCGCCGGGTGCGCTGTACCGGGCTCGGACTGGCCTACTCCCTCGCCAACGCGGTGTTCTCCGGCTGCGCCGGGCTCGTCATCACCGCCCTGATCGCCCGGACGGGAGACACCGCCGTGCCCGCCTACTACGCCGCCGGCGCCTGCGCCCTCAGCTGCCCGGCCCTGTTGAGCCTGAGCGGCCGCGACCACGAGGAGGCGCTGCGATGAGGACGAGGGTGATCGGGCTGATGTCGGGGACCTCGTACGACGCCGTCGACGCCGCGGCCGCCGACCTCGAACTCCGCGCCGAGGACGGCACGCTGCACATCGAACCGCTGGGCATGGTCAGCGAGCCCTACCCGGCCGACGTACGGGAGGCCCTCGCCGCCGCCCTGCCGCCCGCGGCCACCACCCTGGCCGAGGTCTGCCGCCTCGACACCCGGATCGGCCAGGTCTTCGCGGCGGTCGCCGCCCGCGCCGACCGGGAACTGTGCGCGGGGCGAGCCGAGTTGGTCGCCTCGCACGGGCAGACCGTGTACCACTGGGCCGAGGACGGTCGGGTACGGGGCACCCTGCAGCTGGGCGAACCGGCCTGGATCGCGGAGCGCAGCGGCTGCCCGGTCGTCTCCGGCTTCCGGCCGCGCGACGTGGCGGCCGGCGGTCAGGGCGCGCCGCTGGTGAGCCTGATCGACCTGATGCTCCTGCGCGGGCGCCCCGGCGTACCCGCCGCCCTGAACATCGGCGGGATCGCCAACGTCACCGTGCTGCCGGCGGGCGGCGAACCCGTGGCGTTCGACACCGGCCCGGGCAACGCGCTGATCGATGCCGCGGTCCGTGAACTGAGCTCCGGGCGGCTCGCCTACGACGCGGACGGCGCGCTCGCCGCCGCCGGGCGCGTCCACGAGGGGCTCCTGGAGCGGCTGCTGTCCGGTGAGCCGTACTACCGGCTGCCGCCCCCGCGGACGACGGGCAAGGAGCTGTTCCACCCGGGCTACCTGCGGGCGCGGCTCGCGGGGTTCGGCGAGCTCCGGCCGCAGGACCTCGTCGCCACCCTGACGCGGCTGACGGCCCGTACGGTGGCCGACGCGCTGCGTCCGCTGGGCACCACCGAGGTGTTCGTGTCCGGTGGCGGCGTGCGCAATCCCGCGCTGATGGCGATGCTCCGCGAGGAGCTGGCGAACGGCACGGGCGGAGCCGGCGGCGCGGGCGGCACCGCGGTGCGCGGGTCGCAGGAGCTGGGACTGCCCGCGGAGGCGAAGGAGGCCTACGCCTTCGCCGTGCTCGGGTACCTCACCCTGCACGGCCTCCCGGGCAACGACCCGGGGTGCACGGGCGCCGCGGGGCCGCGCGTGCTCGGGTCGCTCACCCCGGGCAGCCGCCCGCTGCGCCTGCCCGCGCACCCGGGCCGCGCCCCGCGCGCCCTGACGGTACGGGGACCGGCCACCGCACGGGCCGCGGTGTGACCGGCGTCGGGAGGGACCGGCAGGGGAACGGCGAGTCGGACAGAGGGAAGGTTCTCGTGCACCAACCGATCATGCGATGCGCGGCGGCGGTCGCGGCGGCGCTGGTACTCCTGCTGCAGACGGCGGGGGCCGGGGCCGCCCGCGCGGCCGAGAACCCGGCCCGGGTGGTCGAGGAGCGGCGGATCGACGCGCGGACGCTCGATCTCACCGTGTCCTCGCCCGAGATCGACGCGCCGGTCACGGTGCGGCTGCTGCTGCCGTCGGGCTGGTCCAAGGACGCCGCCCGGACGTGGCCCGTCCTGTGGCTGCTGCACGGCGGCCCGGGGGACCACACCGACTGGACCGCGCACACGCACGTCGAGGAGCTGGCCGCCCCGCGGGACGTCCTCGTGGTGCTGCCGCAGACCAGCCCGTGCAGCGGATACAGCGACTGGTACAACACCGGCGGCGGCGGTCCCCCGGCCTGGGAGACGTACCTGGTCGACGAGGTGCGGCCGCTGCTGGAGAGCCAGTACCGCGCCGGTACGGGGCGTGCCGTCGCGGGGCTGTCGATGGGCGGGCTCGGCGCGCTGAAGCTGGCCGCCGCACACCCCGGCATGTTCCGCGCGGCGGCCTCGTACAGCGGGGCGGTCAGCACGCTCCACCTGTCGCTCGACGGCGGGCTCTCCGGGCCCGATCTGGTGAAGGGCGCCGGTCCCGGATGCGGCATCGACTGGCGGCGCATCTGGGGCGAGCCGGGTTTCCCGTACGACACCGCGGACCCGACGGACGTGCGCCAGCGCGGCGTCTGGGAGCGCAACGACCCGGTGCACTTGGCCGCCGGGCTGACCGGTACCGCGCTGTACGTCTCGTACGGCGACGGCACGGACGCCGGTACGGGCTGGCAATGGGGCGACCCGCCGGCGAGCCCGACGCGCTGCACGAGCCCGATCGGCCACGGCACGGAACCCGTCGAGCGCCTCGTCCACGGCATGAACCAGGACCTGCGGCTGCGGCTCGCCCAGCTCGGGATCCCGGCGGCGGTGTGCTCGTACCGGGGCGTCCACGCGTGGCCGTACTGGGAGCGCGAGCTGGTGTCCTCGTTCCCGATGCTGATGGCGGCCATCGGCGCCTGAGCGGGATGCGGTCTCAGCCTTCGGCCGCGGGTTCGAGCAGCTCGGGGCCGTTGTTGCGGACGCTGTTCACCGCCGTGGAGACGGCGCGCACGTCGAGGTGGCCGCCGGCCGGCGTGTGGAGCAGGGCCCGGAGCTCGTGGACGTCCTCGCGGGCGGGGTCCAGCCAGGCCTCGTGGTCTTCCGCGGCCACGGCCAACGGCATGCGGGGGTGGATGCGGCCGGCCGCGTCGGTGGCCTCCGTGGTGATGATCGTCGTGGTGACGAGCCAGGCGGCCGGGTCGTCCTCGTCGGTCACGGCCGGGTCGCGCCAGAACTCGTACAGGCCGGCCATGGCCATCACCCCGGCGTCCTGCGGAGTGATGAAGTACGGCTGCTTGTACGCCTTCGCCGTGGCGGTGGCGGACACCGACTGCCACTCGTAGAAGCCGTCGGCGGGCAGCAGGCAGCGGCGCCGGGTGAAGGCCCGGCGGTAGGCGGGCTTCTCGTGCACCGTCTCCACCCGCGCGTTGATCATCCGGGCGCCCCCGTTCGGGTCCTTCGCCCAGGAGGGGACCAGGCCCCACCGCAGGGTGCGCAGTCGGCGCTCCACCTCCCCCGTCGCGCGGTCCGGGCGTTCGAGGACCGCCCACACCTCGTCGGTGGGGGCCACGTTCCAGCTCGGTGCCAGCGTCTCCCGGGGGTCCCAGCGGGCCTCGAAGAGGTCGGCCAGGTCCTCGGGGGCGCGGCTGGAGGCATATCGACCGCACATGGCATCCACTGTCCCACCGCGAGGCCCCTTCCGGCTCGGCTCCGCGCCGGGCCGCCCCCGCGTGACCGCACGCCGTGCCGGCGCCGCGGGCGCGGGATTCAAGGAGGGGTACGTGCCCGCAGCCGCCGGGGCGGCCGCCCGGGCCGCTCACCGCGGACGGCCGCCGTCTCCAGCGTAGGCCGCACTGCCGCCGCCCCGCACAGCGGCGGCGGCCGTCCGGCGGGCGCGGTCACGGTGTGGGCCCCGGGCCGCCGCCGGGCTACGAGACGAACTCCTCGTCCCCGTAGCGCACCTTCGCGGTGTTCCAGTCGATCCCGAGGCCGGCCGTGAGGCGGCGGGCCAGCGGGAGCTCGGAGACGGGGGTGATCAGGATGAGGCGGCCCCCCACGGTGACGGAGCCGCCGCCGAGGCGTTCGCGGGCCTCGGGGTCCGCGAGCAGCGCTTCGCGCAGGCCGGCGGCCGAGACGCCCGGAGCCTGGATCTCGACCGCGTCGGTGTCCGGCGAGGTGCGCGGCAGACAGCGGAAGGTGAGCACCGACTCCTGGTGGTACTGCTTGCGGATGACGTCGGCGATGTGGTGGAGCCCGTCGGCGCCGACCTTGTCGACGTCGAACTCCCGCGAGCGCTCGTACGTGGTCGTCTTCAGCTCTGCGGACCAGAAGACTCCGTCGAGCAGGGTGGACTCCCCCGCCCTCGCGCCGCCCGCGCGGATGATCCGGCGCACCTCGTGGTCGAAGCGCGTCAGCCGCGTCCGCAGCCGTACGTCATCGGGATCCGTGATGACCGCCGTGTTGTCGGTGGCGAAGATCTCCCCGGCCGCCCGGCAGCCGCCGGTTGCGTCCCCGGCACTCGCCTGCGCGGTTCCGCCGCCGATGGTCCCCCACACCAGGACGCCGACCGCGACCAGGACGCCCCACCGCTGCTTCATGCCCAACTCCCCGCCGCCCACGAGCCCATGACGCCGCGCCCCGCAGGCGCCGCGGGATCACCGTAGGGCCTGCGGCGCGGCTCGCGGGGCGGCAACGCCCCGCCTGGCCGACAACGAGCGGAGGGAGCGGCCGATCAGCCACCGGTCTTCGGCGTCATGGCCTGGCCGCCGATGTCGGCGGCGCCGTCGAGCAGTTCCCGCCACCACGACTCCACCTCGCGGTGGTTCATCGCGGCCCAGGCAGGGGTCCGCTCGACCTGGCCCCGGCCGAGGCGGCGGGCGAGGGCGACCATCTCCCGCCCCGCGGGGCCGCGCGCGGCCTGGTATCCGCCCAGCAGCTCGGCCCAGCCGCCGGCCCGGCGCCAGGCGTCCTCGAACGCGGAGGCGTCCTGGAGCGCCTTGGCCACCCCGCTCGTGTTGTGCGGGCGCACCACGGTGGCCGCGTCGCCCGCGAGCAGCAGGCGACCGGCCGTCGTGCGGGCCGTCTCGAGGTCGTAGATGGGCTGGACGTAGGTGTCGGCGGGCTCCGTCAGCGCGAGCACCTGCGCCCAGTGGGGCGGGAACTCCCGCTCCAGCAACGTGCGCAGGTGTGCGGTGAGTTCCTCGGTCACGCGGCCCGGCGGGAAGCTCGTCGGATCGTCGAACGGCAGCCGGCTGCCGCGCGGGGGCATGGCGTACAGGACCCAGTTGACCCGGGGGCCGTCCGGCCCGGGGATGGGGTAGACGACGCAGCTGCCGCCGGTGAAGCAGACGGTGGTCACCGCGTCGGTGGGCACGCCGCCGTTTCCGAGCCCGTCCAGCCGCCGGGCGTCGAGGTTCCCGCGCCAGCAGACGTACCCGGCGTAGACCGGCCGGGACTCCGGGCAGACCGCCTCGCGCACCACCGAGCGGTATCCGTCGGCGCCGACGACCAGGTCGAAGGGCTCGGCGGTCCCGTCGGCCGTCCGTACCTCGGCCCGCTCGCCCGTGTCGGCCACGCCCGTCACGGCCGCGCCCTGCCGGTAGACCACCGAGGCGGGCGTCGCCTCCCGCAGGCCGCGCCACAGCAGGCCCCAGTGGTAGGAGTGGAAGGGGAACGGCTGCTCCCAGAACACCCTCCCGGCCGGGCCGGCCGCCGCGTCGTCGCGGACGATCCAGCGGCGCCGGGTGAGCGGGTGGGCGGCGATGCCGGCGGGCAGGGCGCCGGTGGCGGTGAGTTCGGCGGCCCGGCCGTCGTGGATGCAGAGCCCCAGTCCCCGGTCCGCCAGCCGCCCGCGGGTGCGCTCCAGCACCACCACCTCGTCGGCGCCCGCGCGGGCGGCCGCCGAGGCCAACGCGCAGCCCGCAACGCTCCCGCCCACCACCGCGACTTTGCCGCCTCGCATGACCGCTCCCTCCGCGCGAACTCCCGGAGCCCGCCACCCTACTGAGAAGTCCCGGGTGGGGTGGCGGGTTCGTCGGCGCGAGGCGCGTCGGTGACCTCGGTGACGGCTCGTCCGCGGGGCGGCTCAGTCGGCCAGCGCCGCGGAGACGACGGAACGGGCCTCCTCCTGTACGCGGGTCAGGTGGTCGGCGCCCAGGAAGGACTCGGCGTAGATCTTGTAGACGTCCTCCGTGCCCGACGGGCGCGCCGCGAACCAGGCGTGCTCCGTGGTGACCTTGATGCCGCCGATGGCGGCCCCGTTCCCCGGAGCCTGCGTCAGCACCGCCGTGACCGGTTCCCCGGCCAGGGTGTCCGCGCTCACCTGATCGGGGGACAGCCGGCCCAGGACCGCCTTCTCCTCCCGGGTGGCCGGGGCGTCGATCCGGGCGTACGCCGGCTCGCCGAACCGGGCGGTGAGGGCGGCGTAGCGCTCGCTCGGGGTCTGCCCCGTCACGGCGAGGATCTCCGAGGCCAGCAGGGCGAGCAGGATGCCGTCCTTGTCGGTGGTCCACACCGAGCCGTCTCGGCGCAGGAAGGAGGCCCCGGCGGATTCCTCGCCGCCGAAGCCGATGCCGCCGCGGGAGAGCCCGTCGACGAACCACTTGAAACCGACGGGCACCTCGACCAGTTCACGGCCCAGGTCCGCGGCCACCCGGTCGATCATCCCCGAGGAGACGAGGGTCTTGCCGACGCCCGCGTCCGCCGGCCACTGCTCGCGGTGGCCGTAGAGGTACTCGATCGCGGTGGCGAGGTAGTGGTTGGGGTTCATCAGCCCGCCGTCCGGGGTCACGATGCCGTGCCGGTCGGCGTCCGCGTCGTTGCCGGTGGCGATCTGGAAGCGGTCCCGGCCCTCGATCAGCGAGGCCATCGCGTACGGGGAGGAGCAGTCCATCCGGATCTTGCCGTCCCAGTCCAGCGTCATGAACCGCCAGGTGGGGTCGGTGTACGGGTTGACCACGGTCAGGTCGAGGCGGTGCTCCTCGGCGATCCGCCCCCAGTACGCGACGGAGGCCCCGCCGAGCGGGTCGGCTCCGATGCGCACGCCCGCCGCGCGGACGGCGTCCAGGTCGAGCACGGACGGCAGATCGCGCACGTACGTGCCGAGGTAGTCGTACGTACCCGTGGTCGCGGCGGCCGAGGCGCGCGCGAACGGGATGCGCCGGACCTCCTTCATCCCGCCGGTGATGATCTCGTTGGCGCGCTCCTGGATCCAGCCGGTCGCGTCCGATCCGGCGGGCCCGCCGTGCGGCGGGTTGTACTTGAAGCCGCCGTCAGCGGGCGGGTTGTGCGAGGGGGTGACCACCACGCCGTCGGCCAGCGCCGAGGTGCGGCCCCGGTTGTGGGTGAGGATCGCGTGCGAGACCGCGGGCGTGGGGGTGTAGCCGTCGGCGGAGTCGACGAGCACGGTCACGTCGTTGGCGGCGAAGACCTCCAGGGCGGTCACCCGGGCGGGCTCGGACAGGGCGTGGGTGTCCGCGCCGAGGAAGAGGGGGCCGTCGATGCCCTGCCGGGCCCGGTACTCGCAGATCGCCTGGCTGGTCGCGGCGATGTGGTCCTCGTTGAAGGCCGTGGCGAGGGAGGAGCCGCGGTGTCCCGAGGTGCCGAAGGCGACGCGCTGGCCGGGATCCGCCGGATCGGGGTGCAGCGCGTAGTAGGCGGTCACGAGCCGGGCCACGTCGACCAGGTCCTCCGGGCGCGCCTGCTGCCCCGCTCTTTCGTTGAGCATCCGCCCATTCCTCCGTACTGGATCAAAGAGAACAACCGTGGTCATTGTGTCGCCCCCTGAACGTGCCCGCACCGCCGCGTCCCCACTCGGCCCCCGCCTGTGCCCCGGGTCACGCGGTCGGGCACGCGGCGGGGATCGCCGCGGCCGGGGCGGGGGTCAGCCGCCGGAGGCCTCCCGTACGCCGGTGAAGACGGTGGTGGCGGACAGGAGGAAGGCGTCGGGCCGGTGCAGGATCCCGTGCCGGGCCGCGGGATCGAGGAGCGCGTCGAGGGTGTCGAGGTCCTGCGCGTCGAGCATGTCGCTCGCGGCCTCCCGCAGCCGGGTCAGCTGGGTGTGCAGGAAGGTGCGGGCCGTCCCGCCCAGCGGGGCCGGCAGGTCGAGGAGGTACGTGAAGCTCCCGGCGCGGGACAGCCCGGCGCGGCCCAGCATCGCGGGCCAGTCCTCGACGACGGGGGTGGTGCCGGGGAGCTCGGCCCGCATGACCGAGAACCAGTGCTCGTGGACGGCGTCGAGGCGGGCCTGCAAGCCGGGCCGGCCGATCCCGATGTCGCGCGGGAGGAAGCGCATCGGCAGACCGCCCTCCGCCACGGCGAGCACCCCGCCGGGCCGCAGTGCGCCCGCCAGCGCGTCCAGGGCGCCCTGCTGATCGCCGAGGTGGTGGACGGCCTTGCTGCTCCAGATGAGGTCCGCCGTGCCGAGGCCGTCCCCGCCGGGCCCGTCCCCTCCGTGCAGGCCTTCGGGCAGTTCCGCGTGGTGTACGGACACCCGGTCGCCGAGGCCGAGCTTCTCGGCGCGGGCCAGGGCGCGGTCCAGCAGCCCGGGCGTGGCGTCGACGGCGACGGTCCGGGCGCCGGCGAAGGCCTCGGCGAGCACGCAGGTCATCACGCCGGGTCCGCTGCCGATGTCGAGGATGCGGCCGACCTCGGCCCGGGGGTCGAACAGCCCGCTCAGGTGGGCCGCCGTCCGGCGCAGGCCGGGGAGTTGCAGTTCGGCGCCGCTCTCCAGCCGGGTCGCCATGACCTCCCAGTCGACGTCGGTGGAGTGGCGGCCGTGACCGTGGCCGGCCGGGTGCGTGTGCGCGGGTCCGTCCGCATGGCCGTGCGCGGGGCCGGAATCGCTGTGTGGGCTCATGCCTCGGAGCCTGCCCCCGGGGGATCCGATTCGACAACTCTTGTTGCCGTTTCCGGGACGGGCGGGTGGAATGCCTCCATGGACACACCAGCCGGCACTCCGGCCGACGCACCGGCGCCCTACCGGACCGTTCTCGACGAGGTCGGCCCGCGGCTCAAGCGGCTGCGCGCCAGGCGCGGCCTCACCCTGGCCGCGCTCTCCGAGACGACGGGCATCTCCAAGAGCACCCTGTCCCGGCTGGAGTCCGGGCAGCGCCGCCCCAGCCTGGAGCTGTTGCTGCCGCTGGCCGGTGCGTACCGCGTGCCGCTGGACGATCTGGTGGGAGCGCCCGAAGTGGGCGACCCCCGGGTGCGGCTGACCCCGCACGCGATGCCGAACGGCGATTCGTACGTCCCGCTGTCCCGGACTCCGGGACCCTTGCAGGCGTACAAGATGATCATTACCGACCGGGGTGCGGAGCCGGACCTGCGCACCCACGAGGGGTACGAGTGGATGTACGTGCTCCAGGGCCGGCTGCGGCTGGTGCTCCCCGAGCACGATCTGGTCCTCGGCCCCGGCGAGGTCGCCGAGTTCGACACGCGGCTGCCGCACTGGTTCAGCAGCGCCGACGGCCGGCCCGTCGAGGTGCTCAGCCTCTTCGGCCGGCAGGGCGAACGCATGCACGTGCGCGCGAAGCCCGCCCCGAAGCCCGCCCCTTAGGAAGGCGGGGCGGGCTCAGGCCGGCAGGTTGAGGAGCAGCAGCGGGCGGGTGGTGGGCCGGGCGGATCCGCCGGCGGGTTCGACGGTGAGCCCCACCCCCGAGGCGCCCTGGATGCCGCCCTGCATGAGCGTGGCCCCGTCCTGGGTGAGGAGGCCGGCGGGGCGCATGGTGCCGTGGTCCTCGAACCAGAGCTGGTACGTCCGGCCCGCTCCGGGGTCGGGGAGCCCGGCGCCGATGAAGACCGCCCGGTTCTGCAGCTTGGAGCTGACCACGGAGGTGGCGGCGCCGGTGGTGGTGCGGCCCCGTACGGTACGGGCGTCGGGGGCGGCCACGACGGCGCTGACGTCCTGGAGGCGGCGTTCGGAGGCCTGGGCCTGCTGCCGGGCGTCCTCGGCGAGCTGCTTCTGCCAGACGGTGGCGCCCCCGAGCACGGCCGCCCCGGCGATGCTCGCGGCGATGGCCAGCGTGATGGCCTTGCGGCGCAGGACGGCCGTGAACGTCATCGGCCTGCCCGAGTCGGGCAGCAGCGGCGGCAGTTGGCGGACCGAGTCGATGCCGTACAGGACCGCGTCCTTCATGTGCGCGGGCGGTGGCAGGGTGGCGGCCCCGGCCAGGCGGGCCGCGGTGGCGGCGAACTCGGCCACTTCCTGCCGGCAGGAAGGGCAGTCGGCGAGGTGCGTGGTGAACACCTCGTGTTCCGCCGGTGTGAGTGCGTGGAGGGCGTACGCGCCGGTGAGGGTGTGCAGTTCTCCGTCGTGCTTCATGTGGTCACCCCCATGCAGTCGCGCAGCCGGATGAGCCCGTCGCGCATGCGTGTCTTGATCGTCGGCAGCGGTGTGCGCAGGGTCTCGGCGACCTCGCGGTAGGTCAGTCCCTGGTAGTAGGCCAGGGTGACGGCCTGGCGCTGGATCTCGGTCAGGCCGCGCATGCAGCGCCGGACCTGTTCGCTCTCCAGCCTTGTTTCGACCTGTTCGGCCACTTCGTCGAACGGCCGCGCCTGTTGTCGCGCCGCCTGGTCGTGTTCGCGGTTGATCGCGGCCTGGGCGGAGCGGACCCGGTCGACGGCCCGGCGGTGGGCGAGCGTGGCGGCCCAGGTGCGCACGTTGCCCTGTTCGGGGCGGTAGCGGGCGGCCTGCCGCCACAAGTCGATCATCACCTCCTGTGCCACCTCCTCGGACTGGGCGCGGTCGCGTACGACCCGGACCACCACTCCGAAGACGGTCCCGGACAGGGCGTCGTAGAGAGCGGAGAAGGCGTCCTTGTCGCCGCGGGCCACCCGGGACATCAGGTCTTCGAGCCGGGGGGCAGCGGTGTCGGGGACACCGAAGGGCAGCGGTTGCCCGGTGGTGGCGGAGGGTCCGCCGGGGTCCGTCCGTCGCATGACAGTCCTTTCCTGTCGAAAGGACCGGCCCTTCCACGAAGAGGGCCGACCGCTCCGGATGCTGCCAGGTTCACGTTCTTGACCGGTCTTCGGAGCAGACATCTGTGCGGATTGGTCAACCGGGTCGCCAATTTCCGATCGATGTGCAACACCTCGCACCGCTGTTGATTCAGCTTTCGGCAACTGCCACCAATCCGCGCGCACTTCGGCCGCGAAGCAGGGGGAAACGCCGTCCGGACGGCGGCGTGGCGACCGGTGGGGAGTGACTGACTGTGCGTACCCAGAGTGTGGCCGTGATCGGCGGCGGGGTGGCGGGGCTGACCGCCGCCTACGTCCTGCAGAAGGCGTGCGACGTCACGCTGTACGAGGCGGAGCCCCGCCTGGGGGGCCACGCCCACACCCATGAACTGCCGGCCCCGGGCGGCGGAACGGTGCAGGTGGACTCGGGGTTCATCGTCCACAACGAGCGCACGTACCCCCTGCTGATGCGGCTCTTCCGCGAGCTCGGAGTGGCCACGCAGGACTCCGAGATGAGCATGTCGGTACGGTGCGACGGCTGCGGCCTGGAATACGCCGGCGCCCGCGGCGCAGCCGGCCTGTTCACCGGGCGGGCCGCCCTGGCGGGCCGGTACCTGCGGCTGCTCGCGGAGGTGCCGCTCTTCCACCGCCGGGCCCGCCGCCTGCTGGCCGAGCGCGATCCGGAGCAGCGGCTGACCCTCCGCGCCTTCCTCGCCGACGGCGGGTTCTCCCCGTACTTCGTCGGCCACTTCATCACGCCGCTGGTGTCCGCCGTGTGGTCCTGCCCCACCGAGACCGCGCTGGAGTACCCGGCCGCCTACCTGTTCCGCTTCCTCGACCACCACGGGCTGCTGTCCGTGAGCGGCTCCCCCCAGTGGAAGACGGTCACCGGCGGCAGCGCGGCGTACGTGGACAAGGCGGCCAAGGAGATCAGCAACATCCGGACCGCCACCCCGGTCAACCGGGTGGACCGGATACCGAGCGGCGTCCTGGTGGGCACCGAGGACGGCACCACCGACGCCTACGACTGCGTCGTCATCGCCACGCACCCCGATCAGGCACTGCGCCTGCTGGCCGAGCCCACCCGGGACGAGCGGCGGATCCTCGGCGCCTTCCGGTACGAGACGAACCCGACGGTGCTGCACACCGACACCGGCCTGCTGCCCCGCTCGCCCCGGGCCCGGGCCTCCTGGAACCACCATCTCGACGACTGCCATCCGGGGCCGGGAGGGGTGCGGGTCAGCTACGACATGACACGGCTCCAGCGGCTGCCCGGCGACGCCCGGTACGTCGTCACCCTGAACCCGGGCGGGCGGATCGACCCCGAGCGCGTCCTGGCCCGCATGGACTACGCGCACCCCGTCTACACGCCCGAGTCGGTGGCCGCGCAGCGGGCGCTGCCCCGCCTCAACACGCGGGTCACCGCGTTCGCCGGGGCGTACCACGGGTGGGGCTTCCACGAGGACGGCTGCCGATCGGGCGTGCGGGCGGCCGAGGCGCTGGGGGTGCGGTGGTGAGCCGGGTGGACGCGCCCACGGTGGCGCAGCGTACGAGGCCGACGATCCGGAGGGGTCCGAAGGCCGCGGCGGCTCCGGCGGGCCCGGTGGTCCCGGTGGTCCCCACGCCCCCCGCTCTTCCGCCGGTCGCCGTGCCGGCCCTGTACGACTGCGTCGTCTCGCACGCGCGGACGGCCCCGGTCCGGCACTCCTTCCGGCACCTCACGTACATGTGGCTCGTGGACCTGGACGCGCTCCCCCGCCTCCCGTGGCCGCTGCGCCCCCTGGCCCGCTTCGACGCCAGGGACCACTTCACCGCCGCACCGACGATCCGGGCCGGCCTCGACGCGTACCTGGCCTCCCGGGGCGTACACCTCGACGGCGGGCAGGTCCTGATGCTGGCCCACGCCCGGGTGCTGGGGTACGTCTTCAACCCGCTGACGCTGTACTGGTGCCACGACCGCGCCGGAGCCCTGGTCTGCGTCGTGGGCGAGGTCCACAACACCTACGGCCGGCGGCACTGCTACCTCCTGCGGACCGACGAGGCCGGCCGGGCCGAGGCGGCGAAGGAGCTGTACGTCTCGCCGTTCTTCCCCGTCGACGGCCACTACCGCATGCGCCTGCCGGAGCCGCGGGAGCGGCTGGAGATCGCCGTCCAGCTCGAGCGCGCCGGGCAGCGACCCTTCACCGCGACCCTGCACGGCCGGCACCGACCCGCCACCGCCCTGGCCCTGCTGCGCGTGGCCGCCCGGCGGCCGTGGTCCACGGCCGCCGTCTGGGCCGGGATCCGCCGCCAGGCCGTCCGACTGCTGCTCCGCGGGCTGCCCGTACAGCCCCGACCCGACCGCGCGCCCCAGGAAGGCATCCTCCCGTGACCCTTTCCCTCCCCCGTAGCGCCGACGCCGACACCGACACCGACACCTCCGGTACGCAGGCGTGGCCGGACGTCGCGCGCCCCCCGGCGGCCCCCTTCGGGCACACGGCCGTCGCCCGCGCGCTGGTCCGTCGCGCCGTGACCGCCCTGCCCCTGCGCTGCCGCTTCGGCGCCGAACCGGCCCGGGGCAGCGGTCCTTCGCTGACCGTCCACGACCCGGACGCCTTCTTCGGCCGGATCGGGGCGCACGGGCTGATCGGTTTCGGCGAGTCCTACATGGCGCGCGAATGGGACAGTGACGACCTGACCGGCCTGCTGACCGTCCTCGCCGCCCATGTGGACGACCTCATGCCCGTACCGCTGCGCCGGCTGCGCGGAGCCTGGGTGCAGCGCAGGCCCGAGACCCAGCTGAACTCCCGGACCGGGGCCCGGGAGAACATCCGCCGCCACTACGACCTGTCGAACGAGCTGTTCGCGCTCTTCCTCGACGAGACCCTGTCGTACTCCTCCGCCGTCTTCACCTCCTTCCCCGCCCGCCGCGAGAGCCTGCCGGCCGCGCAGCACCGGAAGATCGACCGGCTGCTGGACCTCGCCTGCGTCGGCCCCGGCGCGCGTCTGCTGGAGATCGGCACCGGCTGGGGCGAGCTCGCGCTGCGCGCCGCCGCCCGCGGGGCCCGCGTGACCACGCTGACCCTCTCCGCCGAGCAGCAGCACCTCGCCCGCCGGCGGATCGCCGCCGCGGGGCTGGCCGACCGGGTGGAGGTGGAGCTGCGGGACTACCGTGACGTGGAGGGCCGGTACGACGCGGTGGTGAGCGTGGAGATGATCGAGGCGGTCGGCAGGGACTTCTGGCCGACGTACTTCGCCGCCCTGCGCGACGCGGTGGCGCCCGGCGGACGGATCGCGCTCCAGTCGATCACCATGGGGCACGAGCGGATGCTGCGCACCGCCCGTACGCACACCTGGATCAGCAAGTACGTCTTCCCGGGCGGTCTGATCCCCTCCCGCGAGGCCATCGAGGCGCACGCGGCCGGGGCCGGGCTGCGGATCGTCTCCGACCAGGGCTACGGCGACCACTACGCGCAGACGCTGTGCCTGTGGCGGGAGCGCTTCGCGGAGCAGGCGCAGGCCGTGGCGGCGCTGGGCTTCGACGCGACCTTCCGGCGGATGTGGGAGTTCTACCTGGCCTACTCCGAAGCCGGGTTCCGGTCCCGCTACCTCGATGTCCGCCAGCTGCTCCTGACGGAGGACATCTCGCTCGGGGCCCGGCCGTGACCCCCGCCTGCGGGCAGGTCCTCGGGGGCGACCCCGCGGCGGCGGCCGGCGCCCTGCGGGCAGGCCGGGCATGAGGGGGCCGGCGGGTGCGCTGGTGCTGCACCGGGTGCCGCGGAACCCGACGGCCGCGGTACTCCTGCTGCACGGAGGGCGGGCGGAGGGGCTCGAAGCCCCGCCGCGGCCGAACCTGCCGGGGCTGCGGATGCGCCCCTTCGCGCGGGCGATCGCGGGTGCCGGGGCGGCGCGGGGTGTGGTGGTGGCGGAGGTCCGCTACGAGCACCGGGGCTGGAACGGCCACCGCGCGGATCCGGTCCACGACGTGTGGCAGGCGCTGCACGAGCTGTGCTGCGTGGCCGGGCCCCTGCCCGTGGTGCTGGTCGGGCATTCCATGGGAGGGCGCGCGGCGTTGCGGGCGGCCGCCGACCCGCTGGTCCGCGCGGTGGTGGGACTGGCGCCGTGGTGTCCGCCGGGTGAACCGGTGCTGCACCTCGGCGACACGGCCGTGGTGCTCCTGCACGACGAGGCCGACCGCGTCACCGACGCGCGGGGGTCGTGGGACTACGTACGGCGGGCTCGTGCCCGGGGCGCCCGGGCGGCGGGCATCGCCATGCCGTACGGCGGGCACGCGATGCTCCGCCACGCCCCCGCCTGGCACCGGGTCGCGACCGACACCACGCTGGGCCTGCTCGGCCTGGCCCCGCTCCCGGAGGACCTGTTCACCGGCCGCGTCCCCGCCCCGCCGGGCCCGTCCCGCGGGCTCGCGGCCGCGGGGCGGGTCAGCGGCCTGCCGAAGCGGTGGTCGTGAGCGGCGGGCGGTCCGGCTCTTCCACGTGTCGCCCCAGGAGCAGCAGGCCGACGTGGAACAGGAGCGGACCGACGGTGTAGACGGCGGGCTCCACACCGGCGTGGCTCTTGACGCACCGGAACAGCTCGCGCATCGCCCGGCCCGCCGCGGCCGTGCGGCGCATCCCCGACACGACGGGGACGAAGCACAGCACGGCTGCCAGGAAGAACAGGTGCCTCGAGGACCGGGCCGGCCCGGGGCCGTGTTCGGGGAACGCCCTGGCCCGCCCCTGACGGGGCGGGCCCTGAGCCTTGGGGGAAGACCCCGGTGGGGATTACTCGACCACCAGCGTGACCGGGATGTTGCCTCGGGTGGCCTTGGAGTAGGGGCAGACCTCGTGGGCCTGCTTGACCAGCAGCTCGCCCGTCTCGCCGGCGAGGGACTCCGGCAGCTCGACACGGAGGGTGACCGCCAGGGCGAAGCCCGTGTCGTCCTTGCCGATCGAGGTCTCCGCGGTGACCGACACCTCGCCGGTGTCCACCTTCGCCTGCCGGCCGACCAGGCCGAGCGCGCTGGCGAAGCAGGCCGCGTAGCCCGCCGCGAAGAGCTGCTCGGGGTTGGTGCCCTGGCCGCTGCCGCCGAGCGCCGGGGGCATGGCGAGCGCGAGGTCGATCTGGCCGTCGGAGCTGACCGTGCGGCCCTCGCGGCCGTTGGCGGTGGCGACAGCGGTGTACAGCGCGTCCATGGGGGTTCCTCTCGCGGTGGTGACCGTTCAGCCGGTGATCGGCTGACACCCAGAATTAGAGCACACAATTAAGTTGTGCACAACTAAATGCCTCGCAGCCCTGCCCGGGTACACTTGCGTCCATGAGCGAGCAGCCCACCCGAACCCTCCGCGAGGAGGACTTCCTCCGCCTGGACGGCCAGATCTGCTTCGCGCTGAACTCGGCGAGCAGGGCCTTCAACGGCCTCTACCGCGTCGTCCTCAAGGACCTCGGCCTGACCTACCCCCAGTACCTGGTGATGCTGGTGCTGTGGGAGCACGGCACCACGCCCGTCAAGGAGATCGGAAAGCACCTCCGGCTCGACTCGGGCACGCTGTCGCCGCTGATCAAGCGCCTCGAGGCGGCCGGGCTGGTCCACCGCGAGCGCAGCACCGAGGACGAGCGGTCCGTGTACGTCGGCCTCACCGCGTCCGGCACGGCGCTGCGTGACCGCGCGGTGGAGGTGCCGCGCCGGATCGCGGCCGCGACGGGCTTCGAGCTCGCCGAGATCCGCGACCTCCAGATCCGCCTCCACCGCCTCACCGCGGCGCTCGACGCCGCCGTCCCCGAGGCCTGACCGCCCCGGAGCCATTGCCCCGGCCGAAGCGGGCGAAACGCTTCCCGGAGGGTGCGGGGGCTCCTACCCTCGTCCGCGAGGGAGGGGTTCATCATGGAAGAGATCGTGACTGCCGCGGCGGCGTCCTTGTTGGGCGCGATGGCCACGGACGCCTGGGGGCAGGCTCGGGACGGCGTGATCGCCCTGTGGAGACGGGTCCGCACGGGCCGGGCCGGTGTGCCCGGCCGGGAATCGTACGATGCGCAGGACTCGGAACTCGACACCCGACTCGCCGCCCTGCGCGCCGGGTTGACCGAGGCGCGGCGCACCGGCGACACCAGGGCGGAACAGGCCCTGGCGGGTGACTGGCAGGAGTGGTTCCGCGAGCTGCTGCGCCGCCACCCGGAACTGGCCGACCCGGTCCGCGACTTGATCGACGAGCTCGCACCCGTCGCGGCGTCGGCGGCGCAGCCGGGGACGGCCGGTGGCGGCGCCGCCGTCAGCGCCAACGTCTCCGGCCACGGCCGGGCCTACCTGGCCGGCCGCGACCTCACCGTCCACGAGCGATGACCGATCCGGCCGCCGGTCCGCAGGAGTCCGAACAGCCTTCCGTGCACGCCGAGGTGAGCGGCAGCGCCCGCGCCTACCTCGCGGGCCGGGACATGCACCTGTACATCGAGGACGGCGTACGGACGCTGCGCCGGACCCTCTCGGGCGGCGCGCGCGAAGGCGGCGACGGCGCCGGGGACCGCTGCCCGTATCCCGGCCTGCGTCCCTTCGCCCCGGAGGAGCACGAGTGGTTCCGCGGGCGTGAGGAGGTCACCGCCGATCTGCTCCAACTGCTGGCCCAGCGGCTGGAGTCGGGCGGCCCGCTGATGGTGGTGGCGCCTTCGGGCGCGGGCAAGTCCTCGCTGCTGCGGGCGGGCGTCCTGCCCGAGATCGCCGCGGGCGCGCTCCCGGCCGCCGGCTCCGCGCACTGGCCCCGCGTCGTCCTCACTCCGACCGCGCGGCCCCTGTCCGCCCTCGCGGACGCGCTGTCCGCCGCCCTGTCCGAGGAACTCGGCGACACCGCCCCGGAGCGGGTGCGCCGGGCCCTGGCGCAGGGCCCGGAGGCCGCGGAGCTCCTCGTACGAACGGCCCTGCGCGGCGCGCCGCCGCGCGGGGGGCCCGCGCCCGCACGGGTCGTGCTCCTCGTGGACCAGCTGGAGGAGCTCTTCACCGTCTGTACCGACCTGGCGGAGCGGCGGGCGTTCGTACGGGTACTGGCCCGGCTCGCGGCCGGGCCGGCCGGGGAGCCGGCCGCCGCGCTCGTCATCCACGGCCTCCGCGCCGACTTCGTCGCCGCCTGCGCCGCGCATCCGGAGCTGCGCGACGCCGTACGGCACGGGCAGGTGCTGCTGGGGCCGATGGGCGAGGCGGAGCTGCGGGACGCGATCGTGCTGCCCGCTCGGGACGAGGACCTGGTCGTCGAACCGGGCCTCGTCGAGCTGCTGCTGCGTGATCTCGGGGACGGTCCCGGCACCGCCTCCGAGGCCGGGCGGCTGCCGATGCTCGCGCACGCGCTCCAGGCCACCTGGCAGGTGCGCCGCGGGCACGTGCTCACCGTCGAGGGGTACCGGCGCACCGGCGGCATCCGCAGGGCCGTCGCCACGACCGCCGACCGGGTCTACGACGGCCTCGACGAGGCGGCGCGCCGGGCCGCCCCCTGGGTCTTCGTCCAGCTGGTCAACGTCGGTGAGCGCGACGCGGCGGACAGCCGCGCCCCGCGGGACCCCGAGAGCCTGCTCTCCGCCGCCCGCGGCACCGACCGCGACGCCGTCGCCGCCGTCCTGCGCGAGTTCACCCGGGCCCGCCTGCTCACCCCGTACCGCGACTCCGTGGTCATCACCCACGAGGCACTCATCAGCGCCTGGCCCAGGCTCCGGTCCTGGATCGACGACGACCGGGCCGGGAACCGGCTGCGCCAGCGCCTCGCGCAGGACGCCGACCTGTGGACCCGGAGCAAGGATCCGGCCCTGCTCTACCGCGGCGGCCGGCTCTCCGACGCCCGCGAGGCCCTGACGGGGACTCCCCCGTCCGGCGGCGCACGGGAGTTCCTGGCCGCCTCCGAGCGCCAGGCCGCGCGCTCGGCCCGGCTGCGCCGGGCGCTCATCGCGGTGCTCACCGCGCTGGCCGTGCTCGCCTCGGGCGCCGCCGTCCTCGCCGCACGGCAGAGCGCGAACGCGTCCAGGGAGCGGGACACGGCGGTACGCCACCAGATCGCCGCGACCGCGGACCAGATCCGCGGCGCGGACAGCGCGTTCGCCACCCAGCTGGACCTGGCCGCGTACCGGATGAACCCCACCGAGCAGCTGCGGACCCGGCTGGTGTCCGATCAGAACGCCCCGCACTCCCCGGTCACCGTCACCCACGACGGGCCCGTGACGGCCGTCGCCGTCAGTCCCGACGGGACGCTGCTGGCGGGGGCCGCCGCCCCCGGCCTGCGGCTGTGGCGCCTGCCCGCCGCGGCGCCCTCCGCGCGACGCGTAGCCTCACCCGTGCCGCTCGGCGACCCGCTCCCCGGCACCCCGCTGACCGCCTCCTTCAGCCGCGACGGCCGCACCCTGGCCGTGGGCGGCGTCGACGGCTCGCTCCGCCTCTACGACCTCGGCGACCCGGCCCGGCCGCGCCCGCTGGGGCAGCCGCTGCCGGCGCACACGGGCGCCGCGAACGTGCTCTTCAGCCCGGACGGCCGGCTCCTCGCCACCGCCGGCCACGCAGCCGCCGACACCGACGAGGTGAGCCTGCGGCTCTGGGACGTCGGCGACCCCGCGGCCCCGCGCCCCCTCGGCGTGCCGGTGCCCGGCCTCGGCGCCGTGCCCGCCCTGGCGTTCGGCCCCGACGGCCGGACCCTCGCCACCACCCGGGCCGCGGCGGCCGACGGGTCGACCCAGGAGTCCGTCCAGCTGTGGAAGGTGACCGGGGGCGGCGCACCGGCCCCGATCGGCGCACCCCTCGCCGGGAGCTTCGGCACCGTCAACGCCCTCGCCTTCAGCCCCGACGGCAGGATGCTCGCCACCGGCGGCTACGACACGGCGCTGCGGCTGTGGGACACCACGGACCCGGCCCGCGCGAGCCTCGTCGGCAGCCCGCTGTACGGGGGCACCAACGCGCTGGTCACCGTCGCCTTCAGCCCGGACGGGCGCACAGTCGCGGCGGGCGGGGCGGACAGCACCGTCGCGCTGTGGATCGTCTCGGATCCGTACCGCCTGCGCCGCACCTTCCGCTCCGCGCCGCTGACCGGGCAGACCGGCGGCGTCAACAGCCTCGTGTTCGCCCCGGGCGGGCAGACCCTGGTCAGCGGCGGCGGTGACCGCACGATCCGGCTGTGGGCGCTGCCGCCCACCGTCCTCGCCGGTCACGGCATGGCCCGGCTGAGCGGCGACGGCCGCATCCTGGCCTGCCTCGGCTTCGACGGCCGCATCCAGCTCTACGACCTCTCCCCGCCCGCGGGGTCGGCGGGCCCCGGCGTGCCCCGTCCGCTGAACCCGGCATTCGACGCCGAGCGCCTCGACTGGATCGAGTTCAGCCCGACCGGACGCACCCTGGCCGCCGCCGGGAGCGACGGGACGCTGCACCTGTGGGACGCGAGCGATCCGGCGCACCCCGAACGGCTCGGCAAGCCGCTGCCCGGCCCGTTCAACGAGCTCGCCTTCAGCCCGGACGGCCGGACGCTGGTCAACACGGACAACCGGCGGCAGCCCTCCGTCACCACCCTGTGGGACATCGGCGACCCGGCGCGGCCGGCGCCCCGGGGCGGGCCGCTCGGCTGGTTCGGGCAGCAGGCGGACGTGCACGGGATCGTGTTCAGCCCGGACGGCCGCTTCCTGGCGGGCGCGGTGGGCGGGAACGGGAACAACGCCATCGACCGCAACGTCCTGCTCTGGGACGTCACCGAACCGGGCCGGCCCCAGGGGCTGTCCGGGGCCCAGGTGAGCGACCGGGGGGTGCTGATGAGCCTCGCCTTCGCCCCGGACGGCCGGCTGCTCGCCACCGGCAGCGCCGACGGGGTCGTCCGACTGTGGAACACCGCCGACCCGGCCCGCGGCATCACCCTGGCCGGCTCCCTGACCGCCCACCAGAACCTGGTGGGCGCGCTCGCGTTCAGCCCGGACGGCCGCACCCTGGCCAGCGGGGCGGCCGACACCACGGTCCGGCTGTGGGACGTGGCGAAGCGCTCCCCGCTGGGCGGGCCGCTGACCGGGCACACGCTGCCGGTCGGCGACGTGGCCTTCGCCCCGGACGGCCACACCCTCGTCACGGCCGGCTGGGACGACACCGTCCGCCTGTGGGAGACCGACCCGGCCCGGCTGCTGCCCCGGCTGTGCGCGGCCACCGCCGGCCCGCACGACCGGGAGCTGTGGCAGCGCCACGTCCCGGGCACCCCGTACGCCCCGGGCTGCGGTTGATCCGGCCCGATCGGCAAGACACCCCCTGCGGACACCCCCTAGCCTCGTCGGCATGGTGCACGTACTCGGCAGCCGCGTCCTGCTCACCCCCACCGACCCGGAGCGCTCGCGCGCCTTCTACGGCACCACCCTCGGGCTCGCCGTCCACCGGGAGTTCGGGACCGGGCCGGACCGCGGCACGGTCTACTTCCTGGGCGGCGGCTTCCTCGAGGTCTCGGGGCGCGCCGAGGCCCCGCCCGCCCCCGGGCTCCGGCTGTGGCTCCAAGTCGCCGACGCGCAGGCGGCGTACGAGGAGCTGCTGGCGCGGGGCGCCGAGGTGCTGCGGCCGCCCCTGCGGGAGCCCTGGGGGCTGATCGAGATGTGGATCGCCGACCCGGACGGGGTCCGCATCGCCGTGGTGGAGGTCCCGGCCGACCACCCGTTGCGGCTGCGCCCCTGAGCCCCGCGACCCCCGGTCCCGCCCTCGGACGAGGAACGGGAACCCGGCCCGGACGGCGCAGCTCCTGGTCCGCAACCACTGAAGCCCGTCCACCCATCGGGGGGACATCGGGCCCGTCCCCTGGACACGCCGTCAACCCCTGCCGGCCCTGTGGCCAGCAGGGAAGCGGGTACGCGGCACGCGCATAGCAGAGATGAATATGCCGTGGAGGCTTTTTGTAAAGATCAACTCAGTGTGCTGGATTGATCACCGACAGTGCCCCCGGCTGCGCGGAAGGACACCGAATGCGCACGGTTCGCGAATCAGTCCTGGACGTTCTACGAGCACGTGGTGTCACCACGGTCTTCGGCAACCCCGGCTCGACCGAACTCCCGATGCTCAAGCGGTTCCCCGAGGACTTCCGGTACGTACTCGGCCTCCAGGAGGCCGTCGTCGTCGGCATGGCCGATGGTTTCGCCCTCGCCTCCAGAACCACCTCCCTCGTCAACCTGCACACCGGGCCCGGCACCGGCAACGCGATGGGCGCCATCCTGAACGCCCGTGCGAACCGCACCCCGATGGTCGTCACCGCGGGCCAGCAGGTGCGCGCGATGCTCACCATGGAAGCCCTGCTCTCCAACCCGCAGGCCACGCTGCTGCCCCAGCCCGCCGTCAAGTGGGCGTACGAGCCCCCGCGCCCCGCCGACGTCCCGGCGGCGCTGGCCCGCGCCGTGCAGATCGCCGAAACCCCGCCCCACGGGCCGGTGTTCCTCTCCCTCCCCATGGACGACTTCGACGCGGAGCTCACCGAGGAGGAGGACCGGGCCGGCCAGAGCGCAGCCGCCCGCCGGATCACGCACGCCGCCGCACCCGACGCCGCCACGGTCGCGGCGCTCGCCGACCGGATCTCCCGCGCCCGCTCCGCCGTCCTCGTCGTCGGTGACGACGTCGACGCCTCCGGCGCCTGGGACGCCGTCCTCGAACTCGCCGAGCGCACCGGACTGCCCGTCTGGGCCGCGCCCGTCGCCGCCCGCGTCTCCTTCCCCCGCAACCACCCGCAGTTCCGCGGGGACCTGGCCCCGGCGATCGGACCGCTCGGCCGCCAGCTGGCGGGACACGACCTCGTCCTCGTGGTCGGCGCGCCGGTGTTCCGCTACTACCCCTACATCCCCGGGGCCCACCTGCCCGAGGGCACCGGGCTCGTGCTCATCACCCGGGACGCCGAGGAGGCCGCCCGCGCCCCCGTCGGGGACGCGGTCGTCGCGGATCCGGCCCTGACCGTACGGGCCCTCGCGGAGCGGCTCCCGGCCGCGGGCGCGCCCGTACCCGCGCCGCACGAGCAGGTCCGGTTCACCGAGCCGGCCGACGGGGTCCTCACCCCGCTCGCCGCGCTGACGGCCATCGCGCAGGGCGCCCCCGAGAACACCCTCTGGGTCAACGAATCCCCCTCCAACGTGCCGCAGTTCCACGAGGCCACCCGTATCTCCGCTCCGGACTCCTACCTGTTCTCCGCGGGAGGCGGACTCGGCTTCGGTGCCGCGGCGGCCGTCGGCGCGCAGCTGGGCGCGCCCGGCCGGCCCGTGGTCTGCGTCATCGGCGACGGCTCCATCCACTACGCCGTGCAGGCCCTGTGGACCGCGGCCGCGTACAAGGTCCCCGTCACCTTCGTCGTCCTCAGCAACGCGAAGTACGCGATCCTCCACTGGTTCGCGCAGCTCGAACACGCCCAGGGCGCACCGGGCCTCGACATCCCCGGTCTCGACATCACGGCCGTCGCCGAGGGCTACGGGGTGCGCACCCACCGGGCCCAGGGCGCGGGCGAACTCACCAAGCTCGTACGGGAAGCGGCGGCGCAGCAGGACGGGCCGGTGCTCATCGACGTGCCCGTGACCACCGAGCTCCCCTCCCTCTGAAGCCCGGCCCCTCCGCAGCCCGGACGCCAGCCTCCCCCCACCACCGTCAGAAGGCCCTCATGTCCCCCGAAACCCCTCTCCTGTCGCGCCTGCGCACCCTCCTCACCGACCACGCCGACGTCCTGCACACCGACCCGGAGACCCTCGCCGCGCACGCCCGCGACGCCGCGCCGTTCTCCGCGGCCGGCACCCCGGCCGTCGTCGCCTTCCCGCGCACCGCCGAGCAGGTCCGGCACATCATGCGCACCACGTACGAACTCGGCGTCCCCGTCGTCCCGCAGGGTGCCCGCACCGGCCTCGCGGGCGCCGCGAACGCGATCGACGGCTGCGTCGTCCTGAGCACCGCCCGGATGGACCGCATCCTGGAGATCGACCCCGCCAACCGGCTCGTGCGCTGCGAGCCCGGCGTGGTCACCAAGCGGCTGAACGACGCCGTCGCCGAGCACGGCCTCTCCTACCCGCCCGACCCCGCCTCCTGGGAGCACTGCACCATCGGCGGGAACATCGCGACCGGCGCCGGCGGCATCTGCTGCGTCAAGTACGGGGTCACCGCCGACTACGTCCGCGGCCTGGACCTGGTGCTCGCCGACGGCCGCCGGATGCGGACCGGCCGCGACACGGCGAAGGGGGTCGCCGGATACGACCTGACCCGGCTGCTCGTCGGCTCCGAGGGCACCCTGGCCGTCATCGTCGGAGCCACGCTCGGGCTGTGCCCCGTACGGCCGCCCGCGCTGGCCATGCTCGCGCAGTTCCCGACCCTGACGGCGGCCGGGGACGCCGTCGCCGCGATCACCGCGGCCGGCCACGTCCCGTCCGCCCTCGAACTCCTGGACCGGGCCACCTCCCAGGCCGTCGCCGACCACGGGCACCCGATGATGACGCCGGGGGCCGCGGCCACGCTGATCATCGAGAGCGACACCGCCGAGCCCGCCCGCGACCTCGCGTCGATGGCCCTGCTGTGCAAGGAGGCCGGGTCCCGGAACGTGGTGACCGCCTCCGGCTCCGAGGAGTCCCGGCAGGTCATCGAGGCACGGCGCCTCGTCACCCCGGCCCTGGGCGCCTTCGCCGCGACCCTGGGCGGGCGGCCGACCGCCTTCATCGAGGACGTGGCCGTGCCGCGCTCCGAACTGGCCAAGTTCATGGGCACGATCGAGGAGATCGCCGCACGGAACCGGCTGCGGATCTTCACCCTCGGCCACGCCGGGGACGGGAACCTGCACCCGACCGTCGTCTTCGACGAATCGGACGCGGACGAGTTCCGCCGCGCCCAGACCGCCTACGACGACATCATGGCCGCGGGCCTGGCCCTCGGCGGCACCAGCACCGGCGAGCACGGCATCGGCACCCTCAAGCGCGAGTGGCTCACCCGCGAGCTCGACCCGGTGAGCCTGGAGCTCCAGCGCGGGCTCAAGCGCCTCTTCGACCCGAAGAACCTGCTCAACCCCGGCAAGGTCGTGGAGGCATGACCGAGGCCACGGCCCGCTCCGGGGCCGCCGACGAGAGCACGACCGGGGCCGCCGGGATCCCGGACCAGCCCGCGGAGAGCGGCTCCGCCTCCCTCCCCGTACCGCGGCCCGCCCGGGCCGGGCGCGCCGAGACCGTCCGCTTCGCCGCCACCCACACGTTGCCCGCGTTCGTCCGCGGGGCCTTCCACCTGCGGCCCCGCGTGGCGGCGGCGCAGGCGGCCCTCGGCCAGCAGGGCTGGTCGGCGGCGACCCTCCGGGCCATGCGCGCCCGGCACGGCGGGGCGCCGGTGGAGGTGCGCGGGCTGTCCGGGCCGCTGCTGGTCCTGCTCGACCACGCCGACGTACGGCGGTTCTACGAACTGCCCGTGCGCACCCTCGCCATGGACGCGCCCGACAAGTACAAGGGGCTGTCCCTGCTGGAGCCCACGGGCGTCATCTGCTCCCACGGCGACACCCGCGAGGAGCGCCGGCGCGTCAACGACGAGGTGCTCGCCGCCGACCGGCCGGTGCACCCCTCCTGCGAGGAGTTCCGGGCGGTCATCGCGCAGGAGGCGCCCGCCCTGATCCAGGGCTCCGAGCTGGACTTCCCGCGGCTGCGCCGTACGGTGGCCAGGATCGGGCGCCGGATGGTCCTCGGCGACGCGGCCGCCGGGGACGAGGAGCTCGCGCGGTGGCTGCTCGTGCTGCGCGAGGAGGCCAACTGGATGCGGATGCGCAAGGGCCGGGCCGCGGCCGCCGAGGCGCTGTACCGCAAGGCCGCCGCCCGGGTCGAGGAGTACGCCGCCCGGGCCGAGCCCCACACCCTGGCCGCGCTCGCCCGCAGCCACCCGGCGGCCTCGGGGCCGGAGGCCGCCGCGCTGGACGCGGTCGGCCAGGCCCACCACTGGCTGCTCGCCCTCGACACCGTCGGCCCGACCGTGGCGCGCACCCTGCTGCTGCTCGCCGCGCACCCCGCCGAGCAGGAGGCGCTGCGGGCCGAGGTCGACGGCGGGGGCGCGGAACTGCCCCGGCTGCGGGCCTGCGTGGAGGAGACCCTGCGGCTGTTCCCGATCGTGCCGGACCTCGTACGGGTCACCCGGGCCGAGACCGAGTGGCGCGGGGTCCACTATCCGGCGGGGACCGCGGTGCTGGTGCCCGCCCTGTTCCACCAGCGGGATCCCGAACACGTCCCGGCGGCCCACCAGTTCGTGCCCGCCCGGTGGCTGCGGTCCGGGGCGGCGCAGGACATCCGGATGGCGCCGTTCAGCCACGGCGGCGGGCGCTGCCCGGGTGAGCACCTGGGCGTGCTGACGGCGGTCCTGCTGACCGCGGCGGTCCTGCGGGGCCACCGGGTCACCGGCGGCAAGCCCGCGGTGGACCCCTGCCGTCCGCTGCCCGGCATCCTCGCCTCGGCCGGCATCCGGCTCACCCTCGCCGAACGCTGAGCGCGCACGTGCGGCGCGGGGCCGGCCGGCCGCCGGGCCCCGCGCCGCACGTACGGCCCGCCGTCCGCACCCCGACCACGCCCCGGAGGGCACCTGCATGACCGCTGCCACGACCGCCGTCGCCGGCCACGAACCGGAGACCGCCTCCCTGCACCACCTGTGCCGCGTGCTCGCGGAAGCCGCCGAGGCGGTGGGCGAGGCCTCCGAGTACGCCTCCACACTGGCCCTCGGCACCCGGATCCCGGGCGCCGGCGGGGGCGCCGCCCGGCGCACCCTGCTCCGGACGATCACCGACCCCAAGGGTCTGGGCTGGGCCCCGCGCGGCCGCGGCCTGGCCCGGATCGGCTGGCTCACCGGGGTGTTCACCAGCCGGGAGAGCCTCGCGGTCAGCCTGGCCGTGACGGGCCTGAAGGCGCGCATCCGGGCCGCCGCCGTGACCCACCCCGAACTGCTCGCCGACCCGGACACCGCGCGCGTGCTGCGGGCCGTCCAAGGGGACCGGCAGCGGGAGGCGGTCCGCGTCTTCCGCTCCATCCTCGCCGCCAAGGGCGCGGAGCGGACCTTCGCACTGCTGGCCCCCGCCTTCGCCGACATCCTGGCCTGGAACGCCCTCACCGACGAGAACCCGCTCAACGACGGGGCGGGCTGGGAGATCGCCACCGGCCGCACCCTGACCGGAGCCGAGCCGATCCTCGGCGTCAGCGCCCGGGTCTGGGCCTTCCTCGACCGGGGACCGGGCCGCGCCGAACCGCTCGTCCCGCCCCCCGCCCTCGCCGAGCGCCTCGACACCTCCGGCACCATCGCCGGGTACGTCCGCAACATCGGCGCCGTGGGCACCGACGGAACGCTGCTGGTCCAGCAGGTCGTGGGACCCGACGGCGTCGAGCGGTACGTGGTCCAGCTCGCCGGCATGTCCGGCGTCAGCGACAAGAGCCCCCAGGACCTGCTGGGCGCCGTGCACGCCGTCGCGCGGCCGGCCACCCCGTACTCCAGGGCCGTCTCCAAGGCGCTGCGCCGGCTGATCCCCTCGGGCTGCGAACTGGCCCTGGTGGGCCACAGCCTGGGCGGGATCACGGCCATGAACCTGGCCGCCGACCGGGACTTCTGCGAGATCCACCGGGTCACGCACGTCGTCGCGATCGGCTCCCCCGTCGACGGCAAACGCCCGGCCGATCCGCGGACCCGGGTGTACTCGCTGGTCAACGAGCACGACGTGGTGCCCAGCCTGGAGGGCCGCTCCTCGGTCTCCGCGTACGCGCTGCCCGAGCAGTTCACCGAGTTCACCTGGACCGACGACACGCACGCCTTCCCGCTGTGCCACGCCGCGGAGCGGTACGCGCACAACCTCGAGCAAGAGGTCCCCGAGGCGAGCGCACGCGTCGACGCCGACCTCGCGCCCTTCCGGGGCCGGGTGACCGCCGCCCGCTTCTTCCGGCTCTACGACCGCTGACGTCCCGACGACCTCCGACGTCCCCACGAACCGCTGAGGATCACCATGACCGACACCACCTCCACCGAGCCGAGCACGGCCCCGAGCCAGGGGGCCTCGGCGGCCCCGGCCGTGCCCCCGCAGGCCGGCCGCCCCGGCCAGGCCGACTCGTACGGCCCGCCCGGGCTCCTCGAGCGCCTCGGATCGGCCGCCTTCGCCCGCGTCAACCGCACCCGCGAGTGGCACGAACTGCCGCTCCCCCTCGGACTGCTGAACCTGCGGGTGCTCCGCGACGACCTGCGCCGCAAGAACCTGTACGACACGTACGGGGCGGGCGGGGAGCGCCGCCGGCGGCCGACCCACGAGCTCGCGCCCTTCCGCTCGTACGACGGCTCGGGCTACGACCCGTACGACGAGGACATGGGCCGGGTCGGCACCCGCCTCGACCGCAACGCCCCGCTGCACCTGGTCTTCCCGGACTCCGAAGAGGAGCTGATGTCACCGAGCCCGCGGGAGATCAGCAGGCAGCTGCTGGCCCGCAAGGGGTTCGTGCCCGCGCCCACCCTCAACCTGCTGGCCGCGGCCTGGATCCAGTTCGAGAACCACGGCTGGGCCAACCACGGCGACAACGAGGAGGCCGAGCCGTTCACCGTCCCGCTCGCCGAGGACGACGACTGGGCCGCGCACGGCGGCAGCTGCCCGATGCGCGTGAACCGCACCCGTCCCGACCCGGTCGCGCACAGCGCGGCCGACGCGCCCCCCACGTACGAGAACACCGTCACGCACTGGTGGGACGGCTCGCAGATCTACGGCTCCGACGAGGCCCGCTGCCGGGCGCTGCGCACGGGCGAGCACGGGCGCCTCATCCTCGAGGACGGCCGGCTGCCCGCCGACCCGCGGCCAGGGAACTCCTGCCTGGACTGGACCGGTATGAACAGCGACTACTGGGCCGGCCTGTCGCTGCTGCACACGCTCTTCGCCAAGGAGCACAACGCGATCTGCGACTACCTGCGCGCCCACTACCCGACCTGGGACGACGAGCGGCTCTTCCACACCGCGCGGCTGGTCAACACCGCGCTGATGGCGAAGATCCACACGGTGGAGTGGACGCCGGGCATCCTCGACACCCCGGTGCTGCGCCGCGCGATGGACGCCAACTGGTACGGGGTGCTGCCGCGCTGGGTCAGCCGGACGTACGGGCGCGTCGGCAAGGGCGAGATGCTCAGCGGGATCCTCGGCTCCCCGACCGACCACCACGCGGCGCCGTTCTCGATGACGGAGGAGTTCGTCTCCGCGTACCGGCTGCACCCGCTGATCCCCGACGAGCTGGCCGTACGGGACCACCGCGCGGGCGCCGTGCGCGCGACCATCGGCTTCGACGAGATGCAGGGCAAGACCACCCGTACGGCGGTCGACGCGTACGGCATGAGCGACCTGTTCTACAGCTTCGGCACGGCCCACCCCGGGGCCCTCGTACTGCACAACCACCCCGACGCGCTGCGCAACCTGGCCCGGCTCACCGGCGAGCACATCGACCTGGGCACGGTCGACGTCCTGCGCGACCGCGAGCGCGGCGTCCCCCGCTACAACGCGTACCGGCAGATGCTGCGCAAGCGCCCCGTCACCTCCTTCGAGGAGCTGACGGGCGGGCACCCGGGCGACACCCCGCTGCTGAAGGAGCTGTACGAGGGGCGCCTCGACCGGGTGGACACGCTGGTCGGCAATCTCGCCGAGCCGCGGCCGGCCGGTTTCGGCTTCAGCGACTCGCTGTTCCGGATCTTCATCCTGATGGCGAGCAGGCGGCTGAAGAGCGACCGCTTCTTCACCACCGACTACCGGCCGGAGGTCTACACGGCGGAGGGCCTGGAGTGGGTGGACCGGAACGGCATGGTCTCCGTGCTCCTGCGCCACCACCCCGAGCTGGCCCCGGCCCTCGACGGCGTGACCAACGCGTTCGCCCCCTGGCGGGCCCTGTGACGGGCGTTCCCGCGCCGCGCGCGGGGCGGCAGGCGCGGCGCAACGAGCCCGCGGAGGGGCTGCGGACGCACTCCGCGGCGCTGCTGCGGCACGCGCAGCGGCTGCGCGAGGGGGCCGCGGCGCTGGACTGGAAGGGTCCGCAGGCCGAGGCCTTCCGGTGGCGGATCGAGGCCTTGGCCGAGCGCTGCGCGACGGCGGCGGACGGGCTGGCCCGGTCCGCCGAGCAGTTGGACGCGGCCGCGGGCCCGCGCTGACGGCGGGGGCCCGGCTCCGCCCGCGAACCGGGCCCTCGCGCTGCTCACCGCTCGCGCGCCTGGTCCACCACCTCGCGCACCGCGTTCGCGACCAGCCGGGGCTGCTCGACCGCGATGCCGTGGCCGCTGTGGGTGTCGGTGATGTGCCGGGCGCGGAGCTCGCGGGCGAGGTCGTCCTGGGCGGCGAGCCAGGCCGGCCAGGTCGATCCGGTGTCGCCGACGGCGAGGTCCCACGGTTGGTCGGAGGTCAGCACGGCGGCGGGCAGGGGGTGCGGCATCGGGGGCGCGCTGCGGATCTCCGCCACGGAGGCCTCGTAGTCGGGCACTTCGAGGCCCTTCCCGCGGTCCATCGCCTCGATCTTGTGCATCCAGTCCGACCACTGGGCCGGTGTCAGGGTGTCGCGCAGGTACGGGGAGGCGCCGTCGACGGTGACGAGGCCGGACACCCGGGGGAAGTCGGTGCGTGCGAAGAGCTCGGCGATCATCGCCCCCCAGGAGGCGCCGACCAGCACGAACGGCCCGTGCTCGCCGGCGGCGGACAGCACCGCCCGCAGGTCCCGCACCCCCGCCCGCGCCGTGGTGGGCTGGGACACCGGTGTCGAGGAGGTCGGCCTTCCGTCGGTCCGGGTGGTCCCGGGGCGGTCGTAGGCGCATACCCGGGTGAACGAGGCGACCTTCGGAAGCACCGCCGCCGCGCTGGGTCTCAGGCCTGCCGCTGGGGTGGCGGCGTCCACGACATGGGTCCATTCGTCCCCGGCCCCGCCCGTCCCGGAGACGAGCACGACGGTCGGGGAGCCGGTTCCCCGGCACTCCAGCCGGATGTGGCGGCCGCCCCCTACGGGCACCGGGCGGGAGGCGTCCGCGGAGGTGCCGCCCGGGGACACGGTCGCCGCAGGAGTGGCCGTCGGCGTGGCCCCGGCCCTGGCCGCGGCCGGGCCGCCGCCCGCGGCGAGGGCGAGCGTCGCCGCGACGGTGACCGCACCGGCCAGGACCCGGCCTCCTCCGGACACCCGCCCAGTGTCACACCCTGCCGTGATCGGGGCGATCGGGCCCGGCCGCGGCGAGCGCCTCGGCGACGAGGCGCCGCAGGTGGTCGCCGGCCAGGGCGTAGACCACCCGGCGGCCCTCCTTGCGGGTGGTCACCAGCCCCGACATCCGCAGCCGGGCGAGGTGCTGGCTGACGGCCGGCCTGGCGGCTCCCACCGTCGCGGCCAGGGTGGCGACATCGGCTTCTTCCGAGGCCAGCGTGTGCAGGAGGGCGAGGCGGGTGCGGTCGGCCAGCAGGCCCAGGATCCCGGCCGCGGCCTCGAAGGCCTGCGGGCCGGGTTCTTGCGGGTGCGAACCCTGCGCAGGTGATAGGTGCGTGCGTGCGCTCATACGCACACAATAGGCGGGTGGACGCTCGCGTCCACCCGCCCCTGCCGTCCCCGTCGGAAGCGAGCACGCCGTGAGCCACCACCACGAGCACCACGACGGGTCGTTCCGGACACGGCTGCGCCACCGGCTCGGCCGTCTGGCGCACGCGTTCACCCCGCACGTCCACGAGCCGGCGGCCAAGGTCGACCCGGTCATGGAGACCTCCCGGCAGGGCATGCGCACGCTGTGGCTCTCCCTGGGCGTCCTGGGCCTGACCACCGCGGTCCAGGCCGGCGTGGTCGCCCTGTCCGGGTCGGTGGCCCTGCTCGGCGACACCGTCCACAACGCCGCCGACGCGCTGACCGCCGTCCCCCTCGGCGTCGCGTTCGTCCTCGGACGGCGCGCGGCGAACCGCCGCTACACGTACGGCTACGGCCGCGCCGAGGACCTGGCCGGCATCGTGGTCGTGCTCACGATCGCGGCCTCCTGCGCCCTGGCCGCGTACCAGGCCGTGGACCGGCTCCTGCACCCCCGCGAGATCAGCCAGCTGTGGGCGGTCGCGGGCGCCGCGGTGGTCGGCTTCCTCGGCAACGAGTGGGTGGCCCGGCAGCGGATCCGCACCGGCCGCCGGATCGGCTCCGCGGCGCTCGTGGCCGACGGCCTGCACGCCCGTACGGACGGGTTCACCTCGCTCGCCGTCCTCCTCGGCGCGGGCGGCGCGGCGATCGGCTGGGAGAGCGCCGACCCGGTCGTCGGCCTGCTCATCACCGCGGCCATCCTCGTGGTGGTGCGCGACGCCGCGCGGGAGGTCTGCCGGCGGCTCATGGACTCGGTCGATCCGGCCCTGGTCGACACCGCGCACGGCGCTCTGCTCGGCGTGCCCGGCGTACGGGGCACCGGGCAGGTCCGCATGCGGTGGATCGGGCACGCGCTGCGGGCGGAAGCGGACATCGTCGTCGATCCGCACCTCTCGGTGGTGCAGGCGCACGCCCTGGCGGTCGAGGCCGAACACGCCCTGATCCACGCCGTCCCGCGGCTGACCGCGGCCACCGTGCACATCGACCACACCGCCGATCACGGGGACCCGCACGCCGCCCTGGCCCATCACCCGGGCCGGGCGGGCTGACCCCGCGATCGGGAGCGCGTCAGCGGCGCATATGGAGTGGGTCGTTTCCCGTCAAGGTGGCGTCAGGGACCGGCGCGGGGAGGGGGCGGGCGGGGATAGCTTCGAAGTCGCGCCCCGGACTGCCTCCCCGCACTCGGGGCGCCACCAGTCGCCTCTTGCGGTTCCTCAGGGAGGGCCCCATGTGTCTGTTCCGGTACGAAGACGATCCCGAGCCCGAGGAACGGGTCCCGGCCGGGCTCCTGTACGTGCCCGTCCGGCCGGGAAGAGGAGCGGAGGCGGTGATCCGCCTGTTCCGCACTCCACTGGGCGCCCGTACGGCCGTCGGCTTCACGCGCACGGACCTGCTGGCCGCCACCCTCGGTGAGGGCCAGGGCCACATCCGGCTGTCGGAGTCCGTGCTGCGGGAACTGTGCGCACCGCTCGGCGCGGACCTGGTCACCGTCGACCCGACGCTGTCGGCCCCGGCGGCCGCTCCGGCGGCTCCGGCCGCTCCCGCTGCCGACGCCGCTTCCGCCGCTGCCGCGCCGCGCCTGCAGGGCCGGCTCCCTGCCCAGACCGCCTGAGGGGAGGAGTCCCATGACCACCGTCACCGTGTCCCAGATCGCCGCGGGCTCCGCGGACGACCTGTCGGTCTGGCCGGCCTCGACCACCCGGCTGCCGCACGGGGGCCTCGCCGTCGGCGGAGTCCCGCTGAACGAGATCGCCGACCGCTTCGAGACCCCCGCGTACGTACTGGACGAGGGCGAGGTGCGGGCCCGCTGCCGCACCTACCGCGACGCCTTCCCCGACGCCGAAGTGCTCTACGCCGCCAAGGCCTTCCTCTCCCGCGCCATGGTCCACTGGGTCGCCGAGGAGGGCCTCGGGCTCGACGTCTGCTCGGCCGGCGAACTCGAACTCGCCGTGACCGCCGGATTCCCGCCCGACCGCATCCTCTTGCACGGGAACGCCAAATCACCCCGCGACATCGAGACCGCCCTGCGGCTCGGCGTGGGCCGGATCGTCATCGACAGCCCGTCCGAGATCGCCCGCCTGGCCGCCGCCGTCGGCCCGGGCGGGCACCAGAAGGTCCTGGTCCGCGTCGTCCCCGGCATCTCGGCCGGCGGCCACGAGAAGATCCGTACCGGCACGGAAGGCCAGAAGTTCGGGCTGTCCCTCACCGACGGCTCGGCGCAGCACGCCGTCACCCGCATCCTCGGCCAGCCGCAGCTCGAACTCGTCGGCCTGCACTGCCACATCGGCTCCCAGATCACCGACGTGAAGCCGTACCTGACGGCGGTGCGCCGCGTGGTCGGCCTGATGGCCCGCATCCGCGACGCCCACGGGGTCACGCTCCCCGAGCTCGACATGGGCGGCGGGCACGGCATCGCGTACTGCCCCGGGGAACCCGCGCTCGACCTCACGGCCCTGGCCGGCCGGCTGCGCGCCGAGCTCGTGGAGAGCTGCGCGGGGGCGGGGCTTCCCGTGCCCCGCCTCGCCATCGAGCCGGGCCGGGCGATCGCCGGTCCGGCGGGCGTGGCCCTGTACCGGGTGCTCGCGGTGAAACGCACGGGGGAGCGGGTGTTCGTCGCCGTGGACGGCGGTATGAGCGACAACCCCCGGCCGGCGTTGTACGGGGTGCGGTACGCGCCCCGCCTGATCGGGCGCCACTCCACCGCCGAGCCCTGTACCGCCACGGTGGTCGGCCGGCACTGCGAGGCGGGGGACGTCCTCGCCGCCGACGTCGAACTGCCCGGCGACGTCCACCCCGGGGACCTCCTGGCCGTACCGGTGGCGGGGGCGTACCAGCTGTCCATGGCCTCCGGCTACAACATGGTCGGCCGTCCCCCGGTCGTCGCCGTCGACCACGGAGCGGCCCGGCTCCTGGTGCGCCGCGAAACCCTGGACGACTTCCGCCGCCGCGACATCGGCGACTGAGGTCCGGCGGGGGGGGGGACCGACCGGGCCGCCGGCCGGCCGGTCCCCCCGGCCCGCGCCGCTTCCGGCCGGCCCGATCGCCGGGAGCGGGCCTCCGGGCCACCATGGAGGGAGATCCGCCGCATCCGCGGGGGCCCCGCCCGGGAGGCGCCGATGGTGCAGAGCGCGGGAGCCGCCGCGGACGTCCTGGTGGCGGGCGCCGGCCCGGTCGGGCTGACGGCCGCCGCCGAGCTGCGGCGGCGCGGGATCCCCTGCCGGATCGTCGACCGGCTCCCGGCGCGGCTTCCGTACGCCAAGGCGGTGGGGATCCAGCCGCGGACCCTGGAGGTCTGGGACCGGATGGGCTTCGTCCGGGCCGCGCTGGAGGCCGCCGTCCCGATGCGCGGGCAGCTGACGTACGTGAACGGGGTGGAGCAGCCCCGGCTGGACCTGGTGCTGCCGCCCGAGGTGCCCTACCGCTTCGCCGCGCTGCCGCAGTACGAGACCGAGCGGATCATCGAGGAGTTCCTGGAGGGTCTGGGGACGCGCGTCGAGCGGGGCTGCGAGCTGGTGTCGTTCGTCCAGGACGCCGACGGGGTGACGAGCCGGCTCGCCACTCCCTCCGGGGAGGAGGAGGTCCGCACCCGGTTCCTGGTGGGCTGCGACGGCGCGCACAGCACGGTCCGCAAGGGTCTGGGCCTCGCCTTCGAGGGCGGCGCGTTCCCCGAGGAGTACATGCTCGCCGACGTGGAGCTCGACTGGGACCTGCCGTACGCGTACGGGGTGCGGGCCATGCACCACGACGACCGGGGCGCGGTCGACGACGTGCTGGTGTGCATCCCGCTGCCGGGCGCCTGCCGCTACCGGGTGTCGATGATGGTGCCGCCCGAGCTCTCCGCCGCTCCCCCGCAGGGCTCCGACGCCGTGGCGCACGGCCTGGAGGGCGGCCGCGCCCCCGAACTCGGGCACATCCAGGCCGTCCTGGACCGGCTGTCCCCGCAGCCCACCACGGCGTCGGTGATGCGCTGGTCGTCCGTGTTCCGGATCAGCCACCGGCTGGTGGACCGATACGGGCGGGGACGGGTCTTCGTGGCCGGGGACGCGGCCCACATCCATCCGCCGACCGGGGCGCAGGGCATGAACACCGGGATCCAGGACGCCTGGAACCTGGCCTGGAAGCTGGCGCTCGCCGTGCGGGGCGCCGGGGCTCCCGGGCTGCTCGCGAGCTACGACGCCGAGCGCCGGCCGGTGGGCGAGGAGGTCGTCGGCCGTACGGTCCGCCAGGCCGCCGAGGGCGTGCAGGCCGATCCGGAGGACGCGGACACGCTGATGATGCGCCAGGCCCAACTGCTCGTCGGCTACCGGGGCAGCCCCCTCGTACAGTCCGCCGGGCCGCAGGACGGCGGCGGGCCCGGCCCGCGCCCCGGGGACCGGGCGCCGGACTGCGGCGGGCTCTCCGGGCACATCGCCGCGTATCCCGTGCGGTTGTACGACCTGTTGCGCGGCCGCGAGCACGTGCTCCTGCTGTACGGGCCCGGCCCGGCGCTGGACGGCCTCGCCGAGCTCACCTCCGCGGTACGGGGCTCGGCGGCGGGCCGGGTCGCGGTGTGCGCGATCCTCGCCGAGGCCGAGCCCGGGGCGGCGGCCGACCGGGGAGCGCCGGTGCCCGTGTACCGGGACGGCCGGGGCGAGTTCGCCCGGATGTACGGGGTGCGGGAACCGGCGGCCTTCGTGGTCCGGCCGGACGGCTACCTCGGCGCGAGGCTGTGCCCGCCGACCGTCTCGGGGCTGGCCGCCCACTTCTCGCAGGTGTTCGCGGGCTGAGCGGGCCCGCCGGGCCGCTCGGCCCCCGAGTCCAGGGGCCCCGTGGCCTCGGCGCCGGAGAACCCCTTGGCGAGGAGTCGGACGGCCAGGCCCACCTCCCAGGCGAACACCGGGAGCGCGGCGAGCGAGCCGGCGACCGAGACCTGCTCGTAGAGGCCGAACAGCACGGCGGTCGCCGAGGCGCAGATCAGCGCGCCGCCGACGAGACCCAGCACGGCCAGGGGCCGCGGGACGAGCCGGGAGCGGTACATCAGGCCGGCCAGGACGAGGGTGTTCGCGCCGAGGACGAAGTTGGGCCCGAGGAGGAAGGTCCAGTCGTGGACGGCCACGAGGGCGTGGGCGGCCGTGACGAGGGAGGCGGCGCCACCGCCCGGCACGCCGGCGGATTCCCGGCGCAGCGTCACCACGGACAGCACGCTGATGATGCCCACGACGATGACGGCGGCTTCCAGCAGCCGGCCGCAGACGTAGCCGAGCGCGGCGCCCTCGTTCCGGCTCTTGACGACGGGGTACAGGGCGACGCCGGTGCCGATGACGGCCAGCGCGAGGACGAACTCGAACAGCGCCCCGAGGAAGACCCGCGTGTCGGCGCCGGGGCCGAGGACGTAGCCGGCGTCGTGCAGCACGGGGCCGTACAGCGCGAGTCCGCCGATCGCGGCGACCTCGGTGACGAGGAACAACACCCCTGTGACGACCGCGGTCTTTCTGGTCGAACCCATGCGGAACCACTCCCTTGTGAGAGGTGTACGGCGTACACCTGAGCCATACGGTAGGTGTACGCCGTACACTCGTCAAGCCGTGAAACCCAGGACGAGGGAGCCGATCGAGATGACCCGCCGACCGGAGGCGGCGCCCCGGGCGCCGTTGAACAGGGACCGCGTGCTGCGCGCCGCCGTCGAGCTGGCCGACGGCATCGGGATCGAGGCGCTGAGCATGCGGCGGCTCGCACAGGAGCTGGGCGTGGTGCCGATGGCGCTCTACAAGCACGTCGCCAACAAGGAACAGCTCCTGGACGGCATGGTGGAGGCCGTGGTGGGCGAGATCGACCCCCCCGCCGACGGATCCGACTGGCAGGGCGCGGTCCGCCGGCGGATCCTCTCGGCGCGCGCCGCCCTGCTGGGGCACCCCTGGGCTGCCCAGGTGATCCGCTCGCGCAGCGGCCCGACCCCGGCGGTGCTCGCCTACCTGGACTCGGTGATCGGCATGTTCCGCGCCGGAGGCCTCTCGGTCGACCTCACCCACCACGTGATGCACGCGCTGGGCGGCCGCGTCCTGGGGTTCACCCAGGAGGTGTTCGACGCCGCGCCGGACCCGGATCCCGCGGCGCGGGCGGCCATGCCCCCGGAGGCCGCCGCGACCTACCCCCACGTCGCGGAACTGGCGATGGCCGCCGCCCACGACGGGGACTCCGTCGTGGGCGGCGGCTGCGACGACCAGTTCGAGTTCGAGTTCGCGCTGGACCTGCTCCTGGACGGCTTCGAACGCCTCAGGCGGCAGGGCTGGACCTCGGGCGCCCGGCGAGCCGGGGGTGGCCTGATCGCGTAGGCTCGGCCAATGGCCAAGTACTTCGACGTGCACCCCGAGAACCCCCAGCAGCGCACCATCGCCAGTGTCGCTGACAGCATCCGCTCCGGCGCGCTCGTCGCGTACCCGACGGACTCCTGCTACGCGCTGGGCTGCCAGCTCGGCAACCGTGACGGCCTCGCCCGGATCCGGTCCATCCGCAACCTCGACGACCGTCACCACTTCACCCTGATCTGCCAGGACTTCGCCCAGCTGGGCCAGCTCGTGCAGATCGACAACGACGTGTTCCGCGCGATCAAGGCGTCCACGCCCGGCAGTTACACCTTCATCCTCCCCGCGACGAAGGAAGTGCCGCGCCAGCTGCTGCACCCCAAGAAGAAGACGGTCGGCGTCCGCATCCCCGACCACGCCGTCACGCAGGCCCTCCTCGCCGAGCTGGGCGAGCCGCTGCTCTCCAGCACCCTGCTCCTGCCCGACGAGCCGGAACCGCTGACGCAGGGCTGGGAGATCAAGGAACGGCTCGACTACCTCGTGGACATCGTGGTCGACTCCGGCGACTGCGGGACCGAGCCGACCACCGTCATCGACTTCTCCAGCGGCGAGGCCGAGATCGTGCGGCGCGGGGCCGGCGACACCACGCGGTTCGAGTGACGGAGTCCGGCCCGCCTTCTGCGTGAGGCGGGCCCGGGGGCGTCCGGCGCGATCCGAAGGACGCGGCCCGGGTCAGGGGGCGGGCGGATCGGCCGGCCGGGGGTCACCCCCGCGGCGGACCAGACCGTACGCCCAGCGCTCGTTCAGGCCGGCCAGGAAACCGACGCTGCCCCAGAAGAACCAGGCCTTGATCAGGGCCTGGTGGCCGGCCACGGAGAGCGGAGCCGGACCGCACATGTCCCCGGGGGCGGCCGGCGGGGTGAGCAGGGTGAGGATGCCGCCGTTGATGAGAAGGAAGAGCGAACTGGCCAGGAACCAGCCGACCACCACCCGGTACCAGCCCTCCTGACGCATCATCCGGGCGAGCTGCACCGGATCCGCGGGGACGTCGGCGGGCTCGGAGCCGCCGGGAGCCGGCCGGATCAGCTGGTAGGCGTCGCGCAGCCGGATGATCACACTGAAGACCGCGCCCATCGCCCCGCCCGCGAAGCAGACCAGGGAGTCCATCAGGACCAGCTCTTCGGGGCAGCCGATGGGGCCGTGGAACAGCGGCGGCAGGAACCGGCCGGCGAGCAGGGTCAGTACCAGCACCACGGGGCTGAGGACGATGCCGAAGGCGAGGCCCGTGTTGAGCCCGCGCCCGCCGGCGAGCGCCGCGTCGGCCGCGAGCCGCTGGGCGGCCGCGTCGGCCTCGGCCCCGAGGCGGTCGGCTCCCGTTCCCCCTCCGGGCGTGGGCGGGCGTCCGGCGGGGCCGGCCGCGGTCTCGCGGATGCCCGCGCGTACGGCCGCCTCCAGGGCCCGGCACACGGCCGTGCCCGTACGCTCCTCGAACGCGCGCTGCGCGGCCGCGTGGAGGCGTTCGATCCGGGCCAGCCGCAGCGGCTCCGCTTCCCGCAGCCGCTGGAGGCCGGGAGCCTCCTCGGCGAGTCCGAGGGCCTCGGCCATCGTCCGCGGCCCGACCGGGCCGGCGGCTCCGAACAGCCAGGCTCTGATCGCCTCCGTCCGGTCCCTGCGCCCTTCACTCATCCGCATCCCCCTTGATCCCAGGGGAAGTTGTATCCTCCCGCGGCTCCCGGCGGAACCCCCGGCCCGTGGCGCCGCACGGGCCGGGAGCCGCCGGACGGCGGACGAACGGACGGATCAGCAGCCGAAGTTGACCTTCCGGAACGAGGCGTAGTGGTCGGAGGTGTAGTAGTCCTCTTCCCACTGCTGCCCGGTGATGATCCGGCGCGCCCCGCGCGTCGGCGAGCCCGGGGTGATGACCGTGTACTCGTGGTAGTAACCGCTGCCGTGGATCGGCAGCAGCCGCTCGCGGTTCTGGAAGACGACGCCGTCCTGCGAGTAGGGGAACGGGCCGCCCTGGTCGATGAGATCGAGGGTGTCGTGCGCCTGCGACGGCAGCGCCGAATAGCAGATGCTGCCGACCGCGGCCGCCGCGGCGGCCGCGGCGGAGACGGGGGCGGAGGCGGGGACGGGAGCCGCCGAAGCGGTCGGTCCGGTGAGGAGGGCGCCGGCTATCGCCGCTGCGCCGACGAGGGTCACGAAGCGTGGGGGGATTCTCATGCGGCCCATGATGACGCGCGTAGAGCAGCGGCCGTCAACGCCAACTCCGTTGAGTTTCCCGCCTGTTCATCCGGTGCGTACGGGGCTTGGCACGGACGTCGACGCCTCGTAAGGCGGACGCAACCCGGGGCCGCCGGGCACGGGTGGCAGGATGATCGTCAGTCGACCGAGAGAGGTGCCGCACCATGGCCGTAGTCCACCGGACCACGATGAACCCCGGCAAGCTGGAGCTGCTCGCTTCCTGGCTTCCCACCCAGCCCTGGTACCGGGACCCCGGCTCGGGGAGCGCCCCGCAGCCCGCGAAGGCCGGGGGCTTCCGGCTCGACGACCCGCAGGGCGAGGTCGGGATCGAGTTCATGGCCGTCTGCGACGGCGCGGGCGACCGGACGATCACCTACCACGTGCCCCTCACATACCGCGGCGCGCCGCTGGACGGGGCGGAGCACGCCCTCATCGGCACCTCCGAGCACGGGGTGCTGGGTCGCCGCTGGATCTACGACGGGACCCACGACCCCGTCCTGGTCGAGCGGTTGTACGCGCTCGTGCGCGGCGAGGCGGCGGCGCAGGCGCAGAGCGAGAGCGATACGCCCGACCCGTCCGTCACGGGCTGGTACGCGGGGACCGGCGAGCCGGGCCCGGTCGCGGTCCTCGGGGTGTCCGCCGGGCCGGAGACGACCGACGTGCTGGTGCGGACCCCGGCCGGGAAGGAAACCCTGAGCGTCCAGCGGGTCCTGCGCACCGCACCGGCGCAGGACGACGCCGCCGAACAGCCGCTGGGGCACGTCACGGCGGAGTGGACGCTGCCGGACGGGGCCAAGGCGCGCGGCCGGTACGCGGTCGTCCGCCCGTAGGCCCGCGCCGCCACCCGGCGCGCGGGCCGGGACCCGCCCCGGCCCGCGCCGGGTGGCGGCGCGCGGGCGGCGCCCACCGACCGCTGCGCGCATCATGGGAGGTGGGGAAGGCCCCTTTCGCCCGGCAGAGGAGGGCGCGGATGAGTTCCGAGCGCTACGAGCTGGTGTTTTCCGAGGGCCCGGACACGGCGGAGGACGTCGTCGTGGTGACGGCCACCGGCCAGGCCGGGCCGGGCGGCCACCCGGTGTACGCGGACGCTTCCGGCATCGTCCGTGCGGAGATCAGCGACCAGGAAGAGGTCCGCGTCCTCGCCTCCGGCGGCGGCCAGGACCCGGCCCGCGTGGTCCGGGTCCGACCCCTGCCCTGAACGCGCCCGGAACGCCGCCGGAACGCCCCGTTGCTCCGTCCGAGTTCTCTTGCGTGCCCGTTCGGTCGCACCGCCCGAGCGCATGATCATCATTTAGCCGCGCAATCGTTTTGATGCTCCCAACGGGCCGTGGGCGAGCTGGGAAGGCTGCGTGGCGATGTCATCGACGCACCGTGCACAAAAGGAACGACGGGTACGACGGGCCCTGGGGGCGCCGGGGAGCAGGACGTGGAGCGTGGTGGCCGCCGTGACCGGTGCCGCCCTCGTCGTCGCCGCGGCCCCGGGCCGGGCCCCCGGGCAGGACGCCTCGGGGCGGCCGCCCGGCGGCCCGGACGCCGCCGTGACCCTGCTCGTGGGCCGGGCGCTGGACCAGGGCGACGGCGGCATCGCCGCGCGGTGCGCGCTGGAGGCCTTCCGCGACGGCCTGTGCACCGGCTGGCGGCAGCAGCGCGTACGGGCCACCTCCCGGGGAGCCGGGGCGGTGCTGCGCGGGCCGGCCTCCCGCGGGGCGGGCGGGGAGGCTCGTACGGTCCTGCTCCCCACCAACTCCGGCGGTCCGCTGGAGATCGCGCTCGCCGAGGCGGGGCAGCTCACCGACGTCACCGTACGCGACGGGCACGGGCGCTACGTGGGGGGCGAACTCGCCCCCAGGAGCCGCCACTGGACCAACACCGAGCCGCTGCGGGCCGGCGAGCACTACACCGTGCACGTGGGTGCCCAGGACGCGGCGGGAACCCCGGTCGGCGTCACCCTGGCCTTCCGGACCTCGCCGCCCCCGGACGAGGGCCGGCTCACGGTGGAGTTCGGCCCGCGGCCCGGCACGTACGGCGCGGGCCAGATCGTGACGGCCGCCCTGAGCCGTCCGGTCCCCGCCGCCGACCGGACGGCGCGGGCCCGGGTGGAACGGGCGCTCCAGGTCACCTCGGAGCCCGCCGTCGAGGGCGGCTGGCACTGGGTGGACGATTCGACGCTGCACTACCGGCCGCGTACGTACTGGCCGGCGCACGCGGAGGTGCACGTGACGAGCGGTCTCGACGGGGTCGAGGTGGGCGACCACGACTACGGCGGCCCCTCCGACTCCACGGAGTTCACCGTCGGGGACCGGATCGAGGCGGTCACCGACGCCGAGTCGCACGAGATGACCGTACGCCGCAACGGCAAGGTCATCCGGACGATCCCGGTCACCACCGGCAAGGCGGGGTTCCGGACGCGCAGCGGCATCAAGGTCGTGCTGCGCAAGGAGTACCAGGTCCGGATGCGCGGGGACTCCGTCGGCATCAAGCGCGGTACGAGCGAGTTCTACGACCTGCCGGTCTTCTACGCGACGCGGGTGACGTGGAGCGGCGAATACGTGCACGCCGCGCCCTGGTCGGTCGCCTCGCAGGGCGAGGAGAACGTGAGCCACGGCTGTACGGGCATGAGCACGGCGGAGGCGGCCTGGTTCTTCGAGACCGTACGGGAGGGGGACATCGTGCAGGTGGTCAACAGCGAGGGCGAGCCGATGGCTCCGTTCGAGAACGGATTCGGCGACTGGAACCTGGACTGGCGGGCCTGGCAGGCGGGCAGCGCCCTCGGCTCCGACGCCACCGTCCCGGCCCCCGCCCTCCCCGCGGTCTCCCACCACGCCGCGTCCCGGCTGCGCCCCTTGACCTGAGCGGCGCGGCTTGACCTGAGCGGCGCGGCTTGACCTGAGCGGCGCGGCGCGGCCCGGCTCCGTACCCGGCGGATCCGCCGGGTACGGGGCTGGGCGTCAGGCGGTGGCGCGGGAGCTATCTCGGCGAAGGGCAGACCTGCCAGGCGAGGTGGTAGAGCGTGCTCACGCTCGCGTCCGTGGAGTCCATGGCCATAAAGCTCGTGGCGGTCTGCGGATTGGACGTTCCCGCATTCACGCGCAGTTCCGTATTGATGTTGAAGTTTCGTTTCTCCCCGCACGGCGCCCAGACCAGATCCGCATACTCGGTCTTGTCGCTCGCCTGCCAGTTGTCGTTGTGCGGACCGTTGAACTGATGGGTTCGCTGGGTCGTCTGGGGCATTCCCTGGAAGTAGTAGTTCGCCCGCTCCTGACCCCACGCGCCGGGCTGGAGGAACGCGAATCCGCGGTAGTCCGCCTGGACGATCGCGTAGGTGAATCCCGAAGGAACGTGGACGCGGAGATTGAGCTGGCAGTTCTTGCGGAATGCCGTGGGCGGCGCGCCGGGGCCCACCTGCGCGAGGTAGTCACTGTAGGTGACGGTGAAGGCGGTGTTGTCGGGCGCGACGGCCACCTCGGCGGTGCCCTCCCGGCAGCCCGATCCGTTCACCGTGGCGAGTTCGATCACGATCTTGTCGGGCGGGGCGGTGATCTGCGGGGTGTGGCCGGCGGCCCCGGCGGAGGTCGCCGCCGTGGCGATCAGCACGGCCGCCGCGCCACCGGTGAGCAGGGTACGAGACAGGGAATGAGACATCGTTGTCACTCCTGATCATCGATCGGTGTTTCCTGCGCTCACGCCGCGTCAGGCCGCCGCCGGGCATTCCTTCCACTCGAAGTGGTAGACCGTGCTCACGCTGCCGTCCGTCGAGTCCATGCTCATGAAGCTCAGGGCCTGCGGGTTCGACGTGCCCGCGTAGACCCGCAGTTCGCTGTTGACGTTGAGGTTGCGCTCCTCGCCACAGGGCGCGAAGACCAGGTCCTGGTAGTCGGTCTGGTCGCTCGCCTGCCAGTTGTCGGAGTACGGGCCGCCGAACTGGTGGTTCGTGCGGGCCGTCTGCGGCATGCCCTGGAAGTAGTAGTTCGCGCGCTGCTGGCCGTACGCCCCGCGCTGGAGGTGCGCGAAGCCGCGGTAGTCGGCCCGGGCGATGGCGTACGTGAACCCCTGCGGTACGTGGACCTGGAGGGCGAGCTGGCAGTTCTTGCGGAACTCGGTGCCGCCCGAGCCGGCGCCGGCCTGGGCCAGGTAGTTGCTGTACGTGACGCTGAAGGAGGTGTTGTCGGAGGCGGTGGTGACGCCCGCGGTCCCCTGCGGGCATCCCGAACCGTTGACTCCGACCACCTCGACGGTGATTCTGCCGGGCGGCGTGGACGGGGTGTCGGCCTGCGCGGGAACGGCCAGGGCGCATAACGCCGCGGCCGCCGCGCCGACGGTGAATCTGCGGAGCAACATCTTTGTTTCTCCATTCAATTATCCGGTGGCACCGGAAACCTGAATCGGAACCGGAACCGGTTCGAATTTCGGCATGCACATGCCACCACAGGGAATCCGTGGGGGGAAGGACGCGAAACGGCCAACCCCTCCGTCCCGCACCCGCCTGGCCGAATTCGGGCACCACGGCAGTGTGCGCAGGGCGAGAGGTGTGGGGAGCGCGCGGGTGGGCAGGCGCCGGGCATGGCTCTCCAGCACCCGGCGGAACGCGCCGGCGAGGGGCGCGCCGCCCGCTTCGAGAAGCTGGCCGAGCTCGCCTCCAATTTCACGAGCTCCGCCGTCTTCTCCGTGCTGTGCGTGCTCCTGGTGGCCGGTTTCGTGGCGGTGCACCTGGCGGGACTGCCCACGGAGTGGCAGCACCTCGCGGGCGACGCCATGGCTGCCGTGTCCCTGCTGCTGCTGGCCCTGCTGAAGAACTCCGAGCGCCGCGCCGAGCACGCCATCCAGCGCAAACTCGACGCGATCGCCGCGGCGCTGCTGGACCGGCAACAGGGCGAGGAGGGCCGGGAGGGCCGGGACAAGGACGCGTCGGGCAAGGCGCACGAGGATTTGGAGTCCGCCATCCGGATGGAGGAGCGGCTGTAGGACGCCCCCGCCGGGCACCTCCTACGCCTGGAGGGCCACCGCCGCCAGCAGGGCGGCCACTCCCACGGCCAGCCGGGGTCCCCCGCCCAGCCCCGATGCAGGCGGCGCAGCGGCTGGCCAGGGCCGCCGAGCCCAGGCCGAGCCCCGCCCCCGCAGCGATCCACTCCACCGGGACCGTGGCCGTGGCCGAGACTCTCCGCGACCGCCGGAACCGCGCCGACGAGCAGCCCCGACAGGAGCGGGGCGGCCGGAACCGCGACCATGGGCGGGTGCGGTGCCTTCCGGGGCGGCCGAGGGCTCCGGCTCCTCCCCCTCCCCGCTGGCTCGGCGTCCGCGGGCCCCGTACTCGGGGGCGCCGCGGAGGATCCGGGCGGCGGCACGCAACAGCGCGGCGCCGGTCACCGCCGAGGTCATGAGGAACACCGGCAGCAGCACGTGACCCGCCGCTTCCTCGCCGAGCGCCTTGCCCAGGCCCGCGCCGAACGGCGGGAGCCCGGCCAGGCACAGGGCGCCGAGGGCGAACAGCAGGCCGACGGCCCGCTGGGACCGCGCCTTGCCGTGGAGGCTGCGCCCGTACTGGTCGAGCAGCACCCCCCAGCCCGAAGAGCATCGCTTTCGCGCAGCCGTGGCCGGCCACGTACACGGCGGTGGCGGCGGTGCCCGCCGGGGTCAGCAGGGCGATGCCGACGATCAGGTGGCGCTGCGGCCAGCAAAGGCGACGACCGTCAGGGCGTCGGTGGGCTGCCCGGCGAGCCGCTCCCCGAGGCGGGCGGGGTTGAGCTCGCCGGTACGGGCGTACAACATCGCGATGCCGAGCAGGGAGCCGATACGCGGCGAAGGACGTGACGATCCCGAAGGTGAGAGCGCCCTGGAGCGGCCTCGCGTCTTCGATGCGGTAGCCCGTCAGGGCGAACGCGGCGAGGCCGGGCTCCTCGGCGGGCCCGCGGCGGGCCATGCGCGCCGCGAGCAGGATCAGCAGCGGTGTCAGCGCCGTGCGGACGGCTGGCCGGGAAAGTGCCACGTCAGGGGCTTGGAGTACGAGGAACAGCACGGTCAGGGCGAGCCCCGGCACCGCGAGGGCCCGCGGCCTGGCGCACGGCCTCGCGACAGGACGGCCCGGGTCGCGGCCGCCACGACGAGCAGCAGACCGATCGCCAGCCACGGCGCAGGCGATCAGCGGTGCCGCCGAGTCCATTGGCCGGGGCCAGCGCGTGCAGCCGCCCCAGGCCGCCGCGCACGCGCCCGTGCAGGAGCACGAGCGCCGCCGCCACCACGTGCACGGCGGCCACCTCAGCCGCCCCCGGCGGGCGGGCCGGAGCCGGCGACCGGGTCCGCGAAGCGGGTGAAGACCAGCACCCCGGCCGAGGGCAGCACCGCGAAGACCAGGGCGAGGTCCTGGTAGGAAGGCCGGCCGTTGGCCATGCGCAGGAACAGGAGGATGGCGCCCGTCACCGTGCCCGCCAGACCGGCGAACCGCTCCACGGCGCCGGCGAGCAGGACCAGTGCGGCCGCCGACCACGCCTGCGCGGGTACGGCGCTCACCGCGCACCGTCCCCGCGGGGCGCCGCCCGGCGCGGCCGCGAAGGTGTGGACTACGACCTCCGCGCCCCCGTCCGGCACGCCGACCACGCAGGGGTCGGCGGACCAGCCGAGCGGCGCTGCCGCCCCGCCGGGATCCGCGCCCTCGCGCAGGCGGAGCCGCCGGGTCCGCCCGGCTGCCGCTCGCACTGCCCGGCCAGTACGCCCGGCAGTGCGGCCAGAGCCCGAGCGGCGGCGAGCGGCGGCCCGGCAACCGCCCGCAGCGCCCCGGCGGTTCCGCGCACCCCGATGGCCGCCGCCCGCGACCGTTGCGTCGCCCATGTACGCCCCGTCCGCCGCCCGCACCCCCTCCGGCGCCCGGGGCGGGAGATGCCACTCGTCCGGCGCAAGCACATGAAGGGCATGCGCGTCAAGGCGCGGAGCGTCGGAAGCTCGGCCGCGATAGGCTCGTACGGGGCGCAGGAGAGGGATGATGCGGATGTGTCGCTGGCTCGCCTACTCCGGTTCGCCGATGCTGCTCGACGCGGTTCTCTACCAGCCGGAACACTCGTTGATCGATCAGAGCCTCCACGCCAAGATGGGTGTCGAGTCGACGAACGGCGACGGCTTCGGCATCGGCTGGTACAGCGCCGACGGCGACGGCACACCGGCGATCTTCCGGGACATCGGACCGGCCTGGAACAACCGCAATCTGCGGGAACTGGCCGCCCACGTCCGCTCGCCGCTGTTCTTCGCGCACGTCCGCGCCTCGACCGGCTCGGCCATCCAGCAGACGAACTGCCACCCGTTCCGGCACGGCCGCTGGCTGTGGATGCACAACGGCGCCATCACCGACTTCCACCGCCTCCAGCGTGATCTGTGCATGGCCGTCGACCCGGCCCTGTTCCCGTGCATCGAGGGCTCCACGGATTCCGAGGTGATGTTCTACCTGGCCGTCACCTTCGGCCTCGACCAGGACCCCCCGGGCGCGGTCGCCCGGATGACGGGCCTGGTGGAGCGCGTGGGCAAGGAGCACGGGGTCGCCGACCCGATGCAGATGACGATCGCGGTCAGCGACGGCGAGCGGGTCTGGGCCTTCCGCTACTCCAGCGCGGGCCAGTCGCGTTCGCTGTTCTACAGCAGCAAGGCGGAAACGGTGCGGCAGCTGTACCCGGAGCTGCCGTTCCTGCGGGAGGTCTCGGACGCGACGCGCCTGGTGGTCTCCGAGCCGCTCGGCGACCTCCCGGGCGTGTGGAACGAACTTCCCGAGGCCAGCTACGCGGTCCTGCCCTCCGCGGCCACACAGGACTACCTGCCCTTCATCCCCGAGCTCCCCTGACGGCGGACCGGGGCCCGTGCCCGGCGCACGGGCCCCGCCGCGGGTCGTCGACGCGGTCCCGGCCTCAGCAGATGCGGGGCAGCTGCTCCCCGATCGGCAGGTCCACGACGCGGGTTCCGCCGAGGCCGGTGCGGGCCACCACCAGGCCCGGGTGGGCCTCGACCGCCTCGCCGATCACGGTCGCGTGCCGGCCCAGCGGGTGCGCGCGCATCGCGTCGAGGACGGCGTCGGCGTGTTCCCGGGGTACGAACGCGACCAGTTTGCCCTCGTTGGCCACGTAGAAGGGGTCGAGGCCGAGGATCGCGCAGGCGTTGCCCACGGCCTCCGGCACCGGCACCCGGCCCTCGTGGATGACGACCCCGGCGCCCGAGGCGGCCGCGATCTCGTTGAGGGCGGCCGCCAGCCCGCCGCGGGTGGGGTCGCGCAGGACGTGCAGGTCGGGGGTGACCGCGAGCATGGCCTGGACGAGCCCGCCCAGTGGCGCGCAGTCGCTCTTGACGTCCACCCCGAATTCGAGGCCCTCGCGGACGCTCATGATGGCCACCCCGTGCAGGCCGATCTCCCCGCTGACGATGACGACATCACCCGGTACGACGCGCTGCGGGCGCAGGTCCACCCCGTCGGGGATGAGCCCGATGCCGGCGGTGTTCAGGTAGATGCCGTCGCCGTGCCCGGACTCGACGACCTTGGTGTCCCCGGTGGCCACCTCGACGCCCGCGGCCCGCGCGGCCGCCCCGAGGTCCGTGGAGACCCGGGCCACCACGGAGAGCTCGACGCCCTCTTCGAGGATGAACCCGCAGGAGAGGTAGGCGGCCCGGGCTCCGCTCATGGCCAGGTCGTTGACCGTGCCGTTGACCGCGAGGTCACCGATGCTGCCGCCGGGGAAGAAGAGCGGGCGCACCACGTAGGAGTCCGTCGAGAAGGCGAGGCGGGCCCCGCCCACCGTGACCGCGGCGGAGTCGCCGAGCTGGGCGAGCACCTCGCCGCCGAAGGCGGGTGCGAAGACGTGCTGGACGAGCTCGGCGGAGAGCGCTCCGCCGCCGCCGTGTCCCATCACCACCCGGGGGCGGTCCCGCAGCGGGGCCGGACACGTCCAGCCCGTGACGTCGAGTACGGCGTCGGACAGGGCTTCAGACAACGGGGCTCGCCTCCAGCGGTGCGGTCCGGGCGACCGGCGCGAGGTCGAGGCGCCGGTAGAGGTAGTACGCGGCGCACGCGCCCTCGCTCGAGACCATCGTGGCGCCGAGCGGGGTGCGCGGGGTGCAGGTGGTGCCGAACGCCTCGCACTCGTGCGGCTTGATGAGCCCCTGGAGGACCTCGCCGCTGCGGCACTCGGCGGGCTCCAGCGTGGCGATGTCCGTCACCGAGAAGCGGTGCTCGGCGTCGTAGTCGCGGTAGCGGGCGGACAGCCGCCAGCCGCTTCGGGGGATGACGCCGATTCCCCGCCAGGCGCGGTCGGTGACCTCGAAGACGTCCTCCAGCATGGCGAGGGCGGCCGGGTTCCCCTCCGGGCGGACGGCGCGCGCGTAGGCGTTGTCGACGGTGTGCTCGCCGCGCTCCAGCTGCCGTACGGCCCGGCGCACTCCTTCGAGGATGTCCAGCGGCTCGAAGCCGGTGACCACGATGGGGACCCGGTGGCGCGCGGCCAGCTCCGGGTACTCCCCCATGCCCATCACACTGCACACGTGCCCGGCGGCGAGGAAGCCCTGGACCCGGCAGCTCGGGGAGGTCATGATCGCCTCGATGGCCGGGGGCACCCGGACGTGGGAGACGAGCAGGCTGAAGTTGGGGATGCCGAGCTTCTTCGCCTGGTACACCGTCATGGCGTTGGGCGGCGCGGTGGTTTCGAAGCCGATGCCGAAGAACACCACCTCGCGCGCCGGGTTCTGCTGCGCGATCCGCAGGGCGTCGAGCGGCGAGTACACCACCCGTACGTCGCCGCCCTCGCTGCGCACCTGGAACAGGTCCCGGCCCGATCCGGGGACGCGGAGCATGTCGCCGAACGAACAGAAGATCACCTCGGGGCGGGAGGCGATCTCCAGCGCCTTGTCGATGACCTCCAGCGGGGTCACGCACACCGGACAGCCCGGCCCGTGGATCAACTCGACCAGATCGGGGAGGAGTTGATCGATCCCGTGCCGGATGATGGTGTGGGTCTGGCCGCCGCAGACCTCCATCAGCGCCCAGGGGCGGGTGACGGTGGCGTGGATGTCGTCGAGCAGGCGGCGGGCCAGCTCGGGGTCCTGGAATTCCTGGATGTACTTCACTGCTGCTGCGCCTCCTGTGCGGCGTCCTCGGCGTGCTGCGGCTGCTGCGCGATGTCGTCGGCGAAGGGCCAGTCCGCCACGCCCGCCTCGGCCGCCGCCCGCTCCCAGGGGTCGCCGAACTCTTCCTGGAGCATGCCCAGTTGGGCGAAGAGTTCGAGGGTCTGCCGGGCCGACTCCTCGTCGAGGCGCTGCAGGGCGAAGCCGACGTGGACGATGGCGTACTCGCCGACCTGGAGGTCCGGCAGGTACTCCAGGCACACCTCCTTGACCACACCGCCGAAGTCGACGGTCGCCATGCGGGTGCCGTCCTTCTCCCCGATGTCAAGCACTCTGCCGGGTACCGCCAGGCACATGGCCCTCTCCTTGCTGTGGGTGTTGCGGGGCACTGGCCGCCACCATGAGCTGGCCGAGGGCCAGCCCCCCGTCGTTCGGCGGGACGCGGTGGTGGCGCAGGACGGTGAATCCGCGCTCGCGCAGCAGGCGGGCGCAGGCGCAGGAGAGCACGGTGTTGGCGAAGACCCCGCCGGTCAGGGCGACGGTGTCGAGCCCGTGCCGCTCGCGCGCGAGGACGGCCAGCGTGCCCACGAGTTCGGCGACGGCCGCGTGGAAGCGGGCGGCGATCAGGGCCTTGGCCGTGCCCGCCCGTACGTCGGCCACGACCGCCGCCAGTACGGGGGCCGGGTCGGCCGTGACCGGGGTCCCGCCGCCGCGTGCTCCCGGGTGCAGCGCGAAGGCGTATCCGCCGTCCGCCGGTGTCCCGGACGCCGCGAGCGCCGCGCCCTCCAGCTCGATGGCGGCCTGGGCCTCGTACCCGGCGTGGTGGCAGACGCCCGCCAGGGAGGAGACGGCATCGAAGAGGCGGCCCATGCTGGAGGTCGGCACGCAGTGCAGGTTCCGCTCCAACTGGCGCCGGAGCAGCCGTAGCTCCTCCGGCGGGCAGGCTGCCGTACAGGGCAGGTCCGGGTCCCAGTCGAGCCCGGCGGCACGCAGATGGGACAGGGCCATCCGGTACGGCCGGTGCACGGCGGCGTCGCCGCCCGGCAGCGGGACGTAGGCGAGGTGTGCGAACCGGGTGTAGCCGGCGTAGTCCGCCAGCAGCACCTCCCCGCCCCACACCGCCCCGTCGTCGCCGTACCCCGTCCCGTCGAACGCGACGCCGATCACCCTGTCGGCGCCGTCCCGGCCGTGTTCGGCCATCGCGGACGCGATGTGCGCGTGGTGGTGCTGGACCGCGACGACCGGGCGGCCGGCGGCGCGGCCGCGGACCAGGCGGCCCGAGCGGTAGCCGGGGTGCCGGTCGACGGCGAGCAGTCCGGGGGTGACGCCGGTGATGGACTCCAGCTGCTGCTCGGCGCGCTCGAAGGCGTACTGCGTGGCCAGGTCGTCCATGTCCCCGATGTGGGCGGACAGCCAGGCCTTGCGGCCCTCGCCGAGGCAGAAGGCGTTCTTGAGGTCGCCGCCGGCGGCGAGCGCGGCGGGTACGGACAGCGGCAGCGGGAGGGGCAGCGGGGCGTGGCCGCGGGAGCGGCGCAGCACCAGGGCCTCGCCGTCGCAGACGCGTACCACGGAGTCGTCGCAGGGGACGTGGATGGGCCGGTCGTGGGTCAGCCATGCGTCGGCGAGCCGGCCGAGCCGGTCCAGGGCCTCGGTGTCGTCGGTGACGATGGGCTCGCCCGACAGGTTGCCGCTGGTCATGACGAGCAGCCGGGGGCCGGGCGGATCGCCGGGCAGGCCGAGCAGCAGGTGGTGCACGGGGGTGTAGGGGAGCATCACTCCCAGGTCGGGGCTGCCCGGGGCGACGGCCTCGGCGACGAACCCCTGCGCGGCGGCCCCGGGGCGGCGGCGCATCAGGACGATGGGGCGGGCCGGACCGGTGAGCAGGGCCCGTTCGGCCGGGCCGAGGTGGACGAGGTGCTCGATGTCGGCGGGTTCGCGGGCCATCAGGGCGAACGGCTTGTCCCCGCGGGCCTTGCGGCGCCGCAGCTCGGCCACGGCCGCGGGGTGTGCGGCGTCGCAGGCGAGGTGGTAGCCGCCGAGGCCCTTGACCGCGAGGATCGCCCCGCGGGCCAGCATCCGGCGGGCCTCGGCCACCGGGTCGGCGCCGGCCCCCTCGCGCGGCGGCGTACCGGAGAGCAGGCGCAGCCGGGGTCCGCAGGCGGGGCAGGCCACCGGCTGGGCGTGGAAGCGCCGGTCGGCGGGGTCGGCGTACTCGCGGGCGCAGTCCGGGCACATCGGGAAGCGGGCCATGGTGGTGTGCGCCCGGTCGTACGGCAGCCCGGTGACGATGGTGAAGCGGGGGCCGCAGTGCGTGCAGGTGATGAAGGGGTGCCGGTGGCGCCGGTCGGCCGGATCGGCCAGTTCCGCGAGGCAGTCGGCGCAGGTGGCCACGTCCGGGGAGACGAGGGTGCGGGCGGGGCCGCCGGAGCGGGAGGCGACGATGGCGAAGCCCGCGCCGCCGGAGACGGGCACCTCGTGGTGGTCGACTGCGTCGACGACGGCCAGCGGCGGGGCCTCGGCCGCGAGCCGTTCGCAGAAGGCCGACACGGCCGCCGGGGCGCCCTCGACCTCGGCGACGACCCCCTCGGGGGTGTTGGTGACGTGCCCGGCGAGGCCGAGTCCGGTCGCGCGGGTGTACACGTACGGCCGGAAGCCGACGCCCTGCACCACTCCGCGCACGGTGACCCGGCGGCGCTCCACGGCGTCCATCAGCGGGTCGGCACCACGCCGGAGTGCGGATGCGTGTGCCGGTAGCCGGGGCCGTGGTCGTGGCCCGGACCCCGCCCGGGGCCGGGACCGGGGCCGTGCTCATGGCCGGGGCCGTGCTCATGGGCATGGCCGGTGCCGTGCTCGTGCGCATGGCCCGGGGCGTGGGTGTGGCCCTCGGCGTGGTGATGGTGGTGGTGTGCGGGGGGCTGCTGGGCCATGACCGGGGCGTGCACCGCACCGCCGGCGCCGACCGCCAGCGCCCGGTCGAGCAGGATGCCCGCGCCCTCGCCGCCGCGGGCCGAGGTCAGCACCACCTCCACCCCCGGGTTGACCTGCTGGACGTGCGCGCGGAAGGCCGCCTCGTCGAATTCCACGGCCTGCGCGATGTCCGTCTTCGTCACCACGACGAGCTGGGCGAGCCCGAACGCCGTCGGGTACTTGAGCGGCTTGTCCTCGCCCTCCGTCACGGAGGCCAGGACCACGCGCAGCGATTCGCCGAGGTCGTACGAGGCGGGGCAGACGAGGTTGCCGACGTTCTCCACGAACAGCAGCCGGGTGTCCTCGGGCAGCCAGCCGTCGAGGTGCCGTCCGAGCATCGCGGCTTCGAGGTGGCAGAGCCCGTCGGTGAGCACCTGCTTGACCGGGACGCCCGAACGCGCCAGCCGCAGCGCGTCGTTCTCGGTGGCGAGGTCGGCGGTGAGCGCCGCGACCGGCACGCCGCGCTCGCGCGCCAGGCCGAGTTCGCGCTCCAGCAGGGCGGTCTTCCCGCTGCCCGGGCTGGACAGCAGGTTGACCACCGTGGTGCCGCGGGCGGTGAGTTCGGTGCGCAGGGTGTGCGCGGCCGAGTCGTTCTTGGCGAGGACCGCCTGCTTCAGGTCGACCACACGGCACATGGTTCAGTGCTCCTCGGAGATCGGTTCGCGGGTGGGGGCGGGGGTCCGGTGGGGGCCGGGGCCGGGGCCGTCCTCCCAGTGCACGCTGAGGATCTGCAGCTCGCGCCCGGTGAGGAGCTCCACGTCCGCGGCCTGCCCGCAGCCGGGGCAGACCAGCCGGGGCGGCATGCCGACCGCCCAGTCGCCCGTACAGGAACGGCAGTGCGCGCGGGCGGGGACCTGCTCGGTCACGAGCTCGGCGCCCTCCAGGAGCGTTCCGGCGCAGGCCAGTTCGAAGCAGAAGGCGAGGGCGTCGGGGACCACCCCGGCCAGTTCTCCGACTTGGAGCCGGACCGAGGTGACGGCGATCGCGCCGCCGGCCTCGGCGGCTTCCTCCACCTGGCCCACCACGGCCATGGCGATCGACATCTCGTGCATGGGACTCCGTCCTGCCGGGCCTCATTAGACCGGCCGGCGCCGTACGGGGCGCTCGGGCACGCCGACGCGCCGACGCCCCGTACGCCATTCGGGCGCCGGGGCGGTCGCACGCCGGGGATCGCACGGATCCCAGGTCACGGATCTCAGGTCACGAATCCCAGTTCACGGATCGCAGGTCACGGGTGACCCGTCACCGGTCACATGCGGCGGATCTTCAGATAGCGCTGGATGTCCGGGAGCACCACGCTCAGCGCGCAGGCGAGGACGGCGACGGCCGCGCCGCCGATGATGGCCTTCTTCATGGGTTCTCCTCAGTTGGCGGTGGCGTTGCGCTCTGGGTCGAGCAGTTCCTCGTCCGGGCGGAGGACCAGGTCCAGGACCATCCGTACGGCCTCCGGGACCGCCGCGGCCACCGGGGCGCTCAGGCCGATGCCCTCCTCCAGGGAGCCGGGTTCGCAGCCGACGACCCAGATCCGCCGGGGCGGCGCGGTGCCGGTCCCGGCGCACAGGGTGTCCAGCAGGGCGAGCACCGCGTCGGGGGACATCTGGTGGCCGTCGAGCACGGGGGCCTGCGGGGCGAGTGAGCCCGGCTCCGCGGCCTCGATCAGGTACAGGGTGCCGGGGGCCCCGCCGCGGGCGGTGGCGTCCACCAGGACGAGCGTGTCGTAGCCGTCGAGGAGCTGGTAGGCGAGGTGGACCCCGCGGACGCCGATGTCCACCACCTCGACGTGCTCGGGCAGCCCGTGCCCGGGGCCGGCCAGCCTCCGGACGGTCTCGACGCCGAAGCCGTCGTCGCCGAGGAAGACGTTGCCGATGCCGGCGATCAGGATGCGGCCGCTCACGCGCCCTCCAGGGGGGCGACCTCGTCGGGCTGGAAGTAGAGGAACCGGCCCTGCTCGCGGCGGATGTCGGCGCCGGGGTCCCCTTCGACGGTGACGGCGAGGTGCACTCCGCCGTCGACGTCGTGGAGGACGGCCTCCACCTGTGCGGCCGCTCCCTGCAGGAACAGGTCCTGGGCGTCGGTGCGCCGCAGCCCCGGGCGCAGGATCACCCGGCTGCCGGGGCCCACCGAGGTGCCGCCGATCAGGATCCGGTCGCGGGCCGGATCGGCGGGATCGGCGTGCGCCGGGTCCCACCAGGGGGTGTCCGGCTTGAACACGGCGTCCTCGTCGAAGAGTTCCGCGAAGGACTCGGGGACGGGCGCGCCGGGGTCGGTGATCTCGCGGAGCGCCCGGACCGCGCCGTGCAGGCGTTCCAGCACCTCGGGCGGCATGGTCTCGGCCAGGTCGATGACGGCGGCCGCGCGGGGGTCGGTGCCGCGGGCCTCGCGCTTCTCCTGGTCGGTCAGGGCCGCCGTGCGCAGGGCGAGGATCTCGTCGATCTCGGTGGCGTCGTACATGGCCCCGATGCTCTCGGGGGCGATGCCGGGGTGGTCCTCCAAGATGATCGGCGAGGACAGGACCACGTCGGTGCTGCCCGGGTCGCCGGCCAGCACGGGCCAGGTGTGCCGGTTGGCGCAGGTGGCGACGGAGGCCTTGGCCCACTCGGGCGGGTCGGTCATCGAGAGGAAGGATCCGGCGCTGAGGCCCAGCAGGAGATGGGCCGCGACCAGTGAGCGGGGCAGGGCGGCGTCGCGGTCCGCTCCCCCGGCGAGCTCGGCGTCCGGCATCCAGTCGCTCGTGTTCTCCACCACCGCCGTGAGCTTGAACGCCCGGTAGGGAACGTCCAGTTGCTCCGCGCGCAGCCGCAGCACCCCGTCGGCACGCTCGGTGCGCCGGACCAGTCGGCCCACCTGCCGGCCGTCGGCGCCGAGGACGGGCTCGGTCTCCTCGCGGGCCGGCCGGACGAAGGGCAGACGGACCTCGCCCTCCTCCAGCTCGGTGACGGGGACGGTCATCTCGACCCGCTCCTCGGTGCCCTCGTCCCAGGGGACCAGGACCCGGTCGGGCAGGTGCAGTTCGGGCACGGCCGCGAACGAGCCGTCCGCGCGGGCCTCTTCGACCGTCCGCCGCTGGGCGTGCAGGAAGCGCAGCTCGACGGCGAGGGTGGCCGCGCCCCGGGGTTCCATGACCACCTCGGTGCGCTGGAACGAGTGCTCTCCGTGGGCGGGCCCCCATGCGGGCGGCACCAGGACGCCGAACTGCCAGCGCAGCCGGTTCTTCGCCGCCGAGGCCCGGTACGGGTAGAGGACGTAGCCCTCGAAGAGGACGGCGTCGGCCACCTGCCGGGCAACGGCGAAGCGCGATTCGGGCAGGGCCGTCGTGGTCATGGCGCGGTCCTCTCGGCGGCCCGCGGCAGTACGGCGCCGGCCCACACGGGGTCCGGGGGCGCCGGCTCGGCCGTCGACGCCGCGTCCAGCAGGGTCCGTACGGTCGCCTCCCAGGAGGCGAGGGCGTGCCGGGAGCGGTAGGCGAGCAGCTCCGCCATGGTGTCGCGGGGCAGCCGCAGCCAGCCGCAGCCGGGGAAGTGCTGCTCGACCATCTCCCGCCACACCTCGGCGGGCATCCGGAACGGCGCTTCGCGGTCCCAGGGGACCGGTTCGACCTGGAAGCCCCCGGCGCCGGTGAAGGCCGTGCCGGAGAACAGCATCAGCAGCGGTGCCTCGCCCTCCTCCAGGGCGCTGAGATAGCGGCCGGAGGCGATGTCCATGTCGTACGAGCACGGGACGACGACATCGGTCTCGGTCTCCCCGGTGAAACTGGGGACCATCACCGAGACCTGGGCGAACTGGAGGGGCTGGAGGGTGGTCCCCCAGCGGGCCCGCTCGCCGAACAGGTCGTGGAGCGCGGCGGCCTCGCCCGTGCCGTAGCCGCGCCGGGCCGGTTCGATGCGGATCTGGCAGCGCAGCGCCAGGGCGTGGACGCGCTTGTCCGGAGCGGTGGTGATGCGCAGCCGGAAGACGAGGGTGGGGCCGGCCGCGTACGGGTCGGCGCGCACCCCGGTGCAGGCGAAGGCGAAGTCGGTCACGGCCGCCCCTCCCCCGCCCCGGCGGGGACCTTGGCCCTGCGCTCGACCTGCGCGAAGAAGGCGTTCAGCGCGGCGCGGGCCTCGGCCCCGCCGTCGAAGCCCTGCCACAGCAGCCGCATCCGCCCCACCAGCTCGTAGCAGATGTCGATGGGGACGAGGTAGCACTCGGTGCGGCCCTCGGTCCGGCGCAGCAGCAGCGCCTCCACGTCGGGTTCGAGCAGCGCGGCGAGCGCCCCGCCGCCGAGCACGTTCTGCCAGGTGGCCGGGTCCAGTTCGCTCTCGGTGGCGCCGGCCGGGCTCGGGTAGAGCGCGACCAGCCGGTCGAGGGCGGCGTTGCGGAAGAAGAAGGCGACGCCGACCGGGATCTGGAGCTGCTCCCAGGCGCCCTCGCCGAGCCGGTGCTCCGGGTCGGTGAGGTAGCGGTCCGGGACGGCGCGGAAGCGCCCGGTGGCGGCGCCGGGCCGGTCGAACAGCAGGGCGCAGGCGGTGCAGGCGCAGACCAGCGCCCGCTTCTCGACCTCCACCAGGTGGCGGTGGCCGTCCTCGGGGACCGCCGCCGCGCACAGTTCGCAGCGCTCGGGCCGGGGCGGCCGGGGCCCCGTGAACCGGCGCAGTCCGCGCGGCCCGGCGGAGCCGGTGCCCGGCTCAGCCGTCTCCCAGGGGTGCGGCGCGTTCACCGGGCCCGCGCCGGGGCCTGCGGGCGGGTGCCGATCTGGAGCAGGGGCAGGGGCGGTTCGGCCGCTTCGAGCTCCACCGAGGTCACCTCGGGCGCGAAGCAGGCCAGGGCGTCCTCGACGCTCCGCGGCACGGCGTCGCCGCCGGAACCGCAGCCGCAGCCGCCGCCCGGGGCGGAGCGCAGGCGCAGCACGCCGGTGGCCGCGTCGAAGCCGACCAGCTCCACGGGGTCCCGTACGGAGTCCAGGGCGCGGGCGATCCGCGTGTGCACGTCCTCCGGGTGCAGGTCGTGCAGGGCGAGCAGGCTCGCGACGAGCTCGTCGTCCAGCAGCCCGCCGAGCCGCTCCACGCCGAGCCGCTCCACGATCCGGGCGAGCCCGGCCCCGTAGAAGTCCATGAGCACGCGCACCAGTTCCTCGGCCGCGGCGCAGGCCTCGCGGTCGCCGGAGGCGGCCAGCCGGTCCAGGACCTCGTCCACGCGCCGGCCCGCCTCGCGGGCGTCGGTCGCCTGCGCGCTCATCCGCCGAGTCCGCTCAGGCCGGTGGGCACGTGCATCTGCTTGACCGTCTTGCCGCCGCCGACGTACATGTGCACGCCGCACGGCAGGCAGGGGTCGAAGCTGCGCACGGCGCGCATGATGTCGATGCCCTTGAAGTTCTCCGGGGAGTTCTCCTCGAAGATCGGGGTGTTCTGGACGGCGTCCTCGTACGGTCCGGGGGTGCCGAAGGTGTCGCGGGTGCTGGCGTTCCACGGGGTCGGCGGGTACGGGTGGTAGTTGGCGATCTTGCCGTCGCGGATCACCATGTGGTGCGAGAGCACGCCGCGCACGGCCTCGGTGAAGCCGACTCCGATGGACTCGTCCGGGACCTCGAACTTCTCCCAGGTCTGGGTGCGTCCGGCGCGGACCTCGGCCAGGCCCTTCTCGGCGCAGTGCAGCGCGATGGCCGCCGCGTACGCCTGGAAGTACGTGCGGGCGCGGTTGCGCTCCAGCGCGTTGCTCCACTTCGGGATCTTCCACTCGAAGCGGGTCTCGGGCTTGGTCATGGTGCGGGGAAGGGTGATGACCACGCTGTGGCCGGTGGCCTGGACGTAGTCGGTGTGCACGAGCCCGGACAGGGCGGTGGACCACAGGCGGGCGATGGGGCCGCCGCCGGTGTCGAGGGCCAGGTGGTCCTTGCCGTCGAACCAGCGCGGGGACATCACCCAGCTGTACTTGTCGTCGAAGTTCCGCTTCTGCGGGGCCGGGATGGTGTGCTGGTTCCACGGGTGGCGGGCGTCGACGGGGTTGCCGAGCGGGTCGTGGGTGACGAACTTCTCCTGGCCCTGCCAGTCGTCGTAGTACGAGCTGCCGAGCAGGATGCGGATGCCGAGGTTGATCTCGGTGAGGTCGTTGGTGACCAGCTTGCCGTCCACCACCACGCCCGGGGTGACGAACATCTTCCGTCCCCAGTCGGTCATGTTGGCGTACGTGAAGTCGCAGTACTCGGGGTCGTTGAGCGCGCCCCAGCAGCCCAGCAGGACGCGCCGGCGGCCGACCTCCTCGTACCCGGGCAGGGCCTCGTAGAAGAAGTCGAAGAGGTCGTCGTGGAGCGGGACCACGCGCTTCATGAACTCGCAGTACCGCATGAGGCGGCTCATGTAGTCCGTGAAGAGCTGGACGGAGGCGATGGTGCCGACGCCGCCCGGGTAGAGGGTGGAGGGGTGCACGTGGCGCCCCTCCATGAGACAGAACATCTCGCGCGTGTACCGGCTGACCTGGAGGGCCTCGCGGTAGAACTCGCCCTCGATGGGGTTGAGCGAGCGCATGATGTCGGCGATGGTGCGGTAGCCGTGGTCACCGGCGTGCGGGGCCTCGGTGCGCTCGGCGAGTTCGAGTACGCCGGGGTTGGTCTCGCGGACCATCTTCTCGCAGTAGTCGACCCCGACCAGGTTCTCCTGGAAGATGTTGTGGTCGAACATGTACTCCGCCGACTCGCCCAGGTTGATGATCCACTCGGCGAGGTGGGGCGGCTTCACCCCATAAGCCATGTTCTGGGCGTAGACGGAGCAGGTGGCGTGGTTGTCGCCGCAGATCCCGCAGATGCGGCTGGTGATGAAGTGCGCGTCGCGGGGGTCCTTGCCGCGCATGAAGACGCTGTAGCCGCGGAAGACGGACGAGGTGCTGTAGCACTCCGCGACCTTCTTCTGCTTGAAGTCGATCTTCGTGTGGATGCCGAGACTGCCCACGATCCGGGTGATCGGATCCCAGGCCATCTCCACCAGGCCGCTGCCGTCACCGGCCGCCTTCGTCTTCGGTGTCATCTTGTCTGCCGTGACCCTTCTTGGAGGCGGGAGCTGGGGTTTTGGGGAGGCGCAGCGGTGGGGCGCGGGCCCGGGTGCGGGCCCGCGCCGGGCGGGCGGGGTGCCCGGGACGGCCCGGTCACCAGGGCTTGCGGTATCCGGTGGTCAACTGCCGTCCCGGATGGCGCCACTTGGGCTCCTGGTCCACCGTGTGCTCGGTGATCGACCTGAGCTTGCGGATCAGCGTGCCGTAGACCCCGCTGGCGGTGACGGAGACCCTCGCCCCCGGAGGTTCGTCCATGAAGGGCATGAACTTGTCGGGGAAGCCGGGCATGGTGCAGGCGATGCAGATGCCGCCGACGTTGGGGCAGCCGCCGATGCCGTTCATCCAGCCGCGCTTGGGCACGTTGCACTTGACGACGGGGCCCCAGCAGCCGAGTTTGACCAGGCACTTGGGCGAGTCGTAGGTCTGCGCGAACTCGCCCTGCTCGTAGTAGCCGGCCCGGTCGCAGCCCTCGTGCACGGTGGCGCCGAAGAGCCAGGTGGGGCGCAGCTTGTCGTCCAGGGGGATCATCGGCGCGGAGCCGGCCGCCTGGTAGAGCAGGTAGGTGAGGGTCTCGGAGAAGTTGTCCGGCTGGATCGGGCAGCCGGGCACGCACACGATCGGGATGCCGGCCTTCGAGGTCCAGTCCCAGCCGAGGTAGTCGGGCACGCCCATGGCGCCGGTGGGGTTGCCCTCCATCGCGTGGATGCCGCCGTACGTGGCGCAGGTGCCGATCGCCACCACGGCGAGGGCCTTGGGCGCGAGGCGGTCGATCCACTCGCTGGTGGTGATGGGCTGGCCGGTCTCCGGATCGTCGCCGAAGCCGCACCAGTAGCCCTCGGGCTTGATCTTCTCGTTGGGGATCGAGCCTTCGACGACGAGCACGAAGGGGTCGATCTCCCCGCGCTCCCCCTTGAAGAACCATTCGATGAAGGTGTCGGCGCCGCCGACGGGTCCGCATTCGAAGTCGATCAGCGGCCAGTGCACGGCGATCTTGGGCAGGCCCGGGAGGACGCCCATGACGATCTCCTCGATGCTGGGCTGCATCGCTGCCGTCAGGGACACCGAGTCGCCGTCGCAGCTCAGTCCGGCGTTGATCCAGAGGATGTGGATCGGGGGGTCCTCTACTGCCGTGCTCGGCGTTGCTGCATCCATGAGGATCGCTCCTTGGGAGGGGATGCGGGGGGGGTGGGTGGGGCCGGGGACGCGGAGGGGGCGGGAACGGGGAGGGCGGACGGGCAGGTGCTCCGCGCCGGCCTCACCCTTCTTGCTAGCAGCCGGCCGGGCCCGGTGCCCTGTCTTGTACGGCCGGTCCAGTGACCGGGGGCCGCCGGGAGGGCAGGGGCGCGGTGCGCCGTCCCGGCACGGTCCGCTCCAGGTGGGCCGGGGTGCGCTCCGGGGCCTCCTTGCGTACGAAGGCGCGGCGCAGGGCGTGGTAGGGGGCCCGCAGGTCGAAGAAGGTCTCGCGCATCCGCGCGAGCTCGGCCTCCCGGTAGGCGGCGAGCGGCCGGACGCCCTCGTCGGCCTCGCGGCGGGCCTTCTTGCCGGCGATCCGGGACAGGACGGCGGGCGAGTCCGCCACGCGGACGGCGAGCCGGGCGGTCTCGTCGGCGAAGGCGTGCGGGGCGCAGTCGATCGTACGGTCGACCAGTCCGAGCCTGCGGGCGGCTTCGGCACTGATCGGCAGGGCGTCGGCGGTGAGGCGCTCCGCGACGCCGGTTCCGGTCCGGCGGGGCAGCGTGTAGGTCCAGTACTCGGATCCGTACAGGCCCATGAGCCGGTAGTGCGGGTTGAGGACGACGCCGCCGCGGCACCAGACCTCGTCCGCGGCGAGGGCGAGCATGGCGCCGCCGGCGGCCGCGTTGCCGCCGAGGGCGGCCACGACGAACCGGTCGGTGGTGGTCAGGACGGCCTCCACCAGGTCGTCCATGGCGTTGATGTTGGCCCAGGACTCCTCGGCCGGGTCGGCGGCGGCCTCGATGACGCCGAGGTGGATGCCGTTGGAGAAGAAGTCCCGGCCGCCGCCGAGGACGAGGACGGAGACGGGCCGGGTACAGGCCTCCCGGTAGGCCGCGAGCAGGCGCCGGCACTGCGCGGTGCTCATCGCGCCGCCGGGGAACGAGAACGAGAGGAAGCCGGCCCCGCCCCGTTCCCGGTAGGTGATGTCGGACCAGGTGCGCGGGCCGCCCTCCGCGTCCGCGTCGGCGAACGGCCGCGCGGGGATCTCGGGCAGCGGCGGCAGCCGGTCGCCGAGGGCGAGGGTGGCGGGGAGTTTGACGGGGGCCGGGCCGCCCGGTTCGCCGGGCACGCGCCGGGCCCTGAGCTCGGGGATCCACACGGCTCCGTCGGCGGTCGCCCGGCAGATCGCACCCGCGCGGGTGGCGAGCAGCTCGCCGGGGCGGCCGCGCAGCCGGTCCTCGGGGTGCCCGCCGTGCAGGAACCACTGGCCGCCGAGGAGTTCGTCGAGTACGCCCGGCTGGGAGTCGGCGGCGCGCAGCGCGCGGACGACGCTCTGCGTGGAGTCGTTCGCCCAGTCGATGCGGCGCAGCTCCTGGCGCAGGTACGGCCGGGCGCGGCCGGATCGCTGCCGCTCGGGGACGTACGTGCCGGACGCGAAGCGGTCGACGGCCGTCAGCACGGCGGACAGGGCCGCGTCGGCGATCTCGCCGCGGTAGGCGTCGCTCTTGCCGACGGGCGGCAGGGCGCAGTCCGCGGCGGCCCACACGTCGCCGGCGTCCATCTCCTCGCAGGCCTGCAGGACGGTGACGCCCCAGCGGGTCGCGTCCTCGGCGATGGCCCAGTCGAGCGAGGAGGGCCCGCGGTCGCCCACGGGCCCGGGGTGGACGATCAGGCAGGTGTGGGCGGACCAGACCTCGCGCGGGATGGGCGTCTTCAGCATCGGCGCGAGCACGAGGTCCGGCCGGTGGCGGTCGACGGCTTCGGCGAGGGAGGCGCCGGGCAGGGCCAGCTCGACCGCCACGCTGTGCCCGCGGTCCCTGAGTTCCGCGTGCACGCGCTGGGTGAGGCTGTTGAACGCGCTGGCGGCGAGCAGGATGTGCACGTGATCTCCCAATCGTCCGGCCCCCGGCGATCTGCGGCCGCGGCAGGTACGGCCGCTGGCGATCGTCGACCACGGACGCCCGCGGGCCGGTGAGACCTACGGGCGTGTCACCCGGAAGTGGCCACCTCGAACCGCCACCTGGTGGAGGGGCGGGTCCGGGAGCGCGCGCAGATGCCCGGAAAGGGACTGGACGGGGGACCCGTACCCGGCATGCACTGCGCAGGTGGGCCGCGCGGGCCGGAAGCGACGGCACGCGTGCCCCGAGCCGACCCGCACCACATCGCATCGCACTGCGTCTCACCGTGCATCGCATCGCATCGAGCCGACAGGAGCCGGACCGTGGCCAGCCTCGACCCCTTCGCCCCCTCTCCGCTGCACGACCTCATGTACGGGCACGTCCACGCCGCCGCGTTAAGGGCCGTGGCCGTCCACCGGATAGCCGACCACCTCACCGACGGGCCGCGCACCGCCGAGGAGCTCGCCGCCCGTACCGGCACGCACGGGCCCGCGCTGCGGCGGATCCTGCGGTTCCTCGCCACGCGGGGGCTGTTCGGCGAGGACGGCCGGGGGGCCTTCCGGCTGGAGGAGGCCGGGCGGTCGCTGGTCGCCGGCGCGCCGGGATCCCAGCTGGCGAGCGTCCTGATGCTGACCGACCCGATGTTCGCGCGCTCCGCCGGCCGGCTCGCGGACACCCTGCGCACGGGCGAGTCCGCCTTCGACCTCGCCCACGGCATGCCGTTCTTCGAGCACCTCCTGGGGTCCCCCGAGGACCGGGCCACGTTCGACGCCGGCATGGCGGCGCATTCCGGCCCCGCCGAGGAACTGGTGGCGCAGAGCTACGCCTTCCCGGCGGGCGCACGCCTGGTCGACGTGGCCGGGGGCCGCGGCGGGCTGCTGGCCGCCGTACTGACCCGCGAGCCCACCTTGTCCGGCACCCTCTTCGACCAGCCCGCCACCGTCGCCGAACACGTACTCGACCGGCCCGGACTGGCGGGCCGCTGGCGCACGGCGGGCGGGGACTTCTTCACCGCCGTACCGGCCGGGGGTGATTTCTACCTGCTCAAGCACATCCTGCACGACTGGAGCGACGAGGACGCCCTGCGCATCCTCGGCTCGATCCGGCGCGCCGCGGGCACCGGTGGCCGCCTGCTCGTGGTGGAGGCCGTCCTGCCCGAGGGCAGTGCCCCGCACCCCGCTGTGGAGCTCGACGTCGTGATGCTGATGGCCGTCACCGGGCGCGAGCGGACCGCCGCCGAGTTCGAGTCCCTGCTGGCACGGGCGGGCTTCCGGTTGGACCGCATCCTGCCCACGCCGTCCGTGCCCTCCCTGCTGGAGGCCGTCGCCGTGTGACGCCGCCCGCCGCCGCCCGTCTCCTCCCGATCTTCAGCGGATATTCTTCATCCGCGCCGGGAGCAGCCGCGGCGCCCGGAAGCAGACGAGATGGAGCCCCGATGGACGTGCAGCACTTCGAGCGGATCACCGCATTCATCGAGGCGCGGCTGACCCCGCTGTTCGACGAGGCCACCGGCAGTGAGCGCGGTTTTGCGATGGACGACACCTCCCGGGCGCTGCGCGCGCTGCGCAACGCCGTGCTGGAGGCCTCGGCGGTCAAGGGGCTCATCGAGAAGCGGGCGACCGCCGAGCCGGCGCTGCGCCGGGTCATCGACCAGTCCGTGGAGCACCACTGGGACGTGCTGCGCGGCATCGCCCGCCAGTGGGAGGACCACGGCGACTTCCTGCGCGAGTTCAAGCGGCACGCGTGGGAGCTCGACGAGGTCCTGGCCGCTCCGGCCGCCACGGAGGGCTGAGCCCCACCGCATCCGTCGCTCCGGCACGGCCCGGGTCGGCCGTCCCGGAGCGACAATGGGATGAGAACCACTGCCGAGTCGGCAGGAGACGAGGATGAACGGCTCGGTCCCCATCGGACGTGTCGTCGGAGTGCCGCTGCGCATGCACTGGAGCGTGCCGCTGCTCGTGGTGCTGTTCGCGTACGGGCTCGGCCGCCAGACCCTGCCCCTGTGGACCCCGGGGCGCTCGAACGCCGTGTACACCCTCGCCAGCGTCGTGGGGGCGCTGCTGCTGATGGGCAGCCTGCTCCTGCACGAGACCGCGCACGCGGCGACGGCCCGCCGGAGCAAGATCTCCGTCGAGGACGTCACCTTGTGGGCGCTGGGCGGGATGACCAGGATGGGCCGGCCCAAGACCGCGAGGGCGGCCTTCGCGGTGGCGGTGAGCGGCCCGCTGACCAGCCTGGTGATCGGCGGCGCAGCGGTCGGCGCCGGCATCGGGCTGGACGCCCTGCTCGGCTGGGCGGTGCCCGCCGCCGTCCTGGTCTGGCTGGGCTGGGCCAACCTCTTCCTGGGCGTCTTCAACCTGCTGCCCGCCTCGCCGCTCGACGGCGGACGGGTCCTCCAGGCACTGCTGTGGTGGCGTACGGGCGACCGGGAGCGGGCGGACCGGGCCGCCTCGCGCAGCGGGCAGGTCATGGGCGTGCTGCTGGCGGCGCTGGGCTGGGTCTCCTTCCTGCGCGGGTCCTCGAGCGGGCTGTGGCTCGTCGCCATCGGCCTCTTCATCACGTTCGTCGCGGGCGCGGAGCGCCAGCGCGCGGTGGTGCAGACGGGGCTGCGGGGTGTGCACGTGGCCGATGCCATGTCGAGCCCGGTCGCGGCCGGCGCCGACTGGCTGAGCGTGCGGCGGTTCATCGAGGAGGTGGCCGTCGGATCCCGGCATTCCGCCCTGCCGCTGCTCGACTTCGACGGACGCCCCAGCGGGGTGGTGCACGTACGCGGGCTGGCCCGGATCCCGCAGGATCAGCGGGACGCACTGCGCGTGCGGGACGTGTCGACCCCGCTCCAGCGGTGCGCGGTGGCGGCCCCGGGCGATCTGCTGGGCGACGCCCTGGACGCGCTGCGGCCGGGGATCGGGCTGCCGCTCCTGGTGGTGGACGCGGACCGGCTGGTGGGCATCGTCACCGCGAAGGACGTCACCCGGCTCATGGAGCGGAAGGCGCTGGGCGGGGGCGGGGGGCCCGGATGAGACGCCGGCGGGCGGGCGGCGGGACCATGGGGGTGCGATGACGTACGTAGCCGTGAGCGCCCTGAGCCATGCCGGGCTGGTACGCGACCACAACGAGGACAGCCTCGTCGTCGGGCCGTGGACGCTGTGCGCCGGTGTGACCCGCAATCCGCAGACGTTCGTGTTCCCGCTCGGTGCGCCGCTCGTCGTCGCGGTCGCCGACGGGATCGGCGGACAGCCTGCCGGAGAAGTGGCCAGTGCGCTGGTCGTACGGGAACTGGCGATGCTCGGGCCGTCCCTGGACAGCGAGGGGGCCGTCCGCGAGGCGCTCGCCCTGTGCAACCACGCGGTGTACGCGGCCGGGGACAGCGATCCGGAGCTGGCCACCATGGGCACCACCGTGGCGGGCACGGTCGTCCTGGAGGACTCGCTGATCTCGTTCAACGTCGGCGACAGCCGGGTGCTCGACGCCACCGCGCAAGAGCTCCGGCAGGTGAGCGTGGACGACAATCCGCCGCTGGAGCCGGGGCAGCGCACGACGTCCCTGCTGACCCAGGCGCTCGGCGGAGCCCGCCGGCACAGCGGGATCACCCCGCACGTCTCGACCCGGCCGCTGGCGGCCGGAGCCCGCTATCTGGTGTGCTCGGACGGTCTGACCGACCCGGTGCCGCCCGAGGAGCTCGACGAGCTGCTGCGGGTGCACGACGACGGCAAGGCCGCGTTCGAGCTGTGGAAGGCCGCCATCGAGGCCGGCGGACCCGACAACATCACGCTCGCCCTGGTCAGGATCGGCGACTAGCGGGTGTCCGACCCCGCCCGAGGGTCACCGAATGTGACCGTACGCGGCCGCGCAACACCCCTCAGGGCCGGCGGCGCGGCTTGCCGCCCTTGGCCCCCTTGGCGCCCTTGGCCCCGCCGGAGCCGCCGCGCGGGTTCTTGCCGGCCGGCTTCCCGCCCGTCTTGCCGCCCGTCTTCGCGGCCGCGGGCTTGCGCCCCCGCTGCTTCGGCTGCGGCGGGGTCGGGGCGCCGCGGCCGCGCGTGCTGTTGACGGTCCGGCCGCGCACGATCCCGATGAACTCCTCGACCAGGTCGGTCGGTTCGCCGTCGAGTTCGAGGAACGACAGGGCGACCCTGGACTGGGGCGCGTCCGTCACCGTCCGGTACGTCAGGTCCTTGCGGTGGTGCAGGCGGGCCAGGGACTGCGGGACGACGAGGACGCCGATCCCGGCCGCCACCAGCTCGATCGCGTCCGCCGTGGTGGCGGGGCGTTCGAACGCGGGCTTGCCGGGCAGGCTCTCCCAGTCCAGGGTGTCGTCCAGCGGGTGCAGCACGATCTCGTCGGCGAGGTCCCCGGTGGAGACCTCCTCCACGGCCGCCACGAGGTGGTCCTTCGGGACCACGACGACCGTGTTCTCGGTGTAGAGGGGGATCGCGGCCAGGCCCGTCCGGTCGATCGGCAGCCGCACGAAGGCCGCGTCGGCCTCGCTGCCCCGCAGTACGCCGGGGGCCTCGGCCGCGGACACCTGCAGGAGGGCCAGCGGGACGTCCGGCAGGCGCTCGTTCCAGATCCGCACCCACTTGCCGGGGGTCACTCCGGGGACGTACGCGAGCCGGAACGAGGGAGATGCCGTGGGAGATGCTTCCGAGCCTGTCACCCGGCCAGGTTACCGGCCGTGGTCAGAAGTAGCGCACACGCTCGATACCCTTGACCCCATGACGTCGCACAAGACCACCCAGACCATGAAGCCCGCCACCGCGGCGAAGAAGCTGGGTGTGTACCTCGAAGCCACCCCCGCTGAGTTCCAGGAGGGTGTCGTGACCCGCAGCGAGCTGAACGCGCTGCAGGCCGAGCCGCCCCAGTGGCTGCAGGAACTGCGACGCAGCGGCCCGCACCCCCGGCCCGTGGTCGCGTCCAAGCTCGGCGTCTCGATCGCCGGCCTCGCGCGTGGCGGGGTCACCGAGGCCCTCACCACGGAGCAGATCGACGCGCTGAAGCAGGAGAACCCGGAGTGGCTCCAGAAGGAGCGCGCCACCCAGGCCGAGGTCCGCAAGGAAGCGGTCCGCATCAAGGAGAAGCACGCCGAGCAGGCCGAGCGCCTTCAGCAGTCCGGCTCCTGACCGAAGTGCGCCGCGGGACGCCGGGGCGGCGCCTCTGACGCCGAAGTGCCCTGAAGCGCCCGCCCCGTCCGCATTTCACCGAAGATCAGCGGAATGCGGACGGCGCGCCCTGGGCAGAGCTGCGGGGTGATCTCGCAACTCCTCGCCCCGTTCCGTCGCTCCCGAACCCTCGTCTTCTCCGCCGACTTCGGCTCGACCACCCGCTGGGTCGCGGGCCGGACCTCGGCCTTTCCCGACGGCGGCCCGGTCAATCCGGGCGACAACAAACTCGATCATCTGGTCGACGACCCCGCCTACAGCCGCGGCGGGACCTTCCGCGCCACCCCGCGGTCCGACGGCCACTGGGACTCCGGGCTGCTGACCACCGAGGGCAGCGACGAGGGTTTCCTGCTGCGCGCGGAGGACGTGCTCGAGGCCCGCGTCCGGCTGCCGGAGGCGCTCGGCGCCTGGCCGGCGATCTGGACCTGGCGGGACGGCGGCCAGGAGGTCGACGTCTTCGAGTACCACCCCGACAACCCGGACCTGCTGGAGCTCTCCAACCACGTCCGGGGCGGGGGCTCGCACTACTACCACGACCCCGCCATCCGCCCCGGCGCATGGGTCGACCTCAAGGTCAAATTCGGTGCGAACACGGTCGTCTGGTGGGTCAACGGCACCCGCGCGTACTCCGATCACAGCGGGGTGGGCCGCCGCTGGAGGGCATACCTCATCGTGAACCTCTCCGTGTGCGCGGGCCGCTACCACCCGGCCCCCGACCCGTCCCTCTCGGAGATGTCGTACGAGGTCTCGGACCTGCGGGTGTACCGCAGCTAGGCCGTGTCCTTCGGATCATGCCGGGATCACCTCTCGGTGACCTCCGCGCCGACGATCACGCCACCGGAGACGGTGTACGTCCCCTCGAACACCTTCAGCGTGCCGTCCGTCTGGAGGGCACGGATCAGCACGCGGACCCGGCCTGGGTCCACCGTGTTCGCCGAGCCGAGCGAGATGCTCGCCGTCGTGTCGTAGCCCGCCACCCACTTCGCGTAGGAGGTGTGGGCGATGTTCCTGCCGCCGAGTTCCCAGGCCGCCGCGAAGTCCTGGTTCACGAGGTCCCGGTAGTACTCCTCCACCACCTCGCCCGGGTCGTCCGGACGCGCCGGGCTCTCCTCGGCGGGCGGTGGAGCGGGAGGCGGAGCGGGAGGGGTGTACGCCGCGGACGGGGTGGGGTAGGGCACGGGCTCGGCGGATCGGGGGGTGGGCGGCGGGGCGACGGCCGACGGCGCGGCGGAGCCGGTGTCCGCCCCCGGCGGCGGGCCGCCCAGGGCCTGGCCCGGCGCCCGCTCCCCGGACGCGGGAGCCACGGCGATGAGCACGCCCGCGGTCCCCCCGCCCGCCACCACGAGAGCGGCCACCAGCCACGGCAGCCACCGGGGAAGGACCGTGAATCCCACGCGGACGTAGCCGGGCCCGGCAGGCCGGGAGGGTGGCATGGTCATCTCCTCTGCACTCCCCCGCTCACAGGCCGCGGATCGCCTCTTCGATCGGCTCCGCGAGGGAGACCAGCGCGGTGAATCCCGCCACCGCGCTCAGGAGGGTCCTGGCGAGCATCCTCAGCTTTCCCATGCGCCGGTTCTCGGACCCGAGCTCCTCGCGGGCGTCCTCCGCGATCTCGATCAGATCGGCGCGGTCGGGGTGCTCGGACCGGCCCAGTTCCTCGATCAGCCGGGAGACCAGCTCCCGGATCTCCTCGGGCGACCGCTGCCGTCCCCCGCCGATCTGCGTCGGACCGCTGCTGTGCACCTCGGCCCGCGCGTTCCTGCCGCCGGCCACGGCGGACGAGACGACGCTCGAGCCGCCCGTGGCGATGATCCCGTCATTGCTCCGCATGTCTTTCCTCGCCCCTCACCGTGGTCAGTCCAATTTCACGCGCGGCATTTTCCTGAGGATCCTCGACGAGACCTTGGAGTTCTCACCGGAGGCCACGGAGCTGGCCTGGACACTCGCTCCGTGGCTCGCGATGATCCCGTGATTGATGATCAGTTCCTGCCGTTGCACCAGCTCGTCCGTGTGGATTCCATGGGCCTCCGCGAATTCCACGACCGCGTTCAGCACCCTCTTCTCGATGGCCTTGAGGACCATGCCGCTGTCCGCCTCCTGGAAGAAGCGCTGGTGGCTCTTGTCCGCGACGTTGCGCCGCACCGCCTGCCGGGCCCCGTAGTCGAACCGCCGCAGCTGCGTGATCAGCTTCTCCTGTCCCCGGACGCGGAAGTACATCCAGAAATCGGGGGCGAAGCCCGCGATCGCACGCCAGGGCGAGGCCAGCAGCTCGAACACGGTCGGAACCAGGGTGCCCGCCGCGAGCTGGAGCACCTCCAGCGGGGACGGGCTGGGCATCAGGGTGTCGACGACCCGGTAGCCGTCGCGCAGGGGGAACAGCACCGTCGGGGCCGCCTCCACGACGAGGCTCGAGTCCGAGCGCACGAAGCGGACGAAGAGGGACGTCACCAGCTCGCCGCCCCAGCCGGTGGAGTGCACGGCGAGGTAGGGCCGCACCTTCTCCTCGGGCGAGCGCTTGAGTGCGTCCACGGCCTCGGACGTGATGGCGGTGACGGGCCGGCCGAGGGGATCGGGGAGGAAGCGCCTGTCCTCCCGGACGGCCGAGCCGTCGACGAAGACCCGCTCCTCGATCTCCAGACAGGGCAGGCCCAGCGTGGCGAGCCGTCCGGCGACATGGGAGTAGAGGTCCACCACGTCGAAGTCCAGCGGCTCGACCCCCGGCCGGCTCGGAGAGGTGACGTCGAAGGCGAGCGACCACGAGTCCTGGTCGGAGCCGTATCCGGCGAACGGCGAATAGCCGCTGTACGTGGTGACGTTGCCCTCGGCGTACTCGCCGATCTCACGCAGGCGCCTCGCGACGCTCCCGCTGATCGGCTCAGGGGCGGCCGCGGGGTCGAAGCTGTCCGGGCGCAGGCTCTGCATCGACCGGCCGTACTTGGTGGAGAGTTCGAACGAGAACACCGTCACCCACGCGAGGAGCAGCAGCGACAGGGCTATCAAGGGCATGGCGACCCATAGATGGAAGATCAGGATGAACAGCAGCAGGAAGGCGAGGAGGATGTCGCGGCTGTGCCTGCGGGCGTTCGCGAGGTACGCGTGCCTGAGCACCACCGGGACGTCGCAGGCCGGCGCCGCGGCCACGCCCAGATGCGGCTCGGCCGCCACGTCCTTGACGAGCGATTTCGCGTAGCTGCGCTCCAGGTACGCGGCCGCGCACAAATACCTGGTCACGTCCCGGCTGCCGCCCCATCCCGGCACCGCAGGGCGGCGCGCGGCGACCGAACCCGTCATGACGCCCCCCGATTTCAAGCCATTCCGCTTTCACTCGCGCACCATGAGCCTTGCCAAGCGTGACCGGGGGCGCTGCAATGCCCATGAAATTTCGATGATGCGCGCGAAGCGAGGATGCGAGTGGACGGGGAATCTCCGCAGCGGCTCAGGATCGAGCTGCTCGGACCGGTACGGGCCTGGCGGGGTACGACGCCGCTGGCCTTGGGACCCGTCCGGCGCCAAGCCGTGCTGGCCGCGATGGCACTGCGGCCGGGCAGCACCGTGAGCCACGAGGACCTGCTCGACGCGGTGTGGGGCTCGGCGCTGCCGGGTTCCGGTCACCGGGTCCTGCCGAGCTACGTCTACGCCCTGCGCAAGGCCCTCGACCCGGAGGGAACCGGGTACGAGGAGTCGGTGATCCGCAGCAGCCAGGGCCGGTACGGCATGGCCGTGGACGGGATCCGCGTCGACGTCGCCGAGTTGGCCGAGCTGGTCCAGGAGGCGCGGCGAGTGCAGGCGTCCGGTGACGTGGCCACCGCCATGGCCCTGCTCGCCGATGCCCTCGCAATGTTTCGGGGAGAGCCCCTGGCCGGGCTGCCGGGTCCGTTCGCCCAGGCCGAGCGGCGGCGGCTGACGGAACGGCGAAGGACACTGCAGTCGCAGCGGCTCGAATGCCTCCTCCTGCTGGGCCGGGCCGCCGAGGCCCTGGACGGTCTGGCCACGCTGTCCGCCGCCGAGCCGTACGACGAGTCGCTCCTGGCCCTGCACATGCGCGCCCTGTACGCCAACCAGCGCCAGGCCGAGGCGCTGAACGCCTATCAGGGCATGCGCGAACGGCTGCGCGACGAGCTCGGGGTCAGCCCCGGCGACGCACTGGGCCGGGTGTACGAAGCGGTGCTGCGCCGCGACGACGAACTCCTCCTCGGCCCGGCCGCGGCCCGCTCCGCCGCCCTCCCCGCGGCCGGCCCGGCCGACCTCTCCGCCCCGCCGCGGCCCCGCCCCCCGGTCAACGAACTGCCCGGCGTCACCGGCGTCCTCATCGGGCGGGAGCACGAACAGGCCCTGCTGGCCACCGCGTTCCCACCCGACTCCGTGGGGGTCGCGGCCGTGGACGGCATTGCCGGGGTCGGCAAGACCGCCCTCGTCGTCCGCGCGGCCCAGGAGTTACGCGGCCGCTACCCGGACGGCTGCCTCTTCGTCGACCTGCGCGCCCACAGCCCGGGGCGCCAGAAGCTCTCGCCCCAGCGCGTCCTGCGGCGGCTCCTGCGCACGATCGGCACGGCCGACAGCGAGGTACCGGCCGATCTGGACGAACTCGGCGCCGCCTGGCGCGCGGCGACCGGCTCGCTGCGGCTGCTCCTCGTACTGGACGACGCGCGGGGAAGCGCGCAGATCCGGCCACTGCTCCCGGCGGGACCGGGCAGCATGGTGATCGTGGCCAGTCGCCGGCGCCTGGCCGGACTCGACGCCGACCGGCGCATCACGCTGGAGCCCCTGGAGACGGACGACGCGCAGACCCTGCTCGGGCATCTCGTCGGGGAGGAGCGCGCGGCCGGGGAACGGGCGGCGACGCGCGAGCTGGCAAGGCTGTGCGGCGGACTGCCGCTGGCTCTGCGCATCGCCGGGACACGGCTGCAGACGCGCCCCGTCTGGACCCTCGCCCATCTGGTGGACCGTATGTCGGACGACGACCGGCGGCTCGGCGAGCTCACTGCCGGGGACCGCAGCCTGGAGGCGGCCTTCCGCCTGTCGTACGACCAGCTCACGCCCTCGCAGCAACAGGGGTTCCGCGCCCTGGGCCTGACGCCGACGAGCGAATTCGACGCCCTGACGCCGGCGGCCATGCTGGGCCGGCCGGCCCGCGAGGCCGAACAGCTCCTGGAGAGCCTGGTCGACACGAGTCTGGTGCAACAGCCCCGGCCGGGCCGCTACCGGCTGCACGACCTGGTACGGGTCCATGCCCGGCGACTCGCGGAGGCCGCCCCGGCCGAAACGGGGGCGGCGCGCACCGCCGTACTCCGCCTCTACGTGGACGCGGGCCGGACCGCCAGCGACTGGGGCTCCGCCGGCTTCCCCACCGGACCGCCCTCGACGGGGGCCTTCACGGGCTGGGCCGACGCGAGTGCCTGGCTGAACGCTGCCGACGCCGAACTCGCCGATGTCGTCGGCCATGCGGCGGGTCTCGGCGAAGCCGACCACGCCTGCTGGATCGCCGAGGCGCTGACCGACCACTTCCTGCGCCGGGGCCGCTACCACGAAGGCCGCACGGCCCTGGAAGTCGCCCTCCCCCAGGCGGACCTGGCCACCGACCGGCGGATGGCGCCCGCACTGCGCAACTGCCTGGGGATCGTCGAGATCTACCAGGGCGACGCCGCACGGGCGCGCGCGATGTTCACCGAGGCGCTGCGCCTGAGCCGCGATCGCGCGGACCGGCGTGAGGAGGCCCGGGCCCTGAGCGGGATCGGGGCCGCCGAGCTGAATTCCGGCGAGTTCGAGCGGGCCCTCTCCCCCCTCACCGCGGCGGTCGACCTGGCCCGGGGGGTCGAGGACGACTGGCTGGTGGCGATGGTGCTCTGCCTGCTGGGCATGACCTACCGCACGCTGGGGCGGACCGGCGACGCGCTCCTGTGCCTGGCCGAGGCCGCTGTCCGCGCCGAGGCGAACGGGCGGCCCGCCATGATCAGCAGGGCCCTGAGCTGCGCCGCCGACGTCCACCTCGACCTCGGTCAGTTCGCCGAGGCCAGGGAGCTCCTGCGCCGGGCGGCCGACCTGGTGCAGCAGGCGGGCGACCTCCCCCTGACCGCGATCACGCTGAGCATGCTGGGCACGGCGGAGCTGGGCGCCGGGAACCTGGAGGCGGCCATGGCTCTCCACCACGAGGCCCTCTCCCGGATCCAGTCACTGTCCGCGCTGAACGAGCCCGAGCAGATCCGGATGGAGATGGAGATCCGTAGCAGGCTGGGCCGCGCCTACTCGGCGGCGGGCCGGGTCCGCGAGGCGGGCCAGCAGTTCCGGACGGTACTCGCGGTGCCCGGCGCCGGCGCGTACCCCACGGCGCGCGCGCTCGCGCTCGCCGGGCTGAAGGAGTGCGAGACCCGCTAGCGGACACCCCTGGGCCGTGTCTTTCGGATCATGCCGAGCCCATCCGAAGGACACGGCCTAGCCGTGGCCCACCGCCGCCGCCAGGCGCTGTTCCAGGCGCCGGAAGTTGCGTTCGCCCACCGCGCGCCAGAGCACCCGGGGCGGCAGCGGCAGGTGGCCCATGATCAGGACCTGTTCGCCCGGGTCGGCGTCCTTGAGGATCATCCCGAGGACGGTGAACAGCCTGCTCTTGGGCACGGCGGCGCTCGCCGCGTCGCCGATCTCGTCCCATTCCGCCTGTGACACCGCCTTCGGGACGAGCGGCAGTGCCTCGCGCTCCTCCTGGTCGAAGTGGTCCCCGACGGCCTTGGACACCTGGTCGAACGCGTCGGCCAGTTCCTCCCGGTGGGCGCTCCCGCCCGCGGCCGCCCACTCGCCGAGCAGGGCGCTCGCCCGTGCGAGGAGAGCCGACAGCTCGGCGTGCTGGCCCCGCATGCGCTTCCACAACCCGCCCTGCCCCGGCAGGCGTTCGGCCAGCTTGGGCCACAGCAGCCGGTCCTCGCCCTCGTGGTGGTGGTGCAGGGTGTCCAGCAGCAGCTCCAGCCGGTCCGCGACCAGCCTGACCTGGGCGCGGCTGCCGTGGCGCACTCCGCGCACCCGGCCCGCCGCCTCCCCGAACTCGCGCCGGAACATCCGGTGGACCACCACCATGTCGTGCGTGGTGATCGGCTTTCCCCGGTTCTCCATCGAAGTCGCCATCGTCCCGTGCCCCCCGCCCTGGTGGGTGTACCGGTCTCCAGCGTGGCGGCCTACCGGCCGTCTCCACCAGGGGCGCACGGCGGCGCTCCAGCGCCCCTGGGGAGTCCGGGTCTAGGCCAGGTTGTGCACGCGCTGGTCGCGGAGGCCGTAGCGGGCGGCGACGACGGCCAGCCTGCCGTCGGCGATGCGCCGGGCGATGTCGGGTTCGGCCGCGAGCAGGTCGCGGGTGCGCCGGGCGTGCGCGTCGATGGTGGCGTCGATCCGGGCCTCGCCCTGCTGGGTGTGGTCGATGGAGGGCCGGATCCGGTCGGCCAGGTACTGGATGTGCGCGGGCAGCTGCTCACCGGTCTCGTCGGCGCGGACGGCGGCGGCGACCGCGCCGCAGGACTGGTGGCCGAGCACGAGCACCAGCGGGATCTCCAGTTCCAGGACCCCGAACGCGACGCTGCCCAGGACGGCTTCGTCCAGTACCTCGCCCGCCGAGCGTACGGTCAGCAGGTCGCCGAGCCCCTGGTCGAAGACGAGTTCCGGGGGCACCCGGGAGTCCACGCAGCCGAGGACGATCGCGAAGGGGTGCTGGGCCTTGGTCAGCCGGAGCCTCAGGAACGCCGACTCGTGCGGGTGCTCCTGCCCGTACGTACGCCAGCGCCGGTTGCCGGCGGCCAGCCGGCGCAGCGCCTCCTCCGGGGAGACGGGGCCCGCGGCGGCTTCCGCCTCGGCGGGCGGAGCGGGGGCCGGGGCGGCCGAGGCGGGGAAGGCGGAGGCGATGGGGAGGACGGACCCCGCGGCCGCCGAGCCCGCCGCGGCGAGGAGCAGGCCGCGGCGGCTGGGCGAAGCGGTGCCCGGTATCTTCGTGTTCGAATCCATCGCGGGAACGTATCCCTGCCGACTCGCGCCCCGCTCGGGCGCGGGGCGCAATCGCGGAAGTCGGGGGTCGGGGGTCGGGGGTCGGGGGTCGGGCTCAGCCGGCCCGGCCCTTGCCGTCCAGGGTCGTCCGGCCGAACTGCTCGTCCAGCACGGACAGTCGGCGCCAGTACTCGTCCTCGTCGATCTCGCCGGTGGCGAACCGGCGGCCCAGGATGGCGATCGGCGAGTTCTCGCCGTACGGGCCCCGCATCGCCCACGGTCCGCGCGGGCCGCGGGCGCCGCGCCACACGGTGCGGCGCAGGACGGTGACGACGCCGAAGACGACGGCCGCCCAGATCAGCGGGACGAAGAGGATCCACGGGCCGGGCCCGTCGTACGCCAGGGTGTTCATCTCGGTTCAGCTCCTCGGAAGGGGTGCGGTTTCCTTGTCGCTTCCGAGACTGGCTCCGGGAGGGTGCCCGGGTCGTCGTACGGCCGGCGGCACTGCGCGTACCGCGGCGGGAGTAGCCCCCGGCAGCCGCGGCCTCAGCCCAGCCAGCCGGGCCTGACCAGCCCGGATTCGTACGCGAGCACCACCAGCTGGGCCCGGTCCCGGGCGCCGAGCTTGATCATGGCCCGGCTGACGTGCGTCTTGGCCGTCAGCGGGCTGACCACCAGCCTGCGGGCGATCTCCTCGTTGGACAGCCCGAGACCCACCAGGGCCATCACCTCGCGCTCCCGCTCGGTCAGCCGGTCCAGCCCGGCGGGCGCCCGCGGGGCCTTCGAACGGGCGGCGAACTCCGCGATCAGCCTGCGCGTCACCCCGGGCGAGAGCAGCGCGTCGCCCGCGACCACGGCCCGTACCGCGCGCAGCAGCTCCTCCGGTTCGGTGTCCTTGACGAGGAACCCGGAGGCGCCGGAGCGGATCGCCTCGAAGACGTACTCGTCGAGCTCGAAGGTGGTCAGCATGACCACCTTCACCGCGGCCAGTGCGGGGTCCGAGGTGATCGTGCGGGTGGCGGCCAGGCCGTCGAGCCCCGGCATCCGGATGTCCATCAGGGCGACGTCCGGGCGCAGTTCGCGTGCCAGGCGCACGGCCTCGGCCCCGTCGGCGGCCTCGCCGGCCACCTCGATGTCCTGCTGCGCGTCGAGCAGCGCGCGAAAGCCCGCCCGTACCAGCGCCTGGTCGTCGGCGAGCAGTACGCGGATCACGAGTCCTCCTTGGTTTCCAGCGGGATCCGGGCCAGCACCCGGAAGCCGCCGTCCGGCCGGGGGCCGGCCTCGATGGTGCCGCCCTGCGCGGCGGCCCGCTCCCTCATCCCGATCAGGCCGGTGCCGCTGCCGCCGGCGTCGCCGCCGGTGGCGGGGCCGTCGTCGTCCACGCGGAGTTCCAGCGCGCCGGGCGGGCGGCCGATGCGGATCCGGGCGGTCCGCGAGCCCGAGTGGCGCACCACGTTGGTGAGCGCCTCCTGGAGGATCCGGAACGCGGCGAGGTCCGTGGCCGGCGACAGCCCCCGGGCCTGCGCCTGCCCGGTCACGGAGACGGTGAGTCCGGCCGAGGCCGCCTGCGCGACGAGTTCGGGGAGCCGGTCGAGTCCGGGGGCGGGGGCGCGCGGGGCCTCACCGGGGGCGCGCAGGGTGTTCAGGACCTGCCGGACCTCGCCGAGCGCCTCCTTGCTGGCCGCCTTGATGGTGGTGAGCGCCGTACGGGCCTGTTCGGGGTCGCTGTCGAGCAGGGCCAGGCCGACGCCCGCCTGCACGTTGATCACGGAGATGCTGTGGGCCAGTACGTCGTGCAGCTCGCGGGCGATGCGCAGCCGCTCCTCGTCCACCCGGCGCCGTTCGGCGGCCTTGCGCTCGGCCCGGTCCCGGGCCCACTGCTCCCTGCGTACGCGGACCACCTCGGACGCGGCGAGGACGGCGATCGCCCAGGCCGTGACACCGCCCTCGGTCCCCCAGGGGGCGGGCCCGTCGCCGGGCGGCGGGAGCCAGCGGTAGAGCCAGTGCGCGATGAGCAGGTGTCCGGCCCACAGGGCGCCCACCGCGCCCCAGGCCGCGTGGCGGTGGCCGGCGACGACGGCGGAGAGGCAGGCCAGGGCGACGCTGACGAAGACGGGGCCGTACGGGTATCCGCAGGCGAGGTAGCCGAGCGTGACGGCGCAGACTCCGTAGAGGACGGGCACCGGGTAGCGGTGGCGCAGGAGCAGCAGGGCGGGCCCGATGAGCAGCAGGAGCCGGCCGAGCGCGCCGACGGGTTCGCGGCCGGGCTGGACCTGCTGCACCCACCCGGTGGCCGCCTGCGCGAACACGGCGACGAGGAGCGAGGAGCGCCACGGCAGCCGCCCGCCGCCGGTGTGCTCCGCCCAGTACTGCCACCGCCGCTCCGCCATGCGGCCACGCTAGACGCCCCGGCCCGCCGCCGTCGTCCGCCGGGCGGGCCGATCGGGCGTACTCCCTGCGGAGTACGCGGGCACGCCCTGCGCTCCCGCGGGGCTACCTCGCGCGCAGGGCGTCGACGGCGATGCGGGCGGTCGCGCCGATCACCGCGTCGGCCGCGGGGAGGACGGCCGCGGGGTTGGCGGCGCGGGTGAAGACGGCGACGGCATAGCGGCCGCCGTCGGGGTATTCGACGACGCCGACCTCGTTGCGTACGGTCGGCAGGCTGCCGGTCTTCCCGGCCACGTGGACGTCGTCGAAGGGGAATCCGGCGGCCATCCGGTGCGGCCACACCTGGAGGCCGAGCAGGCGGCGGATCGCGGCGCCGTGTTCGGGGGTGCAGGCCTCGTCGCGCCAGACGGCGGCGAGCAGCCGGGTCATGTCCCGGGGGGTGCTGCGGTTGCTCCGGGCCGGGTCGAGGGCCCGGAGCCGGGCGAGGACCTGCGGATCGGCCAGTGCCCGGGTACCGGCCGGACCCGCGTCCTCCCGGATGGTCGCGAAGAGCGAGCGGAAGGTGTGGACGGCGCGGGTCCGGGTCAGGCCGAGCCCGGCCGTGGCCTCGTTGACGCCGTCGAGGCCCATGCGCGCGAGGAGCAGGTCCGCGGCGGCGTTGTCGCTGACGGCCGTCATCAGGTAGGCGGCGTCGCGCAGGGAGACGCGTACGGGATCCAGCATGGCGGCGAGCCCGGTGGGGCCGGCGGTGCGGTCGGCCGGCGGGCACTCGACCTGTTCGGTGAGGTCCAGGCGGCCGGCCGCGGCCTGCCGGTGGAGGGCGACGAGCAGGCAGAGCTTGTGCACGCTGGCGGTGACGACCGGGTGGTCCGCGCCGGCGTCGATCTCGGCACCGGAGTCGATGTCCACGGCGTGCAGCCGGCCGCTGACGCCGGCTTCGGCGAAGGCTGCGGAGATGCGGCGGAGGGCGTGGTTCACAGCCAGTACTCCGCTGCCGGGCGCAGGTGGAGCGGCCGCGCGGGTACGTCGGCGGTCACGGCCGCAGTGTTCCACAGGGCCCGTGTGGTCGCCTCGGCGAAGGCGCCGACGGCTGCGTCGCCGCGGCCCCGCGGCCAGGCGACGCTGTGCCGCCAGGCCAGCGGGCTGCCGGCGAGGGGCCGCCAGACGATGTCCGCCCGCGGGCCCGGGGCGTCGGCCGAACCGGTGTCGCGCGGGGCGAAGGCCACGGCGTTCGCGGAGAGGACCAGGCCGCGGACGAAGCCGGTGCCGCGGCCCTGCCGGACGGTGGCGGGCGTGTAGCCGCCCCGGGCACAGGTGTTCAGTACGTCGTCGTGCAGGGCGGGGGCCTCGGTACGCGGGAAGAGGACCAGGCCGTATCCGTCGAGGGCGGCGAGCGGTACCTCCTCCAGGGCGGCGGCCGGGGCCTCGCGGGGCAGCAGCACGCCGAGTTCGCGGCGCAGGACCGGCCCGAGCTCCAGCCCGGCGATGTCGCAGGGATGCCGGACGAGCCCCACGTCGAGCTCGCGGGAGGCGAAGCGGGCCAGCTGCTCGGCGGTGGACAGCTCGTGGAGCTCCAGTTCCACGCCCGGGTTCTGCTGCCGGAAGGCGGCCAGGATCGCGGCGATCGCCTCGCCGGCGAGGTCGGGCGGCAGTGCGGCGCGCAGGAGCCCGCTCTCGCCGTCGCGGATGCGGCGGGCGGTGGCGGCGAGGGCGTCCGCGCGGGCGAGCAGCAGGCGGGCGTCCTCCAGCAGCATCGTGCCGGCCGCGGTGATCGTCACCTGGCGGCTGGTGCGTTCGAAGAGCCGGACGCCGAGCTCGCGCTCCAGGCGCTGGATGCGCTGGGACAGGGGTGGCTGGGCCATGCCGAGCAGCTCGGCGGCGCGGCCGAAATGTCTTTCTTCTGCAACAGCGACGAAGCACTGCAGATGCCGGATCAGATCCACGACCGGCAACGATATCGGAGTTTGATCGATCCGAGATCCATACAGATCTTGGACGGAGAGCGGGCGCCGGTGTTGTGCTCACCGCATGTCCCCGAACCTCTTCCCCCCGTCCCGCCGCCGCACGGCGGCCCGGCGCGCGGGCACCCGGCGCGCCTCGTACGCCGCCGCCCTGACCCTCGGTCTCGCGCTGACCGCCGCCGGGCTCACCGGCTGCTCGACGCAGTCCCGTCCGTCCGCCGCGGCCGGCCCCGCCGTGAGCACGAGCGCCTCCGCACCCGCTCCCGGCGTCGACAGCCGGGAGCGGCTGACGGTGGACGGCGGCGCCCGGGAGTACCTGATGCACCGCCCCGCGGCGCAGGGCGGACCCCGGCCGCTGCTGGTCGCCTTCCACGGGCGCGGGGCCGACGCCGCACAACTGCGGGAGCAGAGCCGGCTGGACAAGGCCGCCGAAGCCCGCGGCATGCTCCTCGTGTACCCGGAGGCCCTGGGCAAGGCCTGGGGCGCCGGCACCGCTCCCACCGCGCAGCGGCCGGATCCGGACGCCGATGTCCGCTTCGCCGAGGCGCTGATCGCCGAACTCGTGCGCACCGGCCGGGCCGACCCGCACCGGGTCTACGTCGCCGGATTCTCCAACGGCGGCTCCATGGCCCTGCGGATGGCCGCGCAGCGTCCGGACCTGGTCGCCGGGGCGGCCTCGGTCTCCGGCGAACTTCCCACCGGGGCCGCCGCCGTGAAGCCCGCGGGGCCGGTGCCCGTCCTGATCGTCTACGGGGCCGAGGATCCCGTACGGCCGCTCGCCGGCCTGCCCAGCCCCGGGCCGGCCGCTCCCGGGGAGGAGCCCATCACCGCGACCATGTCCGCCCGGGCCAGTGCGGAGGCCTTCGCCGCAGCGGCCGGGGCCGGGGCCGGCGGACCCGCCGAGGAGGGCAAGCCCGGCTACGACTCCGTCACCTGGCCGGCCGGCCCGGCGGGGGCGCAGGTGCGACTGCTCGTCATGCACGGGGCCGGCCACACCTGGCCCGGCTCGGCCATGCCGCCGCCCGCGGGCTTCGGCTCCGTCAGCACCGCGCTGGACGCGAGCGGCACCCTGCTCGACTTCCTCACCGCGCACACGCGCTGACGGCAGCCGCGGCCGCACGGCGGCGGGCATGGCGCCGCGCACCACACCCCGCCCCCCGAGTGTGGTGTGCGGGGCCATGGGCGCGGCCGTCGGGCCTCCCTAGGGTTCAGCCATGACGAGCCAACTTCCCTTCCTGCGGGAGCGCGTCGCGCTGGTGACCGGCGGCGGCAGCGGCATCGGCCGGGCCTGCGCGATCGCCCTGGCCGAGGCGGGCGCCACCGTGCACGTGGCCGACATCGCCGAGGAGTCGGCCACCCGCGTCGCCGGACTCGTCGGCGGGCAGGCGCACGTCGTCGACCTCGCCGACCCGGCCGCGATCGAGCGGCTGCCGAGGGCGGTGGACATCCTGGTCAACAGTGCGGGCCTGCAGCACGTCGCCCCCATCACCGAGTTCCCGGCCGAGCGGTTCGCCCTGATCCAGCAGGTGATGGTCACCGCGCCGTTCCTGCTGCTGCGGCACGTGCTGCCGCACATGTACGGGGCCGGCTGGGGGCGGGTGGTCAACATCTCCAGCGCCCACGGGCTGCGCGCCAGCGCGTACAAGTCCGCGTACGTGGCCGCCAAGCACGGGCTGGAGGGGCTGAACAAGGTGACCGCGGTCGAGAGCGCCCCGTACGGCGTGACCAGCAACTGCATCAGCCCCGGCTACGTCCGTACGCCCCTGGTCGAGGCCCAGATCGAGCAGCAGGCCGCCGCGCACGGCATCGGCCCCGGCGAGGTGCTGTCCGAGGTGCTGCTCACCCGGTCCGCCATCAAGCGGCTGATCGAGCCGGAGGAGGTCGCGGCGGCCGCGGTCTGGCTGTGCGGACCCCACACCGGCTACCTCACCGGAACCTCACTCCCCCTCGATGGTGGCTGGACGGCCACCTGAATTTAACTACCGACCAGTAGACAGGGGGTTCGATCATGCGGATTCTGGCTCCGTACATGTCAATTCAGCCATTGAGGAGCGCCCCCACATGCGCAGCACCCGCGCCCGCGTCCGCCTGCTCGGCACCGCCACCGGCACGGCCGCGGCCACCGTCGTCCTGATGCTGGCCCCCTCCGCCTCGGCCCAGGCCGCCCCCGCCCCGGCGGCCGCCCCTGCCGCGGCCACAGCCTCCGCGCCCGGCGGGAACGCGCTCATCCGCGGGATCGACTACGGCACCTGGAAGCGGGACGTGGCCGCCGTCATGGCCACGGCGCGCCCGTACGTCGAGCAGCGCATCGCCCAGTCGCCCGCCGGCGAGAAGCCGGCGATCGTCCTGGACATCGACAACTCCTCGCTGGAGACGGACTTCCACTGGTTCTGGACCTTCCCGACCCCGGCGATCTCCGAGGTCCGCGACCTGACCCGGTACGCCAACGACCACGGCGTCGCCATCTTCTTCGTCACCGCCCGCCCCGGGATCATCCAGTCCCTCACCGAGCGCAACCTCAAGGCGGTCGGCTACCCCGTCACGGGCCTGTACGTCCGTGACCTGCCCGACCTCTTCGACGAGGTCAGCGCGTACAAGACCGACAAGCGCGCCGAGATCGAGTCCCGCGGCTACACGATCATCGCCAACATCGGCAACAACAACAGCGACCTGGTCGGCGGCCACGCCGAGCGCACCTTCAAGCTGCCGGACTACGACGGCAAGCTCTCCTAGCCGCTTCCGGTGCCGGCCGCCCGCGCACAGGCGGGCGGCCGGCACCGGTACCCGGGCCCCCACGAGTCCCGGCCGGCGATCGCTTCCGCTCCGGCGTCAGGAGGGACGGACCCCGTCGCAGGTGATCCGCAGGTGGCGCGGGCCGCGCAGGACCGCGTTCTGGCGGTAGGGCGGCGGGTCCTCGACCAGGCGCGGGTTCTCCAGGCGGCGGGCCAAATCGCTCAGCGCGAGCTGCGCCTCCAGCCGGGCCAGCGGGGCCCCGAAGCAGCTGTGGATGCCGCTGCCGAGGCCCAGGTGCTGGACGTCCTTGCGGTACGGGTCGAAGCGGTCCGGGTTCTCGAAGCGGTTCGGGTCCCGGTTGCCGGCGGCGAGGATCAGCCACATCGAGGAGCCCTTGGGGATGGTGACCCCGCCGACCTCGATGTCCACGAGCGGGGTGCGCTGCGGCAGCAGCTGCACCGGCGGCTCGAACCGCAGCAGTTCCTCCACGAGGGGCACGGCGAGGTCGGGCGTCTCGCGCAGCTGCTGCAGGACGTCCGGGTTGCGCAGCAGGGTGAGCATCCCGTTGGTGATGAGGTTGACGGTGGTCTCGTGCCCCGCGATGAGGAGCAGCGCGGCGGTGCTGAGCAGTTCCATCGTGCTCATCGTCTCGTCCTGGCCGTGTCCGACGGCCAGTTGGGAGAGCATGTCCTCGCCGGGGTTCTTGCGGCGCTCCTCGATCAGCCCGGCCAGGTACATGCCCAGTTCCATCCGGGCGTCGTGGGTCTTCTTCTCCCGTTCCTTCGGGTCCGCGTCGGGATCGGGGTCCAGGCTCGCGGCCAGGGTGTCGGCCCAGACGTGGAAGCGGGCCTCGTCCTCGCGCGGTACGCCGAGCAGCCGGCAGATCATCGTGACGGGGAACGGGTAGGCGAACTGGTCGACCAGGTCGATCCGTTCCGGGTCGCCGAGGTTGTCGATGAGCCCGGTGACGGTGGCCTGGAGGAAGCCGCGCATGTCGTCGACGCGGTGCGGGGAGTGCGGCGGCCCGAAGGGGCGGTTGGTCATCCGGCGCAGCCGGTCGTGCTCCGGGGGGTCGAGTTTGAGGAAGCTCGGCGGGAGGGCCGCGGCTCCCTCGTCCTCGGCGCCGGCCAGCGGGTCCCCGGCGCCCGCGGCCAGGTTGCGGGCGTCGGAGCTGAGCCTCGGGTCGTGCAGCAGGCTCTGGATGTGGTGGTACGTGCTGATGACGTACGGGCCGTCCCCGTCGTGGAAGACCGGGGTCTTGCGCAGCTCCGCGTACAGCGGGTACGGGTTCGCGCGGTTCGAGTAGTCGAGGATGTCGCTCAGGATGCCTTGCTTCATGCCGGGTCCTCCGGAGGGCGGGCGGGTCGGGGGGACACCCCTAGTGCCCGGCGGGGGTGAAGGTGAGGCGCCGGTCGGCCGGCGAGTATCCGCTGAGGGTGACGGTCGGCCCGTGCGTGGGCACGGAGGGGTCGGGGAAGTCCGCGGGGAGGGGCTTTTGCCCTTCGGGGCGCCGGTCGACCGTGGGGAACGGCGGCGGGAAGGGCGCGGTGGCCTCGATCTGCTGCTGGTAGAACTGCAGCCAGCGCGAGTTGTCGAAGGTGACCGCCCCGATGACGCGGCCCTGGTAGCCGTAGACGCCGGTGAAGCGGCGTTCGGCGCGCGAGCCCTGGGTGATCATGATCTCGGTGCCCATCGAGGGCACTCCGACCGATTTGATGCTCACCCCGAACTGCGAGGACCAGAAGGCCGGCACCCAGATGTGCGGGCGGCGGTCGGTGCTCTCGCTGAGCATGTTGTGGGCCGCGGTCTCCGCCTGCGAGACGGCGTTGCCCCAGTGCTCCAGGGACAGGAACTGGTAGCCGAACAGCGGGTGCGGGGAGCGGGCGACGTCGCCCGCCACGAAGATGTCGTCGGTGACGATGCCGCGGATGTCGAAGGCCCGGCAGCCCGCGTCGCAGGCGATGCCGCGGGGGCCGGCGCCGAGTCCGGAGCCGGTCAGCCACTCGGTGTTGCGCTGGGCTCCGAGCGAGACGACCACGACGTCGCACTCCAGCGAGGTGCCGTCGGAGAAGTGCGCGGCGCGGACCCGCCCGGTGGAGTCGCCCTCCAGGGCCGTGACCATGACGCCGGTGCGCAGGTCGACCCCGTTCTCCCGGTGGAGTTCGGCGGCGACCGCGCCGATGACCCCGCCGAGGGCGCCGACCAGGGGTGCGTCGGCGCGCTCGGCGACGGTGACCTCCACTCCGCGCTCGCGGCAGGCGGAGGCGATCTCCGAGCCGGTGAACCCGGCGCCGATGACCAGGACCCGGCGCGGGCCGGCGTCGATCCGCCGGGCCAGGGCCACGCCGTCGTCGCGGGTCCGGAGCACGAAGACGCCGTCGAGTTCGCCCTCGGCCGGGTTCGGCCAGGGCCGGGCCCGGACGCCGGTCGCGATCAGCAGCCGGTCGTAGGGGACCTCGTCCCCGTCGGCGAGCTTGACCCGCCGGGCCGCCATGTCGAGGCCGCTGGCCGCCACCCCGAGTCGCCATTCGGCGTCGATGTCGCGGCGGCGCGGCAGCGCGGTGCCCTCGGCCGTGCCCATGCCCAGCAGCGCCTGCTTGGACAGGGGCGGGCGGTCGTACGGCTCGTGGGGCTCGTCGCCGATCATGGTCAGCGAGCCCTTGAAGCCCTTCTCGCGCAGGGTCTCGGCCCCGCGCAGCCCGGCGAGCGAGGCGCCGACGACGACGATCCGGCCGTTCGCCTTGAGCTGGTCCAGGGCGGTGTCAGCCATCGGACGCCTCCCCGCCGGCGCGCGAGGCGCCGCCCTCGGCGCCGGACGCGGTCGCGGCCATGTCCAGCTCGTCCACGAGGATCGCCTGCACGGGGCAGGCGGCGACGGCCTGGGCCACGCGCTCGCGGTGGGCGTCCTGTGCCTGCGGGTCGTAGAGCAGGCCCTCGTCTCCGTGCATCGCGAAGACGTCGGGTGCGAGGAAGGCGCACTGGGCGTATCCCTGGCACCGGTTGAGATCGACGACAAGCCTCAGCAAGGTCCGGTCCTTTCGTTGGCCCCTCCGGCTTCCCGGCCAGCGTGCGGCCGATGGCACGGGTCGGCGCGTCCGGCAAGGCCATTGGGGTGACGGCCGCGACGGGAGGTCACGCGGAGCGGCGGGAGGTGCGCAGGATGTACAGGCTGACCAGCAGCGCCCAGGCCGGGAAGACGAGCTCGCAGTACGGCACGCTGGAGCCCACCACCAGCAGGAGCAGACCGGCCACGGTCCCGATCGCGACCAGGGGTCTGGGCAGGACCCCGAGCTTGCGCCCGAGCGACGACGTCGCGAGGACGAAGACGGCAGCCATTCGCATGCCGTAGGTGGTGAGCAGCGTGTACGCGAAGTGCCGGCCGAAGCCGGTGGGGTCCTCGGCGTCGAGCACGGTCCCGGCGGCGGCGACGGCGCCGAAGAGGCAGGCGACGAAGACCACTCCGCTGCCCAGGAACACGGTCGCGATGAACCGGTCCTCGGCGTCACCGGTGTGCTCGCGCAGCGCGCCCATGAACCACAGGAAGGCGATGCCCGCGAACGGGACGAGCTCGGTCGCGGTCTGCAGTGCCCCCCTCTTGCCCGGGACGATCTGCTCCTCGCCGGAGCCTCCTTCGGGCAGGGCGATCCGGGCGAGCACGATCGCCGTCGCGAGCAGGACGGCGAAGACGACCCCCGCCAGTCCAGCGGCCTTGGGGGTGCTCAGGGCTTGTTGCCGGGTCCGCCCCGGTGCCTGTGTCATTCCTCCAGCAAGCCGCCCGCCGGGCCCCCGTGCCAGCGGGGCGGTGCGGTCGGGTGACGCCCGGGACGGGTCGGAGCAGGCCCGCCCCGGGCTCGGAGCACCCCTCAGGTGGCCGTGATGAGGATGCTGCCCGGCTCACCCGCCCCCTCTTCCCGGTGCGGCGCCGTACAGGAGGTGCCCGGGCCGGTGCCGCCGACGATCAGGGCGAGCAGCACCGCCGCCGCCTCGCTCTGCAGGATCCGGGCGGCCTGCACGAGGCGGTGCGGGTCCGGGGCCGGGATGGACAGGGCCAGGCATTCGGCGTTGGGGCCGGAGGTGATCGGGACGGCCGCGCAGACCGTGCCCACGGCGTACTCCTGGAGGTCGAGCAGGGGGGCGCCCGGCCGGCGGGTGTCGAGCTGGCGGAAGAGCTCCTCCTGCCGGGTGATGGTGTGGGCGGTGAACCGCGCCGCCCGGTGCCGGGACAGGTGGTCCTTGCGGCCGTCGGAGCCCAGCTGGGCCAGCAGGGCCTTGCCGACGGCCGAGGCGTGGGCGGCGGCCCGGAAGTCGACCCACTCGTCCACGAGCGGGGTCGCCGGACCGTCGGCGTACTGGGTGATGCACACCTCGCCGTCGGTGTAGCGGGCCACGTAGACGGCGGCGCCGACCGCGTCCCGGACCCACGCGAGGGTCTCCTGCAGGTGTCCGCGCCCGTCGCCGGACGCCGCCTCGGTCAGTAAGAGCGCGCGGCCCGCGATGTACGCGCCGGGGGCGGCCTGGGCCGCCAGGTTCGCCCGTACGAGCTGCTCCATGACCCGGGCCAGCACCAGCTGCGGCAACCGCGTCTCGCGGGCGATCTGGGCGAGGCTCACCCCGCCCGAGTACCGGTTGACGATCTCCAGGACCCGCAGCGCCCGGTGGACGGCCTCCATCGCGACCGGAGCCGGGCGCGCTTCGGACGCCCCTCGGCCGGCCCGGGCCGGCTGCGGCTGCCGGAGCGCTTCGAGTGCCCAGGCGTTCGCCTCGTCGGTCAGGTGCAGGAGGTTCAGCCGCGCGTGCTGGGCGACGGCCACCGCCACGTGCGGGCCGAGGAGGAACACCTCCCCCTGGTCCTGGTCGTCGCTCCAGCTCAGGGCCGTCACGGCCCTGCGCAGCCGGGCGGGCAGCCGGTACGGGGGCCGCCCGCCGTGCCCTCTCACCATCGTGAGGGCGGTCAGGTCCTGGGTGCTGATCGGCGGCGAGGTCCAGATGACCGAGGCGCCGAGGGCCTCCTCCAGGTTCTCCGGGATCTCCGGCAGGTGCGGCAGTCCCTCGTCCGGGGGCAGCGCCTCGGCCAGTGCCCTCCAGTGCCGGGCGGTGCCCACCTCGGCGCGTGCGAGGTGGTGGAGGTGCAGCAGGCGCGCGGCGGTCCGCGAGCCGGCTCCGGCCGCGTACTGGAACCAGAACTGCGCGCCCTCCATCCGGTCGGCCAGGTGCAGCAGGCAGCCGAACAGCAGCGCCGGCTCCGGTCCGTGCGGCCAGGTCCCGGCGGCCAGGGCCAGTTCGGCGAAGGAGCGGCTCTCCGCCAGCGACCAGGCCAGGTCGTCCAGCGCCCGCGCGGCCCGCACGTGGCAGGCGGCGTCGAGTACGAGGTCGTCGGCCGTGGTGGGCGCGGGCGCGGGCAGCGGCGCGCGGCCGGCGAGCGAGGCCGGTGCCGGAAAGCCGCCGCGGCCGGTGGCGCCGGTGGCGCCGGTGGCCGAGCGGGCCCGGTCCGCCGCGATGCGGCGGGCGATGCGCCGCCGGGCGGCGTCCTCGTCGTAGCCCGCGTACTCCTCCACCAGCACCTCGGCGTCCTCCAGTGCCGCCGCCAGCTTCTCCCCCGGCTCGGCGTCGTGGTCGGCCGTCATGTCGCTCACTGGCCCTTCTCCTCTCCAGGCGCCCAGTCCGCCCCGAGTTTCTGGGACAGGATTCGGCTCGCGCCTCGAATGTGCGAACGGACCGCCGCGGGGGAGATCCCCATCGTCCGGCCGACGGTGCCGTTGTCGTACCCCAGCAGGAAGGCCAGCAACACCACGTCGTAGTGGCGTTCGGGCAGGCACGCGATCGCCGCGTACAGGCCGAGCTTGGCCTCCAGCAGTTCCATCCGGTGCCGGGAGGCGCGGCGCAGCGCGGCGAACCAGGCCGTCTCGACCATGGCGGCCGGCCTGCCGAGGAGCGCGAGCCTGCGCGCGACGTGTTCGCGCAGCACGGCCCAGGCGAAGCCGTGGAGGCTCGCCTCCTTCAGTGCCTGGCGCCACACCTTGAGCAGGAACGTGAACACGTCGTCGACGACGTCCTCGGCGTCCTGGCGGGAGCCCAGTTGCAGGTGTGCGTAGCGCAGGTAGGCGCGGTGGTGCTGGGAGTGGAACGCGCTGAACTCCACCGGCAGGACGCCGGCCAGCTCGCTGGAGACCGCCCGGTCCCCGGACGGGTCGAACTCGCCCTCACTCATGCGCTCCTCCAGGGATGCCGGTCGTCGCCGGTACGAGCGGTCGCTGCCCGGGTCCTCGCACCCGGCAGGCGTGGGTGTCTCCTGACGGCATCGAAAGCGTCGAAAGCGACGAGTATCGGCACGGGAGTGAAGGTCTGGACAGGATTCACGTCGGCGAGAAGCCTTCCGGTGAAGAGAACGGAACGGGCATGCCTGCCCCCCACATCCAGCGGCCGGTCGGACCGGCCGCTCCCCCAACACCACCCCATCGGAAAACACGCCCGAATGTGCACGGCTGTCGACGGAAATCTTTCGGGAAATGGCGCATCTCATCCGCTGCGCGCCCCCTTGGCCGCCGCGTACGCCCCTACGTCGTGCCCTGCTCCACCACCAGGTCGGCCCGGGTCCTGCCGGCGGCGATCAGGCGGGCGTTCGCCTCGTCCGAGCGCGCCACCCACTCCTCGGCCCGCGCCCGCGCCTTCCCGTGGCGTACGTGGCGCTCGACCAGCCGCCGGACCCGCAGGGTGTCGTCGGGCGCGAGGAACCAGACCTCGTCGAGGAGCGCGCGCAGCGCCGCCCACTCCCCCGCCTCGTACAGCAGGTAATTGCCCTCGGTGATCACCAGGCGTACGGCCGGGTCGACGGGGATGCTCCCGGCGACGGGCTCCTCCAACGACCGGTCGAAGGCCGGGGCGTAGACCACGGCGCCGGCGGGCGCGCGCAGCCGGGCCAGCAGCGCCGCGTACCCGGCGGCGTCGAAGGTGTCCGGCGCGCCCTTGCGGTCGGCCCGGCCCAGCCGCTCCAGTTCGGCCTGGGCGAGGTGGAACCCGTCCATCGGTACGACCACGGCCCGCTCCGGCCCGAGCGCCCGCGCGAGGCGGGCGGCGAGGGTGGACTTGCCGGCTCCGGGCGGCCCGGCGATGCCGAGGATGCGGCGCGGGCCCGAGGCGGCGAGCGCGCGGGCCCGCCCCTCCAGTTCGGTGAACTCCATCCCCCCATCCTGCCCGGGGGGGGGCGCCCCGGCTCAGGGCCGCGGGGGCGTGTGGGGGTCGGTGCCGACGCGGGCGACGAGCAGGGCGATGTCGTCGTCCGCGGAGGCCGGGACCAGGTGCGTGATCAACGAGTCGCACAAGTGGTCCAGCGAGCGCGGGGGTTCGGCGAGCAGGCGGGTCAGTTCCGCCAGGCGCTCGTCGATGTCGCTGCCGCGGGCCTCGACGAGGCCGTCGGTGTACATGACGAGGACGCTGCCCGGGGACAGCGTCAGGTCGGTGGTGGAGTACACCGTCCCGCCGACGCCCAGCGGGGCGCCGGGCGGCAGGTCGAGGAGGCGGACCGTGCCGTCGGGGGTGACCGTCGCGGGTGGCGGGTGCCCGGCGCGGGTGATGCGGCAGCGGCCGGTCTCCGGGTCGATCACGGCGTAGAGGAAGGTGGCGATCATCGGGTCGGCGAGGTCGTCGAGCGTCGCCTCCAGCTGGTGCATCAGGGCCTCGGGGGCGAGGTCGAGCCGGGCCAGGGCGCGCACGCTGGCGGAGAGCCGCCCCATGACCGCCGCGGCCGCGATGCCGTGGCCCATGACGTCGCCGATGAGCAGGGCGGCCTTGCCGCCGGGGAGCCGCAGGACGTCGTACCAGTCGCCGCCGATCTCGTTCACGTCGCTGGCCGGCAGGTAGCGGTGGGCGACCTCGATGCCGGGCGGCGGGGTGATGTGCTGGGGCAGCATGCTGCGCTGGAGGATGACGGCGGTCTCGTGTTCCCGGTGGTACAGGCGCGCGTTGTCGATGCTGATGGCGGCGCGGGCGGCGAGTTCGCCCGCGAGGGTGACGTCGTCGGGCCCGAACGGGCCGACGGGGCTGGTGCGGTAGAAGGTGGCGACGCCCAGTACGAGGTCGCGCGCGATCAGCGGCGCCATCATGAACGAGTGCACGCCGACCGGCAGGAGCTGCGCCGGCTTGCTCGTGTGGCGGGCGGCGGAGGCGACGGTCTGCTCGTCCAGGTGCGCGATCAGGAAGGGCCTGCGGGCGGCCAGGGCCTGGGTGTAGGGGGCGGCCGACGGGAAGACCAGGGTCCTGCCCAGCGGGGCGAGGATGCCGATCACGGCGGAGCCGGTCAGCGGCGCCTTGCCCAGCCGCCGCAGGCCCACGCCCCCGGCGAGCCCGGGGCCGGGCTCGTCACCGCGCGCGAGGGTGTCCAGTACGTCCACGGTGGCGGCGTCGGCGAGCTGCGGTACGGCGAGGTCCGCCAGCTCCTGCGCGGTGCGCTCCAGCTCCAGGCTCGCGCCGATGCGGACGCTGGCCTCGCTGAGCAGCGCCAGCCTGCGGCGGCCCGCCTCGGCCTCGACGTGGTCGCGCTGCTGCTCGGTGATGTCGAGCAGCGAGGCGATCACGCCGATCGGGCGGCCGCCCGGGTCCTCGACCCGGACGTACGAGCACGACCAGACCCGGTCCCGGGAGGGCTCGGCGGGGGTGCGACCCGAGCGGCGGCGGTCCAGCACCGGCTCCCCGGTGGCCAGTACCTCCCGCATGGCGTCCTCCATGTCCTCCGCGTTCACCTCGGGCAGGACCTGCGCGAGACGCCTTCCGATGTGGGCCGACTCCGAGAGGCCGTTCATGGCCTCCAGGGCCGGGTTGACCTGGAGGAACCGCAGCTGCGTGTCGAGGATGGCGATGCCGACGGGCGAGCGGGCGAACAGTCCGTCCCAGACCGCCGACGATCCCCGGATCCGGCGGGCCGCGTGGGCGTCGGCGGCGAAGACCAGGACCGCGGAGGAGCCGTGGCGCCGGCTGGGCACCGGGCAGGCCCAGATCTCCAGCTCCAGCGGGTTGCCGTCCCGGTGCCAGGCGGTCACGGTGCCCATCACCCCGCGCCCGGTGACGGCGGTCTCCCACAGGGCGCGGCCGAGGCTGCGGTCGGCCCCGGGGTGCAGGAGGTCGGCGATGTGGCGGCCGACGATCTGCGGCGGGGTGTAGCCGAGCAGCTCCTGCGCGGCGCGGTTCCAGCGGACGATCGTCCCGTCGGCGCTGGTGGCCAGCTGCGCCACGGCCAGGGAGCCGAGCCAGCCTCCGGCGTCCTGTGCGGCGCCGCTGATCAGATCCTCGATGGGCGTCTGCTCGGTCATGGCGCACCTTCCACACCCCCATGGTCGCCCGATGGGCCCGGGGCCGCCCCCCGGCGCCGTCACCCGGCGGCCCCGGGCCGTCACGGCCGGTCACGGGCGGCCGAGCACCGCCACCGCGTCGTGTCCGCCGAATCCGCGGGAATCGCCGCGGCCACCCGTGCGGCGTGTCTGCCGGCCGTTCCGCCGACCACGTCGACGTCGGAAATCAAGAGGGCGAGGGAAGAGCCCTCTCGTGCTCAAATAGGCACCGCGGCAGGGAATTTACCCATAACCACTCCCTGTCCGGCTTGTTGCTGATTCGAACTGCGAAAGTGGTGATCATTCGTGTCGGAAAGCATGGCCGATGTGATCGAGGTGGCCGGAGCCGAGCTGAGGAATGTGAAGCGACTGCTCGGCGACGCCGGCGAAAACGCCTGGGACCGCTTCCTGGACTGGCTCGTCGACGACTACTTCCGGCTGGAGGCGGCCGGGTTGGACAACATCCCCGCCGAAGGACCCGCGGTCGTCGTCGCCAACCACTCGGGCGCCTGGGGACTCGACGCCTTCGTCCTCCAGAAGGTCTTCGCCCGCGGCCTCGCACGGCGGCTGCACGTCCCCGCGGCGCCCCTGGTGTTCCGCTTCCCGGTCCTCGGCTCCTACGCCCGCAAGAAAGGAGCCATTCCGCTCGATCCGGCCCTGGGAATGGAACATCTGACCGCAGGGGAACTCGTCGGGGTGTTTCCCGAGGGATTCTCCGGGCTCGAAAAACCCTTCCGCAAGCGCTATCAGCTCCAGCCTTTCAGCCCCGGATTCGCGCTCGCGGCCGTCCGGGCGGGTGCACCCGTGGTCCCGGTGTCCGTCATCGGCGCCGAGGAGGCGTGCCCGCGCATCGGGGAAATCCCCGCCCTGGCCCGTCTCTTCGGCCTCCCCTATTTCCCCGTCACCACGGTCTTCCCGCTCCCCGCGAAGTGGCTCGTCACCATCGGCGAGCCGATCCCCGCGCCCCCTCGGCCCGAGTCCTACGCCGCCCGGGCCGCCGCGGCCCGGCTGCTGTGCGCCCAGTCGCACGCCGCCGTACAGGCCCTGGTGGACCGGGAGCGGCGCAGGCGGGACACGCCGTTCCGGTAGGCCGCCCGGAGTGAGGTGGCCGGGGACGGCCCACCCGCCCCCGGCCACCTCCCGCACCGCGGGCCGGACCGGGGTGGCCGGCCCCGGGCCGGGCCGGCCCCGTGAGCGGTGAGCGCCACCCGCAGCCCCGACCCGCCGACGGGTACGCCGGCGAGGATGCCGAGGTGCCCACGCGTCCGGCCGTCTCAGTCCGTGAGCCGCTTCGCCGCCCGCCGTACGCCGTCCGCGGCCGTGGCGCACCGCTCGGCGTGGTCCAGCAGGGCCATGCGGAACCGCTCGCCCTCCTCGTCGGCGTTCCAGCCGCTGTTCCCCGCGCAGGCGGCGAGGCTCTGCGCGTGCCGCTCCAGCCGGTCGGCGCTGGCGTGCGCCAGGGCGCCGTACGCCGCCGGGGCGTAGCCGAACGCCGAGACGGGCACCGCCGTCGGCAGGGTGGCGGTCACGCGCCCGTCGTCGGGCCGGGCCGCGAGGTCTTCCAGCGCCACCACCAGCGTGCGCGGATCGAGGGTCTCCGGGAGCCGGTCCGCCGTGAACGACGGCGCGATGAGCAGCGGGCGGACCGCCTCGGTGACGGCGCGCACGACGTGCTCGGCGACCAGAGCGGCGAACCGCGTCGCGGCGCACCCGGTCGGGGCCCCGCACAGCGGAGGCATCCCCGAACTCCCCGCCGCGGCCGAGGTGCCGGCCGAAGCCGGAGCCGGAGCCGGGTCCGGGCTTCCTTCGCCGTCGAGCCCGCGCAGCCAGCCGGGCACCCGCAGGATCTCGGTCCCGGCCTCGACCGCCAGGTCCTGCCAGACGAAGTCCGCGCGTACGGGGTACACGGCCGCGGCCACCGGAGGCCAGCGGCGCAGCGCCTCGGCCACGGCCGCTTCCGGGGTCGCGGCGGCGCCGACGGCGAGCAGGGCCAGCGCCTGGAGCACCGTCTCGGCCGCCGCCCGGGACACCAGCGCGAGCGCGTGCGCGACGGCGGCGCCCGCGGCGTCCGCACCACTTCCCTCCCGGCCGCCGCCCCGGGCCGGGAGCCGCCCCGTCAGGGAGGCGGGGTCCGGTTCGGCCAGGTACGGTGCGAGCCGCCGCCGCAGGGCCTCGGCCCGGCCTTCGTGCGCCCTGTTGCCGGCGGCCGCCGTGGCTCCCGCGAGCACCTCGCTGAGCAGCGTGTCCTCCACGGCCTCGGCGCCCGCCACCACGCGCCGGCTCAGCCGCATCATGCCGCACTGCCAGTCCCGCCACTCCAGGGTGCCGTCACCGCGGCGGGCCGCGATCACCCGGTCCACGTCCTCGGCCAGCAGGGCGCCGAGCTCCTCGGCCGGCACGGCCGCGTCACGGGGCAGCGGCACGTGGGGCGACAGGCCGTACCGCTGCCCGCCGGCCGTGAGGCCGAAGGCGGGCGCGAGGGCCCCCGCCTCGTCCGCCGCCGCGAGCAGCCCGGCGGCGTCGGCGGCGGCCAGCGGCAGGAGGAACGGCCCGAAGGGGGTGCGCAGTTGTACGGGGCGGCCGGAGCGGGTGCGCCGCAGGAACGCCAGCAGCCCGCGGGTCACCCCGTCCCGGGTCAGCATGTCCAGCCCGAGGGCGCGGGCCGGGGCGTCCACCCAGGGCAGGCGCTGGGCGACCATCGCCGCGCTGAACACGGCGTTCTCCAGGGGCCAGGCCGCGGCGGGAGGTCGCGCCGCGGTGGCCGGGCTGTCGGCAGTGGTCATCGGTCGGTCTCCCTTGTGGTCCCTTGGGTCAGGTGAGGTCACGTGAGGTCACTTGTCGCGCAGCATGTAGGGCTGGTTGCCGACGACTTCGCCGTCGTACTCGCCGATCAGCTTGTTGACCCGGTCGCGGTGGTGCGCGAAGTCCCCGCGCAGCGCGTCGGAGTACGCCTGCGGGGCGTGCGACAGCGGGTAGTCGTACGACTCGTCCAGCCAGGCCAGTTCGACCCAGCTCTCGGGGAGGTCGTGGGGCGAGGCCGGTCCGCGCCCGTCCAGTCCCGGGATCACGTCGTGCTTGTTGACGAGGCTGATCACCTGCGTCCTGTGGTCGGCGGGCCTCTTGCCGTCGATCGGGGAGCCGATCGCGATCACGTGGGTGACCCGGTGGGTGGCGCAGACCTCCACGTCGGACGCGAGGTTCATCGCGGTCATCCCGCCCAGGCTGTGCCCGACGATCATGAGCTCCGAACCGGTGGGCACCCCGGCCCGGCGCAGCAGCTTCTTCGCGGCGCGCGTGTACGTCGTGTCGGTGCGCAGCAGTCCGTCGAGCGCACCGACGAGGTCCTGCGGGGTGCTGTTGCTGAGCAGGCCGAAGCTGGTGCCGGGCAGCAGGAGCACGTACCGTACGGCGCCGTCGGCGCACGCGACGCGGCGCAGCAGCACCAGGCCGTGGTTGCCGAGGGCCCCGATGTCGTTGACGTAGCTCACGATGTCGTTGCGGGAGCCGGCGAGCACCTTGGCGAGGATCGGGTCGGGCTCGGTGCGCTCGGCGCGGCCGGGCCCGGGGTTGAGGAACTTGAGGACCGAGCTGGGCAGTCCGAGGAACGGGTCGGTGGTCGGCACGCCCCCGGCGAGCGTCACCCAGGAGAAGTCGTCGTTGACCGGGTTCTCGTCGAGCATGCCGAGCAGGGCCAGCAACTCCATGATCACGGGACTCACCGTGGTCAGCGCGCGGGTCACGCCGAGCAACTCGATCAGCGCGTACATCGCCCGCGCCGCCTCCAGCCGGTTGCCTGCCACCATCGCGTCGGTCAGACGGCGGGCGGCCGGGGCGTCGAGGCTGGGGTGGTCCACCGCGGCCGCCTTGATCCGCAGCGCGAAGGCGTCCACCGCCATGGCCACCTTGGCGGGCCGACGGTAGGTCATGCTCCCGGCCATCCGCAGGAGTTCACCGGCGAACCCGCCGTTCGCCGCGAAGCCGAGCCCGGCGGGTCCGGTCAGCGCCCGGGCGCAGGAGAGCGCCGTGCCGAGCGCCCAGCCGGGGCGTTTCAGCGCCTCCAGCCCGAACCGCCAGCTGAACATCGCCCCGGTCAGCTCCGCGCCGGACTGCTTGGCCGTGAGGGCCGCGTCGGCGAGCAGGATCGAGGCCGCGACGAGGAGTTCGGCGTCGATCCGCTCCGGGGCCGGTTCGGGTGCGGTGGGGGCCGGGACGCGTGCGGATGCGGGAGCGGCCGGGACCGCGCCCGGGGTGGCGGCGTCCGGTTCCCTCCGGCCGGGAAGACGCTGAGCCGTTTCGTCGACCACCTGAGGCGCCACTTCCGTACCTCTCATCCCTGTGAACGGCTTCGCAGCCTTGCCAGCCCGCTGTGTGCGGGGGAATCGTGGCATCGAACGTGATCCTTTCCGCGCGGCCGGAGCCGCGCCCGCCGGCCCCGCCCCCGCCCGCAACCGGGGCCGGCCCCCTCCCGGACCAGTGCTCACGGGGCCGGGCGGATCCGGTGGCCGCCCGGTTCACCCACCGGGGTGGGAAGGCTCCGGGAGGATGACCGGGCCCCTGCGCTGTTGACGCGCGCCGATCCGGTCGCCGACTTGGCATGGACGCGGCGTACAGTCGGCTGCCGACCCGGGACCCGACCGAGAGCAGGGGCAATGACAGGCACCGCACCGAGTTCCACCCTTGCCGGCTGGCGCCGGGCCCCCTTCTCCGCCGAGGGGCTTACGTACGACTGCTTCGAGAAGGGCGAAGGGCCCGGCGTGGTGCTGCTGCCGGAGCTGCCCGGCATCACGCCCGAGGTGCTCGGCCTCGCCGAACACCTGGTGGACGAGGGGTTCACCGTCGTGCTGCCCTCGCTGTTCGGCACGCCGGGCGCGCCCCTGTCCGTCGCCCGGACGGCGGCCGTCCTGGCCCGCGTCTGCGTCTCCGCGGAATTCCGGGCCTTCGCCACGAACGCGCGGCGGCCCGTCGCCGACTACCTCAGGGCGCTCGCCCGCGACCTCGCGGCCCGTACGCCCGCCGCGGGGGTCGGTGTCATCGGCCTCTGTTTCACCGGTGGTTTCGCCCTGGCCGCCGCCGTGGACGATGTCGTGCTGGCCCCCGTGATGAGCCAGCCTTCGGCCCCGATCGCGCTGACCGCCGCCCGGCGCGCGGACGCGGGCGTCTCCGAGGACGAGCTGGAGCGCGTCGTCGAGCGCACCCGGAACAACGGCCTCTGCGTGATGGGGCTCCGCTTCAGCGAGGACTGGATGGCCCCGCAGCAGCGGTTCGACACCCTGAGCTCCCGGCTCGGGGAGGCCTTCAAGGTCATCCGGCTCGACTCGGCCCCGGGCAACGCCGACGGCTTCGGCCGGCAGGCCCATGCGGTGCTGACCCTGGAAGTCCGCGAAACCCCCGAGGACCACCCGGCGTTGCGGGCCCGCGCGGAGGTCACCGCGTTCCTGCACGAACGGCTGGACGGCTGACGGCTGACGGCAGGCGGCAGACGGCTGACGGCAGGCGGCAGACGGCTGTGGGCGTTGGCCGTCGGCGGACAGGCTTTCGTCCGGAAACGTGTTCCAGCCGGATTGTCCCACCGGCAACACTTGCTCCATGACCGGTCACGACCTCGACGAACAGCCCGACCCTGATCAGCGGTGGCCCGGAGGGCGGCCGGCAGGGCCCACCCCGCCGCCCGCCGTACAGCCCGGCTACGGCTCCGACTATCAGGCGGCGGCGCCCGGTTCGGGACCCGTGCCCGGCAATCCGTACGCCCAGCCCGTGCCCCCGCCCCTGCCGCCCCTCCCCCCGCCGCCTCCGCCGTCCGGCGCGTACGGCGGCCCCGGGCAGCAACAGCCCGGATTCGGAGGCCCGTTGCCGCCGGCGCCGACCGGGGCGGGCCGGAGCCCGTTCAGGGGCCGCCCCGCCGTGCTGATCGCGGCGCTGGTCGCGGGTCTGCTGGTGATCGGCGGCGGTGTGTACGCCTTGGCGGGGACCGGCCGTGACAAGCCGTCGGCCGGGGCCGGGGGTACGGAATCGGCCATGCCCTCCGGATCCCCCTCGGTCGACAAGGGCGACGGCAAGGGCTCGGGCGGCGGCCCGGAGGTCACCGACCTCAACGCGGGGATCAAGCCGGGCGAGGCCCCGGTCTGGCTGAGCGAGAACAGGACCGAACTGCCCGGTTCGGGGGCCTCCCAGTACGGCCCGTGGCGGGTGGGCGACGTGGTCGTCAAGGCCGTGTTCAAGGAGGTCACCGCCCACGGGGTGACCGATGGCCGGGAGATGTGGAAGGTCGCGCTGGAGGGTCCGCTGTGCGGAGTCGCACCGGCCCCGTCCGCCAACGGGATGCTGGTCGTCGGCCTCAAGTCGGGCGACGGCGAGGGGGCCCGCTGTACCCGTCTCCAGCAGATCGACCTCACCACGGGCAGGGCGGGCTGGAAGATCGAGGTGCCGAAGGAGAACTCCTATGACATCGCGGTCGAGTTCAGGCTGGCGATCGCCGGGGACACCGTCGCGGTGGCCCGATCGGCCGTCGTCAGCGGCTTCTCCGTCACCGACGGCCGAAAGCTCTTCGGCACGTCGAAGACGGGCGCGTGCTATCCGGCGGCCGTGGGCGGCGGTGGGACCAAATTGATCAACGTACGGAGCTGCCCCGACCCGAACGACACCGCGGGCAAGACCCGGACGATGATCGAGGAGGCCGATCCGGCGACGGGCGCACCCAAGTGGAACCACCAGTACGAGAAGGGCTGGAACCTCGGCCGGATCTACTCGGTGGACCCCTTGGTCGTGGCCGCGTACCACTCCGACCGGAAGGTCTGGAACATCACGGCCTTCACGGCCGAGGGCAAGATCCGCTCGCAGACCGAGTCCAAGTTCGGGGTCCCCGGCCGGTGCAACGGCTGGGGTGACGGAAGCGGCGATGTGCACGGCTGCGTCGGCACCGTCGTCGACGCCGACACGCTCTACATCGCCGCGGGAAAGCCGGGCGGCGAACTCGGGATCGACACGACGGACGAGGTCGTCGCGGTCGATCTGAACAGCGGCGCCGAGAAGTGGCACGCGGCCGCACCCCAGGGCCGTGTCATGTCGCCGCTGGCCGTCGAGGACGGCAAGCTCCTCGTCTACCTCCACTCCGGCGCCGGAGCGGCGGGCGCGGTCGCGGCGCTGCCGGCGGCGACCGGCGGCGAACCGCAGCCGATCCTGCAGAGCCCGGAAGGCACCAAGGGCGCCGAAGCCGTCTTCTTCCCCAATCTGGTGCGCATGGCCTGGGCCGGCGGACGGCTCTTCCTGCTCAACGGCCGGGTGTCCAGCCCCAAGCCGTCGGAGGTGACCCACGCCCTTCTCTCCTTCGGTCGGTAGGAGAAGCGGCGGTGCGCCGGCAGGGAGAGCCAACAGGTGGAATTTGATCACCCGTCAGCCGCAAATGATCACCGATGGCCACTCTTCGGGTCATAAGTATGAAGAGATGGTCACAGTGATCCGCGGTCGCTCTGCCCGCGAGTCTTCGTAGCAAAGGGAGACTGATGCGTCCGTGCACGCTGACGGTGTTCTGCTTCGGTGTCGCGGGCGGACTCGTGGCTCTGGCACCCGCTGCGGCGATGGCACTCGGCGGCCCCGACGAGGCGCGGCCGCCGGAGCCCGCACCGGCCTCGGCCTCGGCACCCGCCGCGGCACCGGCCTCGGAATCCGCTCCGGCCTCCGCTCAGGCGTCCGCCTCCGCACCCGCTGCTGCGTCCGTGCTGCCGGCCGCGCCGGAGGAGGCCGCCGAGGGCACCGGCCGGGAGTCCCCGCCGCCGGCGGGCCCTTCGGTCGCCGCCGCGGAGCCGGTCTCCCCGGACGAAGGCGCCGACCTCTCCGTCTCGGGGGCGCTGCGCCCGGCCGGTCCCGCCGCCCGCGGCAAGGGCGAGGCCGCGGGCGCGGGCGCGGCCGTACGGGAAACCTTCGACTACGCCGTGACGGTCACCAACCACGGTCCGTCCGACGCCCGGCAGGTGACCGTCACCGACCGGCTGCCGCCCTCCCTGGAATTCGTGTCCTCCCGTGACGGCTGCACCGCCGCGGGCCGGACCGTGACCTGCGGGACGCTGGCCGTCCTGCCGGTGAACCGCTCGCACACCTGGGTGATCACCGTCCGGCTCGCGGCCGGGTACCGCGGCGACGGATCGGACATCGTCAACGAGGCGGTCGTCGGTGCCGAGACCCCCGACCCGGACCAGGCGAACAACAAGACCTCCCTGACGGGCCTGGAGATCCCGCCCAGCGCGCGGATCGCCGACCTGTCCCTGGAGAAGACCGCGCTGCTCGCGGCCGGACGCAAGGGCGTCCGGCCGGGCGAGAAGTTCACGTACCTGATCACCGTGCACAACCACGGGCCGGCCACGGCACGGACGGTGCAGGTCGGCGACCTGCTGCCGCCCTCGCTCAGCCTGCTCTCCTCACCCGACGACTGCGCGGTGCCCAAGGGCGAGGACCGGCTGGTGGCGTGCCCGCCGCAGGAGCGCCTGGAGGCCGGTGCGAAGGCGGAGTTCCGGATCACCGTCAAAGTGAAGGACAAGGGAGCGGGCAGGGACGGAGCGGACCGGGGCGGCGGCAGCGGGCACACCTGCGTCCCCGTCGACAACATCGCCCGCGTCACCTCCGCCACCTTCGACCCCGACCTCTCCGACAACGCCAACAGGCCCCGTACGACCGGACCGGGCGGCGGACCCCTGTGCGTGGAGACCGGCGAGGAGGACCACGGCCGCGGGCCCGACCACCGCCCGGACGGCCACGGCCACGGCCACGGCCACGGCAGGGAAGAGGGCCGCGAAAGCGGTCACGGACACGGCGCCGGCCGTGAACAGGAGCACGGGCACGGGCACGGCCGCGACGACGGCAACGGCCATGGCCAGGGCCATGGCGGGCACCTCGCCGACTCCGGCAGCGCGTTCCCGGCCTGGCTGCTGCAGGCCCCCGGCGGCCTGGTCGCCGGCGGAGCCGCCCTGCGCGCGGCCGCCGCCCGCCGCCGGTCCCGGGAAGGCGGCGGGGCGGACGAGGACACGGAGAACGCATCCGCATGAGAACGCCCCGCACCGCCTGGTGGCGGCGGGCCGCCGTCGCGCTGCTGTGTTCGGCCGCACTGATGCTGCCGCTCCCGCCGGCGGCGGCCGATACCGCCGCCACCGGCCAACCCAGCGGCGGCCGCCTCACGCCCCGCGCACTCGCCTTCCCCGTCACCGAGACCTTCGACAGCACCACCACCCTCGGCACCACGATCGGCAGCGCCGCCTCCACCGGCGACGGCTGGATGCGGCTGACCTCGGCCACCGGCGGCCAGGCGGGGACCTGGAAGATGAACGACTCGTTCTCCTCCGGTCTCGGCATCGTCGCCGAGTTCACGTACGCCACTTACGGAGGGACCGCCTTCGAGGGCAAACGCGGCGACGGCATGTCCTTCTACCTCACCGACGGCTCCGCGGCGAACGGGGTCGGCGGCACCGGCGGCGCGCTCGGGTACGCGTGCTCGATGGTCGCGGGCACCCTCTGCACGGCCAAGTCGGGCGTGCCCGGCGCCTACCTCGGCATCGGGCTGGACGAGTTCGGCAACTTCTCCTCCTCCGGCGTCGGCAACGGCGGGCCCGGGGCGGCGCCGAACAAGATCGTGCTGCGCGGCGGCGGGAACGGTTCCACGGGGTACCGCTACGCCACCGCGGTCGACGGGCCGGGCTCCACCGTGGAGACCGGCACCCGGGCGAAGTTCCGCACCGTACGGGTCTCCCTCCTGCCCAGCGGGACCAAGATGCTGCTGTCGGTCTGGTCGGACAGCGGCCCCGGCACCACCTTGACCAAGCTGATCGGCGACTACGACGTCACCACCATCACCGATCAGCCGAAACTGCCCGGCACGCTCAAGGTCGGGTTCGCCGCCGGAACGGGCGGTGCGACCAACATCCACGAGATCGGCGATCTGAAGATCAACGTGCCGGTCGACCTCACCGTCGGCAAGACGGTCAACACCGCCACCGTGCCGGCCGGCGGCGGACCGGTCACGTACACCGTCACCGTCTCCAACGGCAGCGCCAACGACGTCACGGGCGCGGTGGTCCGCGACCCGGTCCCCGGCCTGACCGGGGTGACCTGGAAGTGCACGGCCGGTACGGGCGGCACCTGCGGCCAGGCCTCCGGCAGCGGCGGCAGCCTGGACACGACGGCCGATCTCAAACGCGGCGGGTCCGTCACCTACACCCTCAGCGGCACGGCCCCGGCCCAGCCCACGACCCTGCGCAACACCGCGACGGTGTCCGCCCCCGCCGACCGCACCGACACGAACCCGGCCGACAACACCGCGACCTCGACCGCGACCACGGTGACCGCCCGGGCCGACGTGGCCGCCGCCAAGGAGGCCCTCGGCACTGGGCCCGTCTTCGCCGGCCGGGAGTTCTACTACCAGATCACCGCCACCAACCGGGGGCCCTCCGACACCACCTCGGTCGACGCCGTCGACGTACTGCCCGAGGCCCTGCGGTTCGTCTCCTCCCCCGCCGACTGCACGGCGAGCGGACAGACCGTCACCTGTCCGGCGCGGGCCGCCCTCGCCGCGGGCGCGGAGACGGCCTGGGCGATCCGGGTGCGGCTCGACCCCGCCTACCAGGGTGACGGGAGCGACCTGCTGAACACGGCCACCGTGCGCCACGCCCTGCCCGATCCGCAGCCTGCGAACAACACCAGCGCGGGCGCCGGGCCCCCGGGCGGGCTGGCGCCGCCGCAGGCCGACCTCGTCACGGTCAAGACGCCTTCCACCACGAAGCCCGTCGCGCCCGGGGAGACGTACGGGTACACGGTGACGGTCACGAACCGGGGTCCCTCGCTCGCCCGCGAGGTCCGGGTCACCGACCCGCTGATCCCGGCGCTCGCCTTCGTCGCCTCCGCCGACGGCTGCGCCGCCACCGGCGCCGGCCGGACGGTGGACTGCGGGCCGGTGGCCGAGCTGGCTCCGGGATCCAGCCTGAGCTGGCAGTTCACCGTACGGCTGGACCCGGCTCACACCGGAGACGGCAGCACCGTCCGGAACACGGCGACCGCGACCGCGCTCACGTACGACCCGGACACGCGCAACAACAGCAGTACCGCCGGCGCTCCGGGCGGCATCGTCCGCCCCGCGCGAGCCGACGTGGAACTCGCCAAAGAGGCCTCCGCCGGCTGACCCACAGCCGCTCCCCCACCGACCGACGACCTTCCGTACAGGTCGCTGTACGGCCGTCCCCGCTGCGAAGGAAACGATGCAGGATGACAACGAGACCTGGCCGCCGGCCGGCGGCCTGGCTGCCGGCCGCGCTGCTCTGCGCGGCTCCGCTCCTCGGCGGCCCGGCGTCAGCCGCGGCCGCGGCCCGGCCTCCGGAGCCCGTCGAGGTGACCGTGCGCCACGTCAGGGCGCCGGGTGACCTGATCACCTACACCCTGACCGCGACGAACCGCGGGCCCTCGGTCGCCCGGAACGTCAAGGCCACGGACCGGCTGCCGGAGGGGATCACGTTCGTCGACTCGTCCGACGGCTGCACGGAGGCCGACCGGACGGTCACCTGCGGTCCGGAACCCCAACTGAACGTCGGCCAGAGCAAGAGCTGGACGTTCCACGCCCGGCTCAGCGCGGCGTACGAGGGCGACGGCAGCGACCTCGGCAACAGCGCCACCGGGTCCTCCGACGCCAACGACCCCGTCCCCGACAACAACACACCCGATCCCGTGCTGCCGCCCGGGCCGTTCACCCCCGTCTCGGACCTGTCCACCGTGAAGACCCCGCTGGGAGCGGGACCCACCGTCCCCGGCCAGGAGTTCGAGTACGAGGTCCGCACCACCAACAAGGGACCGTCCGACGCCCGCAACGTCACGATCACGGACACCCTGCCCGACGGGCTGAGCTACGTCGGCTCCGCCGACCCCTGCCAGGTGACCACCGGGCGGACCGTCAGCTGCGGACCGCGCGCCCGGCTGACCCCCGGCGACTTCGTGGTGTGGACCTTCAAGGTGAAGCTCGACCCCGCGTACTCCGGCGACGGCAGCGACCTGCGCAACACGGCCACCTCGGTCTCCGCCTCGAAGGACCCCGAGCCCGCGGACAACACCTCGCGGCCCGTGCTGCCTCCCGGCGGAGTCACCGTCCCGCAGGCCGACGTGTGGATGGCCAAGCGCCCCGCGAGCACCACCCCGATCGCCCCCGGACAGACCTTCGACTACGTGCTGACGGCCACCAACGACGGTCCGTCCCGGGCCGTGGACACCACGGTGACCGACGTGCTGCCCGCGCCGCTCGCCTTCGCGGGCTCGGCCGACGGGTGCTCGGCCGAAGGCGCCACCGTCACCTGCGGTCCGCTGGCCGTCCTCGACCAGGGCTCCCCGAAGAGCTGGCGGTTCACCGTCCGGCTGGACAGCAACTACACGGGCAACGGATCCGACATCCTCAACACGGCCACCGCGGCGTCGAAGACGAAGGACCCCAAGCCGGAGAACAACACCAGCAGCCCGGCGGGCCTGCCCGGCAGCAAGGTCAACAAGCCGACGGCCGACCTGGCCGTGACCAAGGAGGCGGTGGGCGGCAAGCCGCCCAAACCCGGTGAGACCTTCGACTACCGCATCAGGGTCACCAACAACGGCCCCTCGGCCGACGCGTACAACGTGAAGCTCACCGACAACCTCCCCGAGGGGCTGTCGTACGTCACCTCCTCGCCCACGGGCTGCACCGTCTCGGGGCACATGGTCTCCTGCAAGCGCACCAGCGCCCTGAAGGTCGGCGACTTCACCGAGTACGTCCTGACGGTGCGGGTGGACCCCTCGTACAGCGGCGACGGCAGCGACCTGAAGAACACCGCCAGGGTGACCGCGGACAACATCGACCCCGCGAGCGAGAACGACTCGAGCACGGCTTCCGTGCCCGGCGGCAACGTGGCCGCGCCGTCCGCCGACCTCGCCATCACCAAGAAGCCCGTCCAGACCGCGCCGGTGGCACCGGGCGAGACCTTCGAATACGCCCTGACCGTCACCAACAACGGCCCCTCGACGGCCGAGCGGATCAGTGTCAGCGACACGCTGCCGACGGCGCTGGGCTACGTGAGCGGCGACGCCTCCTGCTCCTCCGGCCGTACGGTGACCTGCGGCCCCCTGCCCACCCTCGCCCCCGGGGCGGACGTGACCTGGGTGTTCAGGGTGAAGCTGGACCCGAACTACACGGGCAACGGATCCGACATCCGCAACACCGCGACCGTGAGCGCACTGACGGCCGACCCGAACACGGACAACAACACCAGCCGGGCGGCCGGCCCGCCCGGCGGCACCGTCAAGAACCCCACCGCCGACCTGGAGGTGGGCAAGACGACCCCGTGACCCGGCGCAGGGGCGGCCCGGCCCCGTCATAGCCGCCGCACAGCGCGAAGCCCCCCGGCCGACCGGCCGGGGGGCTTCCGTCTGGCCTCGGCCCGGTCGGCGTCAGCCTCCGCTGCCCGGGGCCCGCGTGGCGCGGGCGATGCCGTCGAGCTCCTTGGCGATCCACGCCCGCTCGGCGGCGTCGCACGCCGAGGGGGACGGGGACGAGGACGGAGACGGGGACGCCGCGAGCGCGGACTCCTGGCGGGGGCTGGTGTTGTCCACCACCGCCCAGCCCTTGCCGCCGTCGGGGGCGGCCAGTTCGACGAGGCGGTGGTCGAGGTGTCCCGTGATCATCACGGCCATCAGGGACAGGTACTCGCATTGCAGGTCGGGGACGAGATCCGGGTCCCCCGGCACTTCGAGGACGGCTTCCCGGCCGTCGGCGAGCAGTGCGCAGGTGGTCTGGACGGCCCGGATGAGCACCTCGAACCGCTCGCCGGTCAGGCGTGCCCGCAGGACTTCGAGGTAGGGCCCGAGGACATCGGCCTCCTGGTCGTCGCCCGAGTCCGCCGCATGGTGCTCGATCATGTTCCCCGCCCTTCCCGGACGGCCGCGTCCTCCCGAAGTGTAGGGAGTGCCGCGCACCTCCACGGCGCTCTTCGGCCACCGGCGGCCGGCACTGCCGCCCCATGCCCAACAGGAGCCACCGTCAACCGAGTTCGTGGGCAGGCGTTCCAACGATCCCGCGAGTGGCCGAAAGACGCCCATGGTGGCGGATCGATCCGGAATCTTCCCCTCCGAATATCCGTGACTATGCCGCCCGCATATCCTGGAAGGATATTCCCTGCCCAATAGCAGGGAGAATGCAGTATCTCCGCACTTTCTACATTGACAGTGCGCCGCGCCCTGAGGGTTAATTACTTCACGGGTGGCCTGATGTAGTCGTGCGCGGACGGGTTCTGGTCGGTTCCTGACCGGTTCTTTCCGGCAGTTGCGGAGTGTGCAGCCGTAACGACGCCGCAGCAGCGGGGCGCTCCGAAATCGCACGTGCCATGACGATCGTACATTGAGCGGGTATTGGCGAATCCGACTCTTCCGTGGGGGGATCAATGGCCCGGCTCGACCCATTCCCTGTTCCCGATTTCCACCTTCCGTTCGGGAACTCCAAGCATCCGCTGGCCGCACGTGCGAACACCGAGGCGACGACGTGGGCGTTGGGCCACGAGCTCGTCACCGATGCCGCCGAGCAGTTCACCGCGATCGGCTGCGGACACCTCGCGGGCCGGGTGAGCGGCGAGGTGCCGTACGAGACCATCGTGCTGCTCGCCGAGTGGATGGCCTGGTCGTTCGTCCTGGACGATCAGCACGACCACCTCATCAGGACGGGTGAACTTGCCGCCTGGCGGCCCGTCACCGATGCCATCACCACATATCTGGACACGGGCAGGACCTCACGGTCCGCATCCCGCCGCAATCCGCTGGTGAACGGATTCATCGAGCTGTGCGACCGGATCCTGGACGGCATGTCCCCGGGGACGGCGACCCGATACCGAACACATGTCCCCCAGATGTTGCGCTCGTTGGACCAGGAGGCGGGCAATCGCGGGGCGGCCAGGCGCCCTTCGGTCCAGGAGTACGTGCTGATGCGCCGGCACAGTTCCCAACTGCTGCCGATGATGGACATGGTGGAGGCCGGACTGGGAATCGACCTGCCCCAGAGCATCCACGACCTCCCCGCTTTCCAGGCGGTCGCGGAGAGCGCGGTGGACATCATCTCGTGGGGCAACGACGTGTTCTCCCTGCCGAAGGAGCACGCCTGCGGGGACAACAACAACCTCGTGTCCCTGATCTCCTCCTGGGAGGGATGTTCGCTTCCGGAGGCCGTCCGATCGGTCGAGGAGCGCATCCAGGTCCGCATAGAGGACTACGTGGCGGCGGAGCGACGTCTGTTTCAAGTCATCGATTCCCAGGGCGAGATGGACCCGTCGGTGCGTGCGTCGATCGCCCGGTGCGTGCGCAGTTACGAAGACTGGATGATCGGCGCCGATCTGTGGCAGCGTTACGAGTGCACACGGTACAGCGACGAACGGTTCGCGGCCGGGCTGGAGTCCGCCTACACCCGCCCGGACCTCGTTTCGGTGGCATGACGGCATGACAGGGAGTCGACCCATGGCCCGTACGGAACAACTCGGCCCTGCGGTCCACGCCCCGGCGGCTCCGGGGCGGTTACCGCTCCTGGGGCACGCCATCCCCCTGTGGCGGGAGCCGATCGCCTTCCTCGAATCGCTGCGCGAGCACGGCGACATCGTGCGCCTCGACATCGGCACCTGGCCCGTCCACGTGCTGACGAGCCCGGACCACGTCCACGCCGTACTGGTCCAGCAGGCGCAGAAGTTCGGGCGCGGGCGGATCTTCGACCGGCTGCGGCCGATGTTCGGCAACGGCATCGTGACGACGGACGGCGAGTTCCACCGCAAGCAGCGCCGGATGATCCAGCCGGCGTTCCACCGGAGCCACATCGCCGAGTACGCCGAGGTGATGAGCCGGGCGGCGGAGGAGATGACGGCGTCGTGGACGGCGGGCCGGGAGATCTCGATGGTCACCGAGGCGCGGCGGTACGCGCTGTCCTCGGTGGCCGAGATGATCTTCTCGGGGGACCTGAGCCGGCCCGCCATCGCCGAGGTGCACCGCTCGCTGCCGATCGTCCTGGAGGGCATGCTGCTGCGGGCGGTCATGCCCAAGTCGCTGGACAGGCTGCCCATCCCGCTGAACCGGCGCTTCGACGCGGCGGCCGCCCGCCTGCGGGGGATCATCGACCAGGTGATCGCGCAGTACGGCGCCGAGGAGGCCGGGGAGGAGGACCGCCACGACCTCCTGTCCCTGCTGCTGTCGAGCGTCGACCCGGAGACGGGCACGACGATGCGCCCCGAGCAGGTACGGGACGAGGTCATCGCCATCCTGTTCTCCGGCACCGAGACCTCGGCGACCACCCTGTCCTGGGTCTTCCACGAGGTCGGCCGCCACCCCGAGGTGGAGAAGCGGCTCCACGAAGAGGTCGACGCGGTGGTGGGCACGCGCCGGGTCCGCCCGGAGGACATCGCGCGACTGCCCTACGCCAACCACGTGTTCCAGGAGGCGCTGCGCCTCCACTCACCGCTGCTGTTCACCCGGCGGGCGCTGGTCCCCCTCACCCTGGGCGGGGTGTCGATCCCGGCCGGCGCCGAACTGGCGTACAGCCCGTACGCGCTGCACCGCGATCCCGCACTGTTCCGCGATCCCACGGTGTTCGATCCGGACCGGTGGGAGGAGAAGCCGGACGAGCAGCCGCGGGCCCACCGGTACATCCCGTTCAGCGCAGGTCAGCACAAGTGCATCGGGGACACCTTCGCCGTGGCGGAGATCCTGACCGCTCTCGCGACGGTGGCGTCGCGGTGGCGGCTGGTACCGGCTCCGGGGGTGGAGGTGCGGGAACTCCCGGCGGGAATGCCCCAGCCCAGCGCGCTTCCGATGATTCCCGTTTCACGCCATTGACGGAATCTGATCGATTGCGTTCACTTCAAGACGAGTTCAGGGATCACACGCCGTCACGACCCGCGTAAAGTCAGCAGAGGATACAGCGTTGTCCTCTTACGAGTGACGTGATCCCGCAATAATGTGCTTAAGCAGCAACTTCTCGTCCCCGGGGTCGTACACTCGGCCGCACGTGCTGGAGGGGCAAGAATGTCACATGTCACGGAACCGCGAGGGTGGGCGACCCAGCCGCTGCTCGAACGGGAATCCGAGATTCGCGCGATCCACCGCGCGGTGGACGAACTGTGCGGCACCTCGGAGAACGGTCCGGCCGCACGCCGCGGAGGTGTCCTGACCTTCGCGGGATCGGGCGGCATCGGCAAGACCACCCTGCTGGTCGAGGCCCGTCGGCACGCGGCCGAGCGCTCGTGCACCGTACTGTTCGCCCGCGGCGGCGAGCAGGAGAAACAGGTGCCGTTCCACGTGATGCGGCAGCTCATCCAGCCGGCCTTCGCCGCCATGACCGAGGACGAACGGCGTGACGTCCTCGGCACCTGGTACAGCATCGTCGCCCCGGCGCTCGGGCTGACCGCCGCCCCGGAGGGCCCCACGGCGCCCGACCCGCAGGGTGTGCGCGACGGCCTGGACTGGGTCGTCACCCACCTGACGGTGCGCAGCGCGCCCGTCGTCCTGATCCTCGACGACGCCCACTGGGCGGACGCCGAGTCCCTGGCCTGGCTGACCGCGTTCGCGGCGCGGGCCGAGGAACTCGCCATGCTGATCATGGTGGCCTGCCGGCCGGACGAGATCCCCGCCGGCGCGGGCGCGCTGCGTGCCCTGATGGGCCGCCAGGGGACCCGGCCGCACGAGCTCGCTCCCCTCACCACGAGCGCGGTGGCCCGCATAGTGCGGGACGCCCTCGGGCAGAGCGCCGACGACGTGTTCTGCCGCGAGTGCTGGGCGATCACCGGCGGAAACCCCTTCGAGGTCGTCGAACTGGCCATGAAGGGCCGCGACCGCGAGCTGAAGCCGCACCAGGACAGCATCCCCGAGCTGCGCGATCTGGCCTCCGCCGTCAAGGGCAGCGGTCTGATCGACCGCCTGGAACAGCTCGGGCCCTCCGTCGTCCGGCTCGCCTGGGCCGCCGCGGTGCTCGGCACCGCCGTACCGACCGGCATCGTCGGAAGCGTGGCGGCCCTCGGGGACGCACAGGTCTCCGACGCCATCAACAAGCTGCGTGCCGCGCGCATCCTGACCGTCCTGACCGGCCTGCGCCGCAAGGAGGTCGTGGAGTTCTTCCACCCGCTGGTCGCCACCGCCGTGTACCGGTCGATTCCGCCCGGTGTGCGCGTCGCGATGCACGGCATGGCCGCACAGGCCCTGGTCGACGACGGGCAGGGAGCCGCGGCCGCCGCCCGACACCTGCTCGAGATGCACCCCGACGGCGACCCCTGGGTCGTACAGCAGCTGCGCCAGGCGGCGCGCGACAGCTTCTCCGCCGGAGCGCCCGACGCCGCACGCCGCTATCTGGCCCGGGCGCTGCGCGAGCCTCCGGACGTGGAGGACCGGGCCGAGGTCCTGTTCGAGCTCGGCTCCGCGAACCTGCTCCACGATCCCGCGACCACCATCAACCAGCTCAGGGCCGCGCTGGAGGAGCCGAAGGCGGAACAGGGCCTGCGGGAGGCGATCACGTACCGGCTGGCCCAGGCCCTCGCCCACACCGGTCAGCTGGCGGAGGCCGCCGCGCTCCTGCAGGAGGAGGCCAAGCAGGCCACCAGCTCCCGTACGCGGCTGCGCATGCAGGCCGAGCAGTTCAAGTGGAACTCGGTCCGGGTCGACGAGGAGAACTCGCCCGCCCGCTCCCGGCTCCTCGCCCAGTTCGCCAAGCGGATCACCGGCCGCGGCCTGGCCGAGCGGCACATCCTGGGCCTGCGCGCCTGGGACGCCGCCATGCGCGGTGAGCCCGCCACCACGGCGCTGGACTACGCGGAACAGGCGCTGGACGGCGGGATGAGCTGGACCGACCAGGACTTCGGGTTCGAAGTGCCGTCGGTCATCGCGGTCACGCTGATGTACTGCGACCAGCCGGGCCGCGCCGAGGACCTGTTCAACACCGGCATCGTGGAGTTCGAGGAGAAGGGCTGGCGCGGGGCGCACCTGTCGTTCGTCTACACCCTGCTCGGTTACGTCCGCTACCGGCGCGGCCGGCTCGCCGAGGCGGAGGACTTCGTCCGCAACGGCCTGCAGATCGCCGACCGCGTCGGGCAGGGCATCCCGGCACAGTGGTACGCGGTCGGAACGCTCATCGAGACGCTGCTCGCCCGCGGGAACACCGAGGAGGCGCAGCGGGTCGCCAACGCCTACAAGCTGGGCGACGGCTTCCCGAACGCCGTCGTCTATCCCGACCCGCAGGCCGTGTGGGGCAAGCTGCTGCTGGCCCAGGGCCGTACCGACGAGGCGCTGCGGCACCTGTCGGCGGCGGGCAAGCGCCTGGACCTGCGCGGCACGCGCAATCCGTCGTGGAGTCCGTGGCAACTGGACCTGGCGCTGGCGCAGATCTCCCGCTCGCCCGAGCAGGCGCGTGCCACGGCGACCGAAGCCGTCGCGCGGGCACGGGCGTTCGGCACGTCCAGCGTGATCGGCCACGCCCTGCGCGTCTCGGCGGCGGTCACGGACCCGGCGCAGGCGGCCGTTCTGCTGCAGGAGGCGGTGGACCACCTCGAACAGTCCCCGGCCGCCTGCGAGCTGGCCCACGCCCTCGTCGACCACGGCACGGCCCTGCACGTCCTGGGTGACCCGCACCGCGCGGCGCAGCAGCTCTACCGGGGCATGGAGACCGCCGCGGCCTGCGGCGCCGACGGCCTCGCGCGCCGCGCCCGCTCGCAGCTGGTGTCGGCGGGACTGCGCCCCCGCCGGCTGCACACCTTCGAGCAGGACACGCTGACCGTGGCCGAGAGCGAAGCGGCCGAGCAGGCCGCGCTCGGCCTCGACAACACGGCGATCGCGGCGAAGATGCACAGCAACCCGCAGGCGGTCTCCGAGCTCCTCTCGGCGGTCTTCACCAAGCTCGGCACCGACCGCCTCGGCCTGCGCAGAGCCCTGGGGCTCTGATTGCCCGACCACGACCGCCTGGCCGAAACCGGTCGCTGAGGCCTTCGTCACCGACGTCGCCCGCACACCCCTGCATTAGCGTGAACGGACATGCGAACGCATGCCGACGGGGGTGTGATGGCGACGCAGTCTGTGGGGCCCGACGTCCAGGACGGGTTGCCTCCTGGTACCACCCGTCTGGGCACCTCGGCCGGGGCCCGGTGGGCGGTGGTCACCCTGGGCGTGCCCGCGGCCGCGGCGCTGGCGCTCTGTGGGTTCGCGGCGGTGGGCAGCGCGGGCGGTCCCGAGCAGCGGTCCGTCCTGGGGGCGGCCGCGGTCGTGTGGGCCGTGGTGCTCGTGCGGCTGCTGGTGGAGGCCTTGTCGCAGGACGTCCTCACCGTGGGGCCCGAAGGGGTGGAACTGCGGCGCGGGCGGCGCCGGGTGCGGCTGGCCTGGGACGACGTGGAGTCGCTGTTCCTGCTGCCTTCGCGGAAGGCCGGTCCGGGTGCCCAGGCGGCATCCGCGGCCGGCGACTCGGCCGTGGCGGCCGCGGTCCAGGCCTTCCGGGGGCGGCTTCTGATCCGCCCGCGTACGGGCAGTCCGGCGGGGCTCGCGCTGCGCGGTTCGCCGAAGTGGGACCGGCACTGGCAGGCCGTCGCCTTCGACCTGCGGCACGTGGAGGTGGGGACCTCCGAGCAGGCGCCGGCGCGGCTGGAGCAGCTCTTCGTTCCGTACGCGGGGAGCCGGTGGCGCGGCGCCGCCTCGCTGCCCTTCGACCGGACCGGTGCGGTGACCATGCCGGGGCGGCTGCTGAGCCGGCGTGCGCTCTTCGTGCTGCGGGTGCGGTGGCTGGTGGTCCTGGCCGGCATGCTCGCGGCGGGCGCCGGGTCCGCGGGCCACGGAGTCGGGTTCCCGACGCGGGCCGCGACGGCGGCCGCGGGCATCGCCTGCGCGGTGGCGGGTACGGGGTGGCTGCTGCGGCGTCTGTGCCGGCCCTGTGGGCTGCGCCTGGCCGGGGAGGGCCTTCGGCTCACCGTGGACGGAGCAGAACGCCTCCTGGACTGGAGCGAGTTGGGTGAGGTGGCCATCGGTCCGGCCCTGAGCCGGCGCAGCGGGTCCCCGGGATCGGCCACCGCGGTCCTGGCCCGCCTCGCGCCCCGCGCCGCGGCGCCGGCACCGCTGCCCGGGCGGGCCTTCCCCGTACGGACGGCCGATCCGCGGCTCGTCGAGATCACGCCGCTTTACTCCCCCGAACGGCACTACTGGCACGGACTCGACGTCTTCCCGCAGCAGTTGGCCGCGGCGCTCGACCGGGTCCGCTCCGACCAGGGCGCCGGCTCCGCGTCCGGCGCACCGGCACCCGCTGTCGCCACCGGGGAGACCCTCACCCTCCACGTGTCCCCCACCGCGCCGGGTGCCCACCGCACCATCGCCTCCGCCCTGCGGGCCGAGGCCGGGGCCAGGCCGGTATGCGTCGTGATCGAGCCCGGCACCTATCCGGAAGCGCTCCAGCCGTCCGGCACCGTCGAACTGCGCGCCGCCCGGGACGGGCAGGACGTGGTGATCGACGTGCCGGCCGGGACGGCGGGAGCGGCGGCCGTCGACTGCTCCGGGCACGTCACCCTCACCGGGCTGCGCATCGTCGGCCGGGCGCTGCCGGCCGTGCGGGCAGGCGGTCGGCTGCGGATGAGCGGCTGCGCCGTCGAAGGGTGGGCCGAGGACGCCGTACAGGCGCTGGCCGGGGCCGAGTTGACCGTGGCGGACTGCGAGATCCGGTTCGGCCGGACCACGCTCCCCGGAGCCCGCGCCACGGTCCGCCGTACCCGCTTCCTGGGCGCCAGGGCCGACGCCCTCGCCCTGACGCAGGGGGCCCGAGCCGAACTCCACGACTGCGAGGTGGCCGACGCCCGGGGCAGCGGCGTGAGCGTGGCCGGATCCGCCGCCTCCCTCGAGGACTGCCGGCTGCACGGCAACGGCACCCACGCCGTGCTCGCGGGCGAGCACGCCCGGGTCGACATGGCGCGTTGCGAGGTCCGCGACATCGGGTCGACGGCGCTCTCCTACGTAGACCAGGCCCGCGGCACCGTCGAGGACACCACCGTCTCCGATTCCAAGCACGGCATGTACGTGGCCCGCGGGGCCGACCCCACCGTGCGCAAGGTCCGCTTCAGCGGCTGCCGCGTCACGGGGGTGAGCGTCGGCGAGCAGGGGCGCGGACGGTTCTGCGACTGCGACTGGGAGACGACGGGTGACACCGCCATCAGCGTGGCGGACGGCGGTGCGCCCGTCCTGGAAGACTGCCGGGTGCGGGAGGGACGGATGGGAGTCTCCGTCCACAAGGCGGAGGCACGTTTCACCAGGCTGCGGATCAGCGACCAGACCTCGACCGCGGTCCTGATCCGCGACGAGTCGACGGTCGGGCTGGACGACGTACGCCTGGAGCGGTGTGCCGACGGGCTGCTCGCCCGGGGCGACTCCGTCAGCGTCACCGTCTCCGGGGCGGTCGTCACCGACACGGCCGGCTCCGGCATCGCGGTGGAGGGCAAGGCGCAGCTGCGGGCGGAGCGCTGCACGATCGAGCGGGCCGGCCTGTTCGGCTTCAACTGCCGTGACCACAGCCACCTTTCGGCCAAGGACTGCACGGTGATCGCCCCCGGGAGCTCCGGCGTCCTCGCCGTGTCGGGCGCCGCGGTGGACGTCGAGCGGCTCACCGTCACCGACTCCGCCGGCTGCGGGGTCATCGCCAACGACAGCAGCCGATTGACCCTCGTGCACGCCGTGCTGCGCGGGGGCGAACAGGACGGCATCCGGCTCGGGGAGTCGGTCTTCGGCCGCCTGGAGGACTGCGACGTGACCGGATTCCGCGGCGAGGCCGTCTCCGGGAACGACCGCATGCGCCTCGTCGATGTCCGTACCGGCGCCACGGAGGCGGACGTCCGCCGCCCCGAGGCCGGGCCGCTCGCCGCCCTCCACGCCATGATCGGCCTGGAGGCGGCCAAACACCAGGTCGGCGTCCAGGTGGACCTGATCCGGCTGGCCAAGTGGCGCGAGGAGGCCGGCCTGCCCGCGCCGCCCCTCGCCCACCACCTGGTCTTCTCCGGGCCGCCCGGCACGGGGAAGACGACCGTCGCCCGGCTGTACGGGCAGGTCCTCGCCGCACTCGGCGCTCTGAAGAAGGGGCACCTCGTCGAGGTGGCCCGCGGCGATCTGGTCGGGGAATTCCTCGGGCAGACCACGCAGAAGACCAATCGCGTCGTCGAACGGGCCCGGGGCGGGGTCCTGTTCATCGACGAGGCCTACAGCCTGTCGAGACGGTTCGGTGCCGGGGCGGACTTCGGCCAGGAGGCCATCGACGTGCTCACCAAGCTGATGGAGGACCGGCGCGAGGAGATCGTGGTGATCGCGGCCGGCTACACCGAGGAGATGCGGACCTTCCTGAACTCGAACCCGGGCCTGCGCTCGCGCTTCTCGCGCACGATCGAGTTCGTCGAGTACGAGCCCGAGGAGCTGACCCGGATGGTCGAACTCCAGGCGCGGGCACTCGCGTACGTACTCGCCCCCGAGGTCGCCGGGCTGCTCACGGAACGCTTCGAGCGGCGGGCACGGCGCGGCGAGCCGGCCAACGGGCGGGACGCGCGCACCCTCTTCGAGGGCATGGTCGAACGGCAGGCGGGCCGGCTGGCCGCGCACGAGCAGCCGACGCGCGAGGAGCTCGTGCGGCTCCTGGCGGACGATATTCCGGGCGAGCGGTAGCGGCGGAACCGGGGGGAGGCACACGCGCATGACGCTGGAGGACTTGGCGCACAGGATCCTGTCGCACGTCCCACAGGAGTACCCCGGGCCGGAGGGACTGCGCTGGTTCCTCTCCGACGAGGCCGCCGAAGCCGTCGAGGAGCTGCGCCGGGCCGCAGTGCTCCCGGACGGAAACGTCGCGCTCCTCGCGGTCCACGCCTTCGGATGGTTCGGCTGGTGCCGCTATCTCGCGGGTGAGGAACAGGACGTGGCCGCTCTCGGCCGCGCCGTCCTCTGCTTCCACGACGTCCGCCGCGTCGACCCCGACAGCGTTCCGCCCGACCTGGAACCGATCCTCGCGGTCCTCGCGGGCGAGCCGGCGGGAGCGGACACCGACCCGGGGACCGCGTACCAGGCCGGCGTGGCCGTGCTCACCCTCTACCAGCAGGAGCCCCACCCCGTCTCCCTCCAGGCCGCGGGCCTCTTGCTGCGCCGCGCGGTCGAGGGGTGCCCTGCGGGCAGCGTCGAACAGGGCACCTGCCTGTCCGACTCCGGCCTCGTGATGCTGCACGCGTTCCGGGCCGGCGGCGGGCGGGCGCTGCTGGCCGAGGCCGTGCGGCTCAGCCGCACCGCCGTGGCGGCAGCGCCCGGCGACCGGGCCGAACAGGCGCGGCGGCACGGCAACCTGGGGTTCGTCCTGAGGAACTGGGCGGACGCGACGAGCGACCCGGCGGCCTCGCGGGAGAGCCTGGCCGAGCTGCGGCTGGCGACCGGTACGAGCGAACCGGAGGATCCGCACTACGTGACGCACCTCGCCGCGCTCGGATCCGCGCTCGCCTCGGCGGCGGTCCAGCTCGTCGAGCCCGCTCTGCTGTCCGAGGGCGTCGGGCTCCTGCGGCGCGCCGTGGCGGCCGCGTCCGGTTCCGGGCAGCCGGCCGCCGCCCACCTCTGCGACCTGGGCACGGCGCTGGTCTCCCTCTCGCTCGCGCCACCGGAGCGCGCGGACCGGCCCCCGCACCCGGCCGAGCGCACCGCCCTCTTCGAGGAGGGGATCGACGCCCTCCGCCGGGCTTGCGCCGCGGCCCCCAACCCCATCGAACGGGCCGTGTACCTCGGCAATCTCGCCCTCATGCTGAACGGCCGCAACGTGAACACGGCCGACCCCGGCGCCCTGGACGGCGCGTACACCGCCGCGCGCGAGGCGGTGGCGGCCGCCCCTCCCGGGCACCCCGCGCACACCCAGGCGCAGTACGTACTGAGCCAGGTCCTGCGCTCCCGCCACGTCGAGCGGGGCCGCCTCGAGGACCTGGAGTCCGCGATCGACTGCGCCCGGCGCGCACTGGAGGCGACCACCCCGGACGACCGCCTCCATGTCACCCGGGCCGTGGACCTCGCCGACCTGCTGCGTCTGCACGCGGCCGCCGTCGCCGCGCCCGAGGCGCTCGCGGAACCGCTCGCCATCCTGCGCGCGCTGGCCGCCGCCGCACCGCCCGACTCCGGGCAGCGGGCCGAGGTGCTGCTCAAGCTGGCCCGGGCCCTCGCGGCCGTGGGGCAGGGCACCGGCGCGGCCGCGGAGGCCGCCACCGACGAGGCGGTACGGATCTTCCGCACGTGCCTCACGCTGCCGGGCGGGAGCACCGGTTACCAGGCCGAGGTGCGGTTCGCCCTCGGCGACCTGGTGGCCCGGCGCAGGGAGTGGACCGAGGGCCTCTCCCTCATGCGGCAGGGGGTCGATCTGCTCGCCCCCCGTGATCCGCGCCGCTCGGAGTACCTGTCCGACTTCGCCGGCGTGCACTTGGAGCGCGCCCGCGCGCAGAACGATCCGGTCGAGTACTCCGAAGCGGTACGCCTCCTGCGCCAGGCGGTGGCCTCGGCCCCGGAGGGCGACGCCCGCCAGGAGGCGGTGTGCCGCTCCAACCTCGGCGTGGCCCTCGTGGGGCTCGCCGCCCTGGCCGTCGACGAGGAGCTGCTGGCCGAGGGGGTTCAGGCGCACCGGGACGCCGTCGCGGTGAGCCCACCGGAGGACCACTACCGGCCGCACCGGCTCGGCAATCTGGGGGACGCGCTGCAACAGCTCGCGCAGTTCCGCTCCGACGCCGCCCTCGTCGTGGAGGCGGTGGAGGTGCTGCGCGAGGCGGCCCGGGCCGGTGCGCCCACCGTGCCCAGCAGTGCGGCGAGCTACAGCCGGCTGGGCAACGCGCTGCGCTCGCTCACCCGTTTCACCGGGGACGGCGCTCCCCTCGAAGAGGCCGTCGCATGGCACCGCAAAGCCGTCGCCGCACTGTCCGGAGCGGACGGCAGCGGAAGCGGCGGGCACGGCAGGGGCGACGAGGCCCTCAGCCTCCCCGGCGCCCTGCTGGGGCTGGCGAACGTCCTCGGCGAGCGCTTCCGCTTCACACAGGACGAAGCGGCCCGCGAGGAGGCCTTGGAGTCCTACCGGGCAGCTCTGGCGGCGGCTCGCCGGGACTTCGCCGACCGCCATGCCGTGCTCAGCAGCTACGGCTACATGCTGTGGGGCTCCGCCGTCGACACCGGCGACGAGGCCCGCATGGACACCGCGATCGCCACCCTGCGCGAGGCCGCCGCCATCGTGCCCGTACGCCACGCGCACGTCGCCACGGTGCTCACGAACCTGGGTTCGGCGCTGACGCAGCGGGCCCGGATCACCGGCGACCGCGTCTGGCTCGCCGAGGCCGTGGCCGTACTGCGGCGCGCGGTGGAGGAAAGTCCGCCGCACGTCTTCGAGCGCGCCGGGCTGCTCTCCAACCTGGCCGAGGCGCTGCGCGCCTGGTACGGGGTCACGCAGGACCGGGCGGCGGCCGAGGAGGCGGTGGCGCTGCTGCGTGAGGCGGGCACGCTGGAGCGCGGCGAGCGGCGCGGCCCGGACATGGCCCGCGTCAACCTCGGCATCCTCCTGCACGACCTCGCCCTGGAGCAGGGACCGGACGCGGACCCGGGCGCCGTCGCCGCGTCGTGGCAGGCCCTGGAGGAGGCCGTCGCCCGCCTCGGCGACCGCGACCCGCTGCGGCCCCTCGCGCTGGCGAATCTGGCCGGCGCCGCCGTGGAGACCGCGGAGTTGGCCGAGGAGGAGACCGGACCGGCGGTCCGTGCGGCGCTCGAACGCGCGGTGTCCGCCGCGCGCGAGGCCCTCGACCTCACGGCCGAGGGCCATCGGGACCGGGCCCGCACCCAGTGGGTCCTGGCCCGCGCCCAGTGGCGGCGCGCCCTGCTCGGCGAGAGCGTCGATCTGGCCGAGGCGGTCCGGCTGGCCCGGCAGTCCGCGCGCAACGAGGCGGCATCGCTTCCCGTGCGCATGCTCGCCGCCCGGACCTGGGGCGACGCGGCGGCTACCGCGGGCCGGGACGCCGAGGCCCGCGACGGGTACGCGTACGCCGTCGCCCTGCTGCCCCGGCTCACGCCGCGCACCCTCGGGCGCGCCGATCAGGCCGCCCGGCTCGGCGCCGGCCTGGGCCTCGCCTCCGACGCGGCCGCCATGGCGCTGCGTACGGGCGAACCGGAATCGGCCCTCACCCTCCTCGAGCAGGGGCGGGGCGTGCTGCTCGCCCAAGGGTTGGAGATGCGCGGCGACCTTTCGCGGCTGCGCGCCGCGTCGCCGGAGCTGGCCGCCGAGTTCGAGCGGGTCCGGGACCGGCTGAGCACCGATCCGGGGCCCCCTGCGGTCATCCGTACCGACCTCGGGTCCCCGGCCCCGCCGGCCACCGGACAGGAGGCCGGCCTCGTGGCCGAGTCCCGGTACGCCCTGGCCCGGCACTGGGAGGAACTGCTGGTGCGGATCCGCGCGGTGCCCGGGCTGGACGACTTCCTGCGCCCGCCGCGGGTCCGCGACCTGATCGCGGCCGCGTCCGCCGGACCGGTGGTCGTGGTCAATGTCAGCCAGTACCGCTCCGACGCCCTCGTCGTCACCGCCGTAGGGGGCGTCGAGGTGGTCCCGCTCCCGGCCGTCACCCCGGACACCGTCCTGGCCCACGCCGCCGCCTTCGCCACGGGGATCGACGCGGCGTACGGGGACCTGGGCGCGGAGGAGGCCGTCGACGCGATGCGGATGCTCTCCGACACGCTGGAGTGGCTGTGGGACTCCGTCGCCGCGCCGGTCCTCGACCGGCTCGGCCTGCGGACGGTCCCGATCGACGGCGAACCCTGGACGCGGCTGTGGTGGTGCCCCACGGGCTGGCTGTCGTTCCTGCCGCTGCACGCCGCGGGGCGCAGGGAGGTGCGCTCGGCGGAGAACGTCATGGACCGGGCCATCTCCTCCTACACGCCGACCCTGCGGGCGCTCGTCCGCGCCCGCCAGGCTTCCGCCACCGCCACCGCCTCCGGGCCGCAGCCCGCTCCCTCCCCGCTGGTGGTCGCGCTCGCCGAGACGCCCGGTGCCGCGCCGCTGCCCGGGGCCTCGCGCGAGGCCCGGCTGCTACGGGACCTCTTCCCGCAGGGGGTCGAACTCGCCGGCGCGGCCGCGACCGTCGACGCGGTCCGGCGGGCGCTGCCCGACCACCCGTGGGTCCATTTCAGCTGTCACGGCGTCAGTGACCCGTTGTCCCTCTTCGAGAGCGGTCTGATCCTCCACGACGGGCGGCTCACGGCGGTCGACGTCGCCGCGCAGCACCCGGGCGGGGCGGTGCTCGCCGTCCTCTCGGCGTGCTCCACGTCCCAGGGCGGCTTCCTGCTGCCGGACGAGGCGGTACACCTGTCGGCCTCGTTCCAACTGGCCGGATATCCCCACGTGGTGGGGACGCTGTGGCCGGTCTCCGACAAGCTGGCGACCCGGCTGGCGGAGGAGTTCTACACGGCGCTCGCCGACGACATCGCGCACGGCCGGCCCATCGACCCGGCGGCGGCCCTGCACCGGCCGGTCCGGGCCCTGCGCGGGCGCCTGGCCCGGGCCCCGCATCTGTGGGCCGCCCACATCCACGCCGGGCCCTGACCGGACCGGGCCCCGGACCGGACCGGGCCTTCGCCCGGCTCCGACCGGGGCCGTCAGCCGGAGGAGGGCTCGGCGGCCGGGTCCGCGTCGGCCTTCGCCGTGCCCGACCCGGCCCGGGGCGGCTCCTCCGGCTCGGCGGCGTCGCCGGTCGGCCGGTAGACCCGGCGGTCCGAGAACTCCTCCACGAGCGCTTCCAGTTCCTCGTCGGACGCGCCGTCACGATGCGGTGCCATGGATGGCCTCCCCTTCCCCTGCGGGTGTGGTGTCCGGCTGTCGCGGCTCCGGCGGCAGCAGGACTTCCAGTACGTCGATGTCGGCGGCCCGGAGGTAGACCCCGCCGGTGTCGGGCACGCGCCCGAGGAACCGGCCGTCGGGGGCCATCCGGTACTGGGACTGCAGGTAGAGGTCCCCCTGCTGGGGGAAGGCAGACACCGCCGAGCGCGGTCCCAGCCAGCCTCCCACCCACAGACCGCTCTTGAGCCGGGCCCGGACGAAGCACGCCCCGCGGTCGCGGAACAGCGCGTCCCAGGCCGTCGGGGTCGGCTCGTACCGGGCCCTTCGGCGTCGCCTGCCCCAGGCCGTCTCCGCCCAGGCGATCGCCGAGGGCACCAGGACCACCAGGAGGAGTGCGGCGAGCCCCGCCTGCCGGGGCCTGCGCATCACCCCGGCGAGCGGCCCGGCCCCGTCGCCCGTGAGCAGGCCCACGAGCCACGGCCCGGCGGCGACCGCGTACACGGTGTCGAGCAGCGCACCGGCCGCGATCGCGCGCACGAGGCGGTTCTGCGGTTCCTGCTCGGCCGCGACGGAGCCGCGCAGGTGCTCCCGGACGGCCTGGTAGAAGACCCCGGGCAGCACCAGGATCAGCAGGATGGTGAGCTGCTGCAGCGTCCCCGGAACCATGTCCGCCTCCCCCGGCCGTGCGGCCGTGCCGACTTCCTTGATCACACCGTACGTCGGCGTGCCGCGCGAGGGGTCGGTATCCGGCCGGGTGAGGGACGGATCACGCTCCGGTCAGCGGTGGGTGAAGTCCGCCGCGCGCTTGTCCGCGAAGGCGCTCATGCCCTCCTTCTGGTCGGCGGTGGCGAACACGGCGTGGAACAGCCGCCGTTCGAATCGGACGCCCTCGGCGAGGGTGGTTTCGAAGGCCCGGTTCACGGCCTCCTTGGCCATCATCGCGACCGGGGCGGACATGGCGGCCACCGTCTCGGCGACGGTGAGGGCCTCGGTGAGCAGCTCGTCCGCCGGCACGATTCGGGAGACCAGGCCGGCCCGTTCGGCCTCGACGGCGTCCATGGTCCGGCCGGTCAGGCAGAGTTCCATCGCCTTGGCCTTGCCGACGGCCCGGGTCAGCCGCTGGGAGCCGCCGATGCCGGGAATGACCCCCAGCTTGATCTCGGGCTGCCCGAAGACGGCGGTGTCGGCGGCGAGCAGGATGTCGCAGAGCATGGCCAGCTCGCAGCCGCCGCCGAGGGCGTAGCCGGAGACGGCCGCCACGGTGGGGGTGCGCAGGTTCCCCAGGCGGTCCCAGGCCGTGAACCAGTCGCTGAGGTACATGTCCATGTATCCCTGCGGCTGCATCTCCTTGATGTCCGCGCCCGCCGCGAAGGCCTTGGCGGAGCCGGTGAGGACGATGCAGCCGATCTCCGGGTCCCTGTCCAGCTCCTCGGTGGCGGCCACGACCTCGTTCATGACCCGGAGGTTGAGGGCGTTGAGGGCCTTCGGCCGGTTGAGGGTGAGCAGGGCGGTACGGCCCTTGCGCTCGACGAGGATCGTCTCGTACGGCGTGTCGGTGTCGGTGCCGGTGTCGTTCACGGTGCTCATCCGTTCTGTGCCGCGGCGGCGCCGCGCAGCGTGTTGACGATGCCGGAGAAGTCCTGGTCGGCTCCGGCGCCTTCGGCGAAGGCGGCGTACATCTCGGCGGCGCGCAGCCCGAGTCCGGCGTCGATGCCGCCCGCGCGCAGGGCGTTGGCGGCGAGGCCGAGGTCCTTGGCCATGAGGGGGGCGGCGAATCCGGGGCGGTACGCGCGGTTGGCGGGGCTCGCCGGGACCGGGCCGGGGACGGGGCAGTTGGTGGTGAGGGCCCAGCACTGGCCGGAGGCGGTGGAGGCGACCTCGTAGAGCGCCTGGTGGGAGAGACCGAGGCTTTCGCCCAGGACGAAGGCCTCGCTGACGGCGATCATGGAGATGCCGAGGATCATGTTGTTGCAGATCTTCGCGGCCTGCCCGGCGCCCGCGCCTCCGCAGTGCACGGTCTTCTTCCCCATCGCGGACAGCAGCGGCGCGGCCCGGGCGAACTCCGCCTCGCCCCCGCCGGCCATGAAGGTGAGGGTGGCGGCCTCGGCGCCCATGACTCCGCCCGATACGGGGGCGTCCAGGGCCCGGTGGCCGGCCCCGGCCGCGGCCTCGTGGGCGGCCCGGGCGTCGGCCACGTCGATGGTGGAGCAGTCGACGAACAGGGTGCCGGGCTTCGCGGCCGCGAGCAGCCCCTCGTCCCGGTAGAGGCCGAGCACGTGGGCTCCCGCGGGCAGCATGGTGATCACCACGTCCGCCTCGGCGGCGGCCGCGAGGGCGGATTCGGCCGCCTCCACGCCGGCCGCGGAGGCCCGGGCCACGGAGTCGGGGACGAGGTCGTGGCCGATCACCCGGTGTCCGGCGGCGGCGAGGTTGGCGGCCATCGGGCCGCCCATGCGGCCGAGGCCGATGAAGGCGATGACGGTGGTCACCAGGGCACCTCCTGAGGGGAGTCGGCGGGGGCGAGCCGCAGTTCGCGGTCCGCGTCGAGCGGGGCCAAGTACCGGTCCACGTCCTCCTGGGCCACCTCGGCGAGGGTGCCGGGCGACCAGTGCGGACTGCGGTCCTTGTCGATGACCTGGGCGCGGATGCCCTCGACGAGGTCGGCCGACCGCAGGGCCGCGCACGAGACGCGGTACTCCTGCTCCAGCACCCTTTCCAGCGGCCCGAGTCCGCGGGCGGCGCGCAGGGCGGCCAGGGTGACCTTCAGCGCGGTCGGGGACTTGGCGGCCAGGGTGGCGGCGGCTTCCTCGGCCGCCGGTTCGCCGGCGCCCAGGAGGCGGGACAGGATCTCCTCCACGGTGTCGGCCGCGTAGCAGTGGTCGATCCACTCGCGCTGGGCCGCCAGTCGCCCCGGCGGCGCCTCGGCGACGTGCGGGGCCAGCGCGTGGTGTACGGGCACCCGGGCGAGGTCCGCCACCAGCCGGCCCTGCCGGTCGGCCGGTACGAAGTGGTCGGCGAGGCCGCAGAGCAGGGCGTCGGCCGCGCCGACGGGTGCGCCCGTCAGTGCCAGGTGGGTGCCCAGCTCCCCGGGGGCCAGTGCCAGGAGGTAGGTGCCGCCGACGTCGGGGATGAAGCCGATGCCGGTTTCGGGCATGGCGACCCGGGAGCGCTCGGTGACGATCCGGACCGTGCCGTGGGCCGAGATCCCGACCCCGCCGCCCATCACGATCCCGTCCATGAGGGCGACGTACGGCTTGGGGTAGCGGGCGATCCGGGCGTTGAGCCGGTACTCGTCGCGCCAGAAGTCCGCCGAGGCCGTGCCTCCCGCGCGGGCGTCCGCGTGGATGGAGCGGATGTCCCCGCCCGCGCAGAGGCCGCGCTCCCCGGCTCCGGAGATCACCACCGTCCGTACGGCGGGGTCGTTCTCCCAGGCTGTCAGCGCCTCCTCGATGCGCAGCACCATGGTGTGGCTGAGGGCGTTGAGGGCTCCCGGCCGGTTCAGGGTCAGGTGGCCGGCGTGGCCCTCGACGCGGACCAGGACGTGCCGGTCCTCTTCCGGCGCGGCCGCCATCACAGGTTCTCCGTCAGGCCGCGGGCGACGATGACGCGCATGATCTCGTTGGTTCCTTCCAGGATCTGGTGCACGCGGAGATCGCGGACGATCTTCTCGATGCCGTACTCGCTCAAATAGCCGTATCCGCCGTGGAGTTGCAGGGCCCGGTCGGCGACGGTGAAGCCGGTGTCGGTCGCGAACCGCTTGGCCATGGCGCACAGCTGGGGCGCCTGGGGGTCGCCGCGGTCCAGCGCCCCGGCGGCCGTGCGGACCAGGGCGCGGGCGGCGGTGAGTTCGGTGGCCATGTCGGCCAGCCGGAACTGCAGCGCCTGCGCGTCGAGCAGCCGCCCGCCGAAGGCCTCCCGGTCGGCGAGGTGGGTGAGGCTGCGGTCGAGGGCGCTCTGCGCGCCGCCGAGGGAGCAGGCCGCGATGCCCAGGCGGCCGCCGTTGAGGCCGCTCATCGCGATGCGGAAGCCGTCGCCCTCGGCGCCCAGGCGCCGGTCGGCGGGGATCCGCACGGCGTCGAGGACGACCTGTCGCGTGGGCTGGGCGTTCCAGCCCATCTTGCGTTCGTCGGGGCCGAACGAGAGCCCGGGGTCGCCGCGTTCGACGACGAAGGCGGAGATTCCGGCCGGGCCGTCGCCGCCGGTGCGGGCCATGACGAGGTACACGTCGGAGGCGCCGGCGCCGGAGATGAACTGCTTGACTCCGGTCAGTACGTAGTGGCCGTCGCCGTCCCGCTCGGCGCGGGTGCGCAGTGCGGCCGCGTCCGAGCCCGCGCCGGGCTCGGTCAGGCAGTAGCTGCCCAGGGTCTCGGCGGCGCAGAGGCCGGGCAGCCAGCGGGCCCGCTGGTCCTGGTCCCCGTACCGGTCGATCATCCAGGCGACCATGTTGTGGATGGAGAGGTAGCCGGCGATGGAGGGGCAGCCGGTGGCCAGCACCTCCAGGACGAGCACTCCGTCGGTGCGGCTGAGGCCGGAGCCGCCGGACTCCTCGCGCACGTGGAGTCCGGCGAGGCCGAGGCCGGCCGCGCGGCGCAGTACGTCGACGGGGAAGTGCTTGTCCCGGTCCCAGGCGAGGGAGTGCGGGGCCAGCTGCTCCTGGGCGAAGTCGAGGGTGACCTCGGCCAGGGCCATCTGGTCCTTGCTGAGCGGGGTCGTGGTCACGGCGGTCACCCCATCGTCGGGATGGTGAAGCTCGCGCCCTCCTTGACCCCAGAGGGCCAGCGCGAGGTGACGGTCTTGGTGCGGGTGTAGAAGCGGACGGCGTCGGGGCCGTGCTGGTTCAGGTCGCCGAAGCCGGACCTCTTCCAGCCGCCGAAGGTGTGGTAGGCCACGGGGACCGGGATGGGGACGTTGACGCCGACCATGCCGGTGTTGACCCGCCGGGTGAAGTCGCGGGCGGTGTCCCCGTCCCGGGTGAAGATGGCCACGCCGTTGCCGTACGGGTGCTCGCTGGGCAGCCGCAGGGCCTCCGCGTAGTCCGCGGCCCGTACGACGCACAGCACCGGGCCGAAGATCTCCTCGCGGTAGATCCGCATCTGCGGGGTCACCCGGTCGAAGAGGGAGGCTCCGGCGAAGAAGCCGTTCTCGTGTCCGGGGAGGGTGAACCCGCGCCCGTCCACGACGAGTTCGGCGCCCTCGGTGGCGCCGATGCCGACGTAGCGCTCGACCCGGTCGAGGGCGTCCCGGCTGACCAGCGGACCGAAGTCGGCGTCCGGGTCGTCGGAGGTTCCGATGCGCAGCGCGGAGATGCGCTCCTTGAGCCTGGCCACCAGCGCGTCCGCCGTCTCCTCCCCCACCGGGACGGCGACGGAGATCGCCATGCAGCGTTCGCTGGCCGATCCGTAGCCGGCACCGATGAGGGCGTCCGCGGCCTGGTCGAGGTCGGCGTCCGGCATCACGATCATGTGGTTCTTGGCACCGCCGAAGCACTGGGCACGCTTGCCGTGGGCTGCGGCCGCGGCGTAGATGTGCGCGGCGATCGGGGTGGAGCCCACGAAGCCGAGGGCCTGGACGCGCGGGTCTTCCAGGAGGGTGTCGACGGCCTCCTTGCCGCCGTTGACGACGTTGAGCACGCCCGGCGGCAGGCCGGCTTCCAGGAACAGCTCGGCGAGGCGCAGCGGTACGGACGGGTCCCGCTCGGAGGGCTTGAGGATGAAGGCGTTCCCGCAGGCGAGGGCGGGTGCGGCCTTCCACAGCGGGATCATCGCGGGGAAGTTGAAGGGGGTGATCCCGGCGACGACGCCGAGCGGGGAACGCAGGGAGTGCACGTCGATGCCGGTGCCGGCGTTGTCGGTGAACTCGCCCTTGAGCAGGTGCGGGATCCCGGCGGCGAACTCGACCACCTCCAGGCCGCGTTGGAGGTCGCCGTGGGCGTCGGCGACGGTCTTGCCGTGCTCGGCGGACAGCAGCCGGGCCAGTGCCTCGCGTTCGCCTTCGACGAGCTGGAGGAAGCGCAGCATGACGCGGGCGCGCCGCTGCGGGTTCCACTGGCCCCATTCCGCCTGCGCCTCCTCGGCGTTGGCGATGGCCGCCTCGGTGTCGGCGCGTCCGGCCAGGGGGACCCTGGCCTGGACGGCGCCGGTATTGGGGTCGTACACGTCGGCGTGGAGACCGGAGGTTCCGGTGGTGTGCTTTCCGCCGATGAAGTGGGTGAGTTCACGGACCATGGGAAGCCTGCTCTCGTCAGGTGAGATCCGAGGAGGGCGCGGCAGGCCCGCGCGACGGCACCGATCGTGGTGCGCGCCGTCGTCGGGCAGGCCGCGGGACGCGAAGGCGGCAGGCGCGCGGCGGGATCAGGGTGCCGACGCGGATGCGGACGCGGAGGGGGACGCGCTTGCGGGAAGCGGGTGCAAGGCGCGGGTGCGGATGCCTTCGACGAGCTACGAACGCGCGGTCACGGCCGCGTACTTCGCGAAATCCGCCGGATCACCAGGGCCGTGGTCACGTACCGGTGCCATGCGTGTCTTCTCCATCCTCGTGGACAACACGGAACACCCCACGGCCGGTATCCTGACTCCCGGATCAGCGTGCGCCGCCCGGCCTTCCCGACGGATCGCTCCGTCAGTGGCCTGACCTGCTGGACAGCACACTCCCCGGTCACAGTGGCGGGACCGCGCCGGATTCACACCGGCTTCCCTGCACCGCGGGCTCGCTCACGAACATATAGTTGGACGTCCTAGTAAGTCCACCCCCCTCCACCGGAAGTCCGGCCACCGCACCGCCCCGGGTGAACGCGGGAGGGGATCAGGCGCCTGCCGCGGGGGCCGGCCGGGCGCTGTCCCGGGGTGCGCGGGAGCGGACGGTCACGCCGGCGACCAGGGCCGCGAGCAGTACCGCGCCCGCCGCCCACCAGAGGTTGACGGTGTAGGCGCGCAGCAGTTCCTTCTGGATCATGCCGGGCAGCACCGCCCCGTGGCGCAGGCGGTCCACGCGGGCGGAGAGCACGGTGTCGAGCAGTGCCGCACCGATCGCCGTGCCCAGCGCCTGGGCCGTGAAGACGACTGCCGCGGCTCCGCCTGCGTGCCCCGCGGCGACCCCGGCGGTCGCGGTTGCGAAGATCGGCGCGAAGGCCGTGCCGGCCCCGAGGCCGATCAGGAGCATGCCCGGCAGCGCCCCGGTCGCGTACGGGCTTTCGAAACCGAGGCCGGTCAGCAGCAACAGCCCGACGGCCGCGAGCACCAGACCCGCCAGGACCGGGACGCGGGGCGCGACGCGGGGCAGCAGCCGGGCGGAGACCTGGGTGGAACCCACCACGGCCGCGACGGCCACGGGGAGGAAGTCCAGTCCGGCCGTGTCCGGGTCGTAGCGGAGCACGACCTGCAGGTAGTAGCCCACGACCGGGTACAGGGCGAAGATGCCCGCACCCGCGAGGAGCATGACCAGGAGGCCGCCCGCGCGGCCGGGGTCCTTGAGGACGTACCCCGGCAGGAGCGGGTTCGATGCCGCGAACTGCCGCCACAGGAAGCCGGCGAGCAGGAGGGCGCCGCCCACGAGCAGGATCAGGACCAGGGGGGTGGCCCAGCCGCGCGGCCGGGCCTCGCCGAGCCCGTAGATCAGCGCGGCCACCCCGCCCGATCCGAGCAGTGCGCCCGGCACGTCGAAGCGGCCGGCGGCGCCGCCCGGGCGCTCGTGCACCAGGGTGAGCGTTCCGATCAGGGCGATCACCGCGACGGGGACGCCGGCGTACAGCGCTACGCGCCAGCTCAGGGCGCTCAGCAGCCACCCTCCCTCCGCCATACCGAGCGCCGTAGCGCCGGCCGCGATCGCGGCGTAGATCCCGAAGGCCCTGCCGCGTTCCTTCGGGTCGGTGAACCCGGTGGCCACCAGCGACAGCGCGGCCGGTGTGAGCAGCGCGCCGAAGACGCCCTGGAGGACGCGGGCCCAGACGAGCGTGCCGGACCCACCGGCCGCCCCGGCGAGCGCGGAGGCGACCGCGAAGCCGAGCAGGCCGACGACGAGTGTCCGTTTGCGTCCCGCGCGGTCCGCGATGTGGCCGCCGATCAGCAGCACCGCGCCGAAGGCGATGGCGTAGGCGTTGCCCATCGTGCGCACGCCGCCGGTGGACAGGCGCAGGTCGGCCTGAACGGCCGGAAGGGCGAATCCGAAGTTCGCCGCCTGGAGCAGCACCATCAGCTGCACCAGGGCGATCACCGCGAGGCCCCACCAGCGTCCGGGGTGCGCGGGCGCCGGGTCGGGGAGGGAGTCCGGGGCCGAGGCCGGGGCGGGCGGGGGCAGCGGCCAGGAGCTCGGGGGTGCGCCCGGAGGCGGCCCGAATCCCCGCGCGGGATCGAAGGGCGCGGGAGGCGTCGGGGCGTAGGCGGGCGGGAGGGGCGGCGGCTGGGCCGGGTGCCGGTCCTGCGGAGCCGGCGGCTGCGCGGGAGCCTGGGGCTGGGCCGGGATGGCCGGGGCGAAGTCCAGCAACTCGGCCGCGTGCCGTCCCAGTTGCGCCAGTACGGTGCCCGGCAGCCACTCCGCCTCCTGGTCCGGCGTCGTGCGCTCGGCCACCTCGCGGGGGCTCGGCCGCCGGGCCGGGTCCTTGTGCAGGCAGGCCCGTACGAGGTCCACCAGCGCGTCCGGCACCCCGGTCAGGTCCGCCTCCTCCTCGGCGACCCGGAAGAGGTGGGCGTTCAGGCCGGTGTCCGTGGCGCCGAACAGGAGGCGTCCGGTGGCGGCGTAGACGAGGACGGCGCCCAGGCAGAAGACGTCGCTGGCGGGGCTGAGTTCGAGGCCGCGGACCTGCTCGGGCGACATGAAGCCGGGGGAACCGATCAGCATGCCGGTGCGGGTGTGCAGGCTGTGTTCCTCGGCCAGGCTGTCCATCGCCCGGGCGATGCCGAAGTCGATGACGCGGGGGCCGTCGACGGTGACGAGGACGTTGGACGGCTTGAGGTCGCGGTGGATCAGGCCCGCCTCGTGCACGGCCTCGAGGGCGAGCGCGAGGCGGTTGGCGAGGGTGCGGACCGAGTGCTCGGGCAGCGGCCCGAAGTGCTTGGCGACGACGGCGTGCAGGTCGGGGCCGGGGATGTACTGGGTCGCCACCCACGGGACGGCGGCCTCGGGATCGGCGTCGAGCACGGCCGCCGTACAACTGCCGCCCACCCGACGGGCGGCAGCCACCTCGCGGGCGAAGCGCCGGCGGAACTCGGGGTGGTCCGCGTACTCGGCCTGTACGACTTTCACCGCGACGGTACGGCCGCCCTCGGAACGCCCCAGGTAGACCAGGCCCATCCCGCCGGCGCCCAGCCGGGCGATGAGTCGGTACGGGCCCATGCGGGTCGGGTCTTCGGCGATCAGCTGGTCCACGGGGGCAGGATAGGCCAACCGTCCAACAGCGGTGGGGAGATCAGGCGCATCGATTTCCGGCCGCCGGGCGGACCGGACCCCTTCCCGGCCGCCGCCGCGGCAGCCTTCCTCGGCGGCGGCCGGCTCAGGCCGCGCCCAGGCCCCGGCTGCTCAATCCCTCCCGCAGGGCGCGCCTCGCGTAGTGCGTACGCGATTTCACCGTGCCCGGCGGCACGCCCAGCACTCTCGCGGTCTGGCTCACGCTGCGCCCCATGTAGTACATGTGCAGCAGCACCTCCCGCTGGACGGGCGCGAGGTCGCGCATGGCGTCGACGACGACCTGGGTGGTGAGGGCGCGGTCGACCCCGTCCGGTACGGGCAGCCGGCGCAGGCTCTCGTCGTCGGCCTCGGGCGGGCGCGTCCGGCGGATCCGGTGGCCGTCGGTCACCAGGTCGCGGACCACGGCGATCAACCAGGGGCGCAGCGCCTCGGCGCTCGGGTCGAGCTCCGCGGCGTGCTGCCAGGCGCCGATGGCCGCCTCCTGGAACACGTCCTCGGCCCGGTGCCAGTCACCTCCGAGCAGTCGGGCCGCGAAGCGCATGAGCTCGTGTCCGTGCTTCTCGTAGAGCGCTCTCAGGAAGGCCTCGCCCGGCTCCGCGGGGCGGCTGCGCGGTGCCTGCGGGGTCTGTGTCAGTGGGTCGTGCAAGACGGTTCCCTCCGGTCCGGCACGGGCAGTGGCGGCTGCCGCATCTGATCCCTGATGCAGTTGTAGTGCCGAACGGGCGTCCTTACGTTGCCCGTTACGGAGCGGATCGTGCCCGGGTGGGACCGCCCGGGCGGTCGCGAATCCCCAGTTCGGAGCGGGTGGGCAGGACCCGGCGCCCGTACCGGGTGCCCGAACGGCGGCTGTCGCCGCTCCGATTGCGGCCCGGGGAGTTTCGCGTCCGCGGACGGTACGGGAGTTCCCCGTCCGGGGCGGGGCCCGCACCGGATCCGGCATCCGAACGTGCCAAACGGGCATCTCCGGAGCCCGAAATGACCGAGCGGACCCCTGCGACATGCGGTTCACCCGGCTGCGGAACGGGCGCATCCAGGCCATCTCCTGCCCTGAACGGGCCGGTGCCCGGCTCGCGTCCGGCGGTATAAATCTTGGGCGGGCCCGTTCGGGGCCGCCGGTGCCCGAACGGGCTGGGGAAGGGCAGGTACGTCCGATGCGGTCAGAGGAACGCCACCAGCGGCTGCTCACCCTGGCCCGGCAGCAGGGGCGACTGGAGGTCGCCGGCGTCGCGGCGGACTTCGGGGTGGCGCCGGAGACGATCCGCCGCGACCTGAGCGAACTGGAGCGCCGGGGGCTGGTCCGGCGCACCCACGGCGGCGCGTACCCCGTCGAGAGCGCCGGCTTCGAGACCAACCTGGCGCAGCGCGTCACGCTCCACGTGGAGAACAAGCGCCGGATCGCCGGGCAGGGCGCCCGGCTTCTCGGCGGGGCGGAGACCGTCTTCGTCGACGAGGGGTACACCCCGCAGCTGCTGGCCACCCTGCTGCCCACCGACCGCCCGCTCACCCTGGTGACGGCCTCCCTGTCGACGGCCGCGGCGGTGGCCGACTCTCCGCACACCGTCCTGCTCCTGGGCGGCCGGGTTCGCGCCCGGACGCTGGCCAACGTGGGCTCCTGGACCTGCGCGATGCTCTCGGGCTTCGTCATCGACCTGGCCTACCTGGGGTCGAACGGCATCTCCCGGGACTGCGGTCTCACCACACCCGATCCGGTCGTGGCCGACGTCAAGGCGAAGGCTCTGGAGGTCTCCCGCAGACGGATCTTCATGGGGCACCACGGCAAGTTCGGTGCGAGCAGTTTCTGCCGCTTCGCCGAGGTGTCCGACTTCGAGACGATCATCACCGACACCGGCCTCTCCGTCGCCGAGGCCCACCGGTACTCGCTGCTGGGCCCGCAGGTCATCCGCGTCTGATCCGCCCCGTCCACCGACCCGCCCCACCCCGCGAAAACGTACTCCGCAGGCCGCGCCTGTCTTCGGCATGCCCGGAACCACGACCGAGAAGGGGACCACCATGACGACCAGAGGATCCAGCACGGCCGCCGCCCGCGCGAGCCGTGCGGCGGCTGTCGGCCTCGGCATGGCCGTACTCGCCGCGTGCTCCGGCGCCGGCGCCGCCGGCGGCTCCGCGGGCCGCTCCATCAACGTACTGATGGTCAACAACCCCCAGATGACGGACCTCCAGAAGCTGACGGCCGACCACTTCACCAAGGCCACCGGCATCAAGGTCAACTTCACCGCGCTGCCCGAGAACGACGTACGGGACAAGATCAGCCAGGACTTCGCCAGCCAGGCCGGCCAGTACGACGTCGCCACCATCAGCAACTACGAGACGCCCATCTACGCCAGGAACGGCTGGCTCTCCCCGCTCACCGCCCGGGCCGCGGCCGACCCCTCCTTCGACCAGGGCGACATCCTGCCCCCGATCCAGGAGTCCCTCACCGCCTCCGGCGAGATCTACGCGGAGCCCTTCTACGGCGAGTCCTCGTTCCTCATGTACCGCAAGGACGTCTTCGCGGAGAAGAACCTGACCATGCCCGCCCACCCCACGTGGGCCCAGGTCGCCGATCTCGCGGCGAAGGCCGACGGGGCCAGGCCCGGCATGAAGGGGATCTGCCTGCGCGGCATGCCGGGCTGGGGCGAGGTGATGGCCCCGCTGACCACCGTCGTGAACACCATGGGCGGCACCTGGTTCGAGAAGGACTGGACGGCGCGCCTCGACAGTCCCGAGTTCACCAAGGCCGTGAAGTTCTACGTCGACCTGGTCCGCGAGCACGGCGAACCCGGCGCCCCCCAGGCCGGTTTCACCGAATGCCTGGGCGAGATGGAACAGGGCAAGGTCGCCATGTGGTACGACGCCACCTCCGCCGCGGGCCCCCTGGAGGACAAGGCATCCCCCGTGGCCGGCAGGATCGGCTACGCGCCCGCTCCCGTCGAGCAGACCAAGAGCTCCGGCTGGCTCTACACCTGGGCCTGGGGCCTGCAGAAGGCCGGCAAGCACCAGGACGACGCCTGGAAGTTCGTCTCCTGGGCGTCGGGCAAGGAGTACGAGAACCTCGTCGGCGAGCAGCTCGGCTGGTCCCGCCTCCCGGCCGGCAAGCGCACCTCCACGTACGCCAACCCGCAGTACGTGGCCGCCGCGTCCTCCTTCGCGGAGGCCACCAAGTCCGCGCTGTCCACGGCCGACCCCGCCGATCCGGGCGTCCGGCCACGGCCCGCCCCGGGCATCCAGTTCGTCGGCATCCCCGAGTTCACCGAGCTCGCCACCGTGGTCTCCCAGCAGATCAGCTCCGCCATCGCGGGCCGCATCAGCGTCGAGGAGGCCCTCAAGGCGGGCCAGTCCCGCGCCGAGGCCGTCGCCAAGAAGTACGCGGGCAACTGAGCGGCAGGACGGAGTCTCCCCATGACCGCCCCTCTGACGGCCGGCCCCCCTCGCGCCGGCCTGCACGGCGGCCCGCAACGGGCCGCCCGACCCACCGGATCACGGCCCCGCGGCGCCTGGGCCCGGCGCGCGCCCCTCCTCCCGGCCCTGGTCTTCCTGATCGTGGTGACGCAGCTGCCGTTCGTCGCGACCCTCGCCATCTCGTTCATGCGCTGGAACGCCCTGGCGCCCGACGACCGCGGGTTCGGCGGCCTCGCCAACTACCGCAACGCCCTGACCGATCCCGCTCTGAGGTCCTCGCTGCTCACCACGGTCGTGCTCACCTCGGCGGTGGTGCTGACCAGCCTCCTGCTCGGCCTCGGGCTGGCCCTGCTGCTCGACCGGAGCTTCCGCGGCCGCGGCATCGTCCGCACCCTGCTCATCGCGCCGTTCCTCGTCGTCCCGGCCGCCTCCGCCCTGCTGTGGAAGCACGCCCTGTACAACGCCTCGTACGGGCTGATCAACGGCTCGCTCACCTGGGTCTGGAGCCTGTTCGGCAGCGATGGCGCCCCGCAGCCCGACTGGATGTCGAGCCTTCCGCTGGCCGCCGTGGAGGTGTCGCTGATCTGGCAGTGGACGCCGTTCATGATGCTGATCCTGCTCGCCGGGCTGCAGAGCCGGCCGCCCGACATCGTCGAGGCGGCGCACGTGGACGGGGCCGGGGCCTGGCAGGTCTTCCGCCACCTCACCTTCCCGCACCTGCGCCGCTACCTGGAGCTGGCCGCCCTCCTCGGCAGCATCCACGTCGTCCAGAACTTCGACGCCGTCTTCACCCTCACCTCCGGCGGCCTGGGCACCGCCAACCTGCCCTACACCGTGTACGCGACCTTCTACCAGGCCCACGACTACGGCCAGGCCTCCGCCGAGGGCGTGCTCGTCGTCGTCTGCTCGCTGCTCATCGCCACGTTCGCCCTGCGTACGGTCTCGTCCCTGTTCCGCGAGGAGGCTTCGTGATCGCCCTCGTCCGCCGCAGTTCCCCGGGGCTGCCGGCCTGGCTCTGCGGCCTGCTGTTCTTCCTCCCGTTCGCATGGATGGTCCTCACCTCGCTGCACAGCGAGCAGGACGCGGCGACGAACCCGCCCGGCGTGGGCGCCGGGCTCACCCTGGACGGCTACCGGGAGTTCTTCGGGGCGAGCACGGGGACGAGCCCGTGGCCGCCGCTGATCAACTCCGCCACGGCGAGCGTCGTGTCGACCCTGCTGGTCCTGGCGCTGGCTCTGCCCGCCGCGTACGCCCTGTCCATCAAGCCGGTGCGGAAGTGGACGGACGTGCTGTTCTTCTTCCTGTCGACCAAGATGCTCCCCGCCGTGGCCGGGCTGCTGCCGCTGTACCTGATCGCCCGGAACACCGGGATGCTCGACAACATCTGGCTGCTGGTCATCCTCTACACCTCGATGAACCTGCCGATCGCGGTGTGGATGATGCGCTCCTTCCTCGCGGAGGTCCCGGTGGAGATCCTGGAGGCGGCCTCGATCGACGGGGCCGGACTGCCGACCACCCTGGTGCGGATCGTGGCGCCCGTCGCCGCGCCGGGCATCGCCGCCACCGCGCTCATCTCGTTCATCTTCAGCTGGAACGAGCTCCTCTTCGCCCGCGTCCTGACCGGGGTGGTGGCCGGCACGGCGCCCGTCTTCCTCACCGGGTTCGTCACCAGCCAGGGACTCTTCCTGGCGAAGGTGTGCGCCGCCGCCGTGTGCGTCTCGCTGCCGGTGCTCGTCGCCGGGTTCGCCGCCCAGGACAAGCTCGTCCAGGGCCTCTCCCTTGGAGCAGTCAAGTGAAAGCAGCCGTCATCAGCGCTCCCGGCGTCGTGACGATCGAGACCGTCGACGACCCGAAGCCCGGCCCCGGGGAGGTGGTGGTCCAGGTCGCCGCGTGCGGCCTGTGCGGAACCGATCTGCACATCCTCCAGGGCGAGTTCGCGCCCCGCCTGCCCATCGTGCCGGGCCACGAGTTCGCCGGCACCGTGGTCGCGTACGGCCCCGGGGTGACCGGGACGGCCATCGGCGACCGGGTGGCGGTCGACCCGTCGCTGTACTGCAACGCCTGCCACTACTGCCGGATCGGCCGCAACAACCTCTGCGAGCGCTATGCGGCCATCGGCGTCACCGTCCCGGGAGCTGCGGCCGAGTTCGCCGTCGCGCCCGCCGCGAACTGCGTCCGGCTCCCCGACCACGTCCGCGTCGAGGACGCCGCCCTGATCGAGCCGCTCTCCTGCGCGGTGCGGGGGTACGACGTCCTGCGCGCCCAACTCGCCAGCAGCGTACTGATCTACGGCTCCGGCACGATGGGCCTGATGATGATGGAGCTCGCCAAACGCACCGGCGCCGTCGCGGTCGACGTGGTCGACATCAACCCCGAGCGGCTGGCGACCGCCCGCGCCCTCGGCTGCTCCCACGCGGTCGGCTCCCCGGACGAGATCGACCGGCCGCGCGGCTGGGACCTCGTCATCGACGCCACCGGGAGCGAACAGGCCATCCAGGACGCCATCGGCCGGGTGGCCAAGGGCGGTACGTACCTCCAGTTCGGGGTGGCCGACTACGCGGCCCGGGCCACGATCGAGCCGTACCGCATATACAACCGGGAGATCACCATCACCGGGTCGATGGCGGTCCTGCACAGCTACGAGCGGGCCGCCGAGCTCTTCGCCGCCGGCGTCCTGGACCCGGAGGTGTTCATCAGCGACCGGGCGCCGCTCACCGACTACGCGGCCGCGCTCGGACGGTTCCGCGCCGGGCAGGGCCGCAAGATCCTGGTCACCCCGTGACGGCGGGCCCGCCGCCGGGAGCCGCTCCTGCCGCCCCCGCCACCCCTGCCGCCCCGACCCTCGTGATCGGCGAGGCGATCACCGACGTCCTGACCGGCGAGGACGGGCTCCGGCGCTCCCGCCCGGGCGGGAGCCCGGCCAACGTGGCCCTCGGCCTGGCCAGGCTGGGCCACCCGGTGCGGCTCGCCACCCGGATCGGCCGCGACGGTCCGGGCCGCGACCTCCACGCCCACCTGCGGGGCAGCGGGGTGCGGCTGACCCCGGGCTCGTTCACCGGCGGGGCGACCTCGACGGCCACCGCCCGGCTGGACGCGGCGGGCACCGCGCACTACTCCTTCGACATCACCTGGGACCTGCCGCCCGCCGCACTCGGCGGGCCGCCGCCGTCCCATCTCCACACCGGGTCGATCGCGACGGCCCTCGCCCCGGGCGCGGAGCGGGTGTTCGCCGCCGTCGAGGCCGCCCGGGCCGGGGCCACGGTCTCGTACGACCCGAACGTCCGGCCCGCGCTGCTCGCGACGGCCGACCGGGAGCGGCCGCGCGCCGAGCGGTTCGTCGCGCTGAGCGACGTGGTGAAGGCCAGCGGGGAGGACCTCGACTGGCTCTACCCCGGGCGGTCCCCCGACGAGGCGGCCCGGCGCTGGGCGGACGGGAGCGGTCCGGCGCTCGTCGTCGTGACCATGGGCGGCGCGGGTGCGCGGGTCTTCTGGCCGGGCGGCCAGTGCGATGTGCCGGCGACTCCCGTCGAGGTCGCCGACACCGTGGGCGCGGGTGACGCCTTCATGTCGGGCCTGCTCAGCGGGCTGCTCCGGACCGGACTGCTGGCCGGCGCCGGCCCGGCCGCAGGACCGGACGCAGGACCGGCCGCAGGACCGGACGCCGCCCGCGCCCGTACGGCGCTGCGCGGCGTCACGGCCTCTGCCCGCCTGGACCGCCGCGTGGCCTCGGCGCTCTCGCTGGCCGCCCGTGCGGCTGCCCTGACCTGCACCCGGGAGGGCGCCGACCCGCCGACGCGCACCGAGCTCGCCCGCTGGGCTGCCGGAAGGTAGCCGCACCGGCCCGCTGCACGCCGGGCGGGTCCGGGGCGGCTCGGAGACAATGGGACGCATGGGCACAAGTGCCGAGCGCGGACGCTACGGCGAGGCGGTGTTCCGGCCCGAGCAGGCCGGCGAGGACGACCGCATCGACCTCGGGGCGCTCGCGTACGACGACATGACCATGGACCGGCTGCGGGCCCTGGGCGCCGGGCCGGGATGGAACTGCCTGGACGTGGGGGCCGGGACCGGGACCGTCGCACGGCGGCTGATCGAGGAGGCGGGGGTGGCCGGCGTGGTCGCGGTCGACCGCGACGTCCGCTTCCTCGCCGCCCGTCCGCTGCCGGGGCTCGATCTCCTGGAGGCGGACGTCGGCGCGCCCGATTTCGACCCCGGGGGCCGGTTCCAGCTCGTCCACGCCCGGTTCGTGCTGATGCACCTGCCTTCGTGGCGGCGCGTGATCGCCCGGCTCGCCGGCCTGCTGGCCGAGGGCGGGGTGCTGGTGCTCAGCGACGCCATCGACCTGACCAGCCGTACCGCGCCGCCGAGCCCGTACACGCGGGTCATGCAGGCCATGTGGCAGGGGCTGCGGGAAAGCATCGGCACCGACGTGTCGTGGGTCCCGCAGTACCCGCAGCACCTGCGGGACGCGGGGCTCGTGTCGGTCGCCGCCGAGATACGGGTGCCTCCCCTGATCCCGGGCAGCCCCATCAGCCGCTTCTGGGTGGGGACTTGGGACCGGGCCCGGGAGTCGATCGTGGCCACCGGGCTGGTGGACGACGCGACGGTCGAGGAGGCGGTCCGGTACCTCGGCTCGCCGGACTGCGCCGCGCTCTCACCCGGGATGATCACCGCCTGGGGCCGGCGCCCCCCGGCCGCCTGACGCGGTGGCGAGCCGGTCAGGAACGCCCGGTCTGCGCGCCGAGCCGGCCGGGTGCGCCCCGGCGCCGCCTGTTGCTGCGGCACCAGATGCGGTAGGCGCTGAAGCAGGAGGCCAGGGCGATCGAGACGGCGCACCAGAGGCCTGCGACGACGAGGATCGTGGCGAGAATGGACATGGGGCTCACTCCTGTCCGGATGGGTGCGCTGTCCGGGCCGTCCGAAGTCCGGTCCCGGCCCCGCCTCTCGACATGAAAATACGCGTGGAGGCGGGCAACCGGTTCAGTACGGGAGGTGCTCGGGCACAGATGTCGAATACCTCGTCACGTACCCGCCCCGGCAGATCCTTCAACCCGCCTGGGGGAACCGGCTCGTGCCGGATGCCGGCGCGCTGCGGACCGGCGGACGGACCCGCCCCGGGCAGCGCGAAGCCCCCGGCCCAACCGGACTCCCTGGCGACGTGCAGTCAGTGCCCGGGGGTCGGGTGGTGTACGGGGGCGCGCTCGATGCCGAACCGGCCGGGAGCGGAGCCTTCAGCGCAGCTGCCGGCGCAGCAGCCCCTCGGGGACGTACTCCGGGTAGGGGGACAGGGCGTGGGCGGCTGCCTCGTCGATCAGGTCCTGGAACGGGTCGGACGCGGGCTCCGTCAGGCCGGTGCCCAGCCGGGTGGCCACCTGCTTGCGCAGGGTCGGGAGCAGGGCGTAGAGGCGGTCGCCGGGGCAGGAGGTGGAGTTGAAGTCCCGGTGGCCGTAGATCTCGGAGGCGGGCAGGCCGTACTGGTCGCAGATGTACGCGCACAGGTCCGCCAGCTTCGCGAACTGCGCCGCCGGGGGCTCCTCCGTCATGTACGTGCCCTCGTTCTCGATGCCGATCGAGACCGTGTTCTGCCCGACGCAGTGCGCCGCGCGCACCTGGCGCTTGCCGGTGCGCAGTTCCGCGAGGCTGTTGTGGCGGCCTTCCATCACGAACGCCCCGCGGCTGACCGTGAAGTGCTGACCGGTGTCGATCCAGCCCTGGGCGTCCATGTGGTACGTCTGGATGGCCCGGGCCAGGGCGTACGCGCGCTGCTGCGAGTAGTCGGTCACGTTGAGCGTCGCCGTGTGGTGGACGATGATCCGCTCCGGGCGGTTGGCGAGGACCACCACGGCCTCGGACGCGGCCCGCGCCCCCCAGCCCGCGCAGCTCACGATCTCCGGTCCGGCCGCGGCGGCGGCCGCGGCGTGCGCCCGGCCCGCCGGGAGGAGGGAGAGCGCGGAGCCGGCGGCCAGGGCGAACGCGCCCGTGACGACCGCTCGGCGGGTGTGCTGCGCGGGGGAGGTCATACCGTGCCCTTCCGGTCGGATGCTGCCCATTGAAGGGGCCGCGTCCGCCGGAGCACGGATGACACACCGGTGATCGGCTTCCCGGCGGCGCCACGGGGTGAGCGGGGGCCGCCATCCGGGTGCGGCCCGGGCCGCGTCCCGCGCCCCGGCCGGGCCGTCTCTCACATCCTGGGCCGGGAACACGCCTCCCGCCCAGCCAGTCAGCCGCCCTAGGAGTACGGGATGTCCTTCGACGCCGTCGACCGCTTTCTGACCGCCCTCGACCCGGCACACCGCGAGACCGTCGGAGGCCTGCCGCGCGACGAGCAGGAGCGGCTCGCCGCGGCCTGGGAGGAGGAGCTGGAGCGGGACACCGACATCGACACCCTGGACGAGCTGTCGCCCCCGGCCGCCGAGAGCGAGGCGGCGCGGCGGGTGATGGAGCGCCGTTCCGAGTAGCCGGGCCCGCGGTCCGCGGGCCCCGCCACCCGCTCAGACGCGGTCGGCCGCGATCAGCACGTACTGGAACGAGCCGTCCTTGTACGAGTTGATGAACGCCTCCTCGATGCCGGTGACGAGGGAGGAGGTGGCCCGCAGCTCCCAGTACGGCAGGGTCGCGGGGGTCAGGTCGATGACGGCCTGCGGTACGAGGCGGTTGTCGGCCATGGCCCGCATGTACTCCCGGCGGGAGTGGATGTTGCATTCGAAGTGCGCGTTGATCTGGGAGACCCACTTCGAGGGCTGGCCGTAACGCGGGTTCCAGCAGCCGGTGATGGTCACGTACCGGCCGCCGACGGCCAGTACGCGGGCGTGCTCGGCGAACAGGTCGTGCAGGTCGACGTACATGCTCGACTCGTTGTTCCACGAGCCCGCGGCCTGCCCCGTCTCGAACGGCATGTCGAGCATGTTGCAGACGCGTGCGCGGACCGAGTCCTCGATGCCGAGTTCGCGGGCGCGCTGGTTCGCGAACTCGGCCTGCTTGGCCGACAGGGTGACGCCCTCGACCTTGCATCCGAACCGCTGGTGGGCCATGACGGAGGAGCCGCCGCGGCCGCAGCCGGCGTCCACGAGCGTGTCGCCGTGCCCGATGGCGCCCAGGTGGTCCAGGAGGACGTCGGCCTGCGCCGACTCCAGCCGGTGGAGCTCGGCGATCAGCTTCTTCTCGTAAGCGCTGTCATCGGTGTTCCCGAGGGCGGCGTGGTCGACGTCACCGATGCCGTAGTGGTGGTGGTACAGGCCGTCCACGTCGCCGAGGCGGAGGTTCACCGGCCGGGCCTCGTGGTCCCAGTAGCGGGCGATGTCGCCCTGGTAGGGCGTGGCCGGGGCCGGGATGAACGCCTTGGTCGTCGAAGCGGCGGCGGGGGCAACGGTGAGATCGGTGTTGGTCACTTATAAATCCGTCCTTACCAGAAGTCGGGCAGGCTGTAGCGGTAGGTGTTGGTCATGTGCCAGTAGTGGTTGCCGTCGACCCACGCGGCGACGCCCCGCAGGAAGCGCGCCACGTTCGGGGCGGGGCAGGTGGCGGCCAGGTCGGCGGACGCGGCCTCGAAGGCGTGCATGAGGTCGTTGTGGACCTCGACCGCCTTCAGGTAGGCCTCCTTGACGGGGACGCCCTCGCGTTCGGCGATCACCACGGGAAGGTTCAAGTGGCGGCCTGGGCTGGCGAGTTCCTTGGTGTAGGAGTAAAGGTCGTTGACGATGGTCGTGGCGTTCCCGGCGAGCGCGATGACCCGTTGCATGGCCGGTTGGGCGTGCAGGTCCGCGGGCAGTTCGTAGCCGCCGACGGTGTCGGTGATGGTGGGGCAGGGGCGGAAGTTGTTGAACTGGCGCATCGCCAGGTACTCCCACACCTGCGGTACGTAGTCCGTCTCGGCCCAGGCCGCCTCGGCGAGGTACCCCATGTGCAGCCGGGCCATGTCGTGCCGGAACCGGTCGGCCTGGGAGGGGCCGGCCCCCTGGAGGAGGTGCTCCATGGCCGAGCGGTACGCGCGCCGCGGGGCGTCCGAGTGGAGCGATTCCGTCCACTGCGGCTGGTATTCGGTCGTGGTGTGGAGGGGGTCGAGTGCGGTGTGGGCCAGCAGCAGGCGTCCGCCGAGGCCGACGGGCGAGCCCCCGTGGTCCTCGCAGTAGCAGTCGTCGACCACGTTCTCGGCGACCATCAGCCGGGTGGCGAGCATGAGGTGGTCGATGCTCGGGGCGTCGGGGTGGCAGGCGACCATGTAGCGGCCCACGGAGAAGCCGTCGAACTGGTCCTCCCACTCCGGCGGGTAGAGGTCGACCTCGTCGGCCCACTCCTTGATCCGGCGACTGACCTCCTCCACCCGTACGGGGTCGGGTTCCGGTACGGGGTGGTGATAGAGGCCCGGGATCGGCCGGCCGGCCGCCGGCTCGGCCCGCTCCGGAGCCGCCGTCGGCGGTTCCTCGTGCCGTACCAGGTGGAGGCCCACCGTGCCCAGGCCGCTCGGGCCGCGCAGCAGGCGCTCCAGGGCGGGGTGCGGTACCCCGGCCGGAGCCGGCGGCTCGGCGGGGGCGGGCACGGCGAGCTGCTCGGGCCGGACGCAGCCGACGGCTTCGATGCCGCGGCCGTGACCGTACGTCCCGAAGGCGGCCGCGGCGGCGGGGAGGCTCGACTGCAGAGGGGAAGGCCCGGGATCGGGCATCCGTGACTCCTTGGTGGGGTGGTTGGGCTGTCCCGGCTCCCGGGCGCGGCCCCGGGCGGCCTGCTAGTCGTGCCTGCGGGCGATCTGTACGTTCTCCAGCACGCCGAGCGCGTCGGGCACCAGGACGGCGGCGGAGTAGTACGTGGAGACCAGGTAGGAGATGATCGACCGCTCGTCGATGCCCATGAACCGCACGGACAGGCCCGGTTCGTACTCCTCCGGCAGTCCGGTCTGGCGCAGGCCGATGACGCCCTGGTTGTCCTCGCCGGTACGCATGGCGATGATCGAGCTGGTGTTCTCCTTGCTGATCGGGATCTTGTTGCACGGCAGGATCGGGACTCCGCGCCAGGCCGGAACCTGCTGTCCGCCGAGGTCGACGTGGTCCGGGTAGAGTCCGCGAGCGTTGAACTCGCGCCCGATCGCCGCGATCGCCTTGGGGTGGGCGAGGAAGAGCTTGGTGCCGCGGCGACGGCAGAGCAGCTCGTCGAGGTCGTCCGGGGTGGGCGGGCCGGAGTGGGTCTGGATCCGCTGCTTGAAGGCGGCGTTGTGGAGCAGGCCGAACTCCCGGTTGTTGACCAGCTCGTGCTCCTGGCGCTCGCGCAGCGCCTCGATGGTGAGCCTGAGCTGCTCCTCGGTCTGGTTCATCGGCTCGTTGTAGAGGTCGGCGACCCTCGTGTGCACCCGCAGGACGGTCTGCGCGATGGAGAGCTCGTACTCGCGCGGATTGAGCTCGTAGTCGACGAAGGTGCCGGGCAGTTCGGGCTCGCCGGTGTGGCCGGCCGACATGGCGATCTCGGCCTCGCCGTGCTTGTTCTGCCGCTGGTGCGGCAGCGAGCCGAACTGCTGGACGTGGGCCTGCAGGTGCGGCGCCGAGGACAGTACGGCCGCGAAGTCGGAGCGGGACAGGGTGAGCAGGGTGCCCGCGGTGGCGGCGGTCGCGGTGTAGTCCCAGCCGCCCGCGCCGTCGAGCAGGGCGTTCTCGCCGAACCGGTCGCCGTCCGCGAGCACCGCGACCGCGACCTCGTCGCCGTACTTGCCGACGGAGGTCTGGTTGATCCGGCCGTGGGCGATCAGGTGGATGTCGTTGGCCGGTGTGCCGCGCTCGACGAGCACCTCGCCGGCACGGAAGTCGCGCTGGACGCACCGGGCGGCGAGCGCGGTCAGCACCTCCAGGTCGTCGAAGCCGCGCAGCATGGCGATTTCGCCGAGCTCGCGGGGGATCACCCGGACGTGGGCGCCGTCCTGGACGAACTCGATGCGGCCGTCGCCGACGGTGTAGGTCAATCGGCGGTTCACCCGGTAGGTGCCGCCCTTGGTCTCCACCCAGGGGAGCATCTTCAGCAGCCAGCGGGAGGTGATCTCCTGCATCTGCGGGGCGGACTTGGTGGTGGTGGCGAGGTTGCGGGCAGCAGCCGTGCCCAGGCTGGTCTGCCGGGGCGGTTCGAGCTGCGCCTCCGGGCTGGTGTCCACGGTCATCGGGCAGGCGCTCCTTCATCGGGGCGGTGACCGGCGACGCGCACACGTCACCGGTGGAAAGAAGAAGAAAGGGGTCGGAATTCCGGGCAATCCGTCCAGATCCGGGAGCACACTAACCGTCCGTGCACCACATCAGCCCCTTCAGCCGTCGCCATTACCTCGATACGGCGATCTTGTCCCGCGCGGCGTTTACGGACCGGGCCGGCGACATTCAAGCCAGCTCGAATGACTGTTCCTCTACGGGACTTGACGGAACGTCACCGGTCGACGAGGAACATCGCCGCGTCGTCCGCCAGCCGGTGACCGGTGTGGCGGAGCAGTTCCCGGTGGAGCCGGTTCAGGAAATCCGGCGCCTCGGGCGCCGCCTGCGCCGCCTCCATCGCCTCGGGCAGGGCGAAGAAGCCGTTGCCGCCGTCACGGGCTTCGATGACGCCGTCGGTGTAGAAGAGCAGCCGGTCTCCGGGCACGAAGGAGTAGCTGTCCGCCGCGCCGGGAGGCCCGGTGACGAACTCCGCCAGGCCGAGCGGCGGCAGCGGGCAGGCGGGCATCAGGGCGCGGACCGTTCCCCCGCTGAGCAGCAGCGGAGGCGGATGGCCGCGATTGACCACCTCGACCACGGGCCCGTCCGGCACCTGTGCCACGAGCGCGGTGACGAACCCCTCCACGAGCGCTTCCGGGTCGATCACGCCCGGCACGGCCGCGTCCCGCAGCAGCGCCGCCTCGCAGCGGTTGATCACGCCCACCAGTTCGTCCTCGTAGTGCGCGGCCTCCCGGAACGCGCCCAGCACGGCCGCCGCCGCCCGTACGGCCGGCAGCCCCTTGCCCCGGACGTCGCCCACGATCACCCGGACCCCGTACCGCGTCTGTACGGCCTCGTACAGATCGCCGCCGATCTGCGCCCCCATCTCGGCCGCCAGGTACATGCCGGCCATTCGCAGAGGGCCCAGCCGGACCGGGACGGGCCGCAGCACGGCTTCCTGCGCCGCCACGGCGATCCGGCGGACCTGGTCGAGCTCGTCCTCCCGCCGCCTGCGGACGGTACTGCTCGTCGCGAGGCTCGCCAGCGACACCAGGAACAGGGCCAGGAAGTTGGTGTAGACCTGCTGGCTGCCCCAGGCCCCGTTGTAGGTGGCGGTGGTCACGCTCACCGCCACGGCCAGCGCCACCGCCGCCAGGGTGCCCTTCGGGCCCATCGCCACCGCGGCCAGCGCAGGCGTGGCGACCAGCATGGGGCCGGTGTAGAGCACGTGCGCGGGCGTGAACTCGATGATCAGCACCGAGAGCGCGATCACGAAGGGCAGACACTCCGCGAGGACGAAAAGGACCTGGTGGTTGCCGCCTGCTCCCGGTCGAAGAGGTGGGCGGAAGGACACCCGCATGGGTCCAGCCTGCGCCGTCGCGGCCGTTTGCCGCCACCGTTCGCCCGTGCGGGGCCTGCCGGGCGTAGGGCCACCGGCCCGCGGGCATGTGAGGCGGTGCGGGCGTCGGGGCGCCCGTTCACCGGCCCCGCCCCCACCCGGAGCGGGGCCCATGCCAAGCCTCTGGAGCGGTGAGTCACGGATGAGCAGCAGCCCCGAGCGACGGATCTCCCGCCGGGAGTTCGACGCGGTCTTCGCCTCGGTCCGCACCTGGGGCCGCTGGACCCCGGCCGACCGCGGCGCCTGGAACCGGGTCAGCGCGGACCACGTACGGCGGGCCGCCGCCCTGGTCCGCTCCGGAACGGCGGTGCCGCTGGGCCTGCCCTGGGACACCCGGCCCGGACCGGACAACCGCAGGCCCGCCCTGCACCACATGACCGACCTCGGCGACGTGGAGGCCCCGGAGCCCGCCACGTACAAGGACTTCCTCGCGGCCGACTACCACGGCAAGGCCGTGAGCCACCTGGACGCGCTGTCACACGTGGCGTACGAGGGGCGGCTCTACGAGGGCCGTGCGGCGCGGGAGGCCATCGGCGCCGGCGGCGCCCGCTTCGGCTCGGTGGCGGCGCTCGGGCCGCTCGTCACCAAGGGCGTGCTCCTCGACCTGCCGGCCGTCCTCGGGGTCGACTGGCTGGAGCCCGGGCAGGCCGTCCACGCGCGGGACGTCCTGGCCGCGGAGCGGGCCCTGGGCGTGACGATCGACGAGGGCTGCGCGGTACTGCTGCGCTCCGGCCGCTTCCGCCGCAGTCGGGAGCTCGGCCCGTGGGACTCCGACGCCGCGAGCGCCGGTCTCCACGTGGACGCCGTGCCGCTGCTGGCCGAGCGCGCCGTCGCCCTGCTCGGCGGTGACGGGGACAGCGACCTGCGCCCCTCGCCGGTCGAGGGCGTCCACTCCCCCGTGCACGCCCTCGCCGTGGCCGCGATGGGGATGCCGCTGCTGGACAACCTGGACCTGGAGGCCCTCGCGGCCGCCTGCGCCGAGGCCGGCCGCCACGAATTCATGATCGTCGTGGCACCGCTGAACGTACCCGGCGGGACGGGTTCGCCCGTCAATCCGGTCGCCGTCCTCTGATGCGGACAAACGGGTGGGAATATACTCGGAAAGCACTTGCTCGGCGTAAGCGCTCCGCTGTGGCGCCTCGCTGCGGCCGGGCGCTCGGTAAGGGGAAGTGATGCGTATGGGGGCCACGGGAGAGCAGATCGGCCCCGCACGCTCCCGTGAGCGGTTCCTGGTGGGCGAGCCGATCGCGGACGGGGTACGGAGCCCGATCCTGAACTCGTGGCAGCGCTGCCGGTCCCTCGGGCTCTCGCCGGACCAGACGGACCTTCCGTACCGGGACGATTTCGACCCCGACAGCCGCCTCGTGCACGCGGCCGGGCCCGTGCTCGACGAACTGGCGTCCCGGTTCGCGGGCAGCCAGATGAACGTCTCCCTCGCCGACGGGAACGGGACGGTGCTCCAGCGCCGCTTCGGGGAACCCGCCCTGGCCCGCACCCTGCCGCCCATCCAGACCGTCCCCGGCTTCGTCTTCGCCGAGCGGTTCGCGGGGACCAACGGCATCGGCCTCGCGCTCGCCGAACGGCACCTGGTACAGGTCTACGGGGCCGAGCACTTCGCCGAGCGCTCGCAGTCGAACGCCTGTTCCGCGACCCCGATCCGCGACCAGCTGAGCGGGCACGTCGTCGGCGTGCTCTGCTTCGGCTACCCGCACGGCTACGAGCACCCGGCGCTTCCCGCGCTGGTCCGCCGGGCCGCGGAGTCCATCGAGCGGCGGCTGATGGAGCAGCGCTCGGCGCGGGAGCGCGCACTGCTGCGCGCGTACCTCGACGCCGGCCACCTGGCCCGGAACGGGGCCGGCCCCGGGGAGGGGCCGGTGATCGGGCTGGAGGAGCTCGGCGACAGCGGACTGGACCTGCACGACCAGATGATCCTCAAGGAGAGGGCCACCGAGCTCATCTCCTCGACGCACCGGGCGACCGTCGAGGTGTCCCTGCCCCACGGGCGGGGGGTCACGCTGCTGAGCAGCCCGGTCACGAGCCGCTCCGGGGTCGAGGGCGTCGTCGTCGAGGCCGTGTTCACCGGTGAGCCCCCTCCGGGCCACCACCTCCGCGTCGCGACCGGCGCGGGACCGCCGCACGGCGCACCGCACGAAACGCCGCGCGACATGCCGCACGCAGCGGCTTCCCGCCCCCCGGACGCGGACCCGCCCGCCGCCGGCAAGGTCCGGGGCCTGGTGCTGGTGGGCGAGCCGGAAGTCGGCAAGTACGCCGTCGCGGCGCGCCGCCGTCTGGAGCTGCTGGCCGAGGCGAGCACCCGTATCGGCACCACGCTGGACGTCACCCGCACCGCGTGGGAACTCGCCGAGATGGCCGTCCCGCGCCTGGCCGACTACGTCACCGTCGACGTGCCGGAAGCCGTGCTGCGCGGCGAGGAGTCCGCCGATCCGCGCAGCGAGCTGCACCGGGCGGTGGTCCACGGCATACGCGAGGACGAGGGGCACCCCTTCTACCCGGCCGGCCGTCGGGTGGACCTGCTCGCCGGCACCCCCCACATGCGCTGCCTGGACAGCGGGCAGGCGGTGCTGGAGGCCGACCTGCGGGAGGCGGTCGGCTGGATCGACCAGGAGCCCGAGCACGCGCGGCGGATCCTCTCCCGCAACGTGCACTCCCTCATCTCCGTCCCCCTCCTCGCCCGCGGAGTCCTGCTGGGCATCGCCAGCTTCTACCGCTCGGAGGACCCCGCCCCGTTCGGCGAGGACGACAGCTGGCTGGCCCAGGAGCTCGCGGCCCGCGCCGCCCTCTGCATCGACAACGCCCGCCGCTACACCCGCGAGCACACCCTGGCCCTGTCCTTGCAGGAGAGCCTGCTTCCGCACGGCATCCCCGAGCAGGGGGCGGTCGAGGTCGCGCACCGCTACCTGCCCGCCGAATCCGGAGTGGGCGGGGACTGGTTCGACGTCATCCCGCTCTCCGGCACCCGCGTCGCCCTCCTCGTGGGGGACGTCGTCGGCCACGGCCTGCACGCAGCCGCCACCATGGGCCGGCTGCGCACGGCCGCCCGCAACTTCGCCGAACTCGAACTCGCCCCCGACGAGCTCCTGACCCACCTGGACAACCTCCTGGTGCGCCTGGACCGGGAGGAGGGCGGGGACAACGACTCCGGCAGCACCGGAATCGTAGGCGCCACCTGCCTCTACGCCGTCTACGACCCCACGTCCCGGCTGTGCACGATGGCCCGCGCCGGGCACCCCCCGCCCGCCCTGGTCCACCCGGGCGGCCGGGTGACGTTCCCCGAGCTGCCCGCCGGACCGCCGCTGGGCCTCGGCGGCCTGCCGTTCGAAACGGCGGAGATCCGGCTCCCCGAGGGCAGCACGCTGGTCCTCTACACCGACGGACTCGTCGAGGACCGCGAGCGCGACATCGACGTGGCCCTCGACCAGCTCAGCCGGATCCTGGCCCAGCCGGACCGCTCGCCCGAGGACACCTGCCGGGCGGTCATCGACGCCATGGCGCCCGAGCACCCCGCGGACGACATCGCGCTGCTCGTCGCCCGCACCCGTACCGTGCCCGCCGACCGGATCGCCACGTGGACCGTGTCCGCCGACCCGTCCCTGGTCGCCGGCGTCCGCGCCGCCGCCACCCGCCAGCTCGCCGACTGGGGGCTGGACGAGCTGGCGTTCGCCGCCGAGCTGATGCTGAGCGAGCTGGTCACCAACGCGGTCCGGTACGGCACCGAGCCCATCCAGGTACGCCTGGTCCACGACCGCTCGCTGATCTGCGAGGTCTCCGACGGCAGCAACACCGCCCCGCACCTGCGGCGGGCGGCCTCCACCGAGGAGGGCGGGCGCGGCCTGTTCCTCGTCGCACAGCTGGCCCGCGCCTGGGGCACCCGGTACACCACGCAGGGCAAGGTCATCTGGGCCGAATGCGCCCTGGACGCGGCCTGAGGGCCGACAGGCCCGCGAGGCGACATATCGCCCATATCTCCACAGTCGCCAGTAGCATCACCGGTGTCCTCATCGCTTCAGGCTGTACCTCCCCCAGCACCACCTCCCCAGGCGGCCCCGGAGAAGTCCGTGCATGACACTCCCGCCACTCCCGTCAACTCGACGCCCCCGCCCTCGCGCCCCGGCGCGGAACCCCTCGTCCGGATGCGCGGTCTCGGCAAGCGGTTCGGCGGCACCGTCGCGCTGGACGCGGTCAGCCTCGACGTCCACGGCGGCAGCGTCCTCGCCCTCCTCGGCCCCAACGGCGCCGGGAAGTCCACCCTCATCAAGGTGCTCGCCGGGGTCCAGCGGGCCGACGAGGGCGAGGTGACCGTGGCCGGCCACCCGCTCGGCTCCGACGCGGCCTCGCGCAGCATGTCCTTCATCCACCAGGATCTCGGCCTGGTCGACTGGATGACCGTTGCCGAGAACATCGCCCTGGGCAACGGATACCCGCGCCGCCACGGCCTGATCTCCTGGCGGCGGACGCGGGAACGCTGCGCCGAGGCGCTGGACATCGTCGCCGGGCACCTGGACCCCGACGCCCGGATCGCCGACCTCGCCCCCGCCGAACGCTCCCTGGTCGCCATCGCCCGCGGCCTGGCCAGGCGCGCCGAGCTCTTCGTCCTCGACGAGCCGACCGCCACCCTCCCCGCAGCGGACTGCGCGCGGCTGTTCGACGTACTGCACGCCCTGCGCGACCGGGGGCACGGCATCCTCTACGTCAGCCACCGGCTCGACGAGGTGTACGAGGTCGCCGACTCCTTCGCCGTCCTGCGCGACGGTCGGCTCGTCAGCCAGGGGCCCCTCGCCGCGTACGGCCCGGCCCGGCTGGTGCGCGACATCGTGGGCCACGAACCGGCCGGGCGCCGACCCCGGGCAGCGGCTCCCGCACCGGCCTCCGGCCGGCGGGCGCCGGCCGTGCTGAGCCTCGACGGCGTGACGACCGAACGCACCGGACCCGTCAGCCTGGAGCTGCGCGAGGGCGAGATCCTCGGCATGGTCGGCCTGACCGGCGCCGGTCACATGCACCTCGGGCGCGCCCTCGCCGGCGCGCTGCCCCTGCTCGGGGGTCGGGCCCTGCTCGACGGGCGTCCGTACCACCCGCGTACGGTCGCCGCCGCCCTCGGCCACGGGGTCGGCTTCGTGGCCGGCAACCGGCAGGAGGAGGGCTGCGCCGCGGAACTGACGGTACGGGAGAACTTCCTGGCCAATCCCCGGGCTGCCGGGGTCCCGGCCTGGCACTGGATCGCCCCGCGGCGCGAACGCGCCGAGGCCGCCGCCCTGATCGACCGCTTCTCCGTACTCCCCCGCGACAGCGAGGTGCCGATCGCCACCCTGTCCGGCGGGAACCAGCAGAAGGTCATGGTCGGCCGCCGGCTCCGGGGGCGGCTGCGCCTGCTGATCCTCGAAGAGCCGACGGCCGGAGTGGACGTGGGTGCCAAGGCCTCGATCCACCGGCTCCTCGACGAGGCGCCGGCCGCCCCACTGGCGGTGCTGTTCATCTCCAGCGACTTCGAGGAGATCGCCGAGGTGTGCCACCGCGCGCTGGTGTTCGGGCGCGGGACCGTGGTGGCCGAGCTGGCGGGGGAAGCTTTGAGCGTCACGGAACTCACCCGCACCGCCTCGGCCCTGCCCGCGATCACCGGAAGCGCGGAGGGCCGGTGAGCCCGTCCACCGCGCGTCCCGCCCGGACGGGTCACCGGCACCGGCGCGGGCACGGGCACGGGCACTTCATCGGGACGTACGGCCTGCTGACCCTCACGGTCCTGCTGTTCCTGCTCTTCTCCGTCCTCCTGCCCGACACCTTCCCCACCCTGGACAACGTCTCCTCGATCCTCTCCAACCAGTCGATCCCGGCCCTCCTCGCGCTCGGTGTGACGATCCCCATCGCGAGCGGCAAGTTCGACCTGTCCATCGGCTACGGGCTGGGCCTGGCGCACGTCATGGCGCTGTTCCTCATCATCGAGAAGGGCTGGCCCTGGCCGCTCGCCTGTCTCACGGTCGTCGCCGGAGGCGCCCTGTCCGGCGCCGTGAACGGGGTCATCGTCGAGTTCGCCCGGATCGACGCCTTCATCGCCACGCTCGGCACCGGCAGCATGATGTACGCCGTCACCGGCTGGATCACCGACGGGGGCCGGATCGTCCCCGGTCCCGACGGCCTGCCGACCGCCTTCACCGACCTCTACGACGCCCGGTTCCTCGGCCTGCCGGTTCCCGCCTTCTACGTCCTCGGCCTCGTCGTCCTCTTCTGGCTGCTGCTGGAGCGGCTGCCGTTCGGCCGGTACCTGTACGTCATCGGCTCCAACCCCCGCGCCGCCGAGATCATCGGCATCCCCACCCACCGGTACTGCGTCTACGCCTTCTGCTGCTCGGGCACGGTCGTCGGGTTCGCCGGCGTGCTGCTCGCCGCGCAGCAGCAGATCGGCAACCCGAGCGTGGGCCTGGACTACCTGCTGCCCGCGTTCGTCGGCGCCCTGCTCGGCTCCACCGCTATCAGGCCGGGCCGGGCCAACGCCATCGGCACCCTCGTGGCCGTGACCGTCCTGGCCGTCGGACTCGCCGGGATCGGCCAGCTCGGCGCCCAGTTCTGGGCCACCCCGCTGTTCAACGGCGGCACGCTGCTCATCGCGGTGGGGCTGGCCGGCTATTCGGCCCGGCGGCGGCTGCGCGGCGACGCCGTCGCGACGGCGGACGGCGGCACCGGAGCCGGCACAGGAACCGGCGCCGGAGCCGGCACCAGCACCGGCAGCCCTTAGACAAGCTCAGGAGCACCGTGTACCCGACGCACCCGCATCGCAGGCCCCCGCTCGCGGCCACCGCCCTGCTGGCCGCGGCCGCCGCCCTCGCCGGCTGCGGGAGCGGCGAGTCCTCGAACGCCACCGGCCCCTCGGCCGCCGGCTGCCCGGCCGTCCTCCGGGAGGCCAAGGCGAACGTCCAGCGGGCCGTGAGCACCGACACCACGTGGAACGGCCCCACCACCGGCCCCCGGGCGGTCCCCGGCAAGACCCTCGTCTACGTCGCGCAGACCATGACCAACCCCGGCGTCGCGGGAGTCGCCAAGGGGGTCCGGGAGGCCGCGCAGACCATCGGCTGGAACGTCCGGGTGATCGACGGGGAAGGCACCCCGGCCGGAATCCAGGCCGCGCTCAGCCAGGCCGTCACGCTCAAACCCTCGGGCATCGTCATCGGCGGCTTCGATCCCCGGCTGACCTCTCAGCAGGTGGCGCGGGCCGAGGCGGCGGGCATCCCGCTCGTCGGCTGGCACGCGGTCAACGCCCCCGGCCCGAGCACCGACCCCCGGCTCTTCACCAACGTCACCACGAAGGTGGAGGAGGTGGCGAAGGCCAGCGCGGACTGGGTCATCGCCCGGTCCGAAGGCTCCGCCGGGGTCGTCGTCTTCACGGACGACTCGATCCCGTTCGCCGGTACGAAGTCCGAGCTGATCGAGCAGCGGCTCGCCGCCTGCCCGGGCGTCAAGCTCCTCGCGCACAAGAACATCCCGATCCCGGACGCGAGCAGGCGCACCCCGCAGGAGGTCGCCTCGCTGCTGTCGCGCCTCGGGAAGCGGTGGACGTACTCGGTCGCCATCAACGACCTGTACTTCGACGACGCCGCCCCCGCCTTCCGGGCCGCCGGCAAGCCCGGCTCCGGGCCGCCCTTCAACATCGGCGCCGGGGACGGGGACCCGTCGGCCTTCCGGCGCATCAACAGCGAGCAGTTCCAGGCCGCCACCGTCCCGGAGCCGCTTGCGCAGCAGGGCTGGCAGATCGTCGACGAGTTCAACCGCGCGTTCGCCGGGCAGCCGGCCGGCGGCTACGTGGCCCCCGTCCACATCGCGACGGCCGAGAACAGCGCCGGGGCCACGTCCTGGGACCCCGAGGGCTACCGGGAGGCGTACGAGAAGATCTGGCACGGCTGACCCGCCCGTGTCTACGTGGATGCGCGCCTCACGGCCGGTGGGGGCGCCCGCGCAGCCGCTTGTAACCCCGGGGCGGCGCTGCCCGTCACACGTGCGCAACAGGGGTTTTCTACGTTGGGCGCCACGGGATCGACCTGCACACGGCCGCGGCGCCCGGGGATCTGGGGGTCGGCCGGTCTTCTCCGAGGAGGTCTCCTGTGTCCGAGGCGGAAGCCGCACCCGTACGGACGGTCTGCTCCTACTGCGGCGTCGGCTGCGGGATCGTGCTGGACATCGCCCGGGGCGCGGACGGCCGCCGTACGGTGGCCAAGGCGGTCGGCGACAAGCGGCACCCGGCCAACGCCGGGCGGCTGTGCACCAAGGGCGCCACACACGCGGACCTGGCGGCCGCGCCCGGCCGGCTCGGGACGGCCCTGGTCCGCGAAGAGCGGGGCGCCGAGCCCGCCGCCGTGGACGTGGACGCGGCCATCACCCGGACGGCGCAGCGGCTGCGGTCCGTCCTCGACGCGCACGGCCCCGACGCGCTGAGCCTGTACGTCTCCGGCCAGATGTCCCTGGAGGCCCAGTACCTGGCCAACAAGCTGGCCAAGGGGTTCCTGCGCACGAACCGGATCGAGTCGAACTCCCGGCTGTGCATGGCCAGCGCCGGCAGCGGCTACAAGCTCTCACTGGGCGCCGACGGGCCACCCGGCTCGTACGAGGACTTCGAACGGGCCGACGCCTTCTTCGTGATCGGCTCCAACATGGCCGACTGCCACCCCGTCCTCTTCCTGCGGATGATGGACCGGATCAAGTCCGCCGGCGCCAAGCTGATCGTCGTCGACCCGCGCCGCAACGCCACCGCCGACAAGGCGGACCTGTTCCTGCAGATACGGCCCGGCACCGACCTCGCCCTGCTCAACGGGGTGCTGCACCTGCTGGTCGAGGGCGGCTGGACCGACCCGGCCTTCATCGCCGAGCACACCGAGGGCTGGGAGGACATGCCGGCCTTCCTGCGGGACTACCCGCCCGCGAAGGTCTCCGAGATCACCGGGATACCGGAGGCGGACATCCGGCAGGCCGCCCGCTGGATCGGTGAGGCGGGCGAGTGGATGAGCTGCTGGACCATGGGACTCAACCAGTCCACCCACGGCACCTGGAACACCAACGCCCTGGTCAACCTGCACCTGGCCACCGGGGCGATCTGCCGCCCCGGCAGCGGCCCCTTCTCCCTGACCGGCCAGCCCAACGCCATGGGCGGCCGGGAGATGGGCTACATGGGACCGGGGCTGCCCGGCCAGCGATCGGTCCTGGTCGACGCGGACCGGCGCTTCACCGAGGAGCTGTGGGGGCTGCCGGAGGGCACCCTGCGCACGGACGTCGGGCGCGGCACCGTCGAGATGTTCGAGGAGATGGCGGCCGGCGGGATACGGGCGTGCTGGATCATCTGCACCAATCCGGTCGCCTCCGTCGCCAACCGCAGCACCGTGATCAAGGCTCTGGAGACGGCCGAACTGGTCATCACCCAGGACGTGTTCGCCGAGACCGAGACGAACGCCTACGCCGACATCGTGCTCCCCGCCACCCTGTGGGCGGAGGCCGACGGAGTGATGGTCAGTTCCGAGCGCAGCCTCACCCTGGCCCGGGGGGTCGTCGACCCTCCCGGACAGGCGCTTCCCGACTGGCAGTTGATCGCCCGTGTCGCCTGCGAGATGGGATTCGCCGAGGCGTTCACGTACGGCAGCGCCGAGGAGGTCTTCGAGGAGCTGCGGCGGGCCTGGAACCCGGCGACCGGCTGGGACCTGCGGGGCGTGTCGTACGAGCGGCTGCGCGGCGGGCCGGTGCAGTGGCCGGCCGCCCCGGGCGGACCGGACCGCAATCCGGTCCGGTACCTGAACGACGGCGTCAGCCAGACCCTCGTCGAGCGCCCGGACGGCAGCCGCCCGCGGCTGGTCTTCCCGACCGCCTCCGGGCGGGCCTCCTTCTTCGCCCGGCCGCACCTGCCGGCCGCCGAACTGCCCGATGACGACTATCCGTTCGTCCTGAACACGGGGCGTCTGCAGCACCAGTGGCACACCCTGACCAAGACGGGCAAGGTCGCCAAGCTGAACAAGCTCGCCCCGGGTCCCTTCGTGGAGATCCACCCGCAGGACGCGGCGGCGCTCGGCGTCGCCGACGGCGACGGGGTGGAGGTGGCCTCGCGGCGCGGCCGGGCGGTGCTGCCGGCCGTCGTCACCGACCGGGTACGGCCCGGGAACTGCTTCGCCCCGTTCCACTGGAACGACCTGTTCGGCGAATACCTCAGTGTCAACGCGGTCACCAACGACGCCGTCGACCCCGTTTCCTTCCAGCCCGAGTTCAAGATGTGCGCGGTGACGCTGGCCAGGACGCGGATACCGGTTCCCGTCACCGCACCGGCCGGGGCCGCGGCCACGGGCGGGGCAGTCGGGGCAGGGGGGTCCGGCGGGGCGCCCGGCGAGGCGGCCGGCCCGGGCCGTACGACCACGACGCTGATGCATCCCGTGAGCGCCCGGCCGGCCACCGCGGTCCCCGCTCTCACCGCCCTCTTCGGACTCGACGGGCACGCGCCGCCCGCCCTCTCCGACCGGGAGCGCCAGTACCTCGCCGGATTCCTCGCCGGACTCGCCTCCACCCCGCCGGCCTCGGACGTCCCGCTGCTTCCCGTCGGAGCACCCTTCGAGGAGGGGCACTCCCTCTGGGTCGACGGGGTGCTCGCCGGCACGTACTCCCGTACGGCGGCGGCCCTCTCCCCGATGCCCCCGCCGGCGCCGCCCTCCGCACCGGCGGCGGACCCCGCCACCGCGGGCACGCCGACCCGGCGGACGGTGGTCCTGTGGGCCTCCCAGACGGGGAACGCCGAGGAACTCGCCGCCGCCGTCGGGGCGGCACTGACCCGGGACGGCCTTGCGGCGGACGTGCACGGCATGGCCGACCGGCTCCCCGACTCCCTCACGCCCGGCACGGACCTGCTGGTCGTCACGAGCACCTTCGGCGACGCCGAGGCCCCTGACAACGGAGCCGGGTTCTGGGAGGCCGTCAGCGCCGCCGACGCGCCCCGGTTCGAGGACGTCCGCTACGCGGTCCTCGCCCTCGGGGACTCCTCGTACGACGCCTTCTGCGGCCACGGGCGGCGGCTGGACCTGCGCCTCGCGGAGCTCGGGGCCGTGCGCCTGCTGCCGCGCGTGGACTGCGAGCCCGACTACGAGGAGCCCGCCAGCCGGTGGCTGGAGCAGGTGCGCAGCGCGCTGGCGGCCGGCGCCGCGCCCCGCGCGGCGGCCGCCGGTCCGCCCGAGCCCGCCGAACCGCCCCGGACCGCGGCCGCCCCGGGCGCGACCACCGCGGGCGCGACCACCGCGGCGCCGGGCCGGGCGGCCGCCCGGCACACCGCCCGGCTGTCGGGGAACCGGCTGCTGAGCCTGGCCGGTGCCACCAAGGAGGTCCGGCGGTTCACCTTCGACCTCGGCGAGGACGGCCCGGCGTACGAGGCGGGCGACGCCCTGGGCGTCCAGCCGGTCAACTGCCCCGAGCTGGTGACGCAATGGCTGGCCGCCACCGGCCTGGCCGCGGACGCCGAAGTGGCCGTACCCGGCCACGACCGTCCCCTGCCCTTCGCCCGGGCGCTGCACCGGCACCTGGACATCACCCGCGTCACCCCCGAGCTGCTGCGCTTCGTGACCGAGCACACCGGCGACCGCAGGCTCCGGCAGCTGACGCGTCCCGACAACAAGGACGGGCTCGCCCGCTGGATCTGGGGGCGCCAGCCCGTGGACATCCTGGCCGAGTTCCCGGTCCGGCTCAGCGCCCAGGAGTGGGCGGAGCGCCTCAAACGGCTGCAGCCGCGCCTCTATTCCATATCCTCCAGTCCTCTCGTCGACCCGCGCGAGGTCAGCCTCACGGTCTCGGTGCTGCGTTACGAGGGTCCGCGCCGCCATCACCGCAAGGGCGTGGCCTCCACCTTCCTCGCCGACGCCGAACCGGGCAGCCCCGTACCGCTGTTCGTACAGCGCGCGGCGCACTTCCGGCCGCCCGCGGGTCCCGGGACACCGGCCGTGATGGTCGGCCCGGGGACCGGGATCGCCCCGTTCATGGCCTTCCTGGAACACCGCCGCGCCCTCGGCCACCACGGCCGGAACTGGCTGTTCTTCGGCGAGCAGCGCCGGGCCACCGACTTCTACTACCGCGAGGAGCTGGAGGAACTGCACCGGCACGGCACGCTCAGCCGCCTGGACCTGGCCTTCTCCCGCGACCAGCGGGCCAAGGTCTACGTCCAGGACCGGATGCGCGAACAGGGCGCCCAGCTGTGGTCCTGGCTCCAGGAGGGCGCCCACTTCTACGTGTGCGGGGACGCGAGCCGGATGGCCAAGGACGTGGACCGGGCGCTGCGCGACATCGCCGTGGCCCACGGCGGTCTGACCGAGGACGAGGCCGCCGCGTACCTGAAGCAGCTCTCCGCCGAGAAGCGGTACGCCCGCGACGTGTACTGACGGACGCCGGTGCGCCGGTGCCAGGCAGACCCGTGTCAGAACCAGTTGATGGTGAGGGGGAAGGTGGTGGTGGCGGTGGTGGGGGTGGTGTCGGTGGCGGTGGCGGTGATCTGGAGGGTTCCGGTGGCCCAGGGTTTGCCGGTGATGCGGCCGGTGTTGGTGTCGATGGTGAGGCCGAAGGGGAGTCCGGTGGCGGTGTAGCGGAGGGCGGGTTTGCCTCCGGTGGCGGTGAGTTGGATGGTGCAGGTCTGGTTGAACTTGCAGGTCTGGGGGCCGGGGTCGGCGAGCTTGAGATCACCGGGAGTGGGGGTGGGAGTGGGCGTCGGCGTGGGGGTGCTTCCGCAGCCGGGGGTGGCCTCCGGCGGCAGCGGGACCCGCCAGATCTGGGTGTCGTTCTCGGAGCCGACGAGCAGGCTCGTGCAGTCGAAGTAGGTCACCGTCTCGCCCTGTGACTGCGCGGGCAGGGCGACGTCCGCGAGCTTGGCCCCCGCCGTGTCGTACACGGAAGCCGTGTTCGCGCCCAGCGGCCCGCCGCTGCGCAGGGCGTAGGAGGCGCCCGACGGTGAGAAGGCCCCGTCGGTCGCGAAGACAGGGCCGGGGCGGACCGCGGTGAGCGTGTTGACCTGCCCGGTCCGCGGCGGCAGCGGGGCCTTGTACAACTGGCCCGCCGCGCCGATGAGTTTGCTCGCGATGTACAGCTGGCCGGTGCCGGGGTCGGCGAGCAGGGACTCGGCGTCGTGCCGGCCGTCCGCGTAGGCGAACTTGTACGTCACCGGGGTCACGGTGGCGCCGGCGAGCTGATCGGGCTCGGCGAAGGAGTGCACGAGGATCTCGGCGCGGCCGCTGAGGTTGTCCCCGATGTCGCCCACCAGGATCACCGGGAGCCCGGCCGCGTCCTTGCCGATCGCGAGCCCTTCCCAGTCGGTGTTGCCCACGCCGGAGAGGGTGTAGGTGGCCTTGAGCAGGCCGGTCGCGCCCGTGCAGTCGATGGCGAAGACCTGGTTGGTGTTGCCGCTGTCGTTGACGGCGTAGAAGACGCCCGGGTGCTTGCGGCTCATGGCGAGTCCGCTGAGCTCGGCCATGCCGCCGGGCAGCGTGCACTTGCGTTCCGGCGCGGGCGCGGCGGCCGCGGCCCGGGCTCCGGGGGCGGCTGCCGGGCCGGTGGCGGCGCCGGCGGAACCGGCGGCCGGCCATGCGGTGGCCGACAGCACGGTGGCGAGGGCCGCGGTCGCGAGGGCGGCGGCCCAAGGGGGCGTGAGGAGTCGAGACATGCGCACCATCTGATGGCACATCAGATGGTGATCGCCAGGCCCGGCGACCCCCCGTTTGAGCATCATTCAATGCCGGGCCGGCATGCCTGGCCGAAACCCGGCGGGTTCCGTCGGCTCCCGGCGGCTGCCGGCACGCCTCCCGCCAGGCTGCCGGCCGCCGGTCAGCGCGCCGGCTCCCGAACGGGGGCGTTGTGCCGGGCGTGCGCGATGAACGCCCGGGCGGCCCGGGTCAGCGGCCGACGGGCGTGGGCGATGCCCACCGGGCGCAGCAGCGGCGGGGTGAAGGAGCGGATCTCGGCGCGGCTGCCGAAGGCCCTCAGCACCACGTCCCGGTACCAGATCAGGGAGCCGCGGCCGTCGGTCACGCCGGTCACCCAGGCGAGCCGCTCGTCGACCTCGAACGCGGGCACGGGCCGGACCCCGAGGCAGCTGAACATGGCCTCCATCTCGGTACGCCGCCCGGTGCCCGGGGTCGGCAGGACCATCGGCAGGCCGTCGAGCATGCGGAACGGCACCGGGTCGGGCAGCCGGGAGCCCGCGGGCGAGACCAGCACCACCTCGCGCTCCTGGATGTGGTGCGTGGACAGCTCCTTGTCCACGGGCAGGTCGACCAGGGCCAATTCGGAGGTCCCGTCCAGGAGTTCCTGCACCAGTGACTCCCGACCGTCGTGCTGCTGCAGCCGTACGTGCACCCCGGGATGGCGCGCGGTGAAGCCCGGGACCAGCTCGGAGGCCAGGTCGAGGGCCAGGGTGGGGGTGGTGACGAGGGTCAGGGTGGTCCGGCCGCCCTGGCCGCTCGGGGTCCCGATGTCATCGATGGCGTCCACCGCGTCGAGGACGGTACGGGCCAGTCGCACCACGCGGGTGCCCTCGGGGGTCAGGTCCACCCCTCTGCCCCGGCGGGCGAGGAGCTCGATGCCGAGGTCGCGCTCCATGGCCTGGACGGCCCGGGACAGGGCGGACTGGGCAACGAAGACCGAGGCGGCCGCGCCGGTGATGGAACCGCAGTCCGCGACGGCGACGAGGTAACGAAGCTGCGCGAGTGTGGGGGTCATGACCGGACGGTAACCGCGCGAGGTTGACCCCGTAAGGGGCGCCATGGTGAACAACTGCCCGAATTTGACGAGGTGTTCATGCCCAGGGGGCGCCGAGGCATACCGGTCGGGCATGAGCCCCGCCTCCTGCCGTACGTCGGCGCCCGCTCCCGCAGCGGCCGCCGCGCCGGGGAACACCGCAGGTGGAGGGCCAGAAGGGGCCCCACAGGGAGTGCCGTCGGGGCGGTACCGCGCCGTCCGGAAACGCTCCGGTACGTGAAGGACCTTACTCCGCATGGCCGTTGACACTGCAGGGCGACCACCGCACGATGCATCCCGGCGTCAGGGGAATTGACCAACGTTCAAGCCCGTCCCACCCAGACGGGTTGCCCGGCCACCTGTACCGGCGGGGAGCTGCGTGCGCGCACTCCCCGCTGCCCCCGCTCGGCCCGCACGCCCCTGCGCCCCCGCCCGCACCCGCTCACCCCTGTGCCCCCGCAGGCCCCGCACACCGCTCACCCCGCTCACACACCGCTCACCCCGCTCGCCCTTGCGCCCCGGCCTGCCCGGGGGTGCACCGCCACGCCGTGCCCAGCCCTGCGCAGCTGGCGACATGTGACACAGCACTCGATGAGGAGCGCCCGTGACCCCCCAGCCCATGCCGTCCCCCCAGTCCGGCGAGCCGTCCCCGCGGTCCGCCGCGCCGCGCGATCTGGTGGTCGCGCTCAGCCCCTTCGAAGAGCCGCAGCCCCGGATCGTGATCGCCGCCGAGCGGGCGGGCAGCCTCGGGCTGCTCGACCTCGGCCGGGATCCCGACGCCGCGCGGGCCGCCTTCGCGGAGCTCGCCCGGCGGCTCGGCCCCGGGCGGCGCCACGGCGTACGGGTGCCCGCCGGCTGCCCCCTCGGGCCCGAGCAGCTGCCGGCCGAGGTGGACACGGTGCTGCTCGCCGACCCCGCCGAGCACACGCCGGAGCGGGTGGCCGGCTGGGCGGCGGCGCCCGGGCGGCCGCGCGTCTGGGCCGAGGCCACCGGCCTGGCGGAGGCACGGGCCGCGGTGGCCGCCGGGGCCCGGGCGGTCGTCGCCAGGGGGCACGAGGGCGGCGGCCGGGTGGGCGGGGCCACCACCTTCGTGCTGCTGCAGCAGCTGCTCGCCGGTCCCGGCATCGGCGTGCCCGTCATCGCCCGCGGCGGGATCGGCCCGCACACGGCGGCCGCGGCCGTCGCGGGCGGGGCCTCGGGCGTACTGGTCGACGTACAGCTGGCCCTGACACCGGAGGGCGAGGCGGGGCTGCCCGCCGAAGTGGCCGCGGCGATACGGGCGATGGACGGCTCGGAAACCCGGATGGCCGACGGCCACCGGATGTACGCGCGGCCCGATCTGCCCTCGCCGGAAGGGCCGGCCGCTCCCCTGCTCGGGGCCCGGGACCTGCAGACACAGCTGCTCCCCGTCGGCCAGGACGGGGCCACCGCGGCGCGGCTGGCCGCACGCCACCGCACCACGGGCGGAGTCCTCCAGGCCGTCCGGGCCGCCGTCACGGGGCATCTGGCCGCCGCGGCACGGGTACGGCCGCTCATGGCGACCCGGCCGATCGCCCAGGGCCCGATGACCCGGGTCAGCGACCAGGCGGCCTTCGCGGAGGCGGTGGCCGCCGCGGGCGGGATCCCGTACCTGGCGCTCGCGGTGATGGAGGGGCCGGACGTGCGCCGGCTGCTGGCCCGGACCGCCGAGCGGCTCGGGGACCGGCCCTGGGGCGTGGGCCTGCTCGGCTTCGCCCCTCCCGAGCTGCGGCGGGAGCAGCTGGCCGCCGTGGCCGAGACCCGGCCGCCGTACGCGATCATCGCAGGCGGCACCCCGGCGCAGGCGGCCCCGCTGGAGGCAGCCGGGACCCTGACCCATCTGCACGTGCCCTCGCCGGGCCTCCTGGAGCGGTATCTCGCCGAGGGGGCGCGGCGGTTCGTGTTCGAGGGGCTGGAGTGCGGCGGCCACGTCGGGCCGCGCGCCTCCTTCCCGCTGTGGGAGGAACAGATCGAGCGACTGCTCGCCTGCTCCGAACCGGCCGCCCTGGACGTGCTGTTCGCCGGCGGGATCCACGACGAGCGGTCCGCGGCGATGGCCGTCGCGGCCGCCGCCCCGCTGGCCGAGCGGGGCGCCCGGATCGGCGTCCTGATGGGCACGGCCTACCTGTTCACCGAGGAGGCCGTGGCGGCGGGCGCGGTCACGCCCCGGTTCCAGCGGGCGGCGGTGGAATGCGCGGACACCGTACTGCTGCACACCGCGCCCGGCCACGCCACGCGCTGCGCGGACACGCCGTACGCCCGCACCTTCGAGGAGACCCGGCAGCGGCTCGCGCAGGGCGGGACCGGGCCGCGCGAGATGTGGGAGGAGCTGGAGCGGCTGAACCTGGGGAGGCTTCGGATCGCCAGCAAGGGGCTGCGCCGCGGCGAGGGCACGGAGTTGGAGGCCGTCGACGAGGAGCGGCAGTACGCGGACGGGCTGTTCATGCTGGGGCAGGCAGCCACGCTGCGCGGCGGGACGACCACGGTCGCCGCCCTGCACGCCCAGGTGACCGAAGGGGCGACGGAGCTGCTGGAGCGGCGGGCCGCGGAAATCGCCGCTTCGAGCGGCGGGCGGGCGGTCGGCGGGACCGCCGACCCGCTCGACGTCGCCATCGTCGGGATGGCCTGCGCCTATCCGGGCGCCCCCGACCTCGCCGCGTACTGGGCACAGATCCTGGCCGGCCGGGACGCGGTGACCGAGGTCCCGGCCGAGCGCTGGGACCCGGCCCTCTACTACGACGCCGACCCGGCGCGGGCCGGCGAGCGCACCCCCTCGCGCTGGGGCGGTTTCCTGGACCCGGTGCCCTTCGACGCCCTCGCGCACGGTATCCCGCCGTCCTCGCTGGCCGGGATCGAGCCGGTGCAGCTGCTGGCCCTGGAGATCTCGGCGCGGGCCCTCGGGGACGCCGGTTACGGGAAGGACCGGGAGTTCGACCGCTCCCGGACCTCCGTGGTCTTCGGGGCCGAGGCGGGTACCGAACTGGCGGGCGCGTACGGGCTGCGGGCGCTGCACCCCGCCTACCTCGGAGAGCTCCCGCCCGATCTGGACGAGCAGCTCCCCCGGCTGACCGAGGACTCCTTCCCCGGGATCCTCGCCAATGTGATCGCGGGCCGGGTGGCCAACCGGCTCGACCTCGGCGGCGCGAACTGCACGGTCGACGCCGCGTGCGCCTCCTCGCTGGCCGCGCTGGACCTGGCCTGCCGCCAACTGCGCGACGGCGACAGCGACATGGTGCTGTGCGGGGGCGCCGACGTGCACAACGGGATCAACGACTACCTGCTGTTCGCCTCGGTCCGCGCCCTGTCACCGGGCGGGCGCTGCCGCCCCTTCGACTCGGCGGCCGACGGGATCGCCCTCGGCGAGGGGGTGGGCGCGCTGGTGCTGAAGCGGCTGGCGGACGCGGAACGGGACGGCGACCGGGTGTACGCGGTGATCAAGGCGGTCGGGGCGTCCAGCGACGGGCGCTCGCTGGGGCTGACCGCGCCGCGGCCGGAGGGGCAGCGGCGGGCGCTGGAGCGGGCCTATGCGCGGGCGGGCGTCTCGCCGGGCGAGGTGGGCCTCGTCGAGGCGCACGGTACGGGCACGGTGGTCGGCGACAGTACGGAACTGGGCGTGCTGAGCGAGGTGTTCACGGCGGCCGGGGCCGGGGTGGGCTCGTGTGCGCTGGGTTCGGTGAAATCACAGCTCGGGCACACCAAGTGCGCGGCCGGCCTGGCCGGGCTGATCAAGGCGGCCCGCGCGGTTCATGCGGGGGTCCGGCCGCCGACCCTGCACATCGACCGGCCGAACCCGGCCTGGCAGGCCGGTACCAGCCCGTTCATCTTCGACACCGAGGCCCGGCCGTGGGCGGTACCGGTGGAGCGGCGGATCGCGGGGGTGAGCGCGTTCGGCTTCGGCGGCACCAACTACCACGCGGTGCTGGCCGGTTACGCGGGCGCCGAGGAGCCGGAGCAGGGCCGGGAGGACTGGCCGGCGGAGCTGTTCTGCTTCCGCGGCGAGGACCGGCGGGCGGCGGGGCGGGAGATGGCCCGGCTCGCGGCGCGGCTGGAGCAGAACGACGCGGCCGGGCGGCCGTGGGCGCTGCGGGACCTGGCCGCGGAGGCGTGCGGCGGCGGCTCGGGGCCGGTGCGGGTGGCGGTCGTGGCCGCGGACCTGGACGAGCTGGCGGCCCGGCTGGAGCGGGCGCGAGGATTCACCGCGGGTGACGGGGTGCACGTACGGGAGGATTCGGCGGATCCGGGGCAGGTGGCGTTCCTCTTCCCCGGGCAGGGCAGCCAACGGGTGGGCATGCTGGGCGAGTTGTACACGGCCTTCCCCGGACTGCGGGTCCTGCTGGACTCCGCTCCGGGCGCGGTGGTCTCGGCCCTCTTCCCACCGGGGGCGTTCACGGCGCAGGACCGGGCCGCGCAGCGGGCGGCGATCACGGACACCCGCGTCGCCCAGCCGGCCCTCGGGCTGGCCGGCGCGGCCGCGCACCGGCTGCTGGGGCGGCTCGGCGTACGGCCGGACTGCGTGGCGGGCCATTCGTACGGGGAGCTCACGGCGCTGTGGGCGGCCGGGGTGTACGACACGGAGAGCCTGCTGCGGCTGAGCGCCCGCCGGGCCGGGGCGATCCTGGCGGCCGCCGGGGAGGATCCGGGGTCGATGGCGGCGGTGTCGGCCGCGCCGCAGGACGTGCGGGAGCTCGCGGAGCGGGCCGGCTGCGTGGTGGCCAACCACAACGCACCCCGGCAGTGCGCGATCTCGGGGCCGGCGGCGGCGGTCGCGGCGGCCGTGGAGTCGCTGCGCGCGGCGGGAATCCAGGCGCAGCCCCTGCCGGTGGCCTGCGCGTTCCACAGTCCGGTGGTGGCGCAGGCGGCGACCGGGCTGGCGGCCGAGCTGGCCGGGACGGCGGTTGCCGACGCCGCCGTCCCGGTCTGGTCGAACACGACGGCGGAGCCGTATCCGGCCGACGCCGATGCCGTACGCCTTCTCCTGTCCCGGCAGGTCGCGGAGCCGGTCCGGTTCGTGGACCAGGTGGAGGCCATGTACGCGGCCGGTGTCCGGACGTTCGTGGAAGCGGGACCGGGCCGGGTCCTGTCGGGCCTGGTGGGCCGGATCCTCGCCGACCGCCCCCACACGGTGGTCCCGCTGGACGTGCCGGGTGAGCACGGGCTGGCGCGGCTGGTCGAGGCCCTGGCCGAACTGGCCGCGGCCGGCGTCCCGATCACCCCGGAGGCCCTGTTCCGCGGCCGCACCGCCCCCCTCCCGGACCGAGCCCCCCGCCGCCCGGGCTGGCTGGTGGACGGCCACCTGATCCGTACGGCGGCGGGGACCCCGATCCCTGGCGGCCTCCGGCCCCCGCGCCGCGTCGATGCCCCCGTCCCGGCGCCGGCGCCCGGTCCGGAGCTGCCCGCGGTGCAGGCAGAGCCCGACCCGCGCCAGGAGGCCGTGTTGGAGTACCTGCGCGGCTCCCGCGCGTTGATCGAGGCCCAGAGAGACGTCCTGCTCGGCTACCTGGGGAGCGCGGCGGCCCCGCCCGGAGTACCGGCCGTCCTCGGCGATGCGCCGGGCCTGCCCGGAGCGGCGGGCGGCGAGGCGTGGTCCGTCGCCTGGGGGGTCGGCGCGAACGGCCACGGACCGGCGGGCACGGCGGACCCGGGAGCGTGGGCCGCCCCGGCGGGTGCCCAGACCTGGACCGGCACGGGGGACGTCGGCGCGGACGGCGACGGGACGGCATGGCCCCGGTGGCCGGAGGAGTCGGCGCGGGATGCCGACGGTGTCGCTCCCGCGGTCGGTCGGGAGCCGGGGGCGCGGGCGCGGGCCGGGGCAGGGTCCGCCGAGGAGGTGATGGACGCCGTCCTGGAGATCGTCCACACCCGGACCGGATACCCGCGGGACATGCTCGACCCCGAGCTGGACCTGGAGGCGGACCTCTCCATCGACTCCATCAAGCGGGTCGAGATCATCGGCGCCCTGGCCGACCGGATCGGCCTCCCCACCGACCCCGGCGGCTCCGCCGAGTCGGCCGTGGAGGAGCTGTCCCGGATCAAGACCCTGCGCGGCATCGTCGACTGGGTGACCGCCCACGCCTCCGGGCCGGCAGCCGCTTCAGGACCTGCTCCGGCCCCCGCAGCGGGAGAGGCCTCGGTGGCGGTGGCGGTCGACGCGGCAGCGGTGGCGGCGACCGGACCGGTTCCGGAACCGGCTGGAGCAGGGCCGGCGGCGGCCGGAGCGGTTCGACGAATGCGGGTGGACCTGGTGCCGGTGGCGGCGGCCGGCGGGGATCCCGACGCGCTGCGGGGCCTGCGGATCGGGGTGGTCGAGGACGGACAGGGGGTGGCGCTCGCGCTCTGCGGCGCCCTGGAGGCGCACGGGGTCCGGGCCGAGACGGTGGCCGGGGCCGACGCCGGATTCGACGGAGTCGTGGACCTGTCCGCGCTCCGGGCCGGCCAGGAGCCCGTGCTCCCCGCCGCCTTCCCGGGGTACAAGCGCGCCCTCACCGGCGGTGTCCGGCGGCTGCTCCTCGGCTCCGCCCCCGACAGCGGACTGCACGGCTTCGCCCGGAGCGCCGCCCTGGAATTCCCCGGCGCCCTCGTCCGTGCCGTCGACCTGCACCCCAAGGAGGACCCGGGGCGCATCGCCGCCCAGCTGCTCGCCGAGCTGTGCGACGACGGTGAAGACCTCGCCTCCGTCGGGTACACGGCCGAAGGGGTCCGGGTCACCCGCCGCCCGGTCCCGGCGCCGCTCCCCTCGCCCGCCGCGACGCCCGGCGGGAACCCGCTCGGGCCCGGGTCCGTCGTGCTGCTGAGCGGCGGGGCGCGCGGCATCACGGCACGGACCGCGCTCGCCCTGGCCCGGGTCACCGGATGCCACGTCGAGCTGGTGGGTCGGACACCCGAACCACCGCACCAGGACGACGAGTTCGTGCACGCGGGCGACCGGGTGGCGCTGCGTGCCGCCCTCATCCGCAGCGGGCTGCGCACTCCCGCCGAGATCGAGGCCGCGGCCTCGCGGATCCTGGCCGCGCGAGAGGTGCGGGCCACGCTGGCCGCCCTCGCCGCCACCGCCGCGTCCGTCCGCTACCACTGCGCCGACGTCACCGACGCGGCCGCGGTACGGGCCGTCGTGGCCGACGTACGGGCCCGGCACGGCCGGCTCGACGGCATCGTGCACGGCGCCGGGGCCCTGCGCGACGGGCTGCTCTGCGACAAGGAACCGGCCGTGTTCACCGAGGTGTTCACCACCAAGGTGGCCGGCGCCCGGAACCTGGCGGCCGCGGCCGCCGAGCACGGCAGCACCCCCGCCCCGGCCTTCCTGGCCCTCTTCGGCAGCGTCGCCGGGGTGTACGGAAACCGCGGCCAGAGCGACTACGCCGCCGCGAACGACGCCCTCGACGGGCTCGCGCTGACCTGGGCCGACACCTTCCCCGGCCGGGTGCTGTCCGTCGACTGGGGCCCCTGGGCGGCCGAGGCCGGCGGGATGGTCACCCCCGAGCTGGAACGCGCGTACGCCCGGCGCGGGATCCCGCTCATCTCCCCCGAGGCCGGGACCGCCGCGTTCCTCGCCGAGCTCGCGTACGGCAGCGACGTACAGGTGGTCCTGATGGCGGAAAAGGGCGCCGGCCATGAGTGAGCTCCAGCGCCGCGGACCCCGGCCGACCGACGCCGCCATCGTCGGCATGGGAGCCGTCTTCCCGGGCGCCGCCGACCTGGCCGCCTACCGGCGCAATCTGCTCGCCGGTACGGACTCCATCTCCGATGTGCCGCCGGGGCGTTGGGACCCGGAGGTGTACTACGACCCGGAAGGCGCCGCCGGGCCCGTGCGCGGAGACCGGTTCTACTGCCGGCGCGGCGGCTTCGTCGACGGGCTGGCGGCCTTCGACCCGACCCGGTTCGGGATCATGCCGGCCGCCGTGGAGGGGGCCGAGCCGGACCAGATGCTGGCCCTGCACGCGACGGCCGAGGCGATCGCCGACGCGGGCGGCGAAGACCGGATGCCGGCCGACCGCTCCCGGATCGGGGTGGTGCTGGGGCGCGGCGGGTTCATGGGCGTGGCGACGGCGCGGCTCGACCAACGGGTGCGCACCGCACACCAGTTGGCGCAGACCCTGCGGGAGCTGGCGCCCGAGCTCGGCGAGCGGCGGATCGGGGAGGTGCGGGCCGCCTTCCAGGAGGCGCTGGGGCCGGAGCGGCCGGACGCCTCGATCGGGCTGGTGCCGAGTTTCACGGCCGCCCGGACGGCCAACCGGCTGGACTTCCGCGGGCCCGCCTACACCCTCGACGCGGCCTGCGCCTCCTCGCTCCTGGCCGTGGACCAGGCGGTGGGTCTGCTGGCCGGCGGGCGGTGCGACGCGGTGGTCGCGGGGGCGGTCCACCACTGCCACATCGCCACGCTGTGGAGCGTGTTCACACAGCTGCGGGCGCTGAGCCCGAGCGAGCGGATCCGCCCCTTCGACCGGCGGGCGGACGGGACCCTGCTGTCCGAGGGCACGGGCGTGGTGCTGCTGAAGCGGCTGGCCGACGCGCAGCGGGACGGGGACCGGATCTACGCCGTGATCCGCGGCACCGGGGTGGCGGGGGACGGCCGGGCGGCCAGTCTGATGAGCCCGCTGGTGGCCGGGCAGGTGCGGGCACTGGAGCGGGCCTGGCGGGAGGCCGGGCTGGATCCGCGGGCCCCGGGCGCGCTGGGGCTGCTGGAGGCGCACGGCACCGGCACGCCGGTGGGGGACGCGGCCGAACTCGACACGCTGGCCGAGGTCTTCGGGCCGCCCGATGCCTCGGGAGCTCCCGGGATCGGCTTCGGCTCGGTGAAGTCCATGGTGGGACACACCATGCAGGCCTCGGGCATGGCCGGGCTGATCAAGGCGGCCCTCGCCGTGTACGAGGGGGTGCTGCCGCCCACCCTTCACCTTCAGGAGCCGCATGCGGACCTGGCCCTGACCCGGATGCGGCCCGTGACGGCGGCGGAGCCGTGGGAGCGGGGGCCGCAGCCGCGCCGGGCGGGGGTCAACGCGTTCGGCTTCGGCGGGATCAACGCGCATGCGGTGCTGGAGGAGGCCCCGGGCGCCGCCGTGCCGGGGGCGCCCGTACGCCGCTTCCTGCCGCTGGGTTCCGGGGGCGGGCCGGCGGCGGGAGCGGGTGCGCGGGAGGACGTACTGCTGCTCGCCGCGCACGGTCCGGGCGAGCTGGCACAGCTGCTGGCCGCCGGGTCGGGGTCCGCGGGCGACGGTCCGTGCCGGCTGGCCGTGCTCGGACCGACCCCGCAGCGCCTCGCGCTCGCCGCGAAGGCGGTGGAGCGCGGCCGGGCCTGGCGGGGGCGGGGGGACGTGTGGTTCACCCCGGAGCCGCTGGGCGGGGGTACCGCTTTCCTGTTCCCGGGTCTGGAGCCGGAGTTCGCGCCGGTGCTGGACGACGTCGCGGACCGGATGGGGCTGGAGCGGCCGCGGCTGGGGCGGGGGGCCGAGTTGGTGGAGCGGGCGCTGGACGCCCTCGCGACGGGCCGGTTCTTCGCACGGGCCCTGCCGGAACTCGGCGTGAGGGCCGATGTGCTGGCCGGGCACAGTCTCGGCGAGTGGGCGGCGATGGTGGCCGGCGGGATGTACCCGCGCGACGCCGCCGACGCCTTCCTGGACTCGCTGCGACCCGGGTCGCTGAAGGTCCCGGATCTCGTGTACGCGGCGCTGGGCTGCGGGGCGCGCCGGGCGGAGGCCGCACTGCACGGCCTGGACGGGGTCGTGGTCAGCCACGACAACTGCCCGCACCAGTCGGTGGTGTGCGGGGACCCTCGAGGGGTCGAGCAGGTCCTGGAGCGGCTGCGGCGGGAGGGGGTGCTCGGGCAGGAGCTGCCGTTCAGGTCGGGGTTCCACACGCCGATGTGGGAGCCGTACCTGGGGCAGGTCCGGGCGGCGTTCGCGCGGCTGCCGCTGCGCCGGGGTGATCTGCCGGTGTGGTCGGCGACGACGTGCGCGCCGTTCCCGGACGATCCCGCGCAGGTGCGCGAGTTGGTGGTGCGCCACCTACTGGAGCCGGTCCGCTTCCGCGAGTTGGTGCTGCGCCTGTACGAGGAGGCGGGGGTCCGGACGTTCGTGACGCTGGGACCGGGCAGCCTGCCGGGGTTCGTCGAGGACACCCTGCGGGACCGCCCCCACCTCTCGGTGGCGACCTCCTCCCCTCGCCTGTCGGGACTGGCCGCCCTCCGGCGCACCTGCGCCGCGCTGTGGGCCGAGGGGCACGCCCCGCACTGGGACCGCCTCCGCGACCCGGCACCCGCCACCCGCCCCGCGGTCCGGGGCCGACCCGTCCCGCTGGACCTCGGCTCTCCGCTGGTCCACCTCGACGAGGCCGCCCGGACCCGTCTCGGCGGCCTGGCGGGCGGGGGCGCCGCGCCCGCCCCGCGCGGGGGCCCGGGCACGGCCAGCGGCGCCGCCCCGGCGGGCGGTCCGGGGGCGCACCGGCTGCGCGTGTCGCTCGACGCCATGCCCTACGTACGCGACCACTGCGTGTACCTCCAGCCCGACGGGTGGCAGGAGGACTCCGACCGGTTCCCCGTCGTGCCCATGACGACCATGCTGGAGCTGGCCGCCGACGCCGCCCGCCGGTACGCCCCGCCGGGCTCCGCCGTCCTCGGCTACGACGACGTACGGGCCCTGCGGTGGCTCCCCGCCGCACCCGCCCTCGACGTCGAGGTCAGCGCCCGCGCCGACGGCCCGGGACGGGTCCGGGTCGGGCTGGGCCCGTACGCCTCCGTCGTCGTCCTGCTCGGCCCGGGCCACCCGCGGCCGCCCGCTCCCGACCCGACGCCGCTGCGCGATCCGCGCCCCGCGCCCGTCAGCGCCGAGGCGCTGTACCGGGACCGGTGGATGTTCCACGGGCCGCGCTTCGCCGGTGTCCACGAGGTGCGGGCCGTCGGCCCGGACGGCATCCACGGGGTGCTGCGCGCGCTCCCCGACCCGGGTGCGCTGCTCGACGCCGCCGGGCAGCTCTTCGGGCACTGGATGCAGCTGCGGCTCCCCGTGGACCGGCTGGTGTTCCCCGCCACCGTCGACCGGATCCGGTTCTACGGGCCCCCGCCCCCGCCGCACGCCCTGGTCGCGGCCATCGCCCGGATCCGCGAGGTCCGCGAGGTCACCGTCCGCGGTGATCTCGAACTCCTCGACCCCGGCGGTCGGTTGTATGCCCGGATCGAAGGCTGGACGTACCGCCGCTTCGGCGCGGACGAGCGGGTGTGGCCGATGAAGTTCACCCCCGAGGTGTGCGGGATCGGCGAGCCGCAGCCCGCCGGCTGGTGCCTGGCCCGGCGCCGGTGGACCGATCCCGCCTCGCAGGAGCTGGTGATGCGCCGCTACCTCGGCGCCGCCGAGCGCGCGGCGTACGAGCGGCTGGCGCCGCGCGCCCGGGCGCCGTGGCTGCTGGGCCGCATCGCCGCCAAGGACGCGCTGCGGCAGCTGCTCTGGGACGGCGGCGCCGGGCCGGTGTTCCCGGTCGAGGTCCCGGTCGGCAACGACCCGGCCGGACGGCCCGTCGCCGAGGGCGTCCTGGTCCGCGGCGTCCGGCTGTCGATCGCGCACAAGGACCGGGTGGCCGTCGCCCTGGCCCACCCCTGGCAGCCCGTCGGCATCGACGTGGAGCCGGTGACCACCGATCCCGACGCCTTGGTCCGGGTCGCGCTCACCCCCGCCGAACTGCTGCTCGCCGAGGAGCTGGCCGCCCGCGAGGGCACCGGGCTGCCGGCCGCCCTCACCGCCCTGTGGTGCGCGAAGGAGGCCGCCGCCAAGGCCGCCGGCACCGGGCTCGGCGGCAGGCCCCGGGAGTGGCGGGTCGAGGACGACCCCGGCGCGGGCGGGCTGCGCGTGCTGTCGCCCGAGGGGCAGCCGTACCCGGTCCGCACCTCCTCCCTGCCCGCGGCCGAGGCCGAGGGCGCACCCGGTCCCCGGTACGAAACCGGTTCCGGCCCGGGCTCGGGCCCGGGCACAGGCTCCGGCTCCGGCTCCGGCTCCGGCGGACACCTCGTCGCCTGGACCGCCCACCCCGCGGCCCCCTCCCCCGTCCCCTTCCACCCCAAGGAGACCAGCCATGGCCACCACCACTGACATCCTCGCCGAGATCACCGGCATGCTCGTGGAGATCCTCGGCGACGAGTTCCTGCTCGCGGAGGAGGTCACCATGAGTACGAGCTTCAACGAGGATCTCGCCCTGGAGAGCATCGAGTTCGTCGCCCTCGCGGAGCTGCTGCACGAGCGCTACGGGGCCGAGGTGGACCTCATGGGCTTCCTCGCCGAGAAGGACATGGACGCGATCCTCGCCATGTCGGTCGGCGAACTCGTCACCCACATCAGCCTCGTCACCCACGCCTCCCTCGCCCGCACCTCATCGGCGAAGGCGGCGACGGCTGCGACGGCAACGGCGAGGACGGCCGCGGCAAAGGCTCCGGCCGCGACCGCCTCCGCCCCGAAGGCCGGCTGAGCCCGCCATGGCCCTCGTCCCCGCGGGCTCGCTCCGCTTCCACGTCCAGCGGCTCCCGGCCACCGCCGAGGCCGCCGGTCCCGACCGTCCCGTCGTCGTCTTCCTGCACGGGCTGGTCGTGGACAACCTGTCCTCCTTCTACTGCCCCCTCGCCGTCCCGGTGGCCCGGGCCGGCCACGAGGCCGTCCTCTACGACCTGCGCGGCCACGGCCGCACCGAGCGCCCGGCCACCGGCTACGACAGCGGGACCGCCGTACGGGACCTCGTGTCGCTGCTCGGCGCGCTGGGGCTCGGGCACCGGCCGGTACACCTGGTCGGCAACAGCTACGGCGGCACCCTGGCCCTGCACGCCGCCCTCGCCCGGCCGGACCTCGTCGCCGGGCTGACCCTGCTGGAACCGCCGCTCAGCGGGGCCTGGGTGGAGAACATGGTGGACACCCTGTCGGCGGCCGCGCTCAGCCTGGAGGACAGCCCGGTCCCCGCCGAGCTGCTCACCCTGCGGCTGCGCAAGGCGGCCAACCTCACCTCGATCGCCGACGAACTGCTGAACCGGACCAGCCTGATCGACGACATCGCGGCGAGCCGCGCCTTCACGGTCGCCGACTACGCCCGACTGGACTGCCCGGCCCTGATCATCTGTGGCGAGCATTCGGAACTGGTGCCCGGGGCCCGCGAGTTGGCACGCCACGCGCCCCGCGCCACGATCGAGATCCTGCCCGGTCTCGGTCACGACGTACTGAAGGAGAGCAGCGGGGTCCTGCGGGAGACCGTGCTCGCCCATCTCGAGGCGACGGCGACGGCGACGGCGGGCGCGGAGCGCGGCTCGCGCGGGGCGCGGGCCCCGCGGGCGGGAGCGCTGGTCCGATGAGGGTGCTGTTCACGGTCCCGCCGCTGGCGGGGCACGTCAACCCGACGGTGGCGGTCGGCGCCGAACTCGCCGCCCGGGGGCACGAGGTGGCCTGGACGGGCCCGGCCGGGGCACTGGCCCGGCTGCTGCCCGCGCACGCCCGCGTCCTGCCCGCCGGGGACGAGGCCGGCGGCGCATACGCGGCCCTGCACGAGCGCTGGCGCGATCTGCGCGGGGTCGGGGCGCTGCGCTTCCTGTGGGAGGAGGCACTGGTCCCGCTGGGGCTGGCGATGGTGCCCGGGGTGACGCGGGCCGTACGGTCCTTCGAGCCGGATCTGCTGGTCGCCGACCAGCAGGCGCTGGCCGGTCCGGTGGTCGCCCGGCGGCTCGGGATCCCCTGGGCCACCTCCGCCAGCACGTCGGCCGAGCTGACCCGGCCCTTCGCCGATTTCCCGAAGGTCGGGGAGTGGGTCTCCGGGCAGATCTCCGGATTCCTGGCGGCCTGCGGGATGCCGGAGGCCGGCTGGGACCCGCGGTTCTCCGAACGGCTGGTGATCGTCTTCTCGACCCCCGAACTCGTCGGCGCCGGTGCGGATTTCCCTGCCCACCACGCCTTCGTCGGGCCCGCTCTCGGGGCCCGGCCGGCCTCCTCCCACTTCCCGTGGCAGCGACTGGATCCGGAGCGCCAGCGGGTGCTGGTCTCGCTGGGCACGCTCAACCAGGAGGCCGGCGGCCGGTTCTACGCCACCGTGCTGAAGGCGGCCGAACGACTGGCCGCCGAGGTTCAGTTGGTCCTGGCCGCGCCCGCCGCCCTGGTCGGGCCGGTGTCGGCGGACGTACTGCTCCAGGAGCGGGTGCCGCAGCTGGAGCTGCTGCCGCATCTGGACGCCGTGGTCAGCCACGGCGGGCACAACACCGTCTGCGAGGCGCTCGCGTACGGGCTGCCGCTGGTGGTCGCGCCGATCCGCGACGACCAGCCGATCGTGGCCCGGCAGGTCGTCGAGGCCGGGGCGGGGGTACGGGTGCGGTTCGGCAGGACCCGGGCCGAGGAACTGTGTGACGCGCTCACGGCCGTGCTGGACGATCCCGGCCATCGCCGGGCCGCCCGGCGGATCCAGGCCTCCTTCGCCGCGGCCGGCGGGGCCGCCGCCGCGGCCGACCGGTTGGAGAAGCTGTCATGACGCCACCCCCCTTCCACCGGGTCCGGTGGACCTCCGCGCTGACCCTCGCCGCGCTCGGCGCGGGTACGGTGCGTGCCCGGCGCCGGCTGCGGGCGATCCCCGTACTGCCGGCGCCGCCCTCCGCGGCGGACGGACTCCCGCGCGCCGCGGGGTGGCGGTTGCTCACCGCGCGCGGGGTCGAGGTCGATCCGGCCACGTTCCTGGCCGCCTGCGCGCACGCCGAGCGGGAGGGCCTGCGGGTGCTGGACCTGCTGCCGGCCGACCTCGGCGCCGAGCGGGTGCTGGGGCTGCTGCGGCTGGTCGATCCCGCCGGGTACCGCGAGGACCGGCTGGCCGAAGGGCGCGGGGCGGGGTACGCCGTGCTCGTCGCCGAGGAGGTGCTGGCGAGGGCCGGGGTGGACCCGGACGGAGCGGACCCGCACGGGGCCGGCGGTCGGGAGCCCGCCGATCTCCTGGCACTGACCCGCCGTTTGAAGGAGTACGCCGCCGACTCCACGGGCCTCGCCATCGCCCCCGCCCTGTCCGTCGGCCGGTCCGGGGATCCGGCGGGCGCGGTACGGGCGGCCGAGCTGCGGGCCCAGGGGCTGCCGCCGGGGGTGCTGGCCGCCGCGCAGTTCGCCGGGCTGGGGCTGCTGGCGGGGCTCGCCGTACGCCAGGGCCGGTGGGGGGCGGCCGCGGCCGGGATGTACTGGCTGCAGCCCTACCTGGTGCTCGGCGGGCCGGGCGGCCCGCTGCGTCCCGCCGATCTGCCCGGCGCCACCGCCGCCCGGCCGGCCCGCTCCCTCGGCGCTGCCGCGGGAACGGCCGCCGCGGTCCTCCGCGGTAAGCCCGCCGCGGCGGACGCCGAGGCCGACGCCGCCCGCGCGGCCGCCTACCGGGCGGAACTGGCCCGCGGCAGCGACCGGTTCCTCGAACCGCGGCGGACGAACTGCCCCTGGTGCGGCTCCGAGCAGCTCTTCGTACGCGTCCGGGTGCCCGATCTCCTCCAGGGCAAGCCCGGCCGGTTCACCCTGGAGCAGTGCGCGGACTGCCGCCACGTCTTCCAGAACCCCCGACTGACCCTGGACGGACTGGAGTTCTACTACCGGGACTTCTACGACGGGCGCGGCGGCGAGGGCGCCGGGACGGTGTTCGGCCGGCTCGGCGACGCCTACCGGGGGCGCGCCGAGATGCTCCGCCCGCACACGGTGGACGCCCCGGCCTCGTGGCTCGACGTCGGCACCGGGCACGGCCACTTCTGCAACGCGGCGCGGGCCGTCTGGCCGGACACCCGCTTCGACGGGCTGGACATGGGCGAAGGGGTCGGCGAGGCCGAGCGGCGCGGCTGGGTGGAGACCGGGTTCCAGGGCCAGTTCCCGGAGTTCGCGGAGAAGCTGGCCGGCCGGTACGAGGTGGTCAGCATGTACCACTACCTGGAGCACACCCGCGATCCGCTCACCGAGCTGGACACCGCGGCCGCCGTCCTCGCCCCCGGCGGGTTCCTGGCGATCGAGCTGCCCGACCCCGAATCCCGGATGGCGCGGCTGCTGGGGTCCGCGTGGCTGCCCTGGTTCCAGCCCCAGCACCAGCACCTGATCCCGGCGTCGAACCTGCGCGAGGCGCTGGCCGAACGCGGGTTCACCATCCTGGCCGAGGAGCACGGCGCCGCCCACCAGGGCAACGACTTCTTCGGCGCGGTGGCCCTGACCACCACCCGGCTGGCACCGGATCCGGACCGCCCGTGGGCTCCCCCGCCCACGCGCCGCGGGCGGGCGCTGGCGCATGCCGTACGGGCGGCCGCGCTGCCCTGCTTCGCCGGCGCGGCGGCGCTCGACGCGGTGCGGACGGCCCTGGCCCGGCGCACGGACGGCGGGAACGCCTACCGGCTGCTGGCCCGCCGCGACGACGACCGGCTGCCGACGGCGGTCGGGGAGGACCGGTGACGCGGGCCCGGTCGGGCGGCGCGGCCCCGGGCGGCCGCGCCGCGCCCGTCGGCCCCGTACCGGTCGGCGGCCCCGTACCCCTCGGGCCCGCCCCCGTCGGCCCCGTACCGCCGGACCTCGCCCGGCGGGCCACCGCCGATCCGCTGTTCCGGCTCGTCGCCTACGCGCTGGAGGCCGCGCACGGGCGGCCGCCGGCCGCCGTCTGGAGCGCCCCGTACGCCTTCCACCTGGGCTCGCCCGGACTGGTCGCGGCGGCCGGCTGGCCGGTGGCGGCCGCCGCCGCGCCGCGTACGGACGGGCTGGTGCGGCTCAGCTCCCTCGGACACCCCGCCGACAGCTGCGATCTGCCGCTGACCCCGGACGGGTCGGCGCCCGCGGCCCCCGCCTGGGCCGTCCGCCCGTACGCCCTGCTGCGGGCCCTGGCCCGCGCCGGGTACGGGCGCGGCGGTACCGACCTGCACCTCCAGGGCTCCCTCACGGAGGCCGCCGGGCTGGCCACGGCGGAGCCCGCCGACTGTGCGACGGCGCTCGCGGTGGCCGACGTACACACCCCGGCGGACACGGATCCGGACCGGGAGGGGCTGGCCCGGCTGCTGGCGCGGGCGCTGCCGGACGGCGACGACGCGCTGCGCAGGGCGGTGCTGTTCGCCCGGGCCGGCCGGGCCCTGCTGACGGACACCGGGGAGGAGCGGCGCCACGTCGGCTTCGATCCGCCCGCCTCGGGGACGCGGCTGGTGCTCCTCGCCGTCCGGGGGGATCCCGCGGACCGGGCGGCCGAACTGGCCCGGGCGGTGTCCTGCGCCCGCCGGGCCGGGGCGCTGAGCGCCTGGCCTCCGGGGCGGCGGCCGGGGCGCGGCGTGCTGGTGCTGCTGCCCGCGTCGCGCCTGACGGCGGTACGGGCCGTCGTGGCGGTGGACTTCCGGGGCCGGGGCCGGCCGGTACCGCGCTTCCTGAACATCGCCGTGGCCGGTGCGGCCCGGCGGGAGGAATGAACCACCCGCGAGGAACGGACACCCGGACCCTCACCCACACCCACACCTGCACTCACACCCAGGAGGAACCGCTCATGCCCTCACCCATGGCCGCCACGAGACGCAGGGCCCGCCGGTCCGCGCTCGCGGCCGCACTCGGCGCGCTCTGCCTGCTGGGCGCCTTCTCCGTGGCCGGCTCGCAGGCCGCCGAGACGGGCTCGGCGACCGCGCGGACACCCGCGGCCGCCGCCCTGCCGACGTACGACCACGTGGTGGTCGTCGTGTACGAGAACAAGCAGTACGGCGAGATCATCGGCAGCGCGAACGCCCCGTACGTCAACCAGCTCGCGAACGGCGGCGCCAGCCTGACCGGCATGAAGGCGCTGACCCACCCCAGCCAGCCGAACTACTTCAACCTGTTCTCCGGCGCCACCCAGGGCATCACCGGGGATGGCTGCTACACCCCGCAGTCGATGAGCGCGGCCAACCTCGGGCAGGAGCTGATCGCGGCCGGGAAGACGTTCGCCACGTACAACGAGGACCTGCCGGCCGAGGGGTCCACGGCCTGCACCAACGGCCAGTACGCGCAGAAGCACAACCCGTGGTTCGCCTTCAAGAACGTGCCGCTGAACACGGGGAAGACCTGGGCGCAATTCCCGCAGAACAACTTCGGGGCGCTGCCGAACCTGTCCTTCGTCGTACCGAACCAGTGCAACGACATGCACTCGTGCTCGGTGAACACGGGTGACACGTGGACGAGGAACAACCTCGACGCGTACGCGCAGTGGGCGAAGGCCAACAACAGCCTGCTTGTCCTGACCTGGGATGAGGACAACTACCTCGGCTCCAACCAGATCGCCACGGTCTTCCACGGGGCGAAGGTGAAGACCGGCAAGTACGCCACCGCCTTCAACCACCACCATCTGCTGCGCACCTTCGAGGACCTGTTCGGCACGGCGACGCACGCGGGCAACGCGGCGAACGTCCAGCCGATCACGGAGGTCTTCGACGGCTCCACGACCCCGACGCCCACCCCCACGCCGACGCCCACTCCCACCCCCACTCCCGGTGATCTCAAGCTCGCCGACCCCGGCCCCCAGACCTGCAAGTTCAACCAGACCTGCACCATCCAACTCACCGCCACCGGAGGTAAACCCGCCCTCCGCTACACCGCCACCGGACTCCCCTTCGGCCTCACCATCGACACCAACACCGGCCGCATCACCGGCAAACCCTGGGCCACCGGAACCCTCCAGATCACCGCCACCGCCACCGACACCACCCCCACCACCGCCACCACCACCTTCCCCCTCACCATCAACTGGTTCTGATCAACGGCCGGGGGCGGGCGCACACCGCCCGCCCCCGAGGCCGCGCTTGGTTCCATGCGAAACAGTGACATGCATCACCACGGGGCAACTGATCACGGAAGCATTACGTCCGTTCACCTCTCCCCGACATGTCGATATTTGTCCCACTCGAATCGACATTCCCCTCTTCGCCCGACATGGGTATCACCGGCAACAACACCCTCAGCGGCAACTTGCCACGTCACAACCGTGTCTGATGGTGGATCCCGATCTCACGCGGCCGGCCGACCACCCGGTCAGCACGACTGTCCGCCCTTTTCAAGCCCGGCGCCCGGCGCTGCCGCGCGGCCCGGCGGCGAGACTTGCCAGCCCCTTCCGGGGCTTCTAAGAATGGCGGCCCGGCCCCCGCGCTCCAGCAGCTCAGGCGCAGGACGCATCGCAGAAACCACGTGAGGTCACGCATGCACAAGCACCGCAAGAAGACGCACTACAAGAAAATAACCATCGCCGCCGTCACCCTCGGCCTCGTGGGCATACCCACGGCCGCCATGGCATGCCTGCACACGAACGAGGCGGGTGGGGCGAAGGCCGGCGGCAGGCACGGCATGCGCCCCTCCCACACCGCCCCCTCCCCCACCGAGTCGATCCAGACCGTGGCGGAGCCGACGGACGCCCCGCTCCCGGTCGAGACGGCGACGGCCACTCCGGCCGCGCAGACCACGCAGGCCCCGGAGCCGGAGCAGCAGGCCACCGAGCCGACACGGCAGCCCCCCGCGGCGAAGCCCGCGCGCCCGGCCCCGGCGAAGCCCACGGCTGCGGCCACCGCGGAGCAGCCGGCCACCCCGACGGGCGGGGCCTCCGGTCCGGCCGCCGAGGTGGTAGCCCTCGTGAACAAGGAGCGCGCGAAGGTCGGCTGCTCGGCGCTCACCGTCAATCCGAAGCTGACGGCCGCCGCGCTGAACCACAGCCAGGACATGGCCTCGCACTCCAACATGTCGCACACCGGCTCCGACGGTTCGGACCCGGGCGAGCGCATCACGCGCAGCGGCTTCAACTGGACGACGTACGGCGAGAACGTCGCGTACGGCTACAGCACGCCCGAGCAGGTCATGACCGGCTGGATGAACAGCCCCGGGCACCGCGAGAACATCCTCAACTGTGCCTTCAAGGAGATCGGCGTCGGCCTCGCGCAGCCGAACTCCTACTGGACGCAGGACTTCGGTACGGCCCGCTAGCGGGAGGTGTCGAACACCTCGTCCCGCGTCGCGGCCAGGGCGCACTCCAGTGCCCCGCGCAGGACGGGGTGTTCGCGGATGTCGCCGAGCACCAGGGGCGGCTGGCAGGCGGACAGCTCGGCGAGCTCGGCCTCGACCAGGGCGCGCAGCGGCTCGCCGCCCGCGAGGAACACCCCGCCGCAGAGGACCACGAGCTCGGGGTCGAGCACGGCGGCGATCGAGGACAGGCCGGTGGCGACGCCCGTCGCGAACTCCTCCAGCACCTTGCGGTACGGGCCTTCGGCCTCGGTCGAGGCCCGCCGGAGGATGGCCACGGCCTCCTCGAGCACCGGGTCGGCCGCCCCGCCGCGCCCGGGGCCCGCGTGCGGCTCCGCGCCGGCCACGACGTGGTCGATGCCCAGCCTGCGCGCCATCGCGGGCACCGCCTGGTGGCCCGCCAGGTCCTGGTACCCGCCGGTCTCCGCCACCTCGGGGTTCCGCACCAGCGGGGTGCCGGGCACGGGCATGAAGCCGACCTCGCCCGCCCCGCCCGTACGCCCGCGGTGCAGGCGGCCGCCGAACATCATGGCGGCGCCGATGCCCTCCTCGTTCCACAGCAGGAAGAAGTCCTCGTACCCCCGGGCCGCTCCGGCGCGCCCCTCGGCGATGGCGACGAGGTTCACGTCGTTCTCGCAGTGGACCGGCATCGGGAGGGCGGCCGCCAGCTCCCGCAGCAGGGTCGGCGACTGCCAGCCCTGCAGGTGGCTGGGGTAGCGGAGCCGGCCCTCGCGGTGGTCGAAGGCCCGCGGGACGCCGACGACGACCCGGTGGACGGCGTCGGAGCCGAGCCCGGCCGCCCGCGCGGCGCCCTCGACGGCCGCGACCACCTGTTCGACCTCGTCGCCGCACGCCTCGGGGTCGGTGAGCTCGTACGTTCCGATCGTCCGCCCCGTGAGGTCCGCGACCGCCGCGCGGATCAGGCCCGGTGTCACGTCGAGTCCGACCACGTACGCCGCCGCCGGGTTGAGGGTGTACAGCAGGCCGGCCGGTCCCCGGTGCCCGGCGGAGGTACCGCCGGCCACGACGAGGCCGGACTCCTCCAGGCGGGCCAGCATCTGGGAGGACGTCGGCTTCGAGAGGCCGGACAGCCGGGCGATCTGGGCGCGGGACAGCGGTCCCTGCTCCAGCAGGAGCTCCAGGGCGGCGCGGTCGTTCAAGGTGCGCAGGACCCGGGGTACGCCGGGCGTTCGGTTCGTCACTCGTACCCCTGGTCGACTGTCAGAAGATCTTCGTCTGCATGATACCGGCGCCGGGTGCGCCGGACCGTGAGCCCTTACTGACCCACTCTTCCGTCGACGCACTCGCGCAGCAGGTCGGCCTGGCCGCAGTGCCGGGCGTACTCCTCGATCCGGTGCACCATCAGCTCCCGGACCGCGATCTTGTCCTTCCCCACGCGCTCGCCCAGATCCGGGTGGCGGGCCAGCGCCGCGTCGGTCGCGGCCTGCTCGCGCTCCAGATCGGCGTGCGCGGCATCGACCACCGCCTGATCGGCGACGGCTCCGTGGAAGTCCGCGTCCTTCGCGCCGTACAGCTTCGGCAGCGGTTCGCCGTCGGCGATCCAGTTGCGCCAGTCCCGTTCCACCTCGGCGAGGTGCCGGACCAGGCCGAGCAGCGACATCGTCGAGGGAGGCACCGACCGGCGGGCGAGCTGCTCCGCGTCCAGGCCCTCGCACTTCATCCGCAGGGTGATGCGGTAGTTGGCCAGGAAGTCCTGCAGGGTCGCGAGCTCGCCGTCCGGGCTGCTGTCGTTGTTGCGGGGGTCTTGGTCCGGGTCGGCCCACATGTCGGGGTAGACGGTTGCCCTGGTCCATCGCGCGGGTTGATCGCTCATGCGTGGCATGGTCGTCCGTGACGACCCGGCCCCGCCACTGAATTCGCCGACCCGCGCCCTTGCCTCAGCTCACCGCGCGCTTGACGAGTGCGCCGATCCGCGCCTCGTCGTCGGGCGTCAGCCCGGTCAGGGCGTAGGCGGCCGGCCACATGGCGCCCTCGTCCAGCCGCGCGAGGTCGCTGAAGCCGAGCGTGGCGTACCTGGTCTTGAACTTCCGGGCGCTCTGGAAGAAGCAGACGACCTTCCCGTCCCGAGCGTACGCGGGCATTCCGTACCAGAGCTTCGGCGCGAGCTCGGGTGCGTTGGCCTTGACGATGTCGTGGATGCGCTCGGCGATGACACGGTCCGCGTCCGGCATTTCGGCGATCTTCGCCCGCACCTCGGCGTCCCCGTCCGCCTTGGCCGCGCGCGAGCCGCGGCGCGCGGTGGCCTTCAGCTCGCCGGCGCGCTGCTTCATCGCCTCCCGCTCTTCGGCCGTGAATCCGTCGTACTTCTCCGTGTTCGCCATGACGGGCGTCCTCTCTCGACAAGGGCTGGGAATCGGTCGGTCGGACCAAGGGGAGGTGCGGGGCGGGGCGGTCGGTCGGTGGTCGGTGGGCGCGGTCAGGGCGTGGACGCCGGCGATGCGGCCTGCCACGCGAAACCGTCCGGGTCGGCGAAGGCCCCGCCGGCGCCGCCGAGCAGCAGCCGGTGCGATCCCGTGCCGTCGGCGGGGACGCCGACCTCCTTGGCGAGGGCGCGGCGCCCGTACAGCGCCAGCTTGACGCCACCGGGCGGGGCGTCGAACTGCACGTACTTGCTGCCGAAGCTCTTCGCGACGGTGAGCCCGCGGTCCACGTAGAACCGCTTGCTCGCGGCCACGTCCGCGCATCCCAGCAGGAGCACCATCTCGTCGAACCGCAGCGGCGCCGGACCGCTGTCCTTCTTCTCGGAGGTGGCGACCTTCCAGATCGTGCCGTCCGGTGCCCGTACGACGCCGCCGTAGCCCCAGAAGGACTTCGCGGCGGGCTTCAGCGGCGTGGCACCGGCGTCGAGGGCGGCTCCCATGAAGCCGTCGACCACGGACGGCCGGGACACGGTGAGCGAGAGCGCGAACCCGCGGAAGCCGGTCGTCGGCTCCTGCGACGTGCGCAGGCGGATCCCGGTGCCCGGGCCGAAGGCGGTGTAGAAGCGGTCGGCGGCCGTGGTGTCGGCCACCTCGAGGGTGACGGATGCGATGGAGTTCATGTCCCTCACGCTAGGTGCGCCAGGGCCGCCGGTGCTTCTCGATTCCTGACCGGTTGGCAGGCGCTCGGCGGTACGCCGACCAGCTCGGTGAAGCGGGCGCCGAAGGCGGCGGGCGAGGAGCAGCCGACCACGCGGCGGACCTCGGTGACGGTGAGGTCGCCCCGGCTCAGCAGCACGACCGCGCGCTCGATGCGACGCGCCATCAGATAGGCGTACGGCGAATGCCCGTACGCGAGCCGGAACTGCCGGCTGAGGTGCCCGGCCGCCATGCCCGCGCCGCGGGCGAGCGACTCGACGTCCAGCGGCTGCGCGTACTCCCGGTCGATGCGGTCGCGGACGCGGCGCAGCCGGGCGAAGTCCTTCAGGCGCTGCGCCTCGGTGAGCGCGCGCCCCCACGCGGGATTGCACATGCGGGAATCCCCCTCTGCCTCTGCTCGGTGTCGCGGCTCAGCTCAGTTCCTGGAAGCGGACCAGGTTGCCCGCGGGGTCGCGGAAGGCGCAGTCGCGGACGCCGTACGGCTGCTCGGTCGGCTCCTGGACCACCTCGGCTCCGCCGGCCTGGATCTTCTCGAAGGTGGCGTCGAGGTCCCGGGTGGCCAGCAGGATCCAGCCGTAGGTGCCCTTGGCCATCATCTCGACGATGGTGCGGCGCTCGGCGTCGGTGATGCCGGGGTCGGCGGCCGGCGGCGCGAGCAGGATGGACGTACCGGGCCGGCCTGCCGGGCCGACGGTGATCCAGCGCATCGTGCCGTGGCCGACGTCGCTGCGGACCTCGAACCCGAGGGTGTCGCGGTAGAAGCCCAGGGCGGCCTCCGGGTCGTCGTGCGGCAGGAAGCTCGTGTGAATGGTGATGTCCATGACCAACACGTTAGTTCCGGCCCGGCGCCCCGCGCTTCTCCATTCGTGATCTGCCCGCCGGTCACTTTCCGACGGTGTTCATCAAGACGATCGCCGCGAGATCGGCGAAGATCACGAAGAGGATGCCGAAGATCATGATCCAGGCCCGGCGTGATTCGTCCATGCGTTTCAGTCAAGCCCCGCGGGCCCGGAGCGGCAACCAGAGTGCGTCCGCGGCGGCGCTTTGTATCGGCCGCGTATCAGGGAGCGCTTGGTTGCCCATCGAAGCGGGAGGCCGGGTCGGCGACGCCGTCGGCGCGCCCGCCACCTGCCGTATCGTTCCTTTCCGGGTCGCCCGCCGCCCCTTTCGTCCGCCCCCACAGGAGCCCTCCCCGTGTCCTCGCCCGCCCCCGCCCCGGCCTCCGCGCGCCCCGTGCGCGTGCTGCTGGTGGAGGACGACGAGCTGATGCGCCGGTCCTTCGCCGTCGCCCTCGAACGCTACGGCTACCGGGTGAAGGCCGCGGCCGACGGCCTGGCCGGGCTGGAGCTCTTCCGCGACGGCCCCGCCGACGCAGATGCAGACGCAGAGAGCGGCGGCGGCTTCGACCTGCTGATCCTGGACGTGATGCTGCCCGGCCTGGACGGCATCGGCCTGTGCCGCAGGGTCCGGGAGACCAGCCTGGTGCCGATCCTGATGATGTCCGCCCGCGGCGACGGGCTCGACATCGTGGCCGGCCTGGAGGCCGGGGCCGACGACTACGTCGTCAAGCCCGTGGACACCTACGTACTCGTGGCCCGCATCCGCTCGCTGCTGCGCCGGGCGACGTACGCTCCCCCGGCCTCGGGAGCCGAGCGCCGCGCGGGCGGGGAGCCGGCCCCGGCCCGGGGGGACCTGCTGGTCTTCGGGGACCTGACCCTCGACACCGGCGGCCTGGAGGTCTTCGTCTCCGGGAGCCCGGTGGCACTGACCCCGACCGAGCTGAAGCTGCTGCTGGAGTTCGCCGCCCACCCGGGCGTCGTACTGGAACGGCACACCCTGCTGCGCAACGTCTGGGAGTACGGCTGGGACGGCGACAGCCGGGTCGTGGACCTGTGCGTGCAGCGGCTGCGCCGGAAGCTCGGCCGGGACCGGATCGAGACGGTCCGCGGCTTCGGCTACAAGCTCAGGCGCTGAGACCGGTGCGCCCGTACCACCGCCTGCCCCGCCCGGACCGCCTCTCCCTGCGCTGGAAGATCGCCGCGCTGGCCGCGGCCACCGCCTGCCTGGTCGCGGTGGCCGTCGCCGTGCTCGTACACCTGTGGACCGCGAGCGACATCCGCGGCCGGGCCCAGATGCGGGCGTTCAACGGCGTGTACGCGGCCATGGAGACGTACCGGCGCACCGGGACGCTGGTGGACGGCGCCGAGCTCGACCCCGCCGAGCTGCCCCTCGCGCTGAACCGCCCGGCCGACGGCGACCGGCACACGGCCTACGACGGGCACGTCGACGACAACGTCGGGCCGAGCGTCTGGGGTGCCCAGCGGGTCGGCGGCCCGGGCAGCCCGGTGCTGGCCGTCCAGGTCAGCATGAACACCGAGCTCCACGAGCTGCGCCGGCTCGACGCGAGCATGGCGGTGGCCTCCCTGGTCTCGCTCGCGGCGGCCGTGCCGCTGGCGGCCTACGGGGCCGGGCTGCTCGGCCGCCGGCTGCGGCGGGTCTCCGAGACCGCGGGCCGGATCTCCGCCGGTGACCTGGACGCCCGTACCGGGCCGACCAAGGGCGGCGACGAGGTGGCCGACATCGCCGCCACCGTCGACCTCATGGCCGACAGTCTCGGCCGGCGGCTGCGGACCGAGCGGCAGTTCACGGCGGACGTGGCCCACGAGCTGCGCACCCCCGTCGGCGGTCTGCTGGCCGCCACCGACCTGCTGCCGGCCGGCGAGACCGAGGACCTGGTGCGGGGCCGCGTACGCGATCTGCGCGCTCTGGTCGAGGACCTGCTGGAGATCTCCCGGCTGGACGCGGGCGCCGAGCAGCCGGTACGCGCCCACGTGCCGCTCGGTGAGGTCGTCCGCGAGGCCGTGGCGCGCACCGGATTCGACGCGTCGGTCACCCTGACCGACTCCGCGGGCACGGCGGCCGGCGGGACCGTCGGACCGGAGACCGTGGAGACCGATCCGCGCCGCCTCGAACGGATCGTCGGCAACCTCGTCGTGAACGCCCACCGGCACGGCGCGGCCCCGGTGGAGGTCACGGTCGCGGGCCGCACCGTCGTCGTGCGCGACCACGGCCCCGGCTTCCCCGCTGATCTGCTGCGCGAGGGTCCGCGCCGCTTCCACACGGGCGCCGCGGAGCGCGGCTCGGGCCACGGCCTGGGCCTGACCATCGCCCTCGGCCAGGCCCGGGTGCTCGGCGCCGAGCTGCGCCTGGACAACGCCCCCGACGGCGGCGCGGTCGCCGCCCTGCGCCTGCCGTCGCCCTGAACCCGGCAGGGCCCGCCCCACCGCCTACACGACTGATACGCAGCGGAGCGGACGCCGATACACGGCGGCCCGGACCCCGATACACGTCCCGGACACCCTTCGAAGTGCATCCACCCGCACCGAAGAGGAGTCCCCGTGACCGCCGCACCCTTTGACGCCCTCGCACCGCACCCGACGACCGGGTTCGCGGCCGCCACCAGCGAACTGTCCAAGGTCTACGGCAGCGGCGACACCCGTGTCGTCGCCCTGGACCGGGTCAGCGTCTCCTTCCGGGAGGGCGAGTTCACCGCGATCATGGGCCCCTCCGGCTGCGGCAAGTCGACCCTGATGCACTGCGCCGCCGGGCTCGACTCGGTCAGTTCCGGCTCCGTACGCATCGGCACCACCGAACTGAGCACGCTGGACGACCGGCAGCTCACCGAGCTGCGCCGCGACCGGATCGGTTTCATCTTCCAGGCCTTCAACCTGTTGCCGACGCTGACCGCGCTGGAGAACATCACGCTGCCCCTGAGCATCGCCGGCCGCCGCCCCGACGGGCAGTGGCTGGACCGCGTGGTCTCCATGGTCGGCCTCTCCCAGCGGCTCGGCCACCGGCCCGGCCAGCTGTCCGGCGGGCAGCAGCAGCGCGTGGCGGTGGCCCGCGCCCTGGCCTCCCGGCCCGCGATCATCTTCGGCGACGAGCCCACCGGCAATCTCGACTCCCGCGCCGGCGCCGAAGTGCTGGGCTTCCTGCGCGACTCGGTGCGCGAGCTCGGCCAGACCGTGGTCATGGTGACGCACGATCCCGTCGCCGCCGGCTATGCCGACCGCGTGGTCTTCCTCTCCGACGGCCGCCTGGTCGACGAGATGTCCCGTCCCACCCCGGAGCGGGTGCTGGACCGGATGAAGGCGTTCGACACCCGCTCCCGCACCAGCTGATCCCGACCGGACTCCCCCGGCCCTCCCCGTACGCCCACGTCCCCGAAAGCCGCCCATGCTGAGAACAGCCCTGCGCAACGTCCTGGCGAACAAGGCCCGTCTGGTCATGACCGTCCTCGCGGTCTGCCTGGGTGTCGCGTTCGTCTGCGGCACCCTCGTCTTCGCGGAGTCCTCCGCCGCCGCCTACCGCGCCGCCGCGTCCAAGAACTTCGCGGGCATCGCGGTCACCGTGACCCCGAAGTCCGGCCCGCCCGGAGCCGGGGAGGAGACGCCCGGTGCCCTCGACGACGCGCTCGTACGGAAGCTGGCCGAGGTGCCCGGCGTCGCCGCCGCGCGGCCGGCGGCCGACGGCTCCGCGACCCTGAACGGCTCGGACGGCCGTCCGCTGCGGGCCGGCAGGGCCTGGTCGAACCTGGCCGCCGCCTACGTACCCGGCCGGGACGGCAAGGACGCCCGGTATCCGCTGGTCGAGGGCCGTGCGCCGCGCGGCGCCGGGGAGCTCGCCGTGGACGGCGGCACGGCGGCGGCCGGCGGGTTCAAGATCGGCGACGTGGTCACGCTGGCCACCGACGGCCCGGTCCTGAAGAAGCGGCTCGTGGGCATCGTCGGGACCGAGGACTCGCGGGTGACCGCAGGCGGCACCCTCGCCGTGTTCGACACCGCGACCGCCCAGGAGTTGTTCGCCTCCCCCGGCCGGTACACGTCGATCGACGTGTCCGCCAAGCCCGGCACGGACGAGTTCCGGCTCGCCGAGCGGATCACCGCCCTGCTCCCGGCCGACGGGGCCGAGGCCGTCACCGGCACGGCCCAGGCGGTCCAGCAGGCCACCTACACCGACACCCTGACCCGCGGCCACCAGAAGATGCCGATGGTCTTCGCCGGGGTCGCGCTCTTCATCGGCTCCTTCCTCATCGTCAACACCTTCACCATGCTCGTCGCCCGGCGGACCCGCGAGATCGCCCTGCTGCGGGCCATCGGCTCCTCGCGCCGCCAGGTGGTCCGCTCCCTCCTCTGGGAGGCGGTCCTGCTCGGCCTGGTCTCCTCGGCGGCCGGCTTCGTCCTCGGGCTCGGCATCGCCTCCGTACTGCCCGGCCTCCTGAGCACCTCGCAGGACACCCTGCCCGACGGCCCCCTGGTGATCGGCCCGCTGCCCGTCGTGGCGGCGCTCGGCGTCGGCGTGGGCATCACGGTGCTCGCCGCCTGGCTGCCGTCCCGCAAGGCGGCGAGGGTCGCGCCCATCGAGGCCCTGCGCAGCTGCGAGCAGCCGCCCTCCGCGACCGCTTCCCGGGTCCGCGGCGGGGTGGGACTGCTCCTGCTCCTCGCCGGCGCCGGACTGCTGGTCTCCCTCACGGGGGCGAAGGACGCCTCGGAGGAGAACCTGCAGAACGCGATGTTCGGCTGCGCCCTGCTCGTCGTCGCGTTGATCGTGCTGGCGCCGCTGCTCGCCGTCCCCGTCATCCGGCTGACCGGACGCCTGACCGGCCGATTCGGGATCACCGGGCACCTCGCCCGCGAGAACGCGCTGCGCGACCCCCGGCGCACCGCGGCCACCGCCTCCGCCCTGATCGTCAGTACGGCACTGGTCGCCGGGCTCGCCGTCATCGGGAACTCCACCGGGCAGGCCCTGGACCGGCAGGCCGCCGCCGGCCTCGGCGCCGACTACGTGATCGCCAGCAGCGGCACCATGACCGCCATCGACCCGGGCACCGAGAAGCGGGTGGCGGGCACCCCCGGGGTGCGGACCGCGGCCGGTGTCGCGGACTCCACCGTCTTCACCGGCGGCGGTGTCCGCGGGATCGCCGGCGTCGACCCCGCCGCGGTCGGCGAGGTCATGAAGCTCGACTTCGTCAGCGGCTCCCTGAAGGACCTGGGACCGGGCCGGATCGCCCTGTCCGCCACCGCGGCCCGGGAGCAGGGCGTGAGCGCGGGCAGCCAGGTCAAGGCCCGCATCGGCCGCAACCAGGAGTTCACGCAGTACACCGTCGTCGGGGTCTACGAGGACAACCCGACCGCCGGGGAGGTGCTGGGCTCGCGTTCCGACGTACAGCGGGACGCCTTCCTGCCCGACTCCGTCCAGCGGATCCTCGTACGCACCGACGGCGCGGCGGTCTCGAAGGCCACCGAGGACAGGCTGCGCGCCGCCGCGGGCAACAGCCCGCTGGTGCAGGTGAAGGACCGGCAGGCACTCGTCGACGAGGCGGCCGGCTCCCTGGCCGACCTGCTGACCCTGATGTACGGGCTGCTCGCGATCGGTACGGTGATCTCGCTGCTCGGCATCGTCAACACCCTGGCCATGTCGGTCGCGGACCGCACGCGCGAGATCGGCGTCCTGCGCGCCGTCGGCATGGACCGTGCCGGGATCCGGCGGATGGTCCGCCTGGAGTCGGTGACCGTCGCCGCCTTCGGCACGCTGCTGGGCCTGGCGGGCGGGCTGTTCGGGGCCTGGGGCGTCGGCTCGCTGGCCAACGGCGCCATGAAGGAGTACTCCCTGGCGCTGCCCTGGGGGACGCTGCTCCTCGTATGCCTGGTGTCCCTGACGATCGGCGCGCTCGCGGCCGCCGTGCCGGCCCGCCGCGCCGCCTCCCTGAGCCCGCTGGAGGCCGTGGCGGAGAGGTGACGGACGTACACGGACACCGCCGAGGGCCGGGCTGGTCGGACCCGGCCCTCGGCGCCGTGCACTCACTCCCCCGACGGGCTCACCAGAGCACGGGCATCCGCTCGGGGATCCGCTTCATGAACCCCGTGCGCCAGACGAGTTGCTCGATCGGCACGGCCAGGTCGAGTCCGGGCAGCCGCTCCAGGAGCACTTCGATGGCGATCTGCGCGTGCCGCTTGCCCAGGGCGGTGGCCGGGCAGTAGTGGCCGCCGCCGCCGAACGAGAGGTGCGCGTTCGGGTTCGGCCGGTCGAGGCGCACCGTGTGCGGGTCCTCGAACTCGGCGGGGTCGTGGTTCGCGGCCTCGACGAGGACGAGGACCAACTCCCCCTTCCGGACGGTGACGTCGCCGAGCTGCATGGTCTCGGTGGCGATCCTGGGCAGCCCGTCCGCGATCGACAGGTTGATGCGGAGCAACTCGTCCACGGCGGCGGGGATGAGCGCCGGGTCGGCGATCAACTCGGCCTTGAGCTCGGGGTGTTGGATCAGCGAAACGAGGGCCATGGTGAGGAACCCCATGACGCTGATGACGCCGGCGCCGAACATCGTGACCCCGACCGTGGCGAGCATCTCGTCGGTCAGGTGCGCGTAGTCGGGGTCGTTGCGCAGGGCGGCGAGTTCGGCCATGAGCCCCGTCGTCGCCGGATCGTCGAGCCGGCCGACCATGTGGCCCATGTCGCGGTCCCAGTTGATGCCCGCCGCGGGGATGGGGCGCGGGCTGTTCATGAACGCGACGTGCAGCGACCGGTAGAGGTCGGGGCCGTCGCTCTGGGGGATGCCGAGGATGTGGCAGTGCAGTCCGGTGGAGTACGGGACGGTGAAGTCGCGGCGCAGGTCGGCCGGCACCCCGGTGGCGACGAGCTGGTCGACGAGTGCGTGCGCGTGGCCGACCAGCCACTCCTCCAGACCGGGGGCCTTCGGGTTCAGGGCCTTCATCACGGCCTTGCGCAGCCCGGCGCCCGTGATGTTCCCCATGTTGTTGACCACCTCCGGGGGGATGGTCAGTGCGTACTGGCGGGGTGCGCCCTCGGCGGAGGTGTCCTTGAGGGAGAACCGGGGGTCGTCGAGCACCTGCCTGCACAGGCGATACGAGGACACGAGCCAGGCTTCCGCCCCGGCGATGGTGCGGACCTTCTTGACCGGCTCGTTGGTGAGGAGGTGCGCGATCTCGTCGGGCAGTCGCGTGCCGTTGGCGTCGAACGGGAACCGGGTGAGCTCGTCGGCCGGGGCCGCCGCGATGGGTTCGATGGTGCTGGTCATGCGGGGCGGTCCTGTTCTTCGCGTTCTTCGGCGGGGGTGATGACGGCGTGGCCCTGATTGCGCGAGGCGCGCAGTCCCCAGCCCCGTGCGTACAGCAGCTCGGCCAACGGCAGTGCCTGGTGGTAGCAGTTGAGGGAGGAGGAGACGCCGAGGATGGCCGGCGTGTCGAGGAACAGCGGCACTTCGGCGCACACGTACTTGATGCACACCTCGCGCTGCAGCTCGGTCGGCGGCCGGCCGCCCAGCTTGTCGGCGAGGAACCGGGCCGCGAGCTGGTCGCACACCTCGCGGAACTCCGGGTCGTCGGCCATGAGGGTGTCGAGCCCGGAGCGGATGCGCTGGTAGGCGGGGAGTTCGAGGAGCGCGGACATCGGGCGGCCGCGCAGCCGCTCCCCTTCGGGGTCGAGGGCGGCGACGGCGGAGGTGACCTTGGCGCGCACTCCGCGGAGGTTCTTCACCGCCTTGCGCTGCGCTTCGACCTCGGGGTAGCCGAGTGCCACGAACATCTCGGCGACGTGCATGTCGGTCCAGATGAGGTCGACCTGCCGGAAGTGGTCGAGTCCCCACCGGGCGAGTGCGAGCACGCGGTCGTGGGTGAAATAGGAGTTCCCGGACGAGATGCCTATGACGGCATGGTCTCCCTCGTCGTGGATGACCTGGCAGTGAGGCGTATAGGGACGGACGGCGAAGATGCCTTGAATGGCAGTCGTCAACGTGAGTAATTCCCCTGCGCCGCGAGTCCCGCAGGGCCGTGTGCCCTGGGTGTGGCGACGCGAGACATGACGCTACCGAGAACAGGCCCGATGATCCAGAGCTACCGACCGGTTACTCTACGGATTTATGCCGCACAAGCTGTGCGATCATACGATCTTCCCCATCGGCGGATCCGCCGACCCCCGGGAACCGACCCCGGCGGGTCAGTCCCCGGACTCCTCGTGAGGGATCTCGCGGACCGGTCCGGGGCCCTTCTTCGGGGTCCCTCCCGGCCGGTCGAGACGGCTCGCCTCGTCGGTGTCCGCCGCCCGGACGGCGTGCTCCTCCTTGCCCGCGTGCGGGGCGCGGCGCCGTTCCTTGTCTCCGTGACCGTGCAGGGGTGCGCCTCCGGCGCCGCCTTGGTCTTCCATGGCCCGTCACTCCTTGAAGCGTCGTACCGTCCCCGCGCCGCGCCTGCCCGGCCCCCGGCGCGGGAAACCCGAGCCGCTCCGCCCCTCACCCGTTCCCGGTGCGGCTGCGCAGGAGCATGCTCGGCATCACCAGCCAGCAGATCACGAACCAGCCCGTGACGCACGCCGTCACCGGCCAGGCGATCCAGTGCGAGGTGGCGACCCTCAGCAGGAGCAGCACCGAGAGGGTCACGGTCAGCGCGAGGAGCACGATGCCGACGGAGACCAGCCGGCCCGCCGCCCGGACCAGCTGCGGCTTGAGGTGGTGTCCGGCCAGGAGTTGGTGGTACGCCACCGGAGCGATCATGGTCCCGGTGGCCAGGGCGCCCAGCGCCACCGTCACGACGTACAGGCCCCGGTCGAAGGGGCCCAGCGTGGCGAAGCGCGGGGTGAAGGCGACGCTGAGCAGGAAGCCGAAGAGGATCTGGGCCCCGGTCTGGGCCACGCGCACCTCTTGGAGCGTCTCGTTCCAGCGGCGGTCGGCACGCTCCGCCGGGGTCTCGTCCCGATCGTCCGGCATGGGCGCGGACCTCCTCCGCAGGGGACGCGGCCCGGTGCATTCCGTCTGCCGCCGGCGTCCGCTTTCCGACCCTAGTGCGACCCCGGTTCGCACGCGCGGCGGTGGCGGGGCCATTCGGCCTCCGGGCGCCGCAGGCGAGCGCGCAGGCGAGCGCGCGGCGTTGATTGAGACGCTCCCGCCGGGGCAGGCGCCCCGTACGGAAGGGACCCGGTACGAGATGCGACCAGGACAGACCGGTCGTCCGGGAGTTCACCGCCACATCGATGAACGAGCCCCCGGAACGGAGGCCCACCATGTCAACGGGAACACTGATCGCCATCATCGTGCCCGTGGCGATCGTACTGATCGCACTCGCGGTCGGACTGGCGATGCTGGCGCGACGGCGCCGCTTGCAGGACAGGTTCGGACAGGAGTACGAGCGCACCGTCGAGCAGGAAGGCGGCCGGCTGGCCGCCGACCGGGAGCTGCGCGCCCGCGAGGAGCGCCACGCCGATCTCGACATCAAGGAGCTGCCCGAGGATCGCCGCCGCGCGTACGCGCAGGACTGGACCGAGGTGCAACAGCACTTCGTGGACCGCCCCGAAGGGTCCGTGACACAGGCCGACGAGCTGGTGTCCCGGCTGATGAAGGAACGCGGCTACCCCACCGAGGGCTACGACGAGAAGATCCGCGACCTGTCGGTCACCCATGCGGGCACCCTGCAGCACTATCGCGCGGCGCACTCGGTCAAGGTGCGCAGCACCGACGGGCAGGCGACGACCGAGGAGCTCCGCGGGGCGATGGTGCACTACCGCGCCCTGTTCGACGAACTGCTGAGCGACCGAGGAGGTCGATGACATGCGCGACAACGGTGAATTCGAAGGCCGCGCCGAGGGCGAGGAGCGCCCGGGCGGCAGCGGTCTGAGCACGCAGGACCTGGCCGACCCCGGCCGGGCGGCGGTCTACCCCGGCGAGGCCACCCCGGAAGCCACCCCTGAGGCCGCGCAGGCCACCGGGGAGGAGGAAGGCGCGCCGGCCGCGGAGGCGAACGCTCCCGACGAGGTGGCGGACCAGCCCCTGCTCGACGGCAAGGAGACCGAGGAGTACCGGACGGCGTGGCGCGAGATCCAGGGCCGTTTCGTGGACGACCCGCAGGACGCGGTGCGCTCCGCGGACACCCTGGTCGCCGAGGTGATGCAGACGCTCGCCCGTTCCTTCGCGGACCACAAGCAGTCGCTGGTCGACCAGTGGGGCCGCGGCGAGGAGGTGGCCACGGAGGAGCTGCGGCTGTCCCTGCAGCGCTACCGCTCGTTCTTCAACCGGCTGCTGAACACCTGATGGCGTGCTGAGGCGGCCCCGAGCCGGGCGGGCCTAGGCCATGGGCGAATCCCGTACGCACTCCGCGCGGAAGCGGAAACAGGACAGCGAGACCCGCTTCACCGTGTGGGTGGCCCTCGCGGCCAATCTGGTCATCTGCGTCGCCAAGGCCGTCGGCGGCATCGTCGCCGCCTCTCCGGCGCTGCTGTCCGAGGCGGCCCACTCGGTGGCCGACAGCCTGAACGAGGTCTTCCTGCTGGCCTCGGTCAAGCGCAGCCGGCGTCCGGCCGACCGGCGCCACCCCTTCGGCTACGGCAAGGAGCGCTACTTCTGGTCCCTGCTGGCCGCCGTCGGCATCTTCGTCACCGGAGGCTGCTTCTCGGTCTTCCAGGGCATCGAGGCGTTCCGCTCGGGCGGATCCGAGTCTCACGAGGGGTATCTGATCGGCTTCGTCGTGCTCTTCGTGGCACTGCTCGCCGAGGGGGCCTCGCTGGTCCGCGCCGTCCGCCAGGTCCGCGGCGCGGCCGCGGCCGCCGGCCGCAGCGTGCGCGAGGAGATCCGGGAGGGCCGGGACCCGGCGCTGCGGACCGTGCTCGCGGAGGACGGCACGGCCTGCGCGGGCGTCCTGCTGGCCATGGCGGGGATGGGCCTGCACATGGCGACCGGGCAGATGGCGTACGAGGCGTGCGCCTCCATCCTGATCGGCGTCCTGCTCGTCTACGTGGCGTACACGCTCGGCAAGGGCGCCCGGGCCCAGTTGATCGGGGAGGCGGCCGATCCCGCGGTGCTGCGCGGGGTACGGGAGCTGCTGCGGGAGCAGCCGGAGGTCGATTCGGTGACCGCCCTGCTGACCATGCGGCTGAGTCCTGATTCGGCGCTGCTGGCCGCGAGCGTCGACCTGACGCCCGGGTACGACAGTGAGACCGTCGAGGACGCGATGGTCCGCATCAGGGCGGAGCTGAAGGAGCGCTGGCCCGAGCTGGACCAGGTGTTCCTCGACGTCACGGACGCCGCGGCGGCCCGCCGCGCCGCGGGCTCCGCCCGTTGACCGGCATCGCGGCCTCGCGCGTCGCGCGTGCCGGCCGCCGTCCGCCCCTCCCGTGCGGGCAGGGGCGGACGGCGGCCGGGGCCGGGATCAGGTCTGCAGGCGGCAGTTGGGGCCGTCGTGGCCGTCGGCGCTCTCGTCGTTGAACCAGTAGTCCCCCGCCGCGAGGTAGCGGAAGGAGTGGGTGACCTTCGCCGGGAGCGCCACCGTCACCGCGCGCGTCCCGTCGGGGCGGGATTCGAGCACGTGGGAGCCGGGCTGCCAGCCGTTGAACGTTCCCACGACGCTGACCGGGCCGGGCGGGTCCCCGTCGGGCAGCACGAAGGTGACCTCGGTGGCGTTCTTACGACGCTGTCTCTCGAGCACGAACAACTCCTTCTCACTGTCGGGAGGGGGCCATCCTGACGGCCCGGCCCGCCCCCGACCCGCGACCCGCCGCAACGCGGGACACGTCACCCGTCCGGGCCGATCACGTTGATCCGAAAACCCGCCTTTTCCCGAATTCCTCAGCGGCCGGAAGAGTTCTGCGTGTTCTCGCGGCCGCGCGGTCTGCGGTGCGCGACCATACGGACGCCCGGAAATCACAAGCCAGCGGCAGAACCAGAGCAGCAGAAGACACCGAGACAGGAAGAAGGGCGGACGTGTCCGGCAGCGAAAGCGAGAACCCAGCAATTCCCTCCCCGACCCCCGCGCCGCCTCGGCCCAGGACGAACCGGGACTGGTGGCCGAACCAGCTGGACCTGCAGGTCCTCCACCAGCATTCACCCCTGTCCGATCCGATGGGCGAGGACTTCGACTACGCGAAGGAGTTCGCAACCCTCGATGTCGAGGCGCTGAAACGGGACGTCTTCGAGGTTATGACCTCGTCCCAGGAGTGGTGGCCCGCCGACTACGGCCACTACGGGCCGCTGTTCATCCGGATGAGCTGGCATGCCGCCGGTACGTACCGCATCGCCGACGGCCGGGGCGGTGGCGGCGCGGGCTCCCAGCGCTTCGCCCCCCTCAACAGCTGGCCGGACAATGCGAGCCTGGACAAGGCGCGCCGTTTGCTCTGGCCCGTGAAGCAGAAGTACGGGCCGAAGATCTCATGGGCCGACCTGCTGATTTTCGCCGGGAACTGCGCCATCGAATCCATGGGGCTCAAGACGTTCGGATTCGGATTCGGACGGAAGGACACCTGGGAACCCGAGGAGATCTTCTGGGGGCCCGAGGACACCTGGCTGGGCGACGAACGCTACAGCGGCGACAGGGAACTCTCCGGCCCTCTGGGCGCCGTGCAGATGGGGCTGATCTACGTCAATCCGGAGGGGCCCAACGGAAACCCCGACCCGCGGGCCGCCGCCCGCGACATCCGCGAGACGTTCGCGCGCATGGCGATGGACGACGAGGAGACGCTGGCGCTCATCATCGGCGGCCACACGTTCGGAAAGTGCCACGGTGCCACGGACCCCGCCTACATCGGTCCCGAACCCGAAGCGGCCCCCATCGAGCAGCAGGGCATCGGCTGGAAGAACGCGTCCGGCACCGGCGTCGGCGTCGACACGCTCACGAGCGGGCTCGAAGGCGCCTGGACCACCGCTCCGACGAAGTGGGACAACGGCTACCTGGACAACCTGTTCGGGTACGAGTGGCAGCTGACGACCAGCCCCGCCGGCGCCAACCAGTGGACCCCCACGGACCCGGCGGCCCAGGGCACGGTGCCCGACGCCCACGACCCGTCGAAGCGGCACGCTCCGATGATGCTGACGACGGACCTCGCGCTCAAGGTCGACCCGGTCTACGCACCGATCGCGAAGCGCTTCCACGAGAATCCGGACCAGCTCGCCCTGGCCTTCGCCAAGGCCTGGTACAAGCTGCTGCACCGCGACATGGGCCCCCTGCCCCGCTACCTCGGCCCGTGGGTCGCGGAGCCGCAGCTGTGGCAGGACCCCGTCCCCGCCGTCGATCACCCGCTGGTGTCGGACGCGGACGTCGCCGCCCTCAAGGAGAAGATCCTCGCCTCGGGACGGTCGATCCCCCAACTGGTCACCACCGCTTGGGCGTCCGCGGCGAGCTTCCGCGGCACCGACAAGCGCGGCGGGGCCAACGGGGCCCGGATCCGGCTCGCGCCGCAGCGGGACTGGGAGAGCAACGCCGTGCCCGAGGTGGGCGAGGTGGTGGGGACCCTCGAGCAGATCCGGCAGGACTTCAACGCCTCCGCGACGGGCGGGACGAAGGTCTCGCTCGCCGACCTGATCGTCCTGGGCGGGTGCGCGGCCGTCGAGAAGGCCGCGAAGAACGCCGGGTACGAGGTGACGGTCCCGTTCTCGCCGGGTCGTACGGACGCCTCGCAGGAGCAGACCGACGTGGACGCGTTCGCGGTGCTCGAGCCCAGGGCCGACGGGTTCCGCAACTACCTCCGGCAGGGTGAGAAGCTCGCACCGGAGACCCTCCTGCTGGACCGCGCCAACCTGTTGAATCTCACCGCTCCGGAGATGACGGTCCTGATCGGCGGGATGCGCGCCCTGAACACCGGCTTCGGGCGGTCCCGGCACGGCGTCTTCACCGACCGGCCGGAGTCGCTGACCACCGACTTCTTCGTCAACCTGCTCGACATGGGTACGCAGTGGAAGGCGTCGGCCGCGTCCGAGAACGTGTTCGAGGGGCACGATCGCGCCTCGGGCGAGGTCAAGTGGACGGCCACCGCCGTGGACCTCGTCTTCGGTTCGCACTCGCAGCTGCGGGCCCTCTCGGAGGTGTACGCCTGCGAGGGCGCGGGAGAGAAGTTCGTACGCGACTTCGTGTCCGCGTGGGACAAGGTGATGAATCTCGACCGGTTCGATCTGCGCTGAGCACCGGCTCCCTCTAGAGTCAGTGCCTGAGTCCGAGTCCTAGTCAGAGGGCCCGGTCGGCCACCCGGCCGGCCGGGCCCTTCTCGTCACCCCTGCCGGCCGGCCCCCCGGACCGCGGGCGTCGCGGGGGCCCGGTTCCAGCGCATCCGGGACCACGGGAGGGCGAGCCCGCTCTGGTCGCGGATCTCCCGCGGCGCGAGGTCCTTGATCGGCGCCGCCTCGCGGTGGCGCGCGTAGACGGTGTCGACGTACCGGTGCCCCGTGTCGGCGGCGATGAAGAGGACCGTCCGCTCCGGGGCCCGCTCGCGTTCGTGGCGGGCGGCGAGGTAGCCGGCGCCGGTGGAGAGCCCGGCGAAGACCGCGTGCCGACGCAGCAGATCGACGCTGCCGGCCAGCGCGGCGTCGAAGGAGATCCAGTGCAGGGTGTCGTACAGCTCGTGCGAGACGTTCCCGAACGGGATGGAGCTGCCGATCCCGGCGATGATGATCTCGGGGTCCGAGACGTGTTCGGCGCCGAAGGTGAGGCTGCCGTACGGCTGGACGCCGACGAGTTCGACGTCGGCCGGGGCGGCGTCGGCCGGGCCGCCCCCGGCCGGCTCCCGCAGGTAGCGCGCGAGGGCTCCGGTGGAGGCTCCCGAGCCGACCCCGCCCACGATGGTGAGCCCGGCCGCGTCGCCCCCGGCGCCGCCGCCGGTCCCGCCACCCGTCGCCTCGCGGATCCGCTCGGCGATCGCGCGGTAGCCGAGGTAGTGGACCTCGTCGTGGTACTGCCGCATCCAGTGGTACTCGGGGTGTTCGGCGAGGATCTCGTGGATCCGCTCCACCCGCCGCTTCTGGTCGAGCCCCAGGTCGCTGCACGGCTCCATCTGTTCCAGGGTCGCCCCGAGTACGGCCAGCTGGGTGCGCAGCGTGCCGTCCACGGTCGTCGAGCCGACGATGTGGCAGCGCATGCCGTACCGGTGGCAGGCCAGGGCGAGGGCGTACGCGTAGATGCCGCTGGAACTGTCCAGGAGGGTGTCCCCGCGGCGCACCGCCCCGGTGTCCAGCAGATGGCGTACCGCGGCGAGGGCGGAGACCGCCTTCATGGTCTCAAAGCGCAGGCAGACGAGCCGGTCGTCGAGCCGTATCAGGTCCGGCCGGCCGATCGCCTCGGCGATGTGCTGGTCCATGCGGCAGCTCCTTGCTGGTGGTGGTGGAGAAGGTGGTGAAGGTCCGGGTGGCGGGGATGCCGTGGGCGTCGAGGGCCCGCAGGCAGCCGCGCACGCGGTGGCGCAGGCCCGGAGCGGCCGGGTCGAACAGCACGCCCGCCACCGCGCCGCTGTGCGCGATCTGCACGCCGACCGCACCGACCTTCCGGGACACGGCGGTCAGGGTCTCGAACTCGGGGTGGCGCAGGACCTGTTGGCCGCGCAGGGCGCTGGCGGTGGCCACCTCGCCGAGGAGCCGGGCGTCCGCGGTGGCCACCGCCCGGCGCAGCAGCCTGCGCAGCCGCTCGTACGCCCGCACGTCACCCTCGCCGGGCTCCCGCACGGGCAGGGAGAGGGTGTCCACGGTCCCGCCCCCGCCGAGGGCGCAGCCCACCACGACCAGCGGCGGCAGGGCCGGGCCGAGGGTTTCCAGCACCCGGCCCTCCCGCTGGGCGAACAGCACCGGCCGGCCGTCCAGCATCAGCGGATCGCAGGCGAGTTCCGCCCGTACGGCCAGCCGGGCGACCGCCTCGGGGGCCGGCCGCAGTCCGTACGAGTCCGCGACGGCGCGCACCGCGGCGATCACGTCGCTGGTCGAGCTGCCCATGCCCAGGCCCACCGGTATGTCACCGGTGAGCCTCAACACTCCGCCGCAGGGCGGCTGTCCGGTCCGCTCCGCGCACTCCGCCACCGCGAGGACCGCGGCCCGTACGGCTTTCGTGCGGTCGGCCGGTACGGCGGTGAGCGCCTCGGGCGCCGTACCGGGCCTGCGGACGAACTCGGCGCGGCTGCCCGGGCCGGCCATGGGGAGGGTGACCAGGCCGGCGCAGCTGCGGCCGTCGGCGTCGAGGAAGACGCCCTGGAGGATCTCGCCGTGGTGGCAGGGGGCGTGTCCGGTGCCGATGGGGATCACGCGCGGCTCACCGTCCGGTAGCGGTACAGGACCGTCTCCTCGGCGCTGAACTGGGAGAAGGGGAACGGCTCCGCGGACAGCGCCGTCACGCCGGAGCCGAGGAAGGCGCGGGCCACGGCGCTTCCGGTCTGCGCGTAGACGATCAGCGGGATGCCCCGGGAGCGGCAGCGTTCCAGAACGGTGTCGAACGAGCCGTTGCTCAGGGTCATGCCGGTGGCGACGACGGCCTCCGCGCGTTCCAGCACCTCGTGCATGTCGCCGGTGACCGGATCGCCCCACTGGGTGGCCTTGAGGTTGAAGTCGCAGGGCAGCGGATCGCCGCCGCGCTCGCGGATCGCCGCGACGAGCGGGTTGACGACGCCGATGAGACCCACGCGAGCCCCCTCGTCGATGTCGAGCAGACCCGCGATGGCCGCGTCGCGGGCCTTCGCCCGGGTCTCGGGGGTGCCGGTGGGCAGGGTCACGGGCTCGGCCTCGGCCGCCGCGGCGGCCACCCGGTGCGGGCGGGCCTCGGACAGGTACGCGTCGAGGGCCGCGATCCGCAGCGGGCGCGGGGCCTCGCGCAGCAGGACGTCGAGCGGTGTGCCGGAGGAGTCGCGGCAGATCGCCGGGTCGATCTCGCCGGCTTCGAACGCGCAACCGCCGAAGGAGCCGCCGAGACGGACCAGGACGTACTGGTTGAGGTACGTGGTGTCGCCGCCGGCCAGCCGGGTGCCGTGGTGGATCCAGAACACGCTGGTGGCGACGAGCCCGGAGGGCGGCGGGCCGTGTTCACCGGCCAGGACGGCCTCGATGAGCCCGTCGACGGACGAGGGTACGGGGGCGGAGGCGGGGGCGGGGGCGGGGGTCGTACGGTTCACGGGGTTCCTTCGCGCAGGGCGGGTCGGGGTACGGGAGGCAGGCTGCCGAGCGGTCCGCGGTAGACGACCGCCGGGTGGCCGAGCGGGTCGGTCGTGAGCTCGGCGTCGATCTCGAAGACCTCGGCGAGCCGCTCGGCGGTGAGAACGGCCTCGGGGGCGCCGGAGGCGATCAGGCGGCCGTGGTGCAGGAGCAGCAGCCGGTCGCAGTACCGGGCGGCCAGCGACAGGTCGTGCAGCGCGACCAGGACCGTCTGATCGCTCCCGGCCAGCAGCTCCATCAGTTCCAACTGGTGTTTGACGTCGAGGTGGTTGGTGGGCTCGTCGAGCAGCAGTGCGTACGGCTGCTGCGCCAGGGCGCGGGCGATGTGGGCGCGCTGGCGCTCTCCGCCCGACAGCGCCTTCCAGGACCGGCCCGCGAGCGCGGTGAGTCCGACGCGGTCCAGCGCGTCGGCGACCACCGCCCGGTCGGCGGCGTCCGGTCCGCGCCAGCGGTCCCGGAACGGGGTCCGGCCCAGGCCGACGACGTCGGCGACGCGCAGGTCGCTGTCGGCGCCCGGGTCCTGGGCGACGAAGGCGACGTGCCGGGCGATGCGCCGCGCGCTCCAGTCCCGTACGCACTCGCCGTCGTAGCGGACCGCGCCCGCGTCGGGCGCCCGCAGGCCGGCCAGGCAGCGCAGCAGCGAGGACTTGCCCGAGCCGTTGGGGCCGAGCAGCGCGACGGTCTCGCCGGACGCGATGTCCGCGCCGACCTCCCGCACAATCCGCGTGTCCGCCACCGACCAGCTCACGTTCTCGGCGGTGATCCTCACAGCTCACCCCGCTTGCGCAGCACGAGGAGGAAGAGCGGGACGCCCAGCAGGGCGGTGATCACGCCGACGGGAACCTCGCGGGGTGCGAAGGCGATCCGCGCGAGCGCGTCCGTCCACACCAGGAACACCGCGCCCGCGAGCGCCGCGTACGGCAGCAGCACCCGGTGCAGCGGCCCGACGAGGAACCGCACCCCGTGCGGGACGATCAGCCCGACGAAGCCGATGGCCCCGACGGTGGCCACCGCGGCCGCGGTCAGCGCGGCCGTGACCACGAGCAGCAGCATGCGCGTCTGCCGTACGCCGATCCCCAGGGACGCGGCGGTGTCGGCGCCGAACGCGAGCCCGTCGAGGGCGTTCGAGCACGACCACGCCACCAGCAGCCCCAGCGGGGTGACGATCGCGCAGGCCACGACGGTGTTCCAGCGGGCCGGCGCCATCGAGCCGAGCAGCCAGTGGGTGACGGCCCGCGTGGTGTCCGCGTCGGCCGAGGCCATCAGGATCAGTGAGGTCAGTGCGGTGAAGAGCTGCGCGACGACCACGCCGGTGAGGACGATACGGACCGAATCCGGTCCGGTGCGCCGCAGGAGCAGCAGGAGCAGGCCGAAGGAGAGCAGCGCGCCGGCGAGCGCGCCGCCGGTGACGCCGAGCGTCCCGGCTCCCGTCCCGAGGACGACGACGGTGACGGCCCCCGTGGACGCCCCGGAGGAGACGCCGAGCAGGTAGGGGTCGGCGAGGGCGTTGCGGGTGATGGCCTGGAGCACCGTGCCGCACACCGCGAGCGAGGCGCCGACGAGTGCGGCCATCAGTACGCGCGGCAGCCGCAGGTCCCAGACCAGCGAGTCGACGAGCGGCGTCAACGGCCGTACGTCCAGCCCGATACGGGAGCCGAGGACGCGTCCGAGGCCGGTCCAGCCGACATCGGCGGTGCCGATGCGTACGGCGCCCGCCATCGAGAGCGCCAGCGCGCCCGCGGCGAGGAGCAGCAGGGCCGCGGGGGCCGTCCGCGCCGGGCCCCGCGCGGCGGCGGCCGGGTCAGCGGACATACCCGAGGTCCTCCATGCCCTTCGCCAGCAGCCCCAGGGCGTGTACGGAGCGTACGGACGGGTCCAGTTCGATGCCCGGCACCTCCAGGACCTTGTGGTCCCGGACCGCGGCCAGCTTCGATGTCACCGGGTGCCGGGCCATCTCGGCGCGCTTCTCGGCGGCGCTGTCGCCGGGCCGCCCGCGCTCGGACAGGTCTCCGATCACGATGAAGTCGGGGTCGCGCTGCGCGACTTCCTCCCAGGTGACCTCCGGCCAGTCCTCGTCGACGTCGTCGAAGGCGTTCCTCGCGCCGACGATCCGGCTCATCTCGCTGGGCAGGCCGGACCTGCCCGCCACGTACGGCATGCCGTTGAAGACGGAGTAGAGGTAGACGACGCTCGGCCGCTCGGCGCCTTGGGGAACCTTGGAAGCGGTCTCCCCGGCCTTGGCCACCGCCGCGCGCTGCTCGGCGGCGAGTTCACCGGCCCGCTGTCGGGCGCCGAAGAGCTTGCCCAGGTTCTCGTAGTCGGAGAAGAGCAGATCGAACGGGGTGGTGCCGGCGGGGTTCTGCCGGGGGCAGTCCACCGCGCTGACGAAGGTGGGCACGTCGAGGGCGTCCAGTTCCTCGCGGGTTCCGGCGCGGTCCTCGGTGAAGAGGTCGGCGGAGCCGGCGACGACGAAGTCGGGCGTGGCTGCGCGCAGTTGCTCGGCGGTGGCGATCTTCGGGGCGATCACCGGCACGGTGGCGTACGCGGCCTCGTACCGCGCGGGGATCTTCGTCTTGAGGTTGGCAGTCCCCGCCATCCGGTCGTGCACGCCGAGTTCGAGCAGGGTCTCGGTCGAGGTCTGGTCCAGGGCGACGGTCCGCCGGGGCGGCTCGGCGAGGGTCACCTGCCGGCCGCAGCTGGTGACGGTGACCGCGTCGGCGGAGGGCCTGGCGTCCGCCCCGGCGCCTCCACCGGCTGCGGTGGAGCAGCCGGCGGTGGCGAGGGCGAGGGCCAGGGCCGTCCCGAGGCGGGCGGGGTGGCGCATGGGTACTCCTGTCGGGAGGGGAAGGCGCGGGAGTGCCGCGTTCGAAGAGTACTGTAATGGTATTCATTTTCATTAACGACAGCGGGGGCGGCTCCCCGAGCCGCTCCCCCACCCCCCAAGGAGCCCCGTACGTGGCGACCACTCCCGCGCCGACCACTCCCGCGCCGACCGCGGCCAAGGCCGGTACCCGGCCCCCGCGTTCGGTCCTGCGCGACCCCGCGTTCCTCCGCCTGTGGGCGGGCACGACCGCCTCCGGGCTCGCGACCTGGGCCCTGCCCTTCGTCCTCGGCCTCGCCGTGCTCCACCGCGATCTCGGCGCCGCGGGCCTCGGCCTGGTCCTCGCCGCCCGCACCGCCGGCTTCCTCGCCGCCGTCGCCGTCGGCGGCGTACTGGCCGACCGGCACTCCCGCCGGGCGGTCGTGCTCTGGTCCGCCCTCGCGGCGGCGGTCGCGGCGCCCCTCCTCGCCGCGGGCCTGGGGCGCTCGCTCGCGCTGATGACCCTCGCCGCAGCCCTCGCCGGGGCCGGACAGGGCGCCTGCCGCCCGGCGTTCCAGGCACTCACCGCCGAAACCGTCGAGCCCGAGCGCCGCCAGCGGGCCAATGCCGCCATGACCCTGGCGGTCCGCGGCTCCACGCTCGCCGGACCGGCTCTGACCGCCCTGCTCGCGGCCTTCCTCGACGTCTCGGCGCTGCTGCTCGCCATCGGCCTGCTGTGGCTGGTCGCCGCACTCGTACCCGGCCGGGGCGCCGCCGCCGACGCCAACGCCGCCTGCGAGGACTCGGCCGCGCCGCCCGCCCCGCGCACGGGATTCCGCACCGAGTTCCTGGAGGGCATACGCGAAGCGCGCCGGCACCCGTGGTTCCTCGCCGGACTCGCCGCCCTCGTCGCCGTCATCGCCCTCGGCTACTCCGCGACCAGCGTCGCGCTGCCGCTGATCAGCCGGGACCGCTACGGCACCGAGTGGGTGCTGGCCGCGGCCACGACGGCGTACACGGTGGGCGCGCTCGGCGGGGCCCTGGTCATCGCCCGGTGGCGGCCGCGCTCCCCCGGATGGGCCGCCTTCGCCGGTCTGGCGGCGTACGGCCTCGCCCCGCTGAGCCTGATGCTGCCGGTGCACCCGGTGGTGGTCGTGCTCGCCTACGCCGTCGCCGGGATCGGCATCGAACTGTTCAACGTGCCGTGGTTCACGGCCACCCAGCGCGAGGTCGCCCCGGACAAGCTGGCCCGCGTCTCCTCGCTGGACTTCCTGGTGTCGTACGGTCTGGCGCCCGTCGGGCTCGCGCTGATCGCCCCCGCCATCGAGGCCTTCGGGGTCACCGCCGTGCTCGGCGGCTGCGCCGCCGCGTGCTTCCTCGTACCGGCAGCGGCGGCGCTGGTGCCCACCGCGCGCCACTTCGGCCGGCCGGGCACGTCGACGGCGGACTGACCGGCGCCGGCCACGGCTCGCCCCGGCCGCCGCCCCTCATCCGGCCGCCGGGGCCCGCGCCGGCGCCGCTTCTGGCAAGCTGCGGTCCATGACCGCGCCGCAAACACTCGATTTCGCGCAGATCACCCGCCCGCGAGAGCTGTCCGCCGAGCTACGGGACCAGCTCGTCGACTGCTGGGTACGGGTCATCAACGCCGGGGGCGCCGTCATCCCCCGGGGGCTTCCCATGCCGCCGGTGAGCAACGGCCAGGCAGACCCGGCCCTCGGGCAGCTCGTCGGCGCCCTCGATCCGCGCCGCGCCCGGATGCTGATCGCCACGGCCGGCGGGAAGCTCGCCGGGTGGCTGGTTCTGCGCCGTGACCCGCACCCCCTCGTCGCCCATTGCGGGGCCGTCAACCACGTCATGACCCACCCCGACTTCCGGGGCCTGGGCATCGGCACGGCGCTCATGCACCGGGTCCGCGACCTCGCCCGGCAGGAGATGGGACTGGAGCAGCTGCACATCGCCGTCCGGGCCGGGCTGGGGCTCGAAGGGTTCTACGGCCGGCTGGGCTGGCGGGAGATCGGGCGCTGGCCCGGCGGCCTGCGGGTGGCGCCCGGCGACGACCGGGACGAGATCCTCATGTACCTGCCCCTGTGAGCACCATGGGCCCCGCCCGCCTCCCTCGCCCCTGACCCGTCCCCGTCTCGTTTCGGCCATCTCCCTCCAACACGCGTCCAAACGGGATCAGCAGGGCATGAACAGGGCCGCGAGGGATATCGTCGTACGATCGGCGCGCGGGAGGAGCAGCTGGGATGGACACCGGCCCCCTGTACCTGGAACCCCGGTTGGCGCCGCGGCTCGCCGCGCTGCTCGGCTCGGCCCCGTTCCTGCACATGCTCGTGGACGCCCTCGGCTCGCCCCTCAACCTCCTCCTGCCCGACCAGGTGGCGGAGAACGCCGAGGGCTTCCGCTCCGTCTACCGCCGCCACCGGCTCGGCGGGCAGGTCTTCTTCGCCCACAAGGCCAACCGCTCCCGATCCCTCGTCCGCCGGCTCACCACGGCGGACGCGGCCGTGGACGTGGCCTCCGTCGGCGAACTCCGACGCGCACTCGGCGCCGGCTTCACCGCGGACCGCGTCATGGCGACCGGCCCCAAGGATCCGGCGTTCCTCTGGCTCGCCGCACGGTCCGGGGTCACCGTGAACGCGGACGGCCCCGGCGAGTTGGAGGCCCTGGCGGGCCTCGTACGCCGCTACGGGCTCCCCCGCCCGAAAGTCCTGCTGCGCCTCTGCGAGTTCGAGACCTCGGGGCCCCGGATGCTCTCCCGCAGGAGCCGCTTCGGCACCTCCGTGAAGGCCCTCGCGCCGCTGCTGGACCTGCTCGACCGCCACCGGGACTCCGTCGATCCGATCGGTGTCGCGTACCACCTCGACACCACGAGCCCCGACGAGAAGGCCATCGCCCTCGAAGGCTGCCTGCGCGCCATGGACGACCTGCGATTACGGGGATTCCGGCCCCGCGTCGTCGACATCGGCGGCGGCTTCGGCGTCAGCTACCTCGCCCACGCCGCCCAGTGGGACCGCTACACGAGCGAGCTCGCGGCCGCCGTGATGGGCCGGCGCCCGCCGCTGACCTGGGGCGGCCACGGGTACGGTCTGCACTCCGAGGGCGGTACGCTGCGCGGCGCCCTGAGCCTGTACCCCGCCCACCGCCCGGTCGCCGGCGCCGGCTACCTCGACTCGCTGCTGTCGCAGCCCGCCCCCACCCTGGGCCGGGCCCTGGGAACCCTGCTCCTGGAGAGCCTGTACGACCTGTACACGGAGCCGGGCCGGGCCCTGGCCGACCAGTGCGGGCTGTCCCTGGCCCGGGTGCTGGAGGTACGCCGTCCGGACCCGGGCCCCGCCCTCGTACGCCTCGCCATGAACGCGAACGACGTCGCCCTGGAGGACCACGGCATCCTCATGGACCCCGTCCTGGTCTCCCGCGGGGGCGAACCCGGCCGGCCGCAGGAGCCGGTCGGCGTCCACCTGATGGGCAACCTCTGCCTGGAAGCCGACCTGATCACGCGCAGAACGGTGTTCCTGCCGCGGCTGCCGCGCCCGGGCGATCTGCTCGGCTTCGCCAACACCGCCGGCTACTGCATGGACTTCAGCGCCACCCGCGCCCAACAGCAGCCGGTGGCCCGCAAGGTGGCGGTCCGGCGCACGGGGGACTCCTGGCGCTGGTGTCTGGACGAGGAGTACTGGCCGATCGAGGAGTACGGGCCGATCACCGATTCGGGGGGACAGGCATGAGGTACGACAGCATCACCGAGGCCATCGGCAACACCCCGCTGGTCCGCATCGATCCGGCCGTCCACGGCCTGCACCACATCGACCTCTACGCGAAGCTGGAGATGCTCAACCCCTTCGGGTCGGTGAAGGACCGGGCCGCCTGGAACATGGCCCGGGCCGCCCTGCCCGGGGCCCGGGAGCGCGGCGAGACCGTCGTCGAGCTGTCCAGTGGCAACACGGCCAAGGCCCTGGCCGTGATCGCGGGCATGCACGGGCTGTCGTTCAAGAGCGTCACCAACCGGATGCGCATCCCGGAGGTCAAGGACCTGCTCCTGCTGCTGGGCGCCGAGATCGAGGAGCTGCCGGGCCGCAGCGAATGCCTGGACCCGACGGACACCGAGGACCCGCTGACCCTCTTCCACCAGCGGCTGAACGAGTCCGGCAGCGCCCACTTGCACACCGACCAGTACTTCAACGCGCTCAACACCGAGGCGCACGCCACGGGTACGGGTCCGGAGATCGTGGCGGACCTGGACGGCCGGGCCCCTGACTGGTTCCTCGCCTGCGTCGGCACGGCCGGTTCCTCCACGGGCGTCGCCCGTGCGCTGCGCGCCCACGACCCGGCCGTACGGGTGGTCGGACTGGTCGGCGAGAAGTCGGACTTCATTCCCGGCATCCGCAATGTCGACGAGGTGCACGAGGTCGGCCTCTTCGACCCGGCCACGTACGACACGATCGAGTCGGTCGGCGCCGGCGACGCGATCGACGGGATGCTCACGCTCGTCCGGCGCTGCGGGATCCTCGCCGGTCCGACCGGCGGCGCCGCGTACCACGGCGCCGTGCGCCATCTGCGGCCGGTCGACGCGCAGTTGACGGGGCCGGAGCGCAGGACGGCGGTCTTCATCGTCTGCGACCGGGTGGAGAGCTACCTCGGCTACGTCAAGCAGCGCCGCCCCGAGCTGCTGGGCCGCCCGCCGGCTCGGAACTCCGTGGCCGCGCTGACCGCAGCCGAGGTGCGGGCGGCGCAGGTCATCGAAGTGGCCGACGCCCGGAAGTGGATCGCGGCGGAGCGGCCGCTGGTGATCGATCTGCGCAGCTCCTTCGCGTACGCCGCGCTGCACATCGACGGATCGCTGAACATCGTGGACGAGCTCTTCGACGAACTCGTGCGGGGTGGGCTGCCGTTCGGCCGGCGGCAGCCCGTGCTTCTGGCGTGCCCGGTCGGCGAGCAGTCGGCGCGCTACGCCGCGCTGCTGACCCGGATGGGGCATCCCGACGTGCGCAGTCTCGCCGGCGGGATCATCGCGTGGCGGGACGCGGGCGCGCCGCTGGTCCGTGACTGACATGGCCGGGACCGCCGGGACGGCGGATGCCCTGGAGGAACTGCGCTCCTGGCAGCGGCCGCTGCGCGCCCAGTTCCCGATCATCGTGGCGAACCCCGGGCTCGCGTACCTGGACAGCGCGGCCACCGCACAGAAGCCGCAGGCCGTGCTCGACGCCGTACAGCGCTACCTCACCACCTCCAACGCCAATGCGGGCCGCGGCTCGTACCCCTGGGCCAACGCGACGACGGCGACGGTGGAGCGGGCCCGCGACCGGGTCAAGGAGTTCCTCGGCGATCCCCGTCCCGACCGCTCCGCCGTGCACTTCACCAGCGGGGCCTCCGAGGGGCTGCGGACGGTTGCCCGGGACTGGCTGGCCGCAGAGCTCGCCGACGGGGACGAGATCGTCGTCCCGTTCGCCGACCACGAGGCGAATCTGGCGCCGTGGCTGGAGGTGCGGGAGCTGCTGGCGCGGCAGGGCATCGGCATCCGGGTCCGCGAGCTGCCGTACCAGGACGGCTCCGGAGACTACGATCCGGCGGCGCTCGCCGCCTCGGTGGGCCCGCGCACCCGCTTCGTGGCCGCCACCCATGTGCACCACGTGTACGGCGTCGACATGAACGTGGACCGGATACGCCGGGTGGTCGGGCCGGACGTGCCGATCTGTCTCGACGCCGCGCAGAGCATCGGGCACCTGCCCTTCTCCGTGGCCGAACTCGACGTGGACTTCGTGGTGTTCTCCGGCCACAAGGCCATGGCCCTGCCCGGTACGGGCGCGGTGTGGGCGCGCGGCCGGAGCGGGCCGCGGTTTCGGCCGGGCGGCTGGGCCGGCACCCCGAACACCGTCGGCATCGCGAGCCTGGCCGCCGCCCTCGACTGGCTCGACGCGGCCGGTACGGACCGGATCGAGGCGTGGACGGTGGCGCTGGCGGCCTTGCTGACGGACGGCCTGAGCCGGCTGGACGCGTACGAGGTGCTCGGCTGCCGTTCCAGTCTGGCGGCCGGTTCCGAGGTGCAGCGGCGCCGGAGCATCGTGACGTTCCGGCATCGCGCGATCCCCTCCCGCGACCTCGGGTTCATCCTCTACAGCCACGGGTTCATGGTGCGCTCCGACAGCCACTGCCAGGCGGGTGCCGGGAAGGCGGACGGCTCGGTGCGGGTCAGCCTCCACGTCCACAACACGTCCGAGGAGATCGAGAGGTTGCTCGCCACCCTCACCAGTCTGCAATGATTTTCATGTGGAGTTCAGGGCCGTGAGAACGGCAGGAGCACGAGCGGACAGCAACATGAACGTGGGCAGTGCGGGCGGTGCGGGCACGGTCGCGGCGGCGAGCCGGTGGGTGGAGCGCTGGGAGCGGCAGCAGCAGCGCTACGCGGTCGACCGCGAGGAGCGGTTCACGGTCATCTCGGACGTGGTCGAGCGCGTCACGGCCGGCGGCGGCCGCACCTCTCCCCTCCTCCTCGACCTGGGATGCGGCCCGGGGTCGCTGGCCGGCCGCCTGGCCGCCCGCATGCCCGCCGCCGAGGTCGTGGGGGTCGACGCCGATCCGCTGCTGCTGGAGTTGGGGCGGGCGCACCACGGAACGGCCCTGCGCTTCGCCGAGGCCCGCATCGGCGAGCCGGGCTGGCTCGACGCCCTCATGCTGGACCGTCCGGTGGACGCCGCCGTCTCCACGACCGCCCTGCACTACCTCGGCGCGGAAACGCTCCGGCGCACCTACCGGGAGCTGGCCGGGCGGATCCGGCCCGGCGGGGTCCTGGTCAACGGCGACCATCTGGACCCGGACTCCCCCAAGGTCCACGAGCTCGCCGTGGACATCGGGCGGCGGCGCGCCGAGCGCCAGCAGGCCCTCGCGCACGAGGACTGGGAGTCGTGGTGGTCGGGCGTGCGGGCCGACCCCGAGCTGACACCGCTCCTCGCCACCCGCGACCGCCGCACCCACCCGCACTGCGAGGGCAACAAGCTGACCCTCACCGACCACCTCGTACTGCTGCGCGAGGCGGGCTTCGAGCACGTCGGGACGGTCTGGCAGTTCGGGAACAGCCACGTGGTGGTGGCGGTCCGCTGAGCCGGGCGGAGACCGGCGGAGACGTGAACGCTCACCGAGAGTGGTCGGACGGGCGCCCGGAGCGCCCGTTCGCGGCGTTCCGGAGCGCTCCCGGACCATCGAACATACGATGGGCGGGACACCGGCGCGGGCGGCTCGCCATGCGGCCCGCCCAGAGCACTCGGGGTGGAGACGTATGGCACAGGCCGCCGATACGGCGCGGACCGTCATCCTGACCGTGGACGACGACCCGGGGGTCTCCCGGGCCATCGCCCGTGACCTGCGGCGCCACTACGGCGCCGACTACCGGATCGTGCGCGCCGAGTCCGGCGAGTCCGCGCTGGAGGCCCTGCACGAGCTGAAGCTGCGCGGGGACCTGGTGGCGGTGATCCTCGCCGACTACCGCATGCCGCAGATGAACGGCATCGAGTTCCTGGAGCAGGCCCTCGCGGTGTACCCGGGCGCGCGGCGCGTACTGCTGACCGCGTACGCCGACACCAACGCGGCGATCGACGCGATCAACGTCGTCGACCTCGACCACTACCTGCTCAAGCCCTGGGACCCGCCGGAGGAGAAGCTCTATCCGGTCGTGGACGACCTGCTCACCGCGTGGCGCTCCAGCGACTACCGGCCGGTGCCCGCCACGAAGGTGGTCGGACACCGCTGGTCGGCGGGGTCCTCGCGCGTACGGGAGTTCCTGGCCCGCAACCAGGTGCCCTACCGCTGGTACTCCTCCGACGAGCCCGAGGGACGGCGGCTGATGGAGGCCGCCGGGGCGGACGGGCAGCGGCTGCCCCTGGTGGTGACGCCGGACTGCACCGTGCTGGTCGAGCCGGAGCCGGCCGAGCTGGCCGCCCACGTGGGGCTCGCGACGACCCCGACCGCGGACTTCTACGACCTCGTCGTCATCGGCGGCGGACCGGCCGGGCTCGGATCGGCGGTCTACGGGGCCTCCGAGGGGCTGCGTACCGTACTGGTCGAGCGCTCGGCGACCGGCGGGCAGGCCGGCCAGAGCTCCCGCATCGAGAACTACCTCGGCTTCCCCGACGGGGTCTCCGGCGCGCAGCTCACGGACCGGGCCCGGCGCCAGGCCGGCCGGTTCGGCGCCGAGATCCTGACGGCGCGCGAGGTCACGGGGCTGGAGGTCAACGGCGCGGCGCGCGTCGTCCGCTTCTCCGACGGCTCGGCGGTCGCCGCGCACAGCGTCATCCTGGCGACCGGGGTCTCGTACCGGCAGCTCCGGGCACCGGGCTGCGACTCCCTGACCGGCTGCGGGGTGTACTACGGCTCCTCGCTCACCGAGGCGGCCGCCTGCCAGGGGCAGGACGTGTACATCGTGGGCGGCGCCAATTCCGCCGGGCAGGCGGCCATGTACCTGGCGCGCGGCGCGAAGTCGGTGACCCTGCTGGTGCGCGGGGAGTCCCTGAAGGCGTCGATGTCGTACTACCTGATCCAGCAGATCGAGGAGACGGCGAACATCACGGTGCGGACCCGGACCGTCGTCGAGGAGGCGCACGGCGACGGGCACCTGGAGCAGCTGACGCTGCGGGACGTGGACGGCGGCGCGACCGAACTCGTCGACTGCCAGTGGATGTTCGTGTTCATCGGCGCGGCCCCGCTGACGGACTGGCTGGACGGCACGGTGCTGCGCGACGAGCACGGGTTCATCCTGACGGGGCCGGACCTCACCGCGGACGGGCGGCCGCCCGCCGAGTGGGAACTGGACCGGCCGCCTTACCACTTGGAGACCAACATCCCCGGCGTGTTCGTGGCGGGCGACGCGCGCGCCCAGTCCGCCAAGCGCGTCGCGTCCGCCGTAGGAGAGGGAGCCATGGCCGTGATGCTCGTCCACCGGTACCTGGAGCAGTCATGAGCGGGCAGCCCACGCCCTGCAGCCCGCAGGAGATCGCCTCGCTCTTCCTGTTCGAGAAGCTCTCCCCGGAGCAGCTGGGGAGGCTGTGCTCCGAAGGACGGGTGGAGCGGTTCGACGTCGGCCCGGTCTACACCGAGGGCGAACCCGCCACCTGCTTCTACGTGATGGTCGAGGGCACCGTCGTACTGTCCCGCCGGGTCGGCGGCGACGACGTCGAGGTCAGCCGGACCTCGCAGCGCGGGGTGTACGCGGGCGCCATGCAGGCGTACTTGGGTGACCAGGTGCCGCAGACGTACACCAACTCCATGAGGGTGACCGAGCCGACGCGGTTCTTCGTCCTGCCCGCCGACTCGTTCGCGGCCGTCATGCGGGACTGGTTCCCGATGGCCGCGCACCTGCTGGAGGGACTGTTCTTCGGTTCGAGGAACACGCAGCGGGCCATCGGCCAGCGTGAACGGCTGCTGGCACTGGGATCGCTGTCCGCCGGGCTCACCCACGAGCTCAACAACCCGGCCGCGGCGGCCGTACGGGCCACCGCGACGCTGCGCGAACGCGTGGGCAAGATGCGGCACAAGCTCGCGATCATCGCCCAGGGCCCCTACTCGCGCGAGGCGCTCGCCGAACTCATCGAGATCCAGGAGCGCACCGCCGAACGGGTCGCCAAGGCACCGGTGCTGAGCCCGCTGGAGGCGTCCGACCGGGAGGACGAGCTCGCCGACTGGCTCGACGACCACGGCATCCAGGAGGGCTGGCGGATCGCGTCGACCTTCGTACAGGCCGGGCTGGACACGGACTGGCTGGAGCAGGTCGCGGCGACCGTGGCCGAGGACATCCTGCCGGGGGCCATCGGCTGGCTCAACTACACCGTCGAGACCGAGCTGTTGATGGACGAGATCAACGACTCCACCACCCGCATCTCCCACCTGGTGGACGCGGCGAAGCAGTACTCGCAGCTCGACCGCGCCCCGTACCGGGTCGTCGACGTCCACGAACTCCTCGACAGCACCCTGCTGATGCTGTCCGGCAAGATCGGCCGGGGGGTGCGGGTGGTGAAGGACTACGACCGCTCCCTGCCCGACGTACCCGCCTATCCGGCGGAGCTCAACCAGGTGTGGACGAACATCATCGACAACGCCGTCTTCGCCATCGCGAGCACCGGAGGCGAGGGCACGCTGACGGTCCGCACGGCACGGGAGGGCGACCGGCTGCTGGTGGAGTTCCGCGACACCGGGCCCGGCATCCCGGCGGACATCCGCAGCCGCATCTTCGACCCCTTCTTCACCACCAAGCCGGTCGGCGAGGGCACCGGTCTCGGCCTCGACATCTCCTGGCGGATCGTGGTCAACAAGCACCACGGCAGCCTCCAGGTCGAGTCCGCACCCGGTGACACCCGGTTCCAGGTGCTGCTGCCGCTGACCGACCCCGAATCCGGGGACTCCGGGAATTCCGGGGACTCCGAGACCTCCCGGACTTCCGGGACCACCGAGACCGCCGAGGAGCCGGCATGACCGACGACATCAACGGAATCGACCCGAGCGTCCCGCCCGCCGGAACCGGCTGCGCCGACTGCGACGCGGTGGGCGGCTGGTGGTTCCACCTGCGCCGCTGCGCCCAGTGCGGCCACATCGGCTGCTGCGACTCCTCGCCCGCTCAGCACGCCACCGCCCACTGGAAGTCCGCCGGCCATCCGCTCGTGCAGAGCTTCGAGCCGGGCGAGGACTGGTTCTGGAACTACGACACCAACGACCTGTACGAATCCGGGCCCGAGCTCACCCCGCCGTCCGCCCACCCGGCAGACCAGCCGGCCCCCGGCCCGGCCGGTCGGGTCCCGCAGGACTGGACCACGCGGCTGCACGGCTGAGGAGCGCCGTGGAGACGTCCGAGCTCTGAGCGGGCAGACGCGGCGAGAAGAGGGCATTCGTCCTCGCAGATGCCATCCATAGTGGCAAATTAGCCTCTTGAATGATTGACTGCACCCATCAGGCCGCTGCGGCCTGATCCGTGTCCGGATCCCGTCGCCCTGCCAGGCCGACCGTTGGCTGACTGACACGCACACCGGCCCCGTGACGGTCGAGCGGCTCTCGCCGCCACGGGGAGCACCGACCAACAGGCCCCTGCATGCCGATCAGCGGTGTTCGGCACGCAGGGGCTCTGTGCGTCCCGCGCCTCCTCCGCCGCGCCTCACGGATGGGACGCGTCTGGCATATGCGCCCCGACTGGGGGCATGCTTGCTCAGATGCAGCCTGAAACCGACCGGGCAGCTGGAATGTGAGGACTGAGGTATGACGGTGGTCGTCATGCACCACGCGGCCGGGGAGCCGCCACGGGAGACGCCCTCGACCCGGCCGCCGGCCTCCCGACGGTCGCCCTGACCCCGACCGTGGAGCGCGACCCGCTCTTCGCCGGAACCTCCCGCGACGGCTACCCGGAACAGGCCTTCCGGATCGGCGCCAGCGCCTGGGGGGTCCGGTTCCCGCCGTCCCCTGCCGGGCCCGCCCTCGACCCGCGGGCGGAGCGGCTGCTGGGCCGGTTCGCGACACTCGTGTCCGCCCGCGCCGAGCACACCGCCACCCGCGCCTTCTTCACCCGCAGGGCGGACGCGTGGGAGGAACGGTTCGCCCACCAGACCCCCGCGTACGAGGCCGCGGTCGCCCGGCTGCGGCTGGAACCGGGCGGGCTGGCCGTGGACCTCGGCTGCGGCACCGGCCGGGCCATGCCCGCGCTCCGGACCCAGGTCGGCCCTCGCGGTCACGTCCTCGGGGTCGACGTCACCCCGGCCATGCTGGCCTCCGCCGCCCGGCACGGCCGTACCCGCCACGGCCACCTCGTCGCGGCCGACTGCACCCGGCTCCCGCTGGCGGGCGCGTCCGTGCACGGAATCTTCTCGGCGGGGGTGCTCGACCACCTCACGGACCCGCACGCGGCCCTGCGGGAGTGGGCCCGCGTCTGCGCGGCCGGCGGGGTGCTGCTCCTCTTCCACCCGTGGGCCGGGCGGAGCGCGCGGCCCGACACGGCCGGACCCTCGACCCCGCCGACCTGCTCGCCGAGAACAACCTGCGCCCCGCCCTGGAGGCGTCGGGCTGGCGCCTGGACGAGTACGAGGACGCCGGCGGCCACTTCCTGGCCCGCACGGTTCCGCTCGCCTGACCGCCAGGGCGGCGCCGCACCCGTTGTTGTCGCTACCTCCAATGCCCCTGCCGCTCACCCACCACCAAATTCAGGCCATCAGCCAAGCATTTGCCAGGCGATTGTCGAATATCGGCCGCAGATGCAGGATGGTCCGTACAGGTTCGACGTGGAGGGGGCGGGTCCCGGTGGGCGATGGCGATCAGGGCAGAACCGTCAGCGGGTGGTTGCGGGACATCGAGGTGTTCGCGGGGCCGCTCGCGGAATTCGATCCGGAGCGGGCTCCGGCCGATCCCGTGCGGCTCTTCCTGTGCTGGCTGTCGGACGCCGTGGCGGACGGACTGCGCGATCCCCACGCCATGACCCTGTCCACCGTCGACGAGGCCGGCGATCCGGACGCCCGGATCCTGGTCCTCAAGGGGGTGGACGGCTCGGGATGGCGGTTCGCCGGGCACTGCTTCAGCCCCAAGGGACACCAGCTGGCCGTCCACCCGAGGGCGGCGCTCACCTTCTACTGGCCCGAGCACGGCCGGCAGGTGCGCCTGCGCGGCACGGTTGCGCCGGGGTCCGCCGAGGAGAACGCCGCCGACTTCCTGGGCCGGTCGGCCACCGCCCGCGCCGCCTCGCTCCTGGCCCGCCAGAGCCAGTACCTGGCGGACCCGGCGGAGCGCGACCACGCCCTGGCGAAGTCCTCGGCCCTGATCGAGCAGGCGCCGTCGCTCGTGGACTCCGCCTGGACCCTGTACACGCTCGCTCCGGCGGAGGTGGAGTTCTGGCAGGCGGCGAAGGACCGCGTCCACACCCGCTTGCGCTACGAGCGGACCGCGGACGACGGCTGGGAGCGATTTCGGCTCTGGTCCTGATTGGACCTTCCGCTGATCCGGTTCGGCATCCGTGGTGGGGAAGGCGCATTGCACATGCGGGTGTTGGGGGATTGGCTTGGTCCAGGAACGGGACCGAAGGAAACGAATGGCACCCATGCTCACCGGCTGCACGCCCTGGCCCGAGGAGTTCGTCGACCGCTACTGGGCGGCCGGGCACTGGCGCGGCAACACGCTGGACAACCTGCTGCGCGACTGGGCCGGGCAGTACGGGCCGCGGACCGCGCTCGTGCACGGCGGCGGCACCCGCATCACGTACGCGGGCCTGAACCGGCGCGTGGACCGCATGGCCGCCGGATTCCGGCTGCGGGGCCTGCGGCCCGGGCAGCGGGTCGTCGTCCAGCTGCCGAACGTGCCCGAGTTCGTCACCACCGTCTTCGCGCTGATGCGCATCGGCGCGGTCCCGGTGCTCTGTCCCCTCGCGCACCGCGCGCCCGAGGTGTCCCACGTCGTGCGGGTCACGGAGGCCGTCGGATACGTGGGGCCCTCGACGTACCAGGGCTTCGACCACACGGCGATGGTCGCGGACATCGCGGCTCAGGGCCCCTTCCTGCGCAGGGTGTTCACCTTCGAGGCGCCGGGTGGGTCCTCCCCGTACGGCGGCTTCTCGACCGACCCGGCGGGCTGCCACTACTTCCCGCTGGACTCCCTCGACTCCCCGCCCGGACCGACGATCGCGCACAGCGCCGACCAGGTGGCGCTCTTCCTCCTCTCCGACGCCTCCACCGGTACGCCCCGGCTCGTTCCGCGCACGCACAACGACTACGCCTACCAGGCGCGGGCCGCCGCCGAGCTGGCGTCCCTCACCGCGAACGACGTCTATCTCGCCGCGCTGCCCGCCGGGGCCGGCCTCGCCTTCGGCTGCCCCGGCATCGTCGGCACCCTCTCCGTGGGCGGCACCGTCGTCCTGGCCGAGGACCCGGATCCCGTCCCCGCATGCCTTGCGGCCGTCGAACGAGAGCGGGTCACCGTCACGTCGTTGACCCCCGCCGCCGCCCGGGACTGGCTCGACGTACTGCCGGCGGTCCGGGCGGACGTGAGCAGTCTGCGCCTCCTGCAGGTCGGCGGCGCCGCCCCCGTGCCCCGGGCGACCGCCGAGCGGATCGGCACCGCCTTTGGCTGTCGCCTCCAGCAGGTCTTCGGCATGGCCGAGGGGCTGCTCACGCTCACCCGGGCCGCCGATGCGGACGAGACCGTGCCGGCCACGCAGGGCCGCCCGCTCTCGCCCGACGACGAGATCCGCATCGTCGACGCGGACGGGAAGGAGGTGCCCGACGGGGAGCCCGGCGAACTCCTCGCCCGCGGCCCGTACACCGTGCGGGGGTACTACCGGTCCCCTGAGCACAACGCACGCTCCTTCACCTCCGACGGCTTCTTCCGCACCGGCCACCTCGCGCGGCGCACCCCTGAGGGCGACCTGGTCGTGTCGGGCCGCCTCCAGGGCGGGCAGCAGCCGTAACCGGCCTCCACCTGGCCGGGATCAGACCGGAGCCGGGCCGTCCGCCGCGTGCTTCGGCACCCCTACGGGAGCGGCGGCGGGTTCTGGCAGGTGACGTCCGCGGCGGGCAGCCGGCCCGTGGCGAGGTACGTGTTGACCGTGGCGTCGGCGCAGGAAACCGGGTCGGAGAGGTACACGCCGTGCTTCTCGCCGCCCAGCGCCAGCACCATCCGCGAGCCCTTGAGCGCCTTGTGCAGGCCCTGGCCGCTGGCCAGCGGGGTTATCAGGTCCCACTCGTTCTGTACGGTCAGCACATCGGCCCGGTTCTTCATGGGTGTCGGCGGCTCGACCGGCGCCTGCCAGAAGGCACACGGCTTGATGTTCGACGCGAAGTCCCCGTACAGCGGATGCTTCGCCTTGTCCCGCTGCGCGTCCCGGGCGTACTGATCGGGGTCGCGGGGCCACGCGTCCGTGTCCCCGCACACGACGGACCAGTAGGCGGCGGTGCCGTTGTCACCGAACTCGGAGGCTGCTTCCGGGCCCGCCGCCGCGGTGCTCAGCACGGGGGCCTTCGGATCGGAGGTCCGGGCGCCTTCGAGCAGTTGCTTCAGATCCGGCGCGCCACCGCCCGCCGGCGGGTGCCCGGTATCGGCCAGGGCCTTGAGGAACCGGACGACGGCCGAGGCCCCGTACGGGGAGGAGAAGAGGGACGGGTCGGCCCTGAGGCCGTCACCCGTGTACGTCTCCCCGTCGTGGACGATCGGATCCCGGTCGGCCCGGGCCACCAGGTCCCAGAAGGTGGCGGACACCTCTTCGGGCGTGGTGCCGAGCCCGTACCGGTCCGAGCGCTCCGCGGCCCACCGCGTCCACCGTGCGAAGGCGGGCTCCGCCCCGGTGGCCCACACCTGCATCATGCCGCGCCAGACGCGCTGCGGGTCCACCCCGCTGTCCAGCACGAAGCGGTCGGTGCGCTGCGGGAACATCTGGGAGTACACCGTGCCGAGGTAGGTCCCGTACGAATAGCCCAGGTACGAGATCTTCCGCTCGCCGAGCGCTTCACGGATCACGTCCAGGTCGCGGGCCGTGTTGCGGGTGGTGATGTGCGGGAGGACGTCGCCGGACTTCTCCCGGCACTTGTCGGCGATGCCCCGCGCCCAGGCCACGTCCGAGGCGAAGGTCTCGGGGCGGTACGCGCCGCCGACGCCCTCCTCGGCATGGCTCAGCCCGCCACAGGTGACCGGGCTGCTCTTGCCGACCCCGCGCGGGTCGAAGCCGATGAGGTCGTACTGGTCCCGTACGTCCTTGGGCATCTCCGCGTTCAGGACCATCGGCCGGAACAGCCCGGAGGCGCCCGGACCTCCCGGGTTGAAGAGCAGGACTCCCCGCCGCTTGGCGGGGTTCTCGCTCTTCATGCGGGAAATCGCGAGGTCGAGCGTGCGCCCCTCGGGGTGCTGGTAGTCGAGCGGCACCTTGAGGGTCGCGCACTCGTACGCCGCCGGCCGGTCGGGGCTGCAGCGGTGCCAGGCCGGCTTCTGGCGCAGGTGGACGGGGGTCTGGGCCGCGGCCGCCTGGGGCGCCGTCAGCAGGGGCAGGGAGGTCGCGACGAGTCCGACGGTGGCGAGGAGCGGTGCGAGGCGTTTCATGACAGGCGTGCCGTCTCTCTTCGGGTGAAATCGCTGGTGCACCCACCTTGTTGCATCGGCGGGCACCGGCGAATCCCCTGGAAGAGCCGTCCCTCGTCCCTCTCCCGTACCATGCGAAATCCGGGCAGTTGGCCAAAATCCGGTGCCGGGATCCTGCGCATTGCGCCGTCGGCACCGCCCGAAGCCCCTGTAGTCCGCTCCCCCTCAAGTACGACCCGGGGCCCTCGATCTGCCACGGCCGCGCCGGAGCCGCGGGATGACCGCGGCTCCGGCAATTTGCTGCACCTGGTGGGTCCTTGGCGCCCTACAGGGCGCTGTCGGGGATCCAGGAGCCGTGGAGTCCGGCGCTCACCCGGTGGGGAAGGTGGACGGTGGCGACCCGCTCGAGGCCGGAGGCGTCGAGCACCAGGAGCTGCGAGGCGTCCTGCTTGAGGTCGGAGACGACGGTCAGCAGATAGCCGTCGTCCTCGCACGTGGCATCTGCGGCGGGGACGAACACGGCCTCGCCGGGCATGCGGGCGTCGCCCGCCTGGTGGATGCGGCGTGCGCCGCTGACGCGGTCGTACTTGACGACGCCGTAGCCGCCGAGCCCCTCCTCGTTCGGGAAGGAGATGGCGTACTGGTAGCGGTTCTCGGCGCCCAGGTACTCCTCGTTGAGCGTCGGGAACTCCACCGGCAGGTCGTCGATGATCTGCTCGTCGACGGTGCCGGCGGACATGTCGAGCACCCAGCGCCGGGTGTACGAGCGGCTGACGGGCTCGCTGCCGCGCCCGGGCGCGCCGACCCACCAGTTCCAGGAGAGCCGGAAGCCCTCGCGGTCCACGGTGGGGCCTTCCAGGACGACGCGGCCCTGGCCGTCCTCGTAGGCGTTGGAGACGTGGAGCATGTTGCCCGGTTCGATGGAGAACCAGCGGATGTACGGGGCGCCGGTCTCACCGCGGGGCATGACGCCGATGCGGGCGGGCTGCTGGTCGCTCCAGCTGTACGGGATGCCGGAGGCTTCCGTGTGGTCGAAGGTGACGTTGCCCTCGACGAAGACCACGTGACGGCGGGTGAGGGCGAAGTCGTGCTTGAGCGCGGCGGTCGCCCCCGGCACCTCGGCGCTGTGGGTGATCGATCCCTTGGCGTCGGACACGTAGTAGGTCAGGAAGGGCGGGAACGGCGAGGACCCGAAGAAGTGGAGCTCCCCGGTCACCGGGTCCTCCTTGGGGTGCGCGGTCATCGCGCTGCGCAGCTTTCCGTCGAAGTCGTGGGCACCGACCGTCTCCAGCTCCGGGGTGAGCTCGAAGGGGAGGTTCGCCTCGCACAGCGCCAGCAGGCGTCCGCCGTGTTCGATGATGTGCGTGCCGGCGGCGCTCGCGGTCAGGTCCGGGCCGTGCTCGGTCATGTAGGGGGCGCCGTCGAGGGCGGGGGTGTGCACCCAGCGGTTGCGGTACCACTCGGCGCGGCCGCCGTTCAGGCGGATGCCGTGGACCATGCCGCTGCCCTTGAACCAGTGGGTCGGGGTGACGCCGGGCTTGGGGTTGTGGCCGTTGCGCAGCAGCCGGCCGGTCAGCTCGGGGGGCAGGGTGCCCTCGACGGTGAGGCCGGTGGCGGTGACCTCCTCGGCGACGGGGGTGAAGTGGCCGGTCAGGTAGGGCTTCGCGGTGGTCATGGCTGGGCTCTCTTTCCGTTGGTGCGATGTGGTGAGGTGTGGTCAGACCGCTTGGTCGGCAGGGGACTTGAGCGGGGTGGGCGTGGTCGGCGTGGCCGGTGCGCTCCGGGTGGGTGGCGCGGTGCGGCGGGTGAGGAGCAGTGCGAGGAGGGCCGTGGCGGCCAGGACCGCCGCCGAGACCGTGAAGGCGGTGCGGTAGCCGGCCGTGAGGGCTTCCAGCGGGGGCGTGCCGGCGGCCGCGCCGGCGGTGACGGAGCCGGCCAGGGTGGCCAGGGCGGCGAGGCCGATCGCCCCGCCGACCTGCCGGGTGGTGTTCACCAGTCCCCCGGCCAGACCCGCGTCCGCCCGCGGGACGCCGTCCACGGCGAGTGCGGTGAGCTGGACGAAGGCGATGCTGAGGCCCAGGCCGACCAGGACGCTCGGGCCGAGGACGTCCGTCAGGTAGCTTCCGTCGGCGCTCATCCGCGAGAGCCACAGCAGGCCGGCGGCCTCCGTCAGCAGGGCCGCGGTCACGGTCACGGTGGCTCCGACGCGCCGGGCGATGCGCGGGGCCAGAGCGGAGCCGATCATATGGGCGACCGCGAGGGGCAGTTGTCCCGCACCGGTGGCCAACGGGCCGGATCCGAGGACCTGTTGCTGGTAGAGCGGCAGGAAGAAGAACAGGGCGAGCCATACGGACCCCAGCAGGGCCATCAGCACGTTGCCCGCGGCGACCCGGCCGGTGGCGAACAGGCGTGCCGGAATCAGCGCGTCGGGCCGGCGGAGCTCGATCACGGTGAAGGCGGCGAACAACGCGGCGCAGGCGCCGAGCGCGCCCAGCACCCGGCCGTCGGTCCAGCCGGCTCCACGGGCGGTGGTCAGGCCCCAGACCAGGCCGGTCAGGGCGAGGGTGACGGTGGCGGTGCCCAACAGGTCGAACCTCCCCGCCGGCTGCCGCCCGGCGTCCCGTCCCGCGTCCCGCGGTACGAGTACGGCCACGGCGGCCAGGACCAGGGCCGATCCGAGCGCGACCGAGTGGAAGATCCAGGGCCAGCCCCACGCCTGGGTGAGCGCCCCGCCCAGCAGGACACCGCCCGCCGCTCCCGCGCCGGAGACCGCTCCCCAGACGCCGAGGGCCCTGCCGCGCTCGGGGCCGGACGCGGACCGGTCCATCGCCAGGGCGAGGGCGGCGGGGGCGATCGCCGCGGCCCCGAGGCCCTGCACCGCGCGGGCGGCGATCAGCACACCGGCGGAGGTGGCCGTCCCGGCCGCCAGCGAGGCCAGCGCGAACAGGGCGAGCCCGGCGATCAGCACCCGGCGGCGGCCGAGGAGGTCCGCGATCCGGCCGCCCGCCAGGAGCAGCGCCCCGAAGGCGAGGCCGTAGGCGTTGACCACCCAGGTGGTTCCGCTGTCCGTGAGGCCGGTGCCGGCCCGGATCTGCGGCAGCGCCACGTTGACGATCGAGGTGGCGAGCATGACGGTGAACTGGGCGGCGGCGAGGGCCGCGAGGCCCGCTCCGGGCCCGGGGGGCCGACGTCCTGCCTGGTCCGTCTGCGTGCGTGCATCGTTCATGGCGCACAGACTCGGCGCGGACGGTGTCCACTATCCAGGACCTACCGGGACGGGCGCTGTCCACTCCTGTCCGCACCTGTCCACGAGGCGCCGGCGACTCCGCGTCCGGCATCTCGTGGACACCCCTAACGGGGGTCGTGCAACTCCTGTCGCCAGAGGGCTTCGCAGAGCAGGTCCAGGCCCTGGCGAACGTGGCGGCGGTAGGTGCCGTACGGCAGGCCGAGGCGGCGGGCGGCGGCCTCCTGGGTGGGCGCGCCGGAGAAATAGCCGGCCGCCAGGGCCTCTCGGGCGCGTACTCCGCGCGGGTCGCCGGCGAGCTCGTCGACGGCAGCGCGCAGCAGAGCGCGCAACTCCTTTACCGGATCGGTGAAATCGGCCGCGAGGCGGGTGCGCATCAGGGCGCAGGCGGCGAAGGCGCCGGCATCGCGCCAGTGGGCCAACGCCTCGCGCACGGCCTGGTCGAACGCGGCGCGCGAGACCGGCGAGGGCCCGGATCGGACCGGCTCCTCGGTGGCCGAGATGAAGCGCATGAGCCATGCCTCCACCGGCACTTGGCGCCAGTCGACGCCGAAGACCCCGTACGTGTACTCACCGACGCGCGGGCGTGCCCCGGTGTCGCTGAGCGTTCCCTTGACGCGCGCCGCCCAGGTCTCGGCGTCCCGGTAGACGGCGAACCCGTACGCACGACCGCGGGCGCGGGCCGCCTCGGCCTGGGCCCGGGAGCTGCTCAAGTCGATGACGCGCGAGGGTACTTGGTAGCGCTCGGGATAGATCGAGAAGCGGCTGACGCCGATGTGCTCGCCGGGGCTCACCGGTTCGGTGGCATCGGTGTACCGCCACGCGGCGGCGACGACGGGGTCGGTGGCCAGGTCCTGGGGGTCGGGCGGGGCCGGCAGGACCAGCCGGGTCGTGAACGCCACGATCCGGCCCGTGCTCACGAGCCGGTAGACGCTGAAGGCCTGCGGCTGGCGCCGCGCCCAGTACCGGACCAGCTCCGCGGAGGCGGCTCCCTCGGTCTCCTCCGTCATGCGCAGCACGGCATCGATGTCATCGGGGTGCAGGGGGCGGTCGTGCACTTCGTCCTCGCGGGACCAGGAACGCAGCCGCGCCAGGGTCGCGCCTTCCCGGAAGAGGTAGAAGAGCTCGTCGGTGACGGTCCACACCCGTTCCTCGGGTGCTTCGCGCAGGATGCGCAGGTACTCGTCCGCCAGGCGCCGGCGTATCGCCTCGAAGGCATTGGGCGCCCGCCAGCGCAGGTCGGCGGCGAGCGTCTCGCGAGCGGCGTCGTGCGGATGGAGCCCGCGGTGGGTGGACTCCATGAAGGGCAGGTCCCGCAGCCAGGAGAAGAGCAGGTGGGCATCCTCTTCGGGCAGCACCGCGGCGAGCAGTTCCTCGGAGGTCGAGTGGGCCTGCGCCGCCACCTCCAGGGCGCGGCGGTGCGCCGCCGTGGGCACCTCCCCGATCAGTCCCGCCAGCAGGGTGCGCAGTACGTCCGCCGTGGGGGCCCAGATCTCCTCGCGGCCGGCCCCGGCCGATCCCGCCGCGGCCGCGAGGGACAGGGCCAGCGGATTGCCTCCGGCGAAGCGCAGTACGCGGTCCCGCAGTTCGGGCCGGATCTGTGCCGCCACCAGCAGGCTCCGGGCCTGCTCCTCGGAGAAGGGCTCCAGTTCGGTCACGTGCAGGAGCCCGGACCAGGCGGGGTCGGCCGTCCACTGCGGCTGCGGAGCGCGCCGTCCGGCCAGGACGACGAGGGTGTCGTCCGCGGCCCGGGGCAGGAGGTGGTGCCACAGCCAGCTCTCCAGCCACTGGCAGTGCTCGAAGGAGTCCACGAACAGGACCGTGCCCGGAACGTCCAGGAAGGGGCCGGTGGCGCGCTCGAAATCGGCCGGGTCCCGGCTGACGAACCGGCCGTCGAGTTCGACGAGCAGCCGACCGGCCGCCCGGGCGTGGTCCGCCAGGCGGCGCAGCAGCGTCGACTTCCCGATGCCGCCTGGCCCGCATACGTAGAACGCGAACGGCGCCTGCGGATCGCCGGCCAGAGCCTCCCCGAAGCGTCCGAGTTCCTCGTCGCGACCGACGAAGGCCCGCCCGCGCGCGCTGTTCAGTCTTTCCCCCACGGACACCATGGCGGCTCCCAACTTCCTTGTGCACCACCCGGCTTCGACGGGTCGAACGCAGATCCTAATCGAGGTGTCAACGGACGGGTCCGAGGTCCTCTTCGCCGAGGTGGACGGGGGTGAAGTCCAGGGACAGCGACACCGGGCCCCGGGTGTAGAGGCCGCTCTCCCGGTAGCGGAAGCCGGGGCTGTGGCGGACCTGGTCGAGCAGGGGCAGGAGCATCGCGGCGACGGTCTCGATCTCGGCGCGCGCGAAGGCCGCGCCGACGCACTGGTGGAGTCCGGTACCGAAGGACAGGTGCTGGGCAGCGGCGGTGAAGGAGCGGGCGGCGCCCAGGTCCGGGCGGTGGATGTCGAAGGTGTCCGGGTCGGCGAAGGCGCGGGGGTCCCGGTTGGCCGCGCCGATCATGCAGAAGACGGTGGCGCCGGCGGGGACGGTGCCCCCCGCGAACACCGCGTCCCGCTCCGCCTGGCGGGGGATGAGCTGGACCGGCGGGGTGTAGCGCAGGGTCTCCGCGATCGCGGCGGCCAGCAGCTCCGGCTCCTCGCGGACCTGCGCCAGCTGCCCGGGGTGGTCGATGAGGTGCTTGAAGAGCAGGGCGAGGGTCTTGTCGGCGGGCTCGGTGGCGGCCGCCAGCACGTTGATGATCAGCGCCGTGACATCGCGATCGCTCATGGCGATGCCGTCGAACTCGGCGGTGCACAGCTTGGAGATCAGGTCGTCGCCGGGGTGGCGGCGGCGCTGCTCGATGACGGGGAGGAGGTACGCCTCCAACTGCTCGGCGCAGTCCATGCAGTGGCGGCGGCGCTCGGGGGTGAGGGCCATGCTCGTGATGAACTCGGCGACCCCGCCGTGCCAGGCGGCCACCTGCCGCCAGTCCCGTCTCTCCAGGCCGAGGACGTCGAGCGTGACGTGGACGGCGAGGGGTTTGCCGAAGTCGTTGACCAGGTCCATCCGGCCCCGGGCGAGGAAGGGGGCCATGAGCTCGGCCGCGTTGGCGCGGATGGCACGTATCTGGTCGTGCAGGGCCTGCCCGGTGAAGGCCCGTACGACGATCTTGCGCTTGGCGGTGTGCTCGGCCCCGGTCATCTGCGCGAGGACCGGCCCGCGCATCACCGGCTCGGCGCGCACCTGCAGCGTCTCGGTGGTGAACGCCTCGTGGTCGGTCAGCACCCGCTTGACGTCCTCGTGACGCGAGAGGAAGTAGCTGTCGATGCCCGGCTCGTAGTGCACCGGAGCCTGCTCGCGCAGCCGGGCGAAGTGGCGGTAGGGGTCGGCGGAGAAGTCCTCCGACAGGACGCTGAAACGGGTGTTGGCGACGGACACGCTGATGGCCTCTCACATACGCGGTACGCGGAACCGGCAACGACCGCCCCGGGAACGAACGCCGCCGACCACGACCGAGCCGCGCTGCAAGACGACCGAACGGCGGCGCAGGTTCCTCCCGTTGGAAGGGACGCCGCAACCGATCGAGGATCACCACCTCGACTGCGGGCACAGACCGGACCATCTCGGTCAGTGATCGCACCGGAGGGTGTGAACCAATCCACCAACTGCAAATTCATGCAGAAATGGCTTCATAGCGGGAAACCGGATGCACCTGCACGATTAGCGCAAAACCGCAGGTGAGAGTGCGTACGGAGAGGCCTGAACCCCGGTAGAGTCGGGCCGAGTGTCAGCGTTTTATGCGGTGGGGAGTTTGCATGATGGAGGGGAGACCCCTGCGAGGTGCGGGGGGTGGACACTTCGGCCCGGTCGACGCCTCCGCCACCCCGATGAGCGGAGTGGCAGCTTCCACATCCTCCTCCACTCCGGCGCCGCCGACCGGCGCCTGGATCGCGAAGCGGTCCGGCATGGCGGTGCGCGTGCCGCGCGGGCGTGCACGGGCGGCGACCGCCGACATGTCCACTCCACCCACCGGCGCGCCGGACACTCCCCACTGCCGGGACCGCATCGCCACCGACCACCGGCGCCGCACCATCCCGACACCGACCACGGCCCCGCTGCCCGTACCGCTCCGGTAGCAGGACCCTCGAAATAATCGCGTGAAATGCCCCGGCGGCCTGCCGTCGGGGCATTTCCGCATTTCCGAAAACTACTCCAATCCGAGCCGCGGCGAATGGCCGCACACATACGGAACTTGCCATTCCATGAAGATGATTCGACGAAACTTTAATCAGGCATTAATCTGCGCTGGTCAATCATCAAGAAGAGGGTGGGTTATTGGGGTGGGTGCAGTGCAAGTAGGTAGATTCTCCACAGTCGCATTGGCGGCTGTGGCGCTCTTGGCAGGAGTAGTGCCAGGAGCCACCCATGCCGCGCGACTCGGCGGGAACTCGGATACTCCGGCGGCGAAGCAGCCGAAGGCGGTCCCTGTCAAGGAGGTTCGGACGGGCGGCGCCAAGCGCGCCGATGCCGCGGCCGCCCACTCCTGGGACAAGCAGGCCAAGAAGTCGAAATGGCCTGCGGCGGGCAACGCCGAGGTGAACCTCGCCGAAGGCGGCCGGGCCGGCTCGCTCCCCGTGTCCGTGTCTGCATCGAAGGACGCCGGCAAGCTGAAGCTCTCCGTGGCCAACCGGGACACGGCCCAGCGTGCCGGCGTTGACGGGCTCGTCCTGACCGTCGGCCGCTCCGACGGCAAGACCGACCCGGTCCAGGCCGAGGTCAAGGTGGACTACAGCTCCTTCCGCCACGCCTACGGCGGCGACTGGGCCGCCCGGCTGCGCCTGGTCGAACTGCCCGCGTGTGCGCTGACCACGCCGGGCGAGGCCAAGTGCCGCGTGCAGACGCCCGTGCCGACCAAGAACGACGTGAAGACCGGCACGCTCACCGCGAAGACCTCCGCCGCGATGACGGCGAGGGTGATGGCCGCGACGGCGGGCGACGACGGTCCGTCGGGCGACTACAAGGCAACGTCGCTCCAGCCCTCCGGCTCCTGGAACGGAGGCGGCGCCACCGGCGCGTTCACCTGGTCGCACCCCGTCACGGTACCTTCGGTACCGGGTGGGCTGGAGCCCAGCGTGGCACTCAACTACAGCTCCCAGGCCGTGGACGGCCGCACCTCGGCCGCCAACTCGCAGCCGTCCTGGATCGGCGACGGCTGGGACTGGGAGCCCGGCTTCATCGAGCGCAAGTACAAGTCGTGCAACGATGACAAGACCGGTGGCACCAACACTGCCAAGGTCGGCGACCTGTGCTGGTTCAACGACAACGCCACGCTGTCCCTCGGAGGCAAGAGCACCGAGCTCGTCTACGAGGCGGGCAAGGGCTGGGTGCCGCAGAGCGACACCGGTGAGCGCGTGGAGAAGCTGACGGGCGCCACGAACGGCGACAACGACGGCGAGCACTGGAAGGTGACCGGTACCGACGGCACCCAGTACTACTTCGGTCTGAACCGTCTCCCCGGCTGGAAGGACGGCACCACGCCGACGACCAACTCGGCCTGGACCGTGCCGGTATTCGGCAACCAGTCGGGGGAGCCGTGCTACAACGCCTCCTTCGCCAACGGCTGGTGCCAGCAGGCCTGGCGCTGGCAGCTCGACTACGTCGTCGACGTCCACGGCAATGCCATGGCGTACTACTGGAACACCGAGAAGAACAACTACACCCGCAACGTCTCCGAGACCACGGGCAAGGGCACGACCACTCCGTACATCCGGAGCGGCTGGCTCGACCGCATCGACTACGGACTGCGCGACGGCGCCGCCTATACGGGCAAGCCGATGGCCCAGGTCCAGTTCGGGGTTGACGAGCGCTGCCTCTCGGGCTGTGGCACCTTCGACGCCAACAACGCGAAGAACTGGCCCGACGTACCGTTCGACCTTGAGTGCAAGGACGGTTCCACCGAGTGCAAGGACCGGAACTCTCCTACCTTCTGGTCCCGCAAGAGGTTGACCAGCATCACCACGAAGGTTCTTACGGGTGGCCAGCACAAGGAGGTCGACACGTGGAATCTGGCTCAGGATTTCCCGGCATCGGGTGACGGCGTCTCCACCCCCATGTGGCTGAAGTCGATCCAGCGTGTGGCCAAGGCCGGTGACGCTCCCGACATCACCATGCCTGCGGTGACGTTCGCCGGAGAGCAGCGGGCCAACCGTGTCGACAAGACCGGTGACGGGCTGGCGCCCTTCATCCGCCTGCGTCTCTACCAGATCACCAACGAGACGGGTGGCACCATCGGCGTCACCTACTCCCAGCAGGACTGCACGCCCACGACCCTCCCGAACCCGGACGCGACCAACACCACCCGGTGCTACCCCGTCAAGTGGGTCTTCGAAGGGGAGACGGCGAAGCTCGACTGGTTCAACAAGTACGTCGTCACCCAGGTCGTCGAAGGCGACAATCTGGCGGACTCGCCCGACAAGGTGACCTCCTACTCGTACCTCGGCGGCGCAGCCTGGTCCAAGAGCGAGGACGAGTTCACCAAGGCCGAGGACCGCACCTACTCGATTGCACGCGGGTACGAGCGTGTCCAGACGCGCACCGGTGCCGCCAACGACGCGCAGACCCTCGAGGAGAAGCGCTTCTTCCGCGGCCTCGACGGCGCAGCGGTCAAGGACAGTGCCGGTACCGATGTCACGGACCGCCCGGAGTTCGCGGGGATGGTGCGCGAGACGATCAAGTACCTGGGCGACGACACGAGCAAGCTCGTCTCGGCGACCTCGTTCACCCCGTGGCGGTCCGGGGCCGGCAACAAGCGCTCGCGGCCGGGCCTGCCCGACCTCGTCTCGTACAAGACCGGAACCGAGAAGGACATCACCCGCACCACCGTCACCGGCGGCATCCGCACGACGGAGGTGAGCCGACACTTCGACGACTACGGCATGCCCGACTGGGTTTCCGAAACCGGAGACAAGGACAAGCCGGGCGACGAGAAGTGCGCCACCACGACGTATGTGCGCAACACTGCGGCGTGGATCCTGGACAAGCCCAGCCGCGTCGAATCCGTCGCGGTGACGTGTGGCAGCCCGGTCTCCCGTCCCGGGGACGTCGTCGAGGACATCCGGACCTCCTACGACGGAGCCGCGTTCGGCGTCGCGCCCACCCGCGGCCTGTCCACCAAGCAGGAGCGCATCAACGGTGCCGGTACCGCCTACACCGTCGTGAGCTCGACCAATGTGGCCGACTTCGACATCTACGGCCGTGCGCTCAAGACTGCCGATGCCTACGGCAAGGTGACCACCACCGCCTATACGCCGGCGACCGGTGAGGTTCCGTCGCAGGCCGTGGTCACCAACCCGAAGGCGCAGGCGGCCACGACCGTCCTGGAGCCCTTGCGCGGGCTGGCGATCCAGCTCACCGACGCCAACGGGAAGGTCACCACAAGCGAGTTCGACGCCGCGGGGCGCCTGACCAAGGTCTGGAAGCCGACCCGGTCGGCCATCACGTACAAGGACTCGCCGAACTTCGAGTTCTCGTACCTCGTGCGCAGCGACGGCCCGACCGTCATCACGTCGAAGGCCCTCACCCACGACTCCCAGTACGAGGTCTCGTACAGCTTCCTCGACGGAATGCTGCGCCAGCGGCAGGGCCAGAAGCGGTCCCCCGACGGTGCGGGGCGTCTGGTCAGCGAGACGTTCTTCGACACGCACGGCCGCCCTTGGCGGACGTCCGGGGAGTTCTACGCCTCGGGTGCCCCCGAGGGAGTGCTCGTGACCGGCCAGCAGCTCAACTACCCGTCCTCCACGGACACCGAGTACGACGGAGCGGGCCGGACCACCGCGGTGATCTCCAAGCGGTTCGGCCAGGAGACCAAGCGCTCGACGACCCTCTACACCGGTGACACCACCACCCAGATCCCGCCGAAGGGAGGAGTGGCGACCACGCAGATCGTCGACGCGCTCGGGCGCACCGTCGAGCAGAAGCAGTACACGGACCCGGGGCGCATGACGTTCGTGCGCTCCACGGACCTCTACGACCGTCGCGGTAAGCTGGCCCGCCACACCGACCCGTCGGGCGCGGAGTGGTCCTACGAGTACGACGTGCGCGGCCGCCAGGTGAAGATGACCGACGCGGACAAGGGCGTCAGCACGACCACGTACGACGACGGTGACCGGATCACGGACGTGCAGGACGCGCGCGGCGTGACCCTGCACACCGACTTCGACGAGCTGGGCCGGCGTACCGCTCTCAAGAAGGGCACCAACCTACTCGCCACGTGGGAGTACGACACCGTGGCGAAGGGACAGGTCTCCAAGTCCGTCCGCTACGTGGGGACGAACGCCTACGAGTCCTCGGTCCTCAGCTACAACTCGATCTACCAGCCCGTGAGGACCCGGACCGTCATACCCGCATCCGAGGGTGCACTGGCCGGCACGTACGAATGGACCTCGTCTTACAGCCCCAACACGGGTCAGCTGCTGTGGACCAAGCACCCGGCGATCGGCGGTCTCCCCGCGGAGACCGTCACCCCCACGCTGCAGGCCGTCACCGGTGCACTGGACGGGCTCGGGGCGGGCAGCGACCCGATCGTCTCGTCGAGCACGTACGACCACTACGGCCGCCTCATCGTCCGCAAGTACGGTGACTTCGGCCAGAGTCTAACGACGACCAACTCCTACGACGAACACACGGGGTTCCTCACCGACTCCTACCTCGACCGGGACGTCGCACCACAGCGCATCAGCGACACGCACTACACGTACGACGCCGTGGGCAACATCACCTCCAACGCCACGTCGTACGGCCAGGACGCGGCCCGCACCACCGACCGGCAGTGCTTCAAGCTGGATGCCCAGCGCAGGATCACCGACGCCTGGACCGACAAGAACGCGCAGTGCGCGTCGGCTCCCTCGGCTGCGGCGGTCGGCGGTCAGAACGCGTACTGGACCTCGTACACGTTCGACGCGGTGGGCAATCGCAAGACCGAGACCCAGCACGCCACGGCGTCGGGCCCGGCGACGGACACGGTCCGCACCTACGGGGCGCCGACAGCGGGCAAGCACGACCTTCCCAAGGTGACCCAGACGGGCACCAACCCTCACGACGAGACCTTCACCTACGACGCCTCGGGCAACACCGCGACGCGCAAGGTGGGTTCCGCCGCCACCCAGAGCTTCGGCTGGGACGACGAGGGCCGCCTGGCCTCCATCAAGGAAGGGGCGACGGAGAAGGCCGGCTACGTCTACGACACCGACGGCCAGCGCCTGATCCGCCGGGACGGCACGGGCACGACGCTGTACCTGTCGTACAACACCGAGCTCCACCTGAAGGGCGGGACCGTGACCGGTACCCGTTACTACACCTTCGGCGGGAAGTCCCTGGCGTTCCGCACCGGTGGCAAGCTCACGTTCACCGTCTCCGATCACCACGACACGGGCGTCACGCAGGTCAGCGCGGATGCGCAGCAGGTCGTGCGGCACCGCAAGACCGCTCCGTTCGGAGGCCAGCGAGGTACCCCGGACGCCGGCTGGGCCGGCGACAAGGGATTCCTCGGGGGTCCTTCGGACAGCACCGCATCCACCGTGCACCTGGGCGCCCGTGAGTACGATCCGGTCGTGGGGCGCTTCCTCAGCGTCGACCCGGTTCTCGACATCAACGACCCGCAGCAGACCCACGGCTACACGTACGGCAACAACAACCCCGTCACGTTCAGTGACCCCTCCGGCCGCATGCTGATCGAGTGCCGGGAGGGCCTGATCAAGTGCCGCGGAGGTCTGCCCGTCCTGGACGACGAGCCGGACGACCCCGGACCGGGCGATTCCGACAGTGGCAGCGACGAAGTCGACGACATGGTCGCGGAGGTCATCAACATCGCGTTCGGGAAGGCGCCGAAGGGATCCAAGAGGAAATTCTTCAAGGTTCCTGCGGGTGAGGACCGCGGTGTGATCCGAGTGACCTTCTTCATTCACTCGGAGGACGCGGCGCTCGGTATGCTCAAGGGGGACAATCGTGAATATGATCTGGACCCGAATGCCTCCTACCGAATGTCATTGGTCTGGGACACGAAGACCGGCAACTGCTCCTTCACTGTGACTGCATCCACCACTGTGCCGGAGAAGGTCTATACGGCTGATGGCGTCGGACCACTGGCGCAGCTCAAGGAACACACCGTCCCGAGTAAGGAAATTCCGGCGCACGACATCTCCATCGCGAAGGACCCATCCACCACTCCGGCGCTCAACAACACCCTGATTCCCGTGAAGACGGACAGCAGTGACGAACTGATCGTCTCCATCGAAGGCCTCAACAGCCTGCTCCCCGTCTTCGATGCCGATGCCACGGTCAGGGTCGCCTTCCTGCCCGACAAGTCTGTTGTGGTCAACCGCCACGGCGACGCTTACCCGGACATGGAAGTCGTGCAGTACCAGCCCAACCAGTCGCCGCGCTTCCTCGCCAAGGACCGGATGGGCAGCACTACGGGACTCGATTCCGCGCCGTTCTGGGGTAACAGCAGGGGTAATCACAAGTACTGGAGCGACGGGAAATGCGTCAACACAGGGGGTGGTTGCGGGTGATCCCGCGCACGCCTGGAAGGGCCGTCGGATGAGTTCGGCCGAGCCGATCAACGCCACAATCGCCGGGGAGGACGACCTGCCGTCAGCGGGGCGGCGCATCATGCGCTGCGTCCTGACCTATGTGGTCCTGCACATGGCCGCATGGGTGGCGGTTGCGTTCACCGCACCGCTCGATGATTCGTTCGGGCAGCTCATGGGGATCGCCCTGGGGATGATGGCCTTCACGGGCATTCCCTCGGTTCTTCTCGCCGTCGGGGCGGGCCTGGCTCACACCAGGATGGATCCGGTTCGCTTCCGCTGCATCATGGCTTTCCCGATGGTGCTTCTCGCACTGCCGGCCGTGGGCGCGATCGCGGTGGCCGAGCCGATCGCCTTCCAGGTGCTTGCGCATATCGCGTTCGTCTCGCTGATGCCGGTGCCGCTTGCTCCGCGCCGGTGGAGAGGTCCTCTGACCGGCTGATCACGACACGACGCACGGTGCCCCGGCGGGCTTGCCCGCCGGGGCACCGGTGCGTGCGCCTACGACACCCCACGCCGGCAGCCGTACCCGCGGGGTCAGCGGGGCTGCCGCGCGAGGATCTCCCGCGGGTCGAAGGCGACGCGGATCCTGGTGATCCTCCCGTTCTCCACGTGGCTCCAGTTCGCCGTGGGGGCCGGCGGGGCGCCCTTCGTGTGGAGGTCGAACCAGGTGATCACGTCCGAGTCGTCCGCCACCCGGGCGTGCACCTCGATCCGTTCCAGGATGCGGCTCATCCCCCGCAGGCCCGCGATGCACTCCTGCGCGCCCCGGGCGCGGCCGAGCGCGCCGACGAAGTCCACGTCGTCGGCGAGCAGGCCGCGCAGGGTGTCGAAGTCGCCCGTCTCCCAGGCGGTGAAGTACTGCTCGGAAATCTCTGCCGGAGTCGTCATGCGTCCAGGCTCCCGCAGACCCGGCCATCAGTCCAACAGATGATCGAGATGACGACTATCATCCGTGGTTATGGAACTGCACCAGCTGCGCTATCTCGCCGCGGTGGTCGACGAGGGCACGTTCACCGCCGCGGCCGCACGCCTGCACGTCAGCCAGTCGGGCATCAGCACGCAGGTGGGCAAGCTCGAACGCGAACTGGGGCAGCAGCTCCTGGAGCGCACGGGGCGCCGGGTCCGGCTGACGGCCGCGGGCGAAGCCGTCCTGCCGCTCGCCCGGGCCGCGCTGCAGACGCTGGAGAGCATCGAGGACACCGCGGCCCGGTTCGCGCAGGCCGTCCGGGGCCGGGTCCGGCTGGGCATGATCCGGGGCTGCTCGATCCCCGGCTTCCTGGACGCCGTCGCCGGACTGGGGCGGAGCCACCCGGGCATCGCCTTGAGCCTCCACGAGGAGGATTCGGGCGTGCTGCGGTCCCAGGTGCTCGCGCGCTCACTCGACCTCGCTCTGATCGCCTTCGCCGGACGCCCCGAGCCCGGTCCGGACACCGTCGTGATCGTCGACGAGCCGATCGCCGTCGTCGCGCCCGAGGGTCACAGGCTGCGCGGCGGGCCGGTGCGCCTCGCCGACCTGGGTGAGGAGAAGGTCCTCTGCCTCCCGCGCGGCACCGGGATCCGGGACGCGTACGAGCGGTCGTGCCTCCAGCGCGGGATCGAGCCCCGTGTGCACATCGAGGCCTCCTCCCCGCAGACCCTGCTCGGGCTCGCCCGGCGGGGCGCCGGTGTGGCCGTCCTCAGCCCGTCCTCCGGGGCCGGCGAGGGCCTGGAACCGGCCGTCGTCACCGACGCCGCGACGCACGCCTGCCTCGGACTGGCCATCCGGCCGGACCACCGGTCCCCGGCCGCCCGGCTGGTGCTGGCCAGGCTCCAGGAGGCCCTTGCGCCCTGACACCGCGGGGGCCGGACCCGCCGCGGCACGCCCCGGGCCCGGGGAGTGTCCGTCAGCCTTCCTCCCACAGGTCACGGAGCGTGGCGACCAGGGTGTCGCGGGCCAGGAGAACCTTGTACGCGTTGGCGGGGACGGTGCGGGCCGCGGCCAGTTCCTCGAGTGCGGCCGCCCCGAACCGGTCCGCGGTGGCCGGAGCGCCCCGCAGCAGAGCCTCCGCCCGCCGCGCGCGCCACGGCGTGGTCGCGAGGCCGCCGAAGGCGATGCGCACGTCCCTGACCCTGTCGCCTTCGGCATCGACCGCCAGCGCGACCGACACCAGCGCGAAGCTGAAGGAGGCCCGGTCCCCCACCTTGCGGTAGCGCGAGCGGGCCGCCATCGGCAGGGCGGGCAGCTCCACCGCCGTGATGAGCTCACCGTGTTCGAGAACGGTGTCGAGCTCGGGCCGGCGGCCGGGCAGCCGGTACAGGGAGGTGACGGGAATGCGGCGGGTCCCCGCGGCGCCCCGTACGCAGACCGTCGCGTCCACGGCGCACAGGGCGACCGCCAGATCGGACGGGTGGACGGCCGCGCAGCTCTCCGAAGCGCCGAGCAGGGCATTGTGCGCGTCGTGTCCCTCCGCGGCCGAACAGCCGGATCCGGGCCTCCTCTTGTTGCACCGGGTGTCCGGGTTCAGGAAATAGGGGCACCGCGTGCGCTGCATCAGGTTCCCCGCCAGGGTGGCCATGTTGCGCAACTGGGGTGAAGCACCGGACAGGAGCGCCTGCGAGACGACCGGATAGCGCTCGCGCACCGCGGGATGGGCGGCGAGATCGGCGTTGCGGACGGTGGCGCCCACCCGCATGCCGCCGTCGGGGAGCACTTCGACCCCGTCCAGGGGCAGCCCGGTGACGTCCACCAGCAGACGCGGACGGATGATCCCCAGCTTGAGGTGGTCGAACAGGTTCGTCCCGCCCGCCACGAACACGGCCCCGGGATCCCCCTCGACCAGTGCCAGGGCCTCCCGCAGGGTGGCGGGGCGCTCGTAGTGGAAGGGCTTCATGTCCCGGTTCCCCGCGCCGCCGCGTCCCTCATACGGTGCACGCTGAGCGGCAGGCCACGGATCCGGTGCCCGGTGGCGTGGTGGACGGCATTGGCGATGGCCGCCGCCGTCCCGACGATGCCGATCTCGCCCACGCCCTTGGCCCCCATGGGGCTCGTGTGGAAGTCCTCCTCGTCGATGCAGACGGCCTCGATCTCGGGAGCGTCGGCGAAGGTCGCCACGTGGTAGGCGGACAGGTCCCGGGTGTGGAAGTGCCCGTACGTCCGGTCGATGACCCCTTCCTCGCACAGGGCCATGGAAAGACCCATGACCATGCCCCCGATCAACTGCGACCGCACGGTGACGGGGTTGATCACGCGGCCCACGGCGAACACGCCGAGCATCCGCGGCACCCGGACCTCCCCGGTCGACGTGTCCACGGCCACCCGGGCGAACTGCGCGCCGAACGCGTGCTGGGAGTGCGTGCGCGCCCCGGCGAGCTCCTCGAGGGTGTCGGCGGTGGCTTCGAGACCACCCTCCGGCACCAGGCCGCCGCATCGCCCGATGCCGGTCCGCAGCGCCTCGCAGGCGCGCACCACCGCCGTTCCCCAGGAGGTGGTACCGCTGGACCGGCCCGCCCAACTGGCCGACGGGCAGGCGCTGTCGCCGATCTCCACCGTGATGCGGTCCGCGTCCACGCGCAGGGCGTCGGCGGCGATCTGGGTCAGCGCCGTACGCGCCCCGGTGCCGATGTCCACGGCCGCGATGCGCACGGTGTAGCGGCCGTGGCCGTCAGCGTGCACGCTCGCCCGGGAAGGGAACCGGTACTGCGGAATGGTCGAGGCGGCGACGCCCATGCCCAGGAGCCGGCGCCCGTCGCCGTACTCGGCACGCAGGCGGTCGCGTTCGGCCCAGCCGAACCGCTCCGCGCCCAACCGCAGGCAGGCGGCGAGGTTGCGGGTGCTGAAGGGCCGGCCGCTGTGCGGATCGTCGGCGGTGTCGTTGCGCAGGCGCAGTTCCACCGGGTCGACTCCGCATGCGACGGCGAGCTCGTCCATGGCCGATTCGAGGGCGAACATCCCCGGGCACTCGCCGGGTGCGCGCATCCAGGTCGGGGAGGGAACGTGCAGCCTCACCCTCCAGTGCCTGGTCTCGCGGTTCGGCGCGGCGTACATGGTGCGCGTGGGGGCGGCCGGGTACTCGCAGTGGTCACTCGTCAGGGACGTCTGCTCGAAGGACACGTGCGACACGGCCAGCAGGCGGCCGTCGGGGTCGGCCCCGAGACGGATCCGCTGGATGGTCGGCGTCCGGTATCCCGCGACGACACTGAGCTGCTCCCGGGTGAGAGCGGTCTTGACGGGCCGGCCGACGGCGAGTGCCGCCATGGCCGCGACGACCACCTGGGCTCTCGGCGCGGCCTTGGAGCCGAACCCTCCCCCCACGTGCCGGGCGATGACGCGCACCCGTTCGGGGGCGACGCCGAAGAGGTGCGCGAGGATGTCGCGCGTCCCGGACGGTCCTTGCGTGGTGTCGTGGACGGTCAGCGCGCCGTCGTGCCAGTGCGCGACCGTCCCGTGCGGTTCCAGGGCGTGGTGGTGGTACGGGGGCGTGGTGTAGGTGGCGTCGATGCGGACCGGAGCGTGCGACAGGGCCGACTCCACGTCGCCGTGCGAGCAGTCGGTCGGGAAGAAGGGACCGTGGTCCGGCGGCTGCCGGAATCCCTCGCACGCGGTGTCGAGGCTGACCCGGTGCGGGGCAGCGGCGTAGTCGACGCCCACCATCCGCGCCGCCTCGTGGGCGATCTGCGGGGACTCGGCGACGACCGCGGCGACGAACTGGCCCCGGCAGGTGACCGAAGGGGACTGGAAGACGGCGAGGTCGGCGTCACCGGTCCGGTTCAGGCGCGGGCAGTTGCCGACGTGGAGCACGGCCAGTACTCCGGAACGGGCGAGGGCCTCCTCGGGGTGGACCGCCGTGACCCGCCCGTGGGCGATCTCCGCCGGAACCACCGCCGCGTACGCGAGGTCCGGCAGGGTCACGTCGCCGGTGTAGCGGGCACTGCCGGTGACCTTCTCCCGGGCCTCGCGCCGGGGAAGGGCCGCTCCGACGGACCTGCGCGTCCCGGTGGGTCCGGGCGCCCCGGCGGACCTGCTCGTCCCGACGGACCCTGGTGTCACCGCGGACCCGGGCGTCACGGGGCCACGTCCATGATCGCGGCCACGATGTTCTGGTACGCACCGCAGCGGCACAGGTTCCCGCTCATGCGCTCACGGATCTCCGCCGGCGTCAAAACCGGAACCGGCGCGTCCGTGGCCGGTCCGGCCGCGGAACCGGGCCATCCGCGGGCGGCCTCGTCGAGCATTCCGACCGCGGAGCACAGTTGTCCGGGGGTGCAGAATCCGCACTGGAAGGCGTCACGCGCGACGAACGCCTCCTGCAGCGGATGGAGATCCGCTCCGCCCAGCCCCTCCACGGTCACCACGCGCGCCTCGCCGCACGCCACGGCGAGCGTCAGACAGCCGTAGACGCGCCGGCCCTCCACCAGCACCGTGCAGCAGCCGCAATGGCCCCGGTCACAGCCGGCCTTCGCCCCGGTCAGACCGAGGCGGTCGCGCAGCACGTCCAGGAGGGACATCCGGGTGTCGATCGTCAGACGGCGCTCCCGTCCGTTGACGTTCAGTGCGATGTCGGCACGGACGGCCGGGCCGTCCTCGACCACCTGGGGTGACGGTGCACTGCGCATGGGGAATGACCCCCGTTCCGGCGGGCCGCGGGGCCCGGCCCGCACCGGAGCGCAGGCTCTCGTGACGTCTGCGCATCACTCTACGCCTCTACTGGATCTTGCGCCTGGCGTGGCCGGCGGCACGGGGACCGGGCGCTTCACCATGGCGTCGAGGTCGGCGGTCATGAGGTCGAGGAACTCCCCCAGCCGTGCGTGCTCGGCGGGGGTGAAGCCGGTGAGCGCTTCGGCGTCGATCCCCGCGCAGCTCCTGGACGGGGTCGCGCAGGTCTGCCGCCCGGGAGGTGAGGGCGACCAGGGCGCCGCACGCGTCAACGCTCCTCAGCGGAGGGTGGCGAGGTTCTGGCGGACCTTCTGCGCGAGGGCGGGCGGCAGCTTGCCGTAGCCGCTCTGGGTGGCTCCGTCGCCCTCGGCCACGACGGAGCCGAGGAAGGGGCGCGTACGGGCCAGGGCGGCGCCGTCGTTGCCCCCGTCGCACAGGACGGCGTAGCCGATCTGCATGATCGGATAGGCACCCGCGGCCTTGGTGGTGGAGTCCGGCTCCAGGGCGAGATCGGCCCCGGTGCCCGTGATCCGGGCGGTGGCCGCGGCCTTGGTGGCCGAGTCCGTGCCGACGTCGACCGGCTCGGGCGCGCCTGTCGCCAGCCGGACGGTGGTCAGGCCCGCCGACTCGCCGCCGAACCGGGTGAACGAGACGGCCCCGGCCCTCTGCTTGACCGCCTGGGCCACGAGCGCGCTCGACACGCCCGGCCCGCCGTTGACGGGCGCCAGCGAGGACTGGGGAATGCTCCCCCAGCCGGTGGGGACGACCTTCGAGAGGTACTGGGTGAAGGCCAGCGTCGTGGAGGACTCGTCGGTCGGGGTGACCACCTGGATCGCGGTGTCGGGCAGCAGCCGGCCGGGGTTGACGGCCGCGATCTCCGCATGGTTCCAGCGGGTGATCTGGCCGCGGAAAATCCGGGCGAGGGTGGGCGCGTCCAGGGTGAGCGCGTCCACGCCCGGCAGGTTGACGACGACAGCCACGGGCAGCACGCCGAGCGGCAGGTGGACCGGTTTCCCGCCGGGGCAGCGGGCGGCGGCGGACTCGACCTGTGCCGCCGTCAGGGTCCGGTCGACCAGGGCGAAGTCGACCGAGCCGTCGCGGAACTGCTGGATCCCGGCGCCGGAACCGGTCGGCGCGTAGTTCGTCCGCGCGGCGGGGCAGGACGCCTGGTAGCCGGCCGCCCAGTGGTCCATGGCCACCTTGAAGGAACTCGCCCCGGCAGCGTTGACGGCCCCGGCGGGCCCGCAGGCGGGGGCGCTCGCGCCGGGGCTCGCCCCTCCCGAGGCGGCGGCGGCGCCGCGGCCTCCCTTGTCCTCGTCACGCAGCCCCTGCCAGGCCGCGATCCCGCCGGTGCCGAGCGCCACCACGGCTGCCACGGCCACGGCGACCCTCATCCGCCGCATGCGCCGGGGTGCCTCGACTGCCCGCCTCAACCAGGTGCGATGCTCCTGGTCCACCGCTCCTGCGTCCCGCTCCGGCTCAGGCCCGCCGGACACGGGCGGGGCGCCCGCCTCCTCGGGCACCGGCGGCGCACCGGCGGTGACCGTGGGCGGGGGCCCGAAGACACCGTCGGGCGCCGGGGACACGCCGACCGCCGGGGCCGGGAGGACAACCCCGTCCGGCGGGCCCGGGGCGGCAACCGCGTCCGACGGAGCCGGTGTCGTGGGAGCCGCGGGGGCGGGGCCGTGGGCCCGGCCGGCCGCGGACGGCCCCGCCGCCAGGAGGGTCAGCAGGTCGGGGATCGTGGGGCGGTCTGCCGGGTCCTTGGTCAGGCAGGACTCGACGAGCGGGACCAGTTCCGGGGCCAGGCCCGTCATGTCCGGATCCTCGTAGACCACCCGGAAGCTGACGGCATGGGTGTTGTCGCCGTCGAACGGGCCGTGGCCGGTGGCCGCGTGGACCAAGACCGAGCCGAGGGCGAACACGTCCGCGGCCGGGCCCACCTCGCCGCCCAGGAACTGCTCCGGCGCCATGAACGGCGGCGTGCCGATCGCCACCCCGGTCCGCGTCAGAGCCGTCGCGTCGGGGCCGTCCACGGCCCGCGCGATGCCGAAGTCGATGACCCGCGGCCCGTCCTGCGCGAGAAGCACGTTGCCGGGCTTGAGGTCCCGGTGCACCAGCCCCACCCTGTGGATGTCCCGCAGCGCCTCCAGCAGCCCGGCCGCCAGCATCCACACCTCGACCGCCGGCAACGGGCCCTGCTCGTGGACCCGTTCGGCCAGCGAGGGCCCGGCCACGAACAGGGTGGCCAGCCACGGCGCCTCCGCGTCGGCGTCCGCGTCCACCACCGGCGCGGTAAACGCCCCGCTGACCTGCCGGGCGGCCGTGACCTCCCGGCGGAACCGCTCCCGGAAGGCCGGGGCATCGGCCAGCTCGGGCCGGATGACCTTCACGGCGACCTGCCGCCCGGACAGCGACCGGGCGCGGTAGACCACGCCCATCCCACCGGCGCCGAGCCTGCCCTCCAGCCGGTAGCCGCCGACCGTGCGCGGATCACCGTCCCTCAGCGTCACGTTCCCAACCCCGCCATCCCGACCACCTGACGTACGAACCGGGATCAGGGTAGCCCCGGCTCTGCGTACGCAGCGCAATCCTCCACCCGGCCCGCCCCCACCGACTGCCCAGCGTGCCTCATCAGCACAGCGGCGGGCCGAACAAGGAGTCATACCTCCCCTCAGGACTGTCAGTCCAGGTGGAACACCTCCGTCAGCGGTGCCATCGCCTGGTCAGCCGGCGTGCCGTCCAGGTACTGGAAGTAGCGGGACATCTCGGCCTGCCAGCGGGCGTTGACCTCGGTGGCGGACATCGCCTCGCGGGCGCGATCGAAGTCCTCGGTCTCCAGGTAGCCGACGAGCAGGCCGTCCGGGCGCAGGAACAGGGAGTAGTTGGTCCAGCCGGTGGCCCGGAGGGCATCGAGCATCTCCGGCCACACCTGGGCGTGGCGCTCGCGGTACTCGTCGCCCAGTTCGGCCTTCACCTGGAGCAGGAAGCAGATCCGGCGCTTCGTCATGAGACACCGATCCCCGCCAGCTGCATGTAGTACACGCCGAACTGGTCGGCGGTGAGCGTGGTGCCGGTGACCTTCACGTACCGGGCGGTGGTGGCGGCGAAGGCGAAGGAAAGGCCGCCGGCTCCGGGGCGCGGGTACGAGCTCCTCGACACCACGGTGGTCCAGTTCGTGGCATCGGTCGAGAGCTGGACGGTGAAGGCCGACGGGAAGCCGCGCCCGGTGTTCGGGATGTCGTCGCGGGGGTACAACGTGACCTGGCTGATCCGCGACGGGCCGCCGAGGTCCACCCGCGCCCACTGCGTGGTGTCCGGGGAACCGGCCCCCGCGCTGCTCCAGCCGGAGGAGTTCCACAGGTCGGTGTGATGGGTCCCGTTGGTGAGGTTGGCGGTCAGCCAGCCCTCCTTGGGGTACTCGACCGAGCTGGAGGTGGTCGCCGTGCGGCCCGGTGCCAGATCTCCGCCGACAGCCTCGACCTCCGCGAACTGCATGCGGAAATGGCCGAACTGATCGGTGCTCAGGTTGGTACCGGTCACCTTGACGTAGCGCGCGTTGACCGTCTCGAACGGGAAGGTCTGCGCCGTGGCACCGGGCCTCGCGTACCCGGTCCGGGTGCTGACCGTGGTCCAGTTCGTGTCGTCGGTGGAGGTCTGGATGGTGAAGTCGACGGGGAAGCCCTGGCCGGCGTTGGCCCCGTCGCTGCGCGGGTAGAGGTCCACCCGGCTCACCGGCCGGGTCGAGCCCAGGTCCAGCCGTACCCACTCGGTGTGGTTGGCGGCGATACTGCCGGAACTGCTCCACCCCGCGGCGTCCGGCGCCGACGGCCGCTGCCCGTCGACCGCCGAGCGGACACCCCAGCCGTCGGCCTCGTACGAGCTGGAGGCGGTGACGGCGGCACTCTCGGCCGGGGCGAGAGAGGTCGGCATGATCCGGGCGTTCCAGAAGTTCGCGCTGGCACCGCCGGTGACCAGACCCACGTCGCCTGCGGTGAACGCCGCGTCGGTGACGGTCAGCACCGGCGCCTGCCCGGTCCCGGAGTACACCTTCAGGACGTTCCCGCGCGCCACTACGCGCAGGCGGGTGCGCTGCCCCGACACGTAGCCGGGCACGGACGCCGAGCCGATCCCTGTGCCGCTGCGGTAGACGAACACCTGGCCGTTGTCCCGCTGGGCGATCAGGTAGCCGGAGTCCAGGTCCGTGCCGTTGGCCGAACGCACCATCAGTCCGGCCCAGTTGGTGCTTCCGCCGGCCGAGCTCACCCCGGTGATCTGCAGGTCCACGCCGACCGAGACGTCGGTGTATCCCCGCCCGCGCAGGTAGGATACGTCCCCCCAGTTCGCCGACGCGTCGGACTGCGTGTACCGGGCGCCGCTGGTCGACCAGGTCCCCCGGGTGTGGGTCCAGAAGTGGTCGCCGCCGCTGAAGTCGTCCGTGAACGGCAGCGCCAGGTCACCGGAGGCCGCGGCCAGTTCGTCGAGGAGCTGCTTGTGCCGGCCCTCGACGTTCCACCCGGAGAGGTCGTACGCCGTCGGGTTGGTGATCACCGTCTCGGCCAGGGTGCGTGCCGCCTGCGGCTTGACCGCGGCCAGCTGCTGCAGCAGTTCGAAGTCCTGCAGGCCCGCGGTCTGAGCTTCGCTGCGGAGGCTGTCGTAGATGCCGTAGGCGGCCTTGTTCGGATAGACCAGCCAGTGGTCGCCGGTTTGCGGGGTGTTGAAGGTGTCGGCGGCCGGGTACGGCTCGCTGAAGCCGTCGTGCCAGTAGTTCCAGCCCCAGTGCAAGTAGCCGTCGCCGCCGATCTTCCAGGTCAGCCAGGGCAGGAGCCTGGTCCCGCTGAGGTGGTTGCTGGTGAAGCGGTTCATGTACGAGCCCTGCGGGAGGATGCAGCTGTACAGCCACAGGTCCTTGCCGCTGATCCGGTAGCTCTGATAGAGCGCGACGTTCGCGTCGTAGTTCGACGAGAGCGGGGTCTGCGTCGACAGGTGGGCCGCGTCCCCGGTGAAGGTGGTCAGCTGCGCCTCGTTGGTACGCGGGTTCGGGAAGTACTGCTCGTAGAGGGTGTAGAGCCAGTTGGCAGCCGTGGCCTGTTGCGTGGTGGTGGGCTCGTCCAGGGCGCTCATGTAGAAGTTGTTCGTCCAGCCCTTGGCATCCAGGTGCGCCTTCAGCGCCGGGAAGAACTGCTTCAACCAGTTGTTGGTGTCCGGGCAGCCGTCGGCCGCAGCGGAGTCGGGCCGGCAGAGCGCGTGTTTGACCGCGCCGCTGACGCCGTTGGCCGGCACCAGGGTGTCGAGGTGCGGACCGGAGGCGGGCGGCTCCAGCAGGGTCGGGGTGTAGAGGTACTGCATGGCCCCGGCGCTGACGAAGAGGTTGACGAACCGGTCGAAGGTGGACCAGCCGAAGGTGAAGCGGCCCGCGGCGTCGACGGTGGTGTCCGGGATCAGCAGGGCCACCGCGTCGGCGTAGATCACGTTGTTCCGGTGCCGCGCCATGTTCGCAGCGATGCTGGCCTCGACGGTCCACCAGTTGGCGTCGTACATCTGCACGCCGTACTCGTTCGGGATCGACGCCTCAGTGCCCTCGTAGTCCCAGCCCGCCGAGGAGAACCAGTTGTTCATCTTGAACGTGGACTGCGAGGTCGGAGGGATCGTGGCGCCGTACACGGTCACCGACACCGGAACCGTGACGGCGCCCAGGCTGCTGTTCACCGTGGCGCTGCCGATGTAGGCGCCCGGCACCTGACCGGCCGGCACGTGGACCTGGTAGTAGGCGGCGTACGTGGTGTTCGCCGCCACCGACTGCGGAGTGTTGTCCATCAGCGCGTCGTAGTAGGCGGTCCCACCGTTGGGCGGGTTCTGGACGTTGCCGACCTTCTGGATGTTCGGGTGGTTGTACTCGTAGCGCGTGGTGATGTTCGCGGCGGGAATGACCGCGCCGCCGGGGCCGGTCAGTGCCCCGGCGGTGACGGACACCCCGGTCTGCGCCGAACCGGACCGCACCAGGATCTGCGCCCCCTCGTAGGCGTTGCGGGCCGCGTACAGCTCGATCCCGGTCGGCGCCCAGCCCGGCGGGGTGGTCGAGGTGAAGGGCCGGTCGGTGGCGTCCAGGATCCACACGGTCGGCCCGCCGGCTGCGCCGGCCTCAGGCGCGGCGAGGACGGACAGCGGCACTGCACACAGTGACAGTGCCAGGCACACCAGGAGACGCAGGGATCTGCGGCGACGCGTGCGCATGGAAACCCTCCGAACTCTGAGAAATGGCTCCGAAAGCCGAACAGGCCTTTCCTCTGGCTCTGTTCGGGGCGCTCACAATTGTTTTGCGGCGCGACTTTCGGTCGACGCGGGGCCTCGCTGTTCGGAGTCCTGATGACGGCGCGCGGGCAGCTCACAGCAATGACAGCGAGATCGGGGATGACACGAAGGGCGGCCGCTGGTCGCGCGATCGCATCGGGGATATGTGCACCCGGCCACCTGGCGGCCAGCACGTTGCCCTTCGGTAAATGGAGTATTTCCAGAATTGCGATCCGCAACCATGCACGCTTGAGCAATATTTGACTGAGCGTCACAGTCTGGTCCGGTCGGCGGGGGGGTGGCGCCGCGTCCATCCCGTGCAGCTCAGGTCAGGCGAGCCCCACACGGGCGGCGGCGGCGTCCCACGCACGGATGTCTCCCGCGGGCTCGTAGCGCCGCAGTCGCTGGGTGCGGGCGACCAGGCGATGCATGGCGCCGCGGTCCTCGACCAGGCCGTGCGTGCGGGCCTGGACGAGGATGTTGCCGATGGCGGTGGCCTCGGCGGGGCCGGCGATGACGGGCAGGCCGGTGGCGTCGGCGGTGAGCCGGCACAGCAGGGCGTTGCGACTGCCGCCGCCGACGAGGTGCACGGCGCGGATCGCGCGGCCGGTCAAATGAGCGGCCTGGGACAGGGTGTGACGGTACGCCAGGGCCAGGCTCTCCAGGATGCAGCGTACGACGGCACCCTGGTCCTCGGGCAGGTGCTGGCCGGTGCGTGCGCAGTGCTCGGCGAGGCGGGCCGGCAGGTCGCCGGGGGCGAGGAACTCGGGGGCGCCGGGGTCGACGAGCGCCGCGAACGGGCGGGCGGCGGCGGCGCGTTCGAGCAACTCGGGCAGGTGGTGCACCTCGCCACGGGCGCGCCAGGTGCGCCGGCTCTCGTTGAGCAGCCACAGGCCCATGACGTTGCGCAGGTAGCGGACGGTGCCGTCGATACCGAGTTCGTTGGTGAAGTTGGCGGCGCGGGAGGCGTCGGTGAGGACGGGCGCGTCGAGTTCGAGGCCGACGAGCGACCATGTGCCGCAGGAGATGTAGGCGAAGTCCTCGGTGCCGGCGGGGACGGCGGCGACCGCGGAGGCGGTGTCGTGGGAGGCGACCGCCACTACGGGGGTGTCGGTGCGCAGGCCGGTGGCGGCGGCGACGTGCGAAAGGACGGTGCCGGCGTGGTCGCCGGGGCGGCGCAGTGCGGGCAGGAGGGCCGGGTCCAGGTTGAGCGCGGCGAGGACCGGGGCGGACCAGGCGCCGGTGCGGGTGTCGTACAGGCCCGTGGTGGAGGCGTTGGTGACCTCTGCGCCGACGGTGCCGGTGAGCCAGTGGGTGATCAGGTCGGGCAGCAGGAGCAGGGTGCGGGCGCGGTCGAGGTGCTTCTCGGCGGCGAGCTGGAAGATCGTGTTGAACGGCAGGTGCTGAAGGCCGGTGATCCGGTACAGCTCACGGGCCGGGAGGCGGGACCAGACGGCCTGGACGGCGGCGGCGCCGCGCGGGTCGCGGTAGTGGAACGGGTTGCCGAGGAGGGCGCCGTCGGCGTCGAGGAGCCCGTAGTCGACGGCCCAGCTGTCGATGCCGACGGAGGCGAGGTCCCAGCGCGCGGCGGCCTCGCGGAAGCCGTCCAGGACGCCTTGGTACAGGCCGAGGGCGTTCCAGTGGAGCCCGTCCGGGAGTTGGACGGGAGTGTTGTCGAAGCGGTGGGTCTCGGTGAGGTCGAGGCGGTCACGTCCGACCCGGCCGACGAGCACCCGTCCGCTGGTGGCGCCGAGGTCCGCCGCGGCGAAGGCGGCCGGGGTGCGTGGGGTGCGGGGCGTCACGGCCGCCTCAGCGCAGGAAGGCCGCGGCGACGCCGGCGTCGACGGGGATGTGGAGGCCGGTGGTGTGGGTGAGGTCGCCGCCGGTGAGGGCGAAGACGGCGGCGGCGACGTGCTCGGGCAGCACCTCGCGCTTGAGGAGGGTGCGCTGGGCGTAGAACGCGCCGAGCTGCTCCTCCTCGATGCCGTAGGTGGCGGCGCGCTGGGCGCCCCAGCCACCGGCGAAGATGCCCGAGCCGCGGACCACGCCGTCCGGGTTGACGCCGTTGACGCGGATTCCGTGGTCGCCCAACTCGGCGGCGAGGAGTCGAACTTGATGGGCCTGGTCGGCCTTGGCGGCGGAGTACGCGATGTTGTTGGGGCCGGCGAAGACCGCGTTCTTCGAGGCGATGTAGACGAGGTCGCCGCCCAGGCCCTGCCGGATCATGGTGCGGGCGGCCTCCCGGGAGACGAGGAAGGAGCCGCGGGCCATGATGGCGTGCTGCCGGTCCCAGTCATCGGCGGTGGTCTCCAGCAGCGGCTTGGAGATCGAGATGCCCGCGTTGTTGACCACCAGGTCGACACCGCCGAAGGCGAGGACCGCGGTGCGGAACGCCTCGGCGATCTGCTCCTCGGAGGTGACGTCGACGGTGACGGCCACGGCCCGGTCCGGGCCGCCGAGTTCGTCGGCGACGGCCCGGGCGGTGGCGGTGTTGACGTCGGCGACGACGACGCAGGCGCCCTCGGCGGCCAGGCGGTGCGCGATGGCCTTGCCGATGCCGGAGCCGGCGCCGGTGACCAGGGCGACGCGGGTGGCCAGCGGTTTGGGCGCGGACATCCGCCGCAGCTTCGCCTCTTCCAGTGCCCAGTACTCGATGGCGAACTTCTCGCGCTCCTCGATCGGGGCGTAGCCGGAGACCGCCTCCGCGCCGCGCATCACGTTGATCGCGTTGAGGTAGAACTCGCCGGCCACGCGGGCGGTCTGCTTGTCCCTGCCGAAGGAGAACATGCCGACGCCCGGGACCAGGACGATCGCCGGGTCGGCGCCGCGCATGGGGGGCGATTCCGCGGTGGCGTACCGCTCGTAGTAGGCCCGGTAGCCGGCCCGATAGTCGGTGTGCAGCTCCCGCAGGCGGGCGATCGTCTCGTCCAGGGGCGTGGTGGCGGGCAGGTCGAGGACCAGCGGGGCGACCTTGGTGCGCAGGAAGTGGTCGGGGCAGGAGGTGCCGAGGGCGGCCAGGCGGGGATGCTCGGCGCGGGCGAGGAAGTCCAACACGGGCGCGGCGTCGGTGAAGTGGCCGACCTGCGGGAGGTCGGTGGAGGCCAGACCGCGGATGACGGGGGCGAGCGAGGCGGCGCGCCGGCGGCGTTCGGCCTCCGGCAGGGCTTGGTGGCCGTCAAGCTGCGGGCCGAACGGCTCGGCCTTGCCGTGGCGGGCCAGGAAGGCCTCGGCGGTGCGGATGATGTGCAGGGCGTTGGCCTCGCACTCCTCGCTGGTGGCGCCCCAGGCGGTGATGCCGTGACCGCCGAGGACGCAGCCGACGGCCTGCGGGTGGGTCCGCTTGATCTCGGCGATTTCCAGGCCGAGTTGGAAGCCGGGACGGCGCCAGGGCAGCCACGGCACGGCGTCGCCGAAGCAGGCGGCGGTGAGCCTTTCGCCGTCGGCGGCGGTGGCGAGCGCGATGCCTGAGTCGGGGTGCAGGTGGTCGACGTGCGCGGCGTCGACCAGAGCGTGCATGGCGGTGTCGATGGACGGAGTCGCGCCGCCCTTGCCGTGCAGGCAGTACTCGAACGCGGCGACCATCTCGTCCTCCCGTTCCACGCCCGGGTAGGTGTCGGCGAGGGCGCGCAGGCGGTCCAGTCGCAGCACGGCCAAGCCCGCCTCGGCGAGGGTTCCGAGGTCGCCGCCGGAGCCCTTCACCCACATCAGGTCGACGGGCTGCCCGGTGACGGGGTCGGTGGCTGCGCCCTTGGCAGAGGTGTTGCCGCCGGCGTGGTTGGTGTTGCGCGGATCCGATCCGAGCCGGTGGGAGCGGGCGAGGAGGGCGGCGACGACGGGGTGCTGGGCCATGGCTGGAGCAGCTTCCTTGTCTGGTGGCGGTGGCGCCCTCGTGGCGGTGCACGAGGAGGGTGCGGGCCGGCCCGTGGGTACGAGGGGGTGCGGACCGGCTCGCGTGGCGGACGGGTCAAGCCCCCCATCCGGCCTGGGCGCCCCCGACCCGCTCGGCGACGATCTTCTCGGCCCAGCCGCCGGCCCGGTAGGCCGCGACCGGGTTCGGGTCCAGCCCGGACTCCGCGCGGACCTCGGCCAGCAGCGGCCGGACGTCGGTGGCGTAGGCGTCCATCAGCACCTCGTTCGCGCCGAGTACATCGCCCACGCTCTGAGCGGCCGTCAGGGCCGAGCGGTCGACCAACAGGGCCTTGGCCGTGGCCTCCTGGACGTTCATCACCGAGCGGATGATCGCGGGGATCTTCGCCTCGATGTTGTGACACTGGTCGAGCATGAACGCGACGCCGGCCTCGGGGGCGAAGCCGCCGTTCCCGGTGACCTCGTGCAGGATCCGGAACAGCTGGAACGGATCGGCGGCGCCGACCATCAGGTCGTCGTCCGCGTAGAAACGGGAGTTGAAGTCGAAGCCGCCGAGCTTCCCCTCGCGCAGCAAGAACGCGACGATGAACTCGATGTTGGTGCCGGGGGCGTGGTGGCCGGTGTCGACGACGACCGCGGCTCTGGGCCCGAGCCGCAGGCAGTGCGCGTATGCGGTGCCCCAGTCCGGGACGTCCATGGTGTAGAACGCGGGCTCGAACAGCTTGTACTCCAGCAGGATCCGCTGGTCGTCGCCGAGTCGCCCGTACACCTCTGACAGGGCGTCGGAGAGGCGTTGTTGGCGGGCCGAAACATCGTCCTGGCCGGGATAGTTGGTGCCGTCGGAGAACCACAGCTTGAGATCGCGCGAGCCGGTGGCGTCCATGATGTCGACGCATTCCAGCAGGTGGTCGAGGGCCTTGCGGCGCACCCGCGGGTCCGGATGGGTGACGGAGCCGAGCTTGTAGTCATCGTCCTGGAAGACGTTCGCGTTGATCGCGCCGATCTCCAGCCCCAGCTCGCGGGCGTGGGCGGACAGCGCGCCGTAGTCCTCGACCCGGTCCCAGGGAATGTGCAGCGAGACCTTCGGGGCGACGCCGGTGGCGGCGTGCACCTGGGCCGCGTCGGCGAGCTTCTCGAACGGGTCGCGCGGCACGCCGGGTTGGGCGAAGACTTTGAAGCGGGTGCCCGAGTTCCCGTAGCCCCACGAGGGCGTCTCGATGCGCTGGGCCCGAAGGGCGTCCTTCACGGCGGATCGGTCGGCCACCGGAGCACCTCCCACGATCTGAATCGTTTCATCCCGACGGTAGGGAGGACCGCGAGAAGCGTCAAGGGACCGTCGGGGGGCGGTTGGTGTGATGTCGTAACCTGACCTCCGGGTCGGCCGTCGGAGCCGGTGAAACATTTCAATGGTGGGACATGGGCGGCGCGGCGAGCATCAAGGACGTGGCACGGGCGGCCGGTGTGTCGGTCGGCACGGTCTCCAACGTGATCAACCGGCCGGAGACGGTCGGCGAGGAGACCAGGGCCAGGGTCCGGGCCGCGATCGACCGGCTCGGCTACGTACGCAGCGAGTCGGCGCGCCAGCTGCGCTCCGGCAGCAGCCGGATCATCGGCCTCCTGGTCCTCGACCTGGGCAACCCGTTCTTCGTCTCCGTGGCGCGCGGGGCCGAACAGGCGGCGCGCGCGGCGGGCCTCGGCGTGATGGTCTGCAACAGCGCTCAGCGGCTCGCCGACGAGGCGGACTACCTCGCCCTCTTCGCGGAGCAGCGGGTGCGCGGGGTGCTGCTGACCCCGGCCGACGCGGAGGGGTCGGGAGCGGCGACGCTCCGTCGCGGCGGCGTGCCCTTCGTGCTGGTGGACCGGCTCGCCCCGGGGCTGGAGGCCTGCTCGGTGTCGGTGGACGACGTCGGGGGCGGCGCCCTGGCGGCGGGGCACCTGCTGGCGAGCGGCCACCGACGGATCGCGTTCGCGGGCGGCCGCCACCGGCTGCAGCAGGTCGCCGACCGTCGCAGCGGCGCGCTGCAGGCGCTGGCCGGCCGCGACGCCGTCCTGCTGGACCTGGAGGTGGACGGGCTGGACGTGGCGGCGGGCCGCGACGCCGGCGCCCGCCTGCTGGGGATGCTGCCGCGACCGACCGCGGTGTTCTGCGCCAACGATCTGCTGGCCCTCGGGATGCTGCAGGCCGCGTTCGCCGCGGGCCTGCGGGTACCCGAGGACCTCGCGATCGTCGGCTACGACGACATCGAGTTCGCCGCGGCGGCCGCGGTGCCGCTGACCTCGGTGCGCCGGCCCGCGGAGGCGATGGGGCGGACGGCGGCCGAGATGCTCGCCGAGGAGACCGGCCCGGGCGGCGCGGCCCACCGGCACCGACACGTCGTGTTCGAGCCGGAGCTGGTGGTGCGGCGTTCGACGCTGGTCGTGCCGCTGCCCGGCTGAGCGTGGCGTTGCCGTGCCCGCACGCCTGCCGTCCGTGCGGCACCTCGACGGCGGGGCCGGGAGAACCAGGCCGGTCTCGTAGGCGGGGCGACGGCTTGGGCGCGTTCGCGCAGGCCGAGTTCGGCGAGGAACCGAAGGGATCGGTCCGGGCCGTGTGGTGGTGCGGCACACTCAAGTGGCGTTGATTGTGATGACCGGCCACATATACCGGTGACCTGCGGACTTCTACGTTGTGCCCACACCCGACGTCCCCGCAGACACCCTGGAAGTGGTGCACATGGTCTCCATCGGAACCGCCCCGAAGAGCTCCTCCGGCATCAGACGGATCGTCGCCGCCAGTCTCATCGGGACCACCATCGAGTGGTACGACTTCTTCCTCTACGGCACCGCCGCCGCGCTGGTGTTCAACAAGCTGTTCTTCCCGACCGGCGATCCGCTGACCGGGACGCTGATCGCGTTCGTCACCTACGCCATCGGGTTCCTGGCGCGGCCGCTCGGCGGTGTGGTGTTCGGGCACTTCGGGGACAAGGTCGGGCGCAAGAGGCTGCTGGTGCTCAGCCTGCTGATGATGGGCGGGGCGACCTTCGCGATGGGGCTGCTGCCCACGTACGCCTCCATCGGCGTCGGGGCTCCCGTGCTGCTCACCCTCCTGCGGCTGGTCCAGGGCTTCGCCCTCGGCGGGGAGTGGGGCGGGGCGGTGCTCATCGTCTCCGAGCACGGCGGGGCCGAGCACCGGGGGTTCTGGGCCTCGTGGCCGCAGTCCGGGGCGCCGGGCGGGAACCTGCTGGCCACCGGGGTGCTCGCGCTGCTCGCCGGTGTGCAGTCCGACGCGGCGTTCCTGGCCTGGGGCTGGCGCGTTCCCTTCCTGCTCTCCGGGGTCCTGGTGATCGTCGGACTGTGGATCCGCCTGTCCGTGTCCGAGTCGCCCGTGTTCCTCGCCGCGCAGGCCGCGCGGGAAGGCCGCAAGGACGAGGCCCCCGTCGTCCAGGTGTTCCGCCGCAGCCTGCGCCAGGTGCTGACCGCCATCGGCACCCGGTTCGGCGAGAACATCTCGTACTACGTACTGACCTCCTTTCTGCTCGTGTACGTCACCGCGCACTTGGGGCTGGCCAAGAGCACCGCGCTGAACGCCGTCCTGATCGGCTCGGCCGTCCACTTCGTCACCATCCCGGCCTGGGGCGCGCTGTCGGACCGGATCGGGCGGCGGCCGGTGACGCTGATCGGGTCGGTCGGCATGGCCCTGTGGGCGTTCGCCTTCTTCGCGCTGGTCGACACGGAGTCCTTCGCCGTCATCACCGTCGCCGTCACCGCCGGGCTGCTCCTGCACGGCGCGATGTACGGGCCCCAAGCCGCCTTCATCTCCGAGATGTTCGACACCGACGTCCGCTACTCCGGCGCCTCGATGGGCTCGCAGCTCGCCTCGATCGTCGCCGGGGCGCTGGCTCCGCTCATCGCCGTCGAGCTCCTCAAGGACTACGGCTCCTCCGTACCCGTCTCCCTCTACCTCTGTGCGGCGGCCGTGGTGACCACGCTCACCGTCGCCCTGGCCCGGGAGACCCGCGGCCGGGATCTGGCCGAGGCCGCCACCGGGCCGGCCGCCGCCTCGGGCGCGGGCGCAGCCGCCCGTCCGGCCGCCGTCGACCACCCCGCCTGATACGGGCCGTCCCGCCACGGGAGAATGCCGCCATGACCTCCCCGAGGGAATCCCCCCTGCTCGAACTGCTCGAACTGCTGCGCCGCGGCGCGCCGGTCGAGCAGTTCGCCCGGCCCGCCGCCGACGCCCGTGCCGCCGCGGCGGGCCCCGCCGAGCAGGCCCTCGTGGAGGAGGCCACCCGGGTGGCGCTGGACATCCGGCGCACCCTCGACCAGCACCGCCGGCGCGAGGCCGAGCTCACGGCGCTGTTCGACACGGCGGGCGACCTCGCCGCCCTGCGCGACCTCGACGCCGTGCTGCGGGCCATCGTCCACCGGGCCCGGATGCTGCTGGGCACCGATGTCGCGTACCTGACCCTCAACGACCCGGTCGTCGGCGATACGTTCATGCGCGTCACCGACGGCTCGGTGTCGGCCGCCTTCCAGCAGCTGCGGCTCGGCATGGGCGAGGGGCTCGGCGGCCTCGTCGCCCAGACCGCCCGCCCGTACGCCAGCGCCGACTACCGCACCGACGACCGCTTCCGGCATACGGACACCATCGACAACGGGGTCCGCGAGGAGGGCCTGCGCGGCATCCTCGGCGTCCCGCTGCGCGTCGGGACCCGCGTGATCGGGGTGCTGTACGCGGCCGACCGGGCGGTCCGCGACTTCGCGCCCGACGCCGTCGCCCTGCTGTCCTCCCTCGCCGACCATGCCGCCGTCGCCATCGACGGCGCCAGGCTGCTCGAAGAGACCCGCACCGCCCTCGTGGAGCTCGGGGTCGCCACCGAGACGGCCCGCGCCCAGAGCGAGGCCATGCGGCTCGCCGCCGAAACCCACGACCGGCTCACCCGGCTCGTGCTGCGCGGCGGCGACGTGGCCGACGTCGCCCGGGAGGTCGCCGCGCTGCTGGGCGGCAGCCTGGTCGTGCGCGACGCCGACGGGGCCGAACTCGCGCGGGTCGGTACGGATCCGGCCGGGCCGCCGGCGGGCCCGCCGGCCCACGCGCTGGCGGCGTCGCGCTCCGGCGGCCGGGCCGTGGCCGTGGACGGCATCTGGGTCTGCGCGGTGCTGGCCGGGCCGGAGCTGCTGGGCAGCATCACCCTCGGCGGGCGCGGCGACCTGCCCGACACGGAGCGGCGGCTGTTCGAGCGGGCCGGACTGGTGACCGCGCTGCTGCTCCTGCTGCGCCGGTCCATCGCCCACGCCGAGGACCGGGTCCGCGGCGAGCTGCTCGGCGACCTGCTGGCTCCGGCGGCCCCCGGCCGCGTCCGCGACACCGGCAGCCGGACGATCCGGGCCCGCAAGCTCGGGGTGGACCTGGCCCGCCCGCACGCCCTCGTGGTGCTCCACTGCGACGCCGCGCTGCGGTCCCGGCTGGCGGCGGAGGCCGCCCGGCACGCGCGCGCCCAGCGCGGCCTGGCCGGGCTGCACGAGGGCCGCGTCGTCCTCCTCGCCCCGACCGACGACCCGGGCCCGCTCGCCCGGTCCCTCGCCGCGGAGCTCGGCCAAGCCCTGGGCGCCCCGGTCACCGCGGGCTCCGCCGGACCCGCCGCCGGTCCGGAGGGCCTGCCGGGCGTCTACGCCGAGGCGCTGCGCTGCCTGGAGGCCCTGCACGCCCTCGGCCACACGGGCGGCGGGGCCGGCCTGCCCGACCTCGGGTTCCTCGGGGTGCTGCTCGGCGACGGGGCGGACGTGGGCGCGTACGTGGACCGGGTGCTGGGGCCGGTCATCGCGTACGACGCTCAGCGCGGGACCGAACTGGTCCGCACCCTGGAGGCGTACTTCGCGCACGGCTCCAGCCTGGCCCGCACCAAGGACGCGCTCCACGTGCACGTCAACACCGTGGTGCAGCGCCTCGACCGGGTGCGGCAGATCCTGGGCGAGGACTGGAACACCCCGGCCGGGGCGCTCGAGGTCCAGCTCGCCCTGCGGATCCTCCGGGTCGCGGCGGCCCGGCCCCGGCCGGCGCCCGCGCCGCCCGTACCCGGGTCCGCCTACCCGACCTCGCGGTGAGAGGCCCACGCCCCGACGGTGAAGTCCTGCCCCCGGCGGTGCACTTCGAGTGCCCCGGCTCCACCGAAGTGGGCCGGTACGAGCAACTCGTTCCGGTCGGCGGCGCGTTCGAGGATGCGGCGGCGGCTGGCGGCGGCCTGTGCGGGATCCAGGCAGAAGCAGCTGTTGCAGGAGGGCTGCAGGATCTGCACGGGGCTGTGCAGCAGATCGCCGACGAAGACGGCCCGGTCGGAGCCGGAGGCCAGCCGCAGCACGGAGGACCCCGGGGTGTGTCCGGGTGCGGACTCCAGGGTGAGGTGCTCGTCGATGCGGTGGGCGCCCTCCCAGAGCACCACCTGCCCGGTGCGGTGGACGGGGGCGATGCTGTCCTCGTAGATCAGCCGGTCGTCCTCCCGGGCGCCACCGCCGTATCCGTTGGCCGGCCCGAAGTAGTGGTCGTCCGCGGCCGGGACGAGGTACTGGGCGTTGGGGAAGGCGGGCACCCAACCGCCGTCCTGCGCCACGGTGTTCCAGCCGACGTGGTCGCCGTGCACATGGGTGTTGACGACGATGTCCACGTCCTGCGGCCGGATTCCGGCCGCCCGCTCCAGCTCCCCGAGGAAATCGCCCTCCCGCCGGTGGAAGAGCGCCGACCCCGGCCGCTCCCGCCCGTTGCCCACGCCCGTGTCGACCAGGACGGTCTTGCCGCCACTGCGCAGGACCCAGGTCTGGAGGGCGAGGACCGCCCGGTCGGTGTCGGCCTCCCAGTGGTCCGGTGAGAGCCACTCCTCGTTCTCCTTCCACACCTCGGCGCCGACCTGCGGTACGAGGCCGCGCGCGGGTCCGAGCGGGCCCTGCCATTCGACGACCCGGGTGACCTCGACGTCCCCCAGCACGATGCTCTGCCTGCTTCGCGCGCCCTGTGTGCCCTGTGTGCCCTGCTCGTTCTCGTTGCTCATGACATCGAGTCTACGAAGGGCGGTTGAGCCTCTCAATGCCCGTCCGGCTCATCGAAATACGCGAACGTCTCATCCTTGGTACCCGCGCGCTACCCTGTCCCCATGGATGTGGTGAGCGACGCCATCGCGGCCGTGAGGATCGGACAGCCGTCCTCCAACCGGGTCAGGGTGCGCGGGAGTTGGTGCGCGCGCTTCGCCCCGTACGACGGCGCCGGCTTCCACGTGGTGCTGGAGGGCAGCTGCTGGCTCCTGCCCGACGGGGGCGGCCCGCCGACATCCCTCGCCGCCGGCGACGCGGTGCTGCTGCCGCACGGCACGGGACACGTGATCGCCGACTCCCCCGCCGACGCGGCCGCCGTGGCGCGGGCCGTGCCGTTCGAGTCCCTGCCCGGAGGCGCATTGCCGGGCACGCCCGGGGATGACGCCCTCGGCGGGGTGGAGATGCTGTGCGGCAAGTACCGGCTCGACCGCAGCCGGGTCCATCCGCTCATGCTGGAGCTGCCGAAGGTGGTCCACCTGCCGAACCGGGTCGGCTCGCACCCCGAACTGCGGGCGGCGATCACCCTGTTGGGCGGCGAGCTGGCCGATCAGCGGCCGGGGGCCTGCATGGCGGTGCCCAGCCTGCTCGACCTCCTGCTCGTCTACATGATCCGCTCCTGGATGGCCGAGGGTTCGGACGGAGCCTGGTCGGCCGTGCTGGGTGATCCGGTCGCCGCGGCCGCCCTGCGGGCGCTGCACTCGGATCCGGCCGCGCCGTGGACCAACGAGCGCCTCGCGGCGGAGGCGGGCGTCTCCCGGCCCACGCTGGCGCGCCGGTTCACCGCGCTGGTCGGCCGCCCACCGATGGCGTACCTGACGTGGTGGCGGCTGACGTACGCCGCCACCCTGCTCCGGGACACCCCGGACCCGCTGGGCTCGATCGCCCGCCGGGTCGGGTACGGCACGCCGTACGCCTTCTCGCACGCCTTCAGCAGGGAGTTCGGGACGACGCCGGGGCGCTACCGGGCCGGGGCGGCGAAGGCCGCGTGAACAGCGGGGGGCGCCCGCGAGCGGCGGGGGCGGATCGCCGCCGCCGCTCGGGGCGCCCCGGGACCGGCGGCCGGCTCAGCGGCGGACCGGGCACTGCTTCCAGGAGAAGTGGTACACGCTGCTGATGCTGCCGTCCGTGGAGTCGACGGTCATGTAGCTCGTCTTGTTCTTGTCGGAGGTTCCGACGTCCGCGCGCAGCTCGGTGTTGATGTTGAAGTTGCGCTGCTCCCCGCAGGGGGCGAAGACGAGGGCCTCGATGCCGGTGGTGTCGGTCACCTGCCAGTTGTCGTTCAGCTCGCCGTGGAACTGATGGGTCCGGTTGGCGGTCTGGCTCATGCCCTGGAAGTAGTAGCTGGCCTTCTGGGTACCGGTCGCCCCCGGCTCCAGCTTGCCGTAGCCCCGGTAGTCGACGTGGGACACGGCGTACGTGTAGCCCTGGGGGACGTGCACGAGGAGGGACAGGAGGCAGTTCTTGCGGCCTTCGGTGGCGGCGACACCCCCGCCGGCCGAGGCGACGTACTCACTGTAGGTGACGGTGAAGGCCGAGTTGTCGGGGGCCACGGCGACGGCGGCACTGCCCGGGCGGCAGCCCGAGCCGTTGACCGAGGCGACGTCGACGGCCACCCGGCCCGGGGGCGCGGCGACGGCGGAGGCGGTGGCCCCGGCCGACGGGGAGAGCGTGACGAGGCATCCGGTCACGGCGGCGGCGGTCAGTGCGGCGCGAGCCTTGCGGGTGGTGCGAGGTGGCTTGATCACGTCGCCATGGATAGCCGCCACGGGTGGACGCCGAGCGCGACCGGGTACGCACCCTCACCCGGTCGGACGGGCCGATTCACCGGAGAAACGATTCAGCACACCGGATCCCGCGGCCGAACGGCCCACACTTCCCGCCTTCACCCGCCCCACTCGCGCCATTCCGCACTAAAAATGGCATTTTTCATATGATGGGCCTCCCGTCGACGGAGGAGAGCCCATGCCCGGCCTGTCCGGCCTGCCCGGTCCACCCGGTCCGCTCGTACGGCGCTCCGCCGTGCTGTCCGCATGCGTGGCCGTGGCCGCCGCCCTCGCATCCCTCACCGCCACCGCGCCGACCGCCTTCGCGGCAGCGGCCCCCGGGCACGAATCCCCGCCGGGACGCCACCACGCCGACGGCCGCGCCTTCACGGCCGCGGCCGATCCCGACGAGGCCGCCGTCATCGGCGAGGAGCACGCCCGGGCCCACGCGCAGCGGCGGAGCGCGGTCAAGGGCCCCAAGGAGTACCCCCAGTCGAAGCGCACCGAGAGCCTGGCCGCCCTCAAGGCCTCGCAGCAGCAGACCAACACCCCTTTCCCCGCCGAGCGGTTCGGCCGCTTCACGGACTTCTTCCCCTCCCCGGACTTCGGCGTCCACACCGCGCTGCTGCCCACCGGAAAGGTGCTGCTCTTCTCCTTCGAGCGCGTCGAGACCAACCCCACCAAGGAGACCGGGCCCACCGACCGGATCGGCCCGACGAACGCCGGCCGCGCCTTCCTCTGGGACCCGGCCAAGGGCACCGGGGCGCGGGCGTTCAAGAAGGTCGAGCCCCCGACCGTCCTGATGCCGGACGGTACGTACACGCCCCGCCCCGCGCCGTTCTTCTGCGCGGGCCACGCCTTCCTGCCCAACGGCATGGTCGGGGTCTTCGGCGGCAACACCGGCGGCAAGGGCGGCAGCGGCGCCAAGCTGTCCTTCGTGTTCGACCCGTGGACCGAAACCTGGTTCCGCAACAAGGACATGGCCGTCGGCCGCTGGTACCCCTCGGTCGTGACGGGGGCGGACGGGCGCCAGATCATCATGTCCGGCCAGTCCGAGCGGGGTACGGGCACCCCCACCCCGGTCGTGGAGCGCTTCCCCGCGCTGCGCCATCCCGTGCCCTGGCGGACGTACGACATCCCCGTCGGGCTCGCGGCGGAGCGGCTCCGCGCGGACGCCCCGTTCCGCAACGACTACCCGCACCTCTTCTCGCTGCGCGACGGCATGGTCTACGGGCTCGGCCGCGACGCCGATCAGCAGTGGCTGTTCGACCCGGTCAAGGAGACCCGCACCGATCTGCCGCGGCGGCCCGCCGACTTCCGGGGCTACGGATCGGCCGTACCGCTGCCGGCCGGCTTCCGCGGCCCGGACTCCGTGCTGGTGCTGGGCGGCGATCCGCACGACCCGAACACCTACCGGCTGTCCGGCGGCCGGTGGACCACCGAGGAGCCGCGGGCCTTCGGCCGCACGCAGGACGACACGCTGATCCTGCCGGACGGCACGCTGCTCACCGTGAACGGCGCCCTGGACACCCGGGATTACGGGCACGGGCCGTTCAACCCGAAGGCCGACCTCTCCTACCGGCAGATCGAACTGCGCGACGCCGAGGGGCACTGGAAGCTCGGGCCGGCGCAACGGCTGCCCCGCGGCTACCACTCCAACGCCCTGGTGCTGCCGGACGGCCGGATGATGGTGACCGGCGACGAGCTCCAGCAGATCGCCAACGACCCCGACATCAAGGACGAGATGGACGGCAGCATCGAGCTGTACGAGCCCGCGTACCTGCACCGGAGCGGCAGCCGGCCCGCCCTGGACCGGGTGCCCGGCGGCGAGCTGGGCTACGGATCCGGGTTCGAGGTGCGCAGCTCCACGGCCGCCGCGGTCAGGCGCGCCGTGCTCCTCGCGCCGACGACCGTCACGCACGCCGTGAACACCAGCCAGCGCCATCTGGAGCTCCCGATCACGGGCGTGCAGGGCTCTGCGATCGGGCTCCGGACACCTCCGGGCGCGGCGGACGCCCCGCCCGGGTACTACATGCTGTTCCTACTCGACGCCAAGGGCGTGCCGAGCACGGCGAAGTGGGTCAAGCTGGGCGGCCGCCGCTAGGGGGTGTCGTCAAAGTAGCTTCGTCCGCCCGCAAGGGCGGGGCCGGCGGGGTCTGGCGCGTGCGATCGCAAGGCGGAGGAGAGAGGCGACGCTCGCGTCGTCGACCGACGACAACGCCGCGAGCGCGC